>DATKBW010000099.1:0-87833 GCA_035513575.1 Longimicrobiales bacterium | reverse complement strand
TCCAGTATTCCGCTCCGCAGCTCCGACCGGATGGCATCCGCGTCCGCGTCGCCGGTGGTGTTCATGGCGCCGATGACCGCGGCGCCGGTCTCCGGGGCCAGGTAGAAGAAGGCACGGAAGGATTTCTGGCTGCCCGTGTGGCCGACGACGATGTCGTCGCCTCGTTCGTAGACGAAGAAGCCGAGACCGATGGATTCCTTCCAGCCGGCCGGCAGACCCGCGGCCGCCTCGGCCGCCCCGGGCGCCACGGGGAGCACGGGCCGCCACATCTCCCGCAGCGACTCCCGGGCGAGGACGCCGCGACAGGCGTCGTCGGGGCAGTGTCCGGTCAGGAAGGCGAGGTAGCGGCTCATGTCGGTCAGGGGCGCGTTCAGGCCGCCGTTCGATGTGGTGATGCCGGTGTCGAAGTCGAGGCCGTTGGCCACCGCGCGGCCATCCACCAGCGCGTAGTTGTTGGAGCGGTGCGCCAGGAGGTGCCGGGGGGTCACGTCGAAGTAGCTGGCGCGCATCCGGAGCGGCGCGAGGATGTTCTTGTGGACGTAGACCTCGTAGTCGTCGCCGCTCAGCCGCTCGATGATCCGGCCGAGGAAGATGACGCCGGGGTTCGAGTAGGAGAAGCGGGCGCCGGGGGGGAACAGGAGCTCCGTGTACGGCATCATGGCGACGAGCTGCTCCCAACGCGTCGGCTCGTAAGGGTGCCACGGCTGGTCGCCGCCCCACGGCCAGGTGGGACCCCGGAACCCGGCGGAGTGGCTCAGGAGGTGGCGGACCGTGACGTCGGCCACGGTGCCCCAGGGACTGTGGACCTCGCGCAGCTCCGGGACGTGGCGGACGGCAGGGTCGTCCAGCGACAGCAGCCCGCGGTCCCGGAGCTGGAGCACGGCGATGGCCGTGATCGTCTTGGTGATGGATGCCCAGTGGAAGATCGTTTCCTCGTCGACCCGGCGGCCGGCGTCCACGTCCGCCCAGCCGTGGTGCTCCCGGTGGACGACGTCTCCGCCCTGCACCATCCAGAGGCTCCCGCCCACCACGAGCTCCTCGTCCATCCGGCGGTGGAACAGCGCGGCGATCCCGGTCCAGGAGGGGTCGGGGGCGCCCGGCGCGCCCCCGGGTCCCTGGAACGCTCCGCCGCCCGTGGCGCCCAGGGTCACGATCAGCATCAGCAGCATGGATTCCTCGTGGATCACCGGTCCGTTCCGGGGTCAGCCGCACAGTAGCCCCCGCGCTCGCCCGTAGCTATCATCGTGCCGGCATGGTGAACCCGCTCCGCAGCCCCTCACGCCTCGCCGGCCCCGTTGCGCTCCTGCTGCCGCTCCTCGTGAGCGCGGGCGCCTGCGCGGCGCGCTCCGCCGGCCCGGCACCCGGCGCCGGAACCACCCTGATCCGCGGGGCGCTGGTCCTCGACGGCACGGGCGCGCCGGGAGCGGTGGCCGATGTGCGCATCGCGGACGGCCGGATCGCCTCCACCGCGGCCGGCGCCCCTGTCGCCGGTGAAGCCGTGATCGACGGCGCGGGCCTCGTCCTCGCTCCCGGCTTCATCGACACGCACAGCCATCACGACCGCGGGCTCCTGGACCTCCCGGACGCCCTGGGCGCCGTGAGCCAGGGGATCACCACCATCGTCGTGGGCAACGACGGCGGGTCGCCGTTCCCCCTCGCCGACTTCCTCCGCCGCGTGGGCGAGGCCGGCGTGGCGGTGAACGTGGCGTCGTACGCGGGACACGGAACGATTCGCCGGCAGGTGATGGGCGAGGATTTCCGGCGGGAGGCCACGCCCGCGGAGGTGGCCGGGATGCGTCGTCTGCTGAAGCGGGAGCTGGACGCGGGCGCGCTGGGGCTGTCCACCGGCCTCGAATACGACCCCGGGATCTACGCGTCCACCGAGGAGGTCATCGCCCTCGCCCGGGACGCCGCCGCCGCGGGCGGGCGATACATCAGCCACGTCCGGAGCGAGGACCGGGCGCTGTGGGACGCCATCGACGAGGTCATCCGCATCGGGCGCGAGGCGGACATCCCCGTGCAGGTCTCCCACATGAAGCTGGCCATGAAGTCGCTCTGGGGCCGGGCCGGCGAGCTCATCGCCCGCCTCGACCGCGCCCGCGCCGAGGGAGTGGACATCACCGCGGACGTCTACCCGTACACGTACTGGCAGTCCACCATGACGGTGCTGTTCCCGGAGCGCGACTTCCAGGATCGGGAGGCCGCGTCGTTCGCGCTGGGGGAGCTGGCGCCGCCGGAAGGGATGCTGATCGCCCGCTACGAGCCCGAGCCGGCGTACGAGGGGCGCACGCTGGCGGACGTCGCCCGGGAGCGGCGCGAGGACCCCGTGACCGCTTACCTGGCGCTGGTCCAGCGGGCGGTGGCGACGGACGGGGGCGAGAGCATTATCGCCACCAGCATGCGCGACGACGATGTCGCCCGGCTCATCCGCTGGCCCCACACCAATATCTCCTCCGACGGCGCGCTGGCCGGCGCCCACCCCCGCGGGTTCGGCGCGTTCACCCGCGTGCTGGGTTCCCTGGTCCGGGAGGGTCCCCTGTCGCTGGAGGAGGCGGTCCACAAGATGACCGGGCTCTCGGCGGCACACGTGGGCCTCGAGGACCGCGGCGTGCTGCGCGCCGGCGCGCCCGCGGACCTGGTCCTCTTCGACCCCGCCACCGTCACCGACCGGGCCACCCCCGCGGACCCGCACGCTCCGAGCGAGGGGGTGCGGATCGTGTGGGTGAACGGGGAGATCGTCTACCGGGACGGTCGCACGACGGGCGCGACGCCCGGGGCGATCCTGCGGCGCGCCGGCACCCGGGTCGAGCCGCGGACCACCTCTGGCGCCGCCGCCCCGGCCGCCGCCGGGGAGGTCCCCATCGCCCGGATCGACTCCGTCTTCGCGGCCTACGATGACACCCGCTCCCCCGGCTGCGCGGTCGGCGTGTTCCGCGACGGCGCCCTGGCCTTCGCGCGGGGATACGGCATGGCCGACCTGGAGCACGGCGTCCCGCTCTCCGAGACCTCGGTGTTCCGGATCGGCTCCGTGTCGAAGCAGTTCTCCGCCGCGGCCATGGTGCTCCTCGCCCAGGACGGCGCGATCTCCCTCGACGACCCGGTCCGCCGCTGGATCCCGGAGCTCCCCGATTTCGGACCCCGCTTCACGGTGCGGAGCCTGATCCACCACACGAGCGGGGTGCGCGACTACCTCACGCTCATGACGCTGGCCGGGAAGCGGGACGACGACTGGTACTCCGACGACGACGTCGTCGCCATGCTCGCCCGCCAGACGGCCCCGAACTTCGACCCGGGCTCCGAGCACCTCTACAGCAACTCCGGCTACTTCCTCCTCTCCCGGATCGTGAAGCGCGCGGCCGGAAAGACGCTGGCGCAGTACGCCCGGGAGCGGATGTTCGAGCCGCTGGGCATGCTCGACACCCATTTCCACGACGATCCCACGCGCATCGTTGCGCGGCGCGCCATCGGCCACGCCCCCGCGCCCGGCGGCGGGTACCGGATCAGCACCACCACCCTCCCCATGGTCGGCGACGGAGGGATCTTCACCTCCATCCGGGACCTTCTGCTCTGGGACCGGAACCTGGACGCCGGCGCGGCCGTCGGCGGGCCGGCGTTCCTCGCGGCGCTGCACCGCCCGGGGGTCCTGACCTCCGGCGACACGCTGGATTACGCTTTCGGCCTCGTCCACGGGACCCAGCGCGGTATCCGGACGGTGTCCCACGGCGGGGCGTTCGTCGGTTTCCGGGCCGCGTCGCTCCGCTACCCGGACGAGCGGGTCTCCATCTACACGCTCTGCAACCGCGCGGACGCGGACCCCGCGGGCCTCGGCCGCCAGGTCGGCGAGGTGGTCCTCGGGGAGCGGATGGCTCCGCCCACACCCGAGACCCGCCGCGCCCGGGCCGCGACCGCCCGCGTGGACACCCTTCCCGTTTCACCCGCCCTCGCCGCGGCGACCGCCGGCCACTACCACGCCGACGAGCTGGACGCCTCCTATCGGATCGTGGCCGACGGCACCGCCCTCCGCCTGGAGGTCGGCAACGGCCTCGACGGACCCCTCGCCCGCATCGGCGACGACACCTTCCGCCGCGGCGGGCTCACGCTGCGATTCCAGCGCGATGGCGCGGCCCGCGTCACGGGGTTCCTCCTCGACGCGGGGCGCGTCCGCGGCCTCCGGTTCCGGCGCGCTGGCGGCTGAGCCCGGGTGGGCGGTCCCGTCGCCGAACCGCATGCAACGCGGTTGTCGAATCCCCGCCGGGGCGGTACCCTCCGGTGCTCTGATCCACCACCTCATCCGGATCGCACATGACCATCAAGACGTTCGTGACAGGGCGGGCGCTCACCGCCCTTCTGCTTCCGCTGCTCGGGGCGTGCGGCGCCGCCGCCGCGCCGGCCGCGCCCGCGCCGGCCACCGCAGCGGGTGCCCTGGTCGAGGCGGCCGCGGCTACCATCACCGCCGCCGACATCGGCCGGATCGTGGGCGCCCTCGCCCACGACTCCACTCGCGGCCGTGACACACCGTCCCCCGAGCTCGAGCGGGCGGCGGAGTGGATCGCCGCCCGCTTCCAGGGCATGGGGCTGCAGCCCGCGGGCGAGGGCGGCACGTTCATCCACCGGTGGGACTACGAGGTCCACTCCCTCGCCCGCGAGGGGACCCACGTCCGGGTCGTGGGCGCGCCCTACTCGCCGCGCTACGAGCGGGACTTCTTCGTGATCACCGGCGGACAGCCGGCGACGGAGGCCGGCGCGTTCTACGCCGGCCGCGCCGGCGAGACCGGCCAGCTGCCTCCGGCGGCGCGCGGCAGGATCCTCCTGTTCGACGTCCCGGGCCCGGAGTTGGGGCCGGAGTGGCAGCAGGGGGTGGTCGCCGCGGTCCAGACGGCGGTGTTCGGCGGTGCCGCCGGACTCATCGTGATCCTGGACCCGGAGTTCCCGGGGGCCATGATCGAGCAGCTCGCGGAGGCCACGGTCAACCAGCAGGCGCCGGTCCCCGTCGTCGGCGTGACCGACGAGGCGGGCCGCCAGCTGGTGGCCGCTGCCGGTCACGACCTCGCGGCGCTCCGCGCCGCCGGCGCCCCGGCGGACCTCGGCGCCACGGTGCGGATCGCCGCGTCGAGGACGCAGACGCGGCACACGCCCCCGAACGTCATCGCCATGCTCCCCGGGTCCGACCCGGCCCTGCGGCAGACGTACGTGGTGGTGACCGCGCACTTCGACCACGTGGGCGTCGGCACGCCCGACGAGGCGGGCGACTCGATCTTCAATGGCGCCGATGACAACGCGTCCGGCACCGCCGCCGTCCTGGAAATGGCGGAGGCGTTCGCGTCGCTTTTCGAGGCTCCCGCCCGCTCGGTCGTCTTCCTGTTGGTGAGCGGCGAGGAGAAGGGGCTCCTGGGCGCCCAGGCGTGGGTCGAGAACCCGACGGTGGACATCGAGGACGTCGTCGCCAACATCAACCTGGACATGGTGGGCCGGAACGCCCCCGACACCGTGATCGGCATCGGCCAGGAGTATTCGACCCTCGAGGGCGTGGTGCAGCGGATCACGGCGTCGCACCCCGACCTGAAGTTGAACGTCGTCCTCGACCGCAAGCCCGAGGAGATGTTCTTCTTCCGGAGCGACCAGCTCCCGTTCATCAAGAAGGGGATCCCCGCGGTCTTCTTCACCACGGACGTCCACGAGGACTACCACAAGCCGAGCGACGAGGCCTCCCGGATCGATACGGACAAGAACGCCCGCGTCGCCCGCCTCGGCTTCTACCTCGCCCACGCCATCGCCAGCGACCCCGTGGCTCCCGAATGGACGCCCGAGGGCTGGCGGCGCGTCGAGGAGATCCTCCGGCAGTCGCCGTTCTAGGCGGGGCCGCGGACGGGGTCACCGCGGAGACACCGAGGAGGCGCGAGCTCCTCGTTCCCTACCCCACCTCGTACATGCGGGCCCGTTCGCCGTAGCGCGCCTCGAGCTCGCGGCGATAGGCCTCATGACCGGGCTTCCCGAGCTCGGGGTCGTCCTCCACCACCCGCGTCGCCTCCCCGCGGGCGGTGATCAGCAGGTCGTCGTCCTGCTCCGGGTCGAAGAAACGGAACTCCGGGAGCCCGTGCTGTTTCGCCCCGAAGAGGTCGCCCATGCCGCGGAGCCGGAGGTCCGCCCGGGCGATCTCGAACCCGTCGTCGGTCCGGGTGAGGATGCGCAGCCGCTCCAGGGAATCGGGGCCGCCGGTGGCGATCAGGACGCACCAGCTCTGCTCCGCCCCGCGACCGATGCGGCCCCGGAGCTGGTGGAGCTGCGAGAGGCCGAAACGCTCGGCGTGCTCCACGACCATCACCGCGGCGTTCGGCACATCGATCCCCACCTCGATGACGGTGGTCGATACGAGGATGTCGATGTCCCCGGCCACGAAGCCCTGCATCACCGCGTCCTTCTCCTCCGTCGGCATCTGGCCGTGCATCAGCCCCAGCCGCAGGTCCGGAAAGACCTCCGAGGAGAGGGTCTCGTACTCCGCCGTCGCCGCCTTCAGGTCCACCTTCTCCGATTCCTCGATGAGCGGGTAGACCACGTACGCCTGCCTCCCGGCGGACACCTGCTCGCGGACGAACGCCCACACCTTCCCCCGCGTGGACTCCGGGCGCAGTCCGGTGCGGACGGGCCTCCGGCCGGGGGGGCGCTCGTCGAGGATGCTCACGTCCAGGTCCCCGTACAGGGTCAGCGCGAGGGAGCGCGGGATCGGCGTCGCGGACATCACCAGGACATCCGGCCCCTCTCCGCGCTCGGCCAGGACCATCCGCTGTCGCACGCCGAACCGGTGCTGCTCGTCCACCACCGCGAGCCCGAGGCGCGCGAACGCCACACCCTCCTGGATCAGCGCGTGGGTCCCGACCACGATCTTCGCCGACCCCCCGGCCACCGCGGCGCGCGCCGCGTCCCGCTCCCGCTTCCCCTGCCGCCCGGTCAGCAGGGCCACCTCCGCGTCCACCGGGCCGAGGAGCGCGCGCAGCGTCCGGAAATGCTGCTCCGCCAGCAGCTCCGTCGGGGCCATGAGCGCCGACTGGTACCCCGACTCGGCGGCCAGGAGCATCGCCAGCAGCGCCACGACGGTCTTCCCGGACCCCACGTCGCCCTGGAGGAGCCGGTTCATGCGCGTCGGGGCCATCATGTCGTCGAAGATCTCCCGGACGACGCGCGTCTGCGCCGCGGTGAGGTCGAACGGCAGCGCTTCGTGGAACGGCCGGATCAGGGCGTTGCTGCGCCGGAACGAGATCCCCGTCCGCTCCGTCGCGTTCTGGCGCCGCGTCCGGGCGTGCAGCAGCTGGAGGAAGAAGAGCTCGCCGTACGCGAGCCGGCGGCGGGCGTGCTCGGCCGCGGCGATGGTCTGGGGGCGGTGCAGCGCGAGGAGCGCGTCCCCGAGGGCGGGGATCCCGACCCGCGCCAGGTGGGCGGGGGCGAACGGCTCCTCCTCGTGGATCCGCGGGAGCAGCGCGTCGAAGTTCGCGTCGATGATCTGCCGCAGGAGCTTCTGCGAGAGCCCCTCGGTGGACGGGTAGATCGGCAGGACCTTGCCGCCATCGGCATCCCCCGCGCGGTCGAGGACCACGTACTCCCGCGGCTGGATCTGACGGCCGTGGAAGAAGCGGACGGGACCCGCCACCAGCAGGCGGTCGCCCTTCTGGATCGTGCGGTCGAGGAACGGCTGCCCCGGCCAGGAGCACTCGATCAGCCCCGTCGCGTCCCGGATCACCGCCTGGAAGATCCGCAGACCCTTCCGCGTGGGGAGCACCCCCTTGCTCACCACCTCGCCAATCACGGTGGCGTCCATCCCGACCTTCAGCGAGGCGATGGCCGCGACGGTGCTCGCATCCTCGTACCGCCGCGGCACGTGGAAGAGGAGGTCCCGGGCGCTCCGGATGCCCAGGCGGTCGAGCTGCTCCGCCCGCCGCGGCCCGACGCCCTTCAGGTACTGGACGGGCCCGTCCAGCAGGAACCCCTTTCCGCTCACGACGATCCCACCAATATGCCACCCCCGGATTCGCGGCCACCGCCCGGTCGACGCGTGCGGGCGTCTATCCGGCCAGGAGCTCCCGGCTGAAGGCGCGGGCGTCGAACACCGCCAGGTCGTCCACACCCTCGCCGGTGCCCACCAGCTTGACCGGCAGGTCGAGCTCCTGCTTCAGCGCCACCACGACGCCGCCCTTCCCCGAGCTGTCCAGCTTCGCCAGGGCGAGGCCCGAGAGCTCCAGGGCGTCGTTGAACCGATGCGCCTGACGCAGCGCGTTCTGTCCCACGGTCGCATCCAGGACGAGCAGCGTCTCGTGGGGGGCACCGTCGACCTTCCGGGCGATCACCCGACCCACCTTCGCCAGCTCCGCCATCAGGTCCCCCTGCGTGTGCAGGCGGCCGGCCGTGTCCACGATCACCGTATCGGCGCCCCGGGCGCGGGCGGCGTCCAGCGCGTCGAAGGCGACCGACGCGGGGTCGGCCCCCGGCTGCGCTCCCACGAACTCACTCCCGGTCCGCTCGGCCCAGACCCGGAGCTGGTCGATGGCGCCGGCGCGGAACGTGTCGCCCGCCGCCAGGAGCACCCGCTCGCGCTCACGTCCCAGCCGGCGCGCCAGCTTCCCGATCGTCGTGGTCTTCCCCACCCCGTTCACCCCGACGACGAGGATCACCGCCGGCTCACCGGGCGGCGGGAGCCTCAGCGCCGGATCGGACCGGCCGGAGCGGAGGATCCTCTCGATCTCCGCCGCGACCGCGCTCCGGAACTCCTTTTCGGTCCGCACCGTCCCCGAGCGTGTGAGGGTCTCGACGTGGTCCACGAGCCCGAGCGTCGCCTGGGCGCCGAAATCGCTCGCGAGCAGCAGCTCCTCGAGGCGCTCCAGGGCGGCCTGGTCCAGCCCGCCCTCCATGACCACCCCCACGTCCGTGAGGGCGATCTCCTTCACCCGCTCCCAGAGACCCTTCCGTTCCGCTCCCGTCCTGAACAGTCTGTTCGTCACGCGTCCTGCCAACCCCTTCCGTTCGCTCTATCTCAGCCCCCACCGACGGCGGAGCACCCATTCCACGCACAGCAGCACCATCAGCAGCGCCCACGGCCAGGCGCTCGCGCGCAGGGGCCTGCCCGCCGCCGAACCCCGCGCCCCCCGCGCCTCGCCGGCCTCCGGATCCAGCGACACCGCAGTCCGGGTGAACTCCCGCGAGAAGCTCTCCACCGTCAGCTCGCCCGAGGCCGCCGTCCGCTCGCCGCCCCCGCCATCGAAGACCACGGCTTCGTACCGGTAGTGCCCGGGCGGAAGCACACCCGCCACCGCCTCGCCCCCCCGCACCCGCAGGGTCGAGTCCACCGCCGGCTCGGCCGCCCCCGCCGGGAAGATCCGCAGCGCCAGCGAGTCGGCTCCGGGCGGGGCGCGGAAAACAACCGGCTCGCCCCGGGCGACCACGCGGTCCGCCGGCCCCGCGCCGGCCCCGGCCACCGCGCCGGGCCCCGCCATCAGCCAGCCCCCGACGGCGGACCAGAGCCGGTCATACGTCTCACGCCCGGCTCCGCCCGAGAACCGCCAGCGCCAGTAGCCGTCGCCCAGCGCAACGGCGACCCGTCGTCCCCCGGTGGTGCCCGCCAGCAGGACCGGCCTCGCTTCGCCCCGGCGCCCGAGTCGCGCCACGAGGGGACCCCACCAGCCCGCGGGCGCGTCCGGCGTGCGCAGCGCCGTCAGGGGCGGCGCATCCGCCGGTTCCAGCCCGGCCAGCAGCGCGGCCACCGGCGAGGGCGGGATGTCCGCCGTCGGGTACCAGTCGCCCGGGCGCTCCGGCCCTGGCGCGAACGGGAGCCCCTCTGCCCCGGGCGCCGTCGGGAAGATCAGCGCGCGGCGCGCCGAGGCCGCCGCTTCGCGGGCCCATCCGGGCGAGGAGGGGGCGAGGGCGTGCAGGACGACGAGGTCGGCCTCCCGCACCGCGCGCCTCACCGCCGCCTCGCCCGCGGATCCTCCCGCGTCCGGCCCGACGCCGAGCTGGACGTAGCGCCCGCCCGGGAGCGCCATCCACCCCCGGACCGGGACACCCAGCGCGCGCTCCAGGACCGGCATCAGGAACCGCGGTTCCTGATCGGGACGAAAGCTCACCAGCGCCACGCCGGCCGGCGCTTCTTCGATCCGCAGATAAACGCTCCGGACGTCGTCACCCGCGGCCGCGTCCGTCTCTTCGAGCGCGGCATCCAGGCGGACCGGCCCGGCCGTGGGCGCCCGCGGCGTGAACCGGAGGGTGGCCGTCGACAGCCGCCCCGCCGCCGGCCCTTCCACCCGGGCCCGGGCCAGCTCGCGGCCGCCCTGGCGGAGAACCAGGCCCAGGGAGTCCGGCACCGCCCCGATGGCGGCGACCGAGACCCGCACCGCCGTCTCCTCCCCGACCTCCGCCCACGCGGGCGCCTCCACCTCCACGATCCCCGCGTTCGGCGGCGGATCCTCCCCTACCAGGCGCAGCTCCACCGCCAGCCCCGCGCGCCGCGCCACACCCAGGGCCTCCGCCGCGTCCTCGACACCCGCATCGCTCACGACCACCACGCGGCGCGCGCCGCTTTCCGCGGCGGCGCGCATGGCGGGCTCCAGCCGCGTCCCCGTGGCATCCGGCGCATCGCCGATCCCCGCCACCACCTCGGCCCCACCGAAGCGGAGCACCCGGGCTGCGCCCGCCGCCCCCGCGCTGCCGGTGGCCGCGTCCCACCGGGTCCCGCCCCCGGGCTCCGGGAGCGTCATGCTCAGCGACGCATCCAGCAGCACCACCGTATCCCCGCCACCGCTGGCCCCCGCGGGCGCCGGCAGCACGGGATCGAACAGCAGCAGGATGAGCAGCGCCAGCGACGCCGCGCGCAGCGACGCCAGCACGCCGCGGCCACGGCCCGCGGGTTCGCGCACCCGGTAATGGAGCACGACCGCGGCGAGCGCGGCCGCCGTGATCAAGGCGTAAAACGCCCAGTTGATGGAGTCCATGGCTGATCGAGACGGGAACGTGGCGCGATGGGACTCGCCACGCCAGTACGCCGGGTCACCGCGCGGGATCCGCGCCCGACCGGCTCAGTTGGCGGGCTGCGGCGGGTCGTCCGGGAGCGGGACGGGAACCAATGCGAGGAGGAGCGCCCGTTCCTCCGCCAGCCGGCGGAACTCCGCCATGCGGGACGCGGGAACCGGCGGCGCCGCCGGCAGCCGCGCCGCGCGGGCGTCTACGGGCTGGTCGAAGCGGCGGAACTCGTAGTGGAGGTGCGGCGCCGTGGCGAGTCCGGTCGCGCCCGAGAATCCGATGGTCTCGCCCTGCTTCACCCGCCGGCCCCGGCGAACCCCCTTGGCGAACCGGCTCAGATGCGCGTAGCGCGTCTCGTACCCGTGCCCGTGCTCGAGCTTCACCAGGTTGCCGTACCCGCCGTCCCACGCGGCGAACGAGACGACGCCGTCCGCCGTCGCCAGGATCGGCGCGCCGTAGCCCGTCCCGAAGTCGGTGCCCAGGTGCGGCCGCGAGCGCCTCAGCACGGGATGATAGCGGCGCCAGTTGAAGTTGGATGTGATCCGCGGGTACGCCACCGGATACCGCCGGAACTGTAGCCGCAGCGACTTGCCTTCGGGGTTGAAGTAGTCCCCCCCGTCGCCCTGCGGGTCGTAGAAGATCGCCGGGAGCGCGGCCTCCCGGTTCACGACTTCCGCGACCAGGACCCGCGACGCCCGCGACGTACCATCCGGCCGCGCCTCCCGCTCGTACACCACCCGGAACCGGTCACCGGGGTGCATGTCGTGCGAGAAGTCCAGCACCCAGCCGTAGATGTTGGCCAGCTGCCAGACGAGCGACTCCCGCTCCCGGCGCGGCAGGTCCAGCTCCGGGTGCTCCAGGACCGCCCGGTAGATGTTGCCGCCCTCCCCGAGACGCCCCGCCAGGAACAGGGTGTCCACCACCGTGGGCGTCAGCACCATCTCCCCCGCCCACCCCACCTCGTTCCGCCTCAGGCGGACCGTGCTGTCCGCGTTCAGCGCCAGCTCGACCGCGCGCGGCGAGCCGGTTTCCGCCCACCGGCGCACCAGGACGGAGGTGTTCGGCAGCAGACGCCGCGGGTCCACCTGTTCCCGCACGGCCAGGATCAGCCCGCTGAGGTCCGGGCCACCCACGGAGGCACGGCTCAGCAGCTCGGAAAGCGTCTCCCCCCGCGCCAGCACGTGGGCATCCACGGCTTCCGCCGGGTGGGCGTACTGCGGCGCCAGGACAGGAGCCAGCGTCACGGGGTCCGGGCCGGGGCGGGGATGCACGACGGCGAACCCCCCGGCGACCACCCCGAGTAACGCGAGCGCCAGCACTCGCAACCGGATCCGCATCGATCCTCCTCGGTGGACGCTGCCTCAGTCCATCTGTCGACGAATGAATGTGGGGATATCTAGATCCGTGAGCTGGTGCCTGGCAAGGGGCCTCTGCGGAGGCCGGGGGAACGGCATGGGATCCACCGCCGCTTCCACCCGCTGCACCGGCGCCACGACCCGCGTCTCCTTGACGAAGCCGCCGCCGCTCCCGTGCGCGTGGCCGCTTCCGTTGCCCTGGCCGGCGCCGTAGGCCTGGCCGTTCGCGGCCGCGCTCACCAGGACCCGGTCCGGGCGGGAGAAGCTCGGCCGCAGGACGTTGCCGGCGGCGCGCTCATCTTCCTGGACGAGGCCCGTCGCGATCACGGTGACCCGGACCTCCCCCTCCAGGGCGTGGTCGTGGACGGCGCCGAAGATGATCTCGGCGTCGTCGCCCGCCGCCTCCTGGATGATGGACGCGATGGTCGTCACCTCGTCGATGGTCAGGTCCATCCCCCCCGTGATGTTGATGAGAACACCCTGCGCCCCGCCGATGGAGACGTTGTCCAGGAGCGGGCTGGAGATCGCTTCCTGCGCCGCGTCGACCGCGCGGTTGTCGCCCTCGCCGTAGCCCGTTCCCATCAGGGCCGGACCGCGGCTGGCCATGACGGTCCGGACATCGGCGAAGTCCACGTTCACCTCGCCCGTGACGTGGATCAGGTCGCTGATCCCGCGGGTCGCGTGCAGCAGCACCTCGTCTGCCTTCTTCAGGGCGTCCCGGAAGGACGTGCCCTTGCCGACCACGCTCAGCAGCCGCTCGTTGGGAACGACGATGACGGTGTCCGCGGTCCGCTTCAGCTCCGCGAGCCCCTGCTCCGCCTGCCGCATCCGCTTCTTCCCCTCGAAGAGGAACGGCCGCGTCACCACGCCGATCGTCAGCGCCCCCATCTCCCGGGCCATCTCGGCGATGATCGGCGCCGCGCCGGTCCCGGTGCCGCCCCCCATTCCCGCCGTGACGAACACCAGGTCCGCGCCCTGGAGGGTGCGCCGGACCTCGTCCCGGCTCTCCTCGATGGCCTGCCGGCCAATCTCCGGCCTCGCACCCGCCCCCAGCCCCCGCGTCAGCTTCTTGCCGATCTGGATCTTGAGCTGCGACTTGCTCTGCTTCAGGGCCTGCGCATCCGTGTTGACGCTGATGAACTCGACGCCCTCCAGATCCTCGTCGATCATGCGATTCACGGCGTTCCCGCCGCCACCGCCGACGCCGACGACCTTCATGCGCGCGTTCTGCGCCGCCGCTTCCTCGAATTCGAAGATCATCATGTCAACCCTCCCTGGGTTCGTGGCCGCCCCCGCTTCGTCGCGACGCGGTCCGTGATACTCAGCGATCAGCTCTCCAGCGATCAGCCGTCCCCGGCCTTCCACCCTCTATCCGCCTCGTGCCCACGAGCACGCCACGCTCAAAAAAACTCCCGAATCCACCCCAGCACCCTGCCCACCGTCCCGCCCATCCCTCCGCCCCCCGCCAGCCGTGTCTCGGCGCCGAACAGTGCCAGCCCCGTCGCGGTCGCGAAGCGCGGCTTCCGCACCGCGTCCGCCAGCCCGCCCAGCTCCATGCCGGGCGTCCCGATCCGCGTGTGAGCGCCGAACACGTGGTGCGCCACGTCCACCGCGCCGGTCAGCTCCCCGCCCCCGCCGGTCAGCACGACGCCGGCGCCCAGCTCCTCCGACTCCCCGGCCCGCTCGATCTCGGCCGAGACCAGCTCCAGGATCTCGTCGAGACGCTGCTCGATGATGTGGGCGATGAGCTCCCGCGCGACCTGCCGCCGGGAACCCGGGCTCGGCCCGGGCAGGTCCACCGTCTCCCGCGGATCCACGAGCTGCGCCGATGCCACGCCGTACTGCTCCTTCGCCCGCTCCGCCTCGACGTAGGGGATCGAGAGACCCTTCACCAGGTCGCTCGTGATGGCCGCACCCCCCCAGGGGATGGTCGCCAGGTGTCGCGTCTTGCTCTCCCGGAACAGCGCGAGCTCCGTGGTCCCGGCGCCCAGGTCGATCAGCGCGGTTCCCACCTCCCGCTCGTCCTCCGTCAGCACGGCCCGGGCGGTGGCCAGCGGCTCGTGGACGAACGCCTCCACCTTGTAGCCGGCCCGGCCGACCGCCTTGCGGAGGTTGGTCGCCGCCGCCGCGCCGCACGTGATGATGTAGACCTCGGCCTCGAGCCGGGTCCCCGCCATGCCGATGGGGTCCCGGATGTCGGCCTGGCCATCCACGCGGTACTCCTGCGGCAGCACGTGCAGCACCTCCCGGTCGCTCGGCACCACCACCGCCCGAGCCACTTCGTGGACCCGGTCCACGTCCCCGGGCCCGATCTCCCCACCGCTGACCGCGACCACGCCCGTGGAGATGTTCGCGTCGATGTGGTTGCCCGCGATCCCGACGAAGACACGGTCCGCGCGGACGCCGGCCATCAGCTCGGCCTCCTTCATCGCCGCCCGGACCGACTCGGTGGTCTCCTCGAGGTCGGTGACCACGTCGCGGCGGATGCCGGCGGTGCGGGACTGCCCCACCCCCATGACCCGGTACTTCGGCGCCCGCCCCTCCTCCAGGACGACCTCCAGCAGCACCGCGCAGGTCTTGGTGGACCCGATGTCCAGTCCGGCGACGACGAACGTGCTCATCTCAGCTCACCGGGCTCGCTAGGAACGAAACCACCACCTGGTCGCGGAACCGGAGGTCGATCCGGCGGACCTTCCACAGCTCGCCGCGGGAAACCAGGTCCTCGTAGGCGAGGCGCAGCTGCCGGAGCTGCAGCCCGGATGCGTCCACCGGGAGCAGCGCTTCCGCCGTCTCATCCCGGAACACGACCCGCAGCAGACCGGGACGGCGCTCGATCTGGGACACGCGGTCGGCCAGCTCCGGCGCGTCGCGCCGCAGGGCCACGAGCGCGTCCAGCGCCTGGCGGGCGCCGGCCTCCGGCACGAGTCGTCCGCCGCGCGCCTCGATCCCGGAGAGGAGCGGGAGGTCGAGCCCGGCCCCGGCGGGATCCAGGGGGAGGAGCCATCCGGCCGCGTCCACGGCCCGGAGCTCCGGCCCGGCGACGAGGGCGACCGGCTCGACCTCCGTCACCACGAGCTCCACGCTCCCGGGCAGCTTCCGCCGCACCCGCACGTCTTCCACGAGGGGGAGCGTGAGGACCCCCGCCCGCCAGCGCCCGGCGTCGTCGAATACGCTGGCACGATCCCCGAGCCCGGCCGCGCGCACCACCGCATACGGCTCCAGGAAGCGCGTGCCGATGACTTCCACGCGCTGAACCCGGAAGGCGTCCAGCTGCCGGAGCGCCCGGGGAGCGAACGCGAGCCCGCCCGCGCCGAGCAGGAGGACGGGGC
Source organism: Longimicrobiales bacterium (assembly GCA_035513575.1). Taxonomy (GTDB): domain Bacteria; phylum Gemmatimonadota; class Gemmatimonadetes; order Longimicrobiales; family RSA9; genus JAHWKI01. The sequence goes on along the minus strand of DATKBW010000099.1, from coordinate 72,151 downwards.
CGAGAGCGGCCAGCGGGAGACGACGGGGGATGCGGCGCATCATCGGTCCTCGTCCTCCTCGAGCTGCTGGATCAGCGCGTGGGCGTGCTCGCTCAGGTCTCCCGCGCTCATCAGCACGCACACGTCGCCCGACTCCAGCCACCCGGCCAGCGTGTCCTCGATCCCCTCCACGGCGGGGTGATAGCGGACCTTCGCCCCCGCCTCCCGGGCGGCGTTCGCCACCAGCTCGCCGGTGACCCCGTCGATGGGATCCTCGCGCGCCGGGAACACATCCGTGACCCAGACCGCATCCGCCTCGGCCAGCGCCGAGCCGAATTCCCGCCAGAGGTCCCGCGTCCGGCTGTAGAGGTGGGGCTGGAAGACGACCACCAGCCGCCGCGAGGCGAAGCGCTCCCGTGCCGCGGACACCGTCGCTTCCACCTCCGTGGGGTGGTGGGCGTAGTCGTCGATCACGACGATCGCCCGCTTCTCACCGAGTCGCTGGAACCGCCGGTCCACGCCGCCGAACGCCTCGAAGCCGCGCCGCACCGCGGCGATGTCGGCGCCCGCGTGCAGCGCCACCGCCAGCGTGGCCAGGGCGTTGCGCACGTTGTGGCGCCCCGGGACCGCCAGCCGGAACTCGCCCAGCGTCTGGCCCTCGCGGACCACGTGGAAGCGCGTGCCATCCTCGCTCACGTTCACCCGCGTCGCCCGCAGGGCCGCGGCATCCCCCAGGCCGTACGTGACCAGGCGGTCCTGCGGCAGGCGGGCGGCGAGCCGGGCCGCGCCCGCATCGTCGGTGCAGACGGCGATCAGGCCGTCGGCGGGAACCGGCTCGAGGAACTCGACGAACGCGTCATCGAGGGAGGCGAGGTCGCCGTAGATCTCCATGTGGTCCGCTTCGATGGTGGTCACCACCGCCATCTCCGGCCGGAGGGCCAGGAACGAGCGGTCGTACTCATCGGCTTCCACCACGTAGAGCCGCCCCCCCGCGCGAAGTCCACCCTGCCACCCGGGCATGCGCCCGCCCACGAACGCCGTCGGATCCAGACCGGCCTCCACGAGCGTCGTCGCGAGCATCCCGGTCGTCGTGGTCTTGCCGTGCGTCCCCGCCACCCCGATGACCCGTCCCGCGTTGACCAGCGCCCCCAGCGCAGCCCCGCGCTTGAGGACGGGGATCCCGCGCGCCCGAGCGGCCTTCAGCTCGGGATGGGCCGGCGCGACCGCCGAGGTGGCCACGACCGCGCTGGCCGCGGCGACGTGCTCCGGCGCGTGCCCCTGCGCCACCTCCACGCCCAGCGCCCGGAGCGCCGGCGTCACACCGGCGGGCTTCGCATCGCACCCCGTGGCCTGGCCGCCCGCCCGGACCACGTACTCCGCCAGCGCGGACATCCCGGCACCGCAGATCCCGACGAAGTGGATGGGACCCTCCCGCGAAAGGCGGAGCAGGTCCAGCTCCGCGGCCACCGTGGCCGGCACGAACAGCTCGCCGCTCATCATCCCTCCACGATCCGCAAGAGGTCCTCCGCGATCCGCCGGGCCGCGTCCGGGCGCGCCCGCTCCCGCGCCCGCACCGCCATCCGCGCGCGCCGCCCCTCGTCGCCGACAAGCGCCACCACGTCCTGCCACAGCCGCGCGGGGGTCAGGGTACGCTCATCCAGCGCCACCGCCGCGCCGAACTCCTCCAGCGCCCTGGCGTTGTGGATCTGGTGGTCCGCGGCGGCCGTCGGGAGCGGCACGAGGATGGACGGGATCCCCCACGCCAGCAGCTCCGCGGTGCCCATGGCACCGGCGCGGGAGACGGCCAGGTCCGCGGCGGCCAGCGCACTCCCCATGTCGTCGATATAGCCGACCGGGCGGACCCAGTCGACGAGCTCCAGCGGCGCGAGCCGGGAACGGATGGCCTCGATGTGCGTGGGACCCGTCGCCCAGAGGATCTGGAGTGGCGCGGGCCGGGTCGCTTCTCCCGCGGCTACCCGCTCCAGCGCACCGGCCAGCGCCTCGTTGACCGCCCGGGCGCCCTGGCTCCCCCCCACGACCAGGAGGACCGTGGAGTCGGGACGCAGTCCGAACGAGCGCCGGGCCGCCGCCCGGTCCACGTCCGTCTTCGGGGGCTGGATCGGATTGCCGTGCTCCAGCACCTCGGTCCGCTCCCCGGGCCGCAGCCGCCCCGCCGCCTCCGGGAACCCCAGGTGGACCTGACGGGCGAACCGGCTCAGCCACCGGGTCGTCAGCCCCGGGAAGGAGTTCTGCTCCTGCAGCGCGATGGGCACGCCGACCAGGATCGCCCAGCCGCACGCGGGACCGCTGGCGTACCCGCCGGTCCCCACGACCAGCGACGGGCGGTGGCGCACCGTCAGCCGCGACAGACCCCACGCCGCACCGGCCATCGCCGGAACCAGTCTCCAGTTCCGCCACACCCGGTCCCGCTGGATCGGCTGGAGAGGGAGGAGCGTGTGCTCCACCCCTTTCTCCGGCAGCACCCGCGCCTCCACGCCGCGCCGGGCCCCCACGAAGACCGTTTCGACGTCCGGCCGCAGCTCCCGCATGGCCGCCGCGATGTTCAGCGCGGGGTAGAGGTGGCCACCCGTCCCGCCGCCCGCGAAGATCACCCGCGCGCTCATCCGCCGATCCCCCGCGCCCGGGCCAGCGCACGGTCCCTGCGGTCGCTGATCCGGGCCACGCTCATGAGGATCCCCACCGCCGCGAGGCTCACGATCATGCTCGACCGGCCGTACGAGACCAGCGGCAGCGTCACGCCCGTGGGCGGGACGAGGGCGAGGTTCACGGCGATGTGGAGGAACGCCTGCACCACCAGGAGGTTCGTCACGCCGACCGCCAGCAGGAACCCGAACAGGTCGGCCGCGCCCCGCGCCACCCGGTAGCCCACGAGGGCCAACGCCGTGAACAGCACCACCACACCCGCCACCCCGAGGAACCCCCACTCCTCCCCGATCATCGCCAGGATGAAGTCGTTGTGGGGCTCCGGGAGGAAGCCGAACTTCTGCTGACCACGCCCGAACCCCACGCCGAGCGGCCCGCCGCTGCCCAGCGCGATCAGCGACTGGTTGACCTGGTAGCCGAGATCGACCACGTCCGCCCCCGGATCGAGGAACGTCCGGATCCGCGCCATGCGGTAGCCCACCTCCGTCACCTGCGTCCAGACGAACGGCGCGGCGGCGAGCCCGAGCATCACGAAGTGGCCCGGCCGCGCGCCCCCCGCGTACGCCACGAGCGCGGCGAGGAGGAGGGTGAGGAGCGCGGTGGACAGGTTCGGCTGCGCCAGGATCAGCAGCGCCACCATGCCCCAGACCATCAGGAAGGGCAGGAGCCCCCGGCTCAGGCTCCGGAGCCGGTCCTGCTTCTTCACCACCAGCGCGGCGGTCCATATGATCAGCACCAGCTTCGCGGCCTCGGATGGCTGCACCCCCACGGGGCCGAAGAAGAGCCACCGCCGGGCCCCGTTGACCCGCGGCGCCAGCGACTCCGTGCCGGGCAGCACCATCACGACGAGCACCGCTACCGTGGCGGCGAGGAGCGGCCAGGCCAGAACCCGCAGCCGGCGATAGTCCAGCTGCGCCATGAGCGCGAGGACCACCAGCCCCGCCACCGCGCCGGTCATCTGCCGCAGCAGGAAATGGTGCGGGACCAGCCCCTGCGACTGGGCCATGACGGCGCTCGCGCTGTAGACCATGACGAGGCCGGCCGAGACCAGCGCCAGCGCGACGAACAGGAGCCCACCCGCCTCCCACCCGCTGCCCAGCCGGCTCGGGTCCTGCACCGCCCGCTCCCGGGGGTAGGCCACGGCGCCGCGCCCGCCCCCGAGTCCGCCGAGCGCCGCCACGGCCGCCCTACCCATGGCGCACCTCCACTGCCCCGGTCGCCAGCTCCTCCACCAGACGGCTGAACTGGCGACCCCGATCCTCGTAGTCGCGGAACATGTCGAAGCTCGCGCACGCGGGCGCCAGCAGCACCGCGTCCCCGGGCGCGGCGAGCTCGGCCGCGCGCAGGACCACGTCCCGGAACGGGCCATCCACCCGCTCCACCCGCGCCCGGTCTCCCAGGTCCGCCATCACGCGTCCGGCCGCCTCGCCATACGCGACCACGGCCTTGAGAGGGCCGCCCGGCGCGTCCGCGAGCTCCCCATAGGACTCGCCCTTGTGCCGCCCGCCCAGGAGCAGGACGGTGGGGCGCTCCATGCTCTCGAGCGCCACCCGGCACGACGCGACGTTGGTCGCCTTCGAATCGTTCACCCACAGCACGCCGCCCACCTCGCCGAGCGGCTCCAGCCGGTGCCGCAGGGGGGGGAAGGAACGAAGCCCGTCACGCAGGGCAACCGCGTCGCCTGTTGCCGCGAACGCCGCGAGGGCGGCGGCCAGCGCGTTGGCACGGTTGTGACCTCCCAGCAGCCTCAGCTCGTTCTCGCGAACGAGTGCCTCGTCCTTCCCGGCCACCCGCAGCACCAGCATGCCATCCGCACGCACCCAGGCACCCGACTCCTCCGCCGCCGGCTCGGTGCGCGTCCGGAAGAGCAGACGACGGCCGGGGGCGTCTCCCGCCAGCCTCAGCGCCTCCGCGTCCTCCCCGTTCAGCACCCACGTGCTGTCGGGGCTCGCGTTGTCGAACAGGTGCGCCTTGTCCCCGTAGTACGCCTCCACGCTCGCGTACCGGTCCAGGTGGTCCGGGGCGAGGTTCGTGACCACCCCCACCCGCGGGGCGAAGGTCTCGATCCGGCCCAGCTGGTACGAGCTGGCTTCCGCCACCACCCACTCCGGCGGCGGGTCCCGCAGCGCCGCCTCCGAGAGCGGCAGGCCGATGTTCCCCGCCGCCACGGCGTCATGACCGGCAGCCTCGAGGAGGTGGGCGATCCAGGCCGTCACGGTGGTCTTCCCGTTCGTCCCGGTGACCGCGATGACCGGGGCCTCCAGGTGCCGGAAGGCGAATTCCAGCTCCGATGTCCACGGCACGCCGGTGAGGCGCTGATCCGCCAGGAGGGGCGCGGTGGGCGGGACCCCAGGGCTCACCACGAGCAGGTCGCACTCCGCCAGCCGCTCTACGGTATGGCCCCCCGTCTCCGCTTCGCCGCCGTGCCGGCGGACCTCGGCCGCGGCCTCCCGCAGCTCCTCCGTGTCCCCCGCGTCGGTGGCGAACACGGCGCTCCCCGATGCGAGGGCGAGCCGCGCGGCGGAGCGTCCGCTGCGGGCCAGGCCGACGATGCCCACGCGTCCCGGCGTCGTCATCGGACCTTCAGGGTGCTGAACGCGATGAGAGAGCAAAGGATCCCCAGGATCCAGAAGCGGATGATCACCTTGCTCTCGGCCCACCCCTTCTGTTCGAAGTGGTGGTGCAGCGGCGCCATCTCGAACACGCGGCGGCCCGCGCCGTGGCGGCGGGCCGTGTATTTGAACCAGCCGACCTGGACGATGACCGATGCGGCCTCGATCACGAACACCCCGCCCACCGCGATCAGGAGGAACTCCATCTTCAGGAGGATCGCCACGGCCCCGATGGCGCCGCCCAGGGCGAGGGATCCGGTGTCCCCCATGAAGACCTCGGCGGGGTGCGCGTTGAACCAGAGGAACCCGAGGGCCGCGCCGGCGAGGGCCACGCAGAAGATCGCGATCTCCCCCGCATCGGGCAGATAGAGGAGCCCCAGGTAGCTCGAGGTGTCGACGCGGCCGATCAGGTAGGCGAATACGCCGAACGTGGCGGCGGCGATGGCCGAGAGCCCGGCGGCGAGGCCGTCCAGGCCATCGGTCAGGTTCACCGCGTTCGAGCTGCCGGCCAGCACCAGCATCACCCACGGCACGAACGCGACCGGCCAGAACACGACGTGCCAGCCGGCGAAGAAGGGGACGGTCGTCCAGGTGGGGTTGGCCGCCACCGGCAGGAACAGCAGCGCCAGGGCGACGAGCAGCCCGATCATCCCCTGCCCCACCAGCTTGTACTTCGCCACCAGCCCTTCCGTCCGCTTGCGGACCACCTTCAGGTAGTCGTCCAGGAACCCCAGCGTGCCGGTCCACAGCAGCACGACGAGGACGATGATCACGTTCCAGCTCGTGAGCTTCGCCCAGAGCAGCGTGGAGACGGCCGTGGCGATCAGGATCAGCACGCCGCCCATGGTGGGCGTGCCGGCCTTCGACTGGTGCTCCGCCGGACCCAGCTCCCGCACGACCTGGCCGACCCGCAGCGCCCGCAGCCACGCGATCACGCGGGGGCCGAAGAGGAACGAGAGGACCAGCGCCGTCGACATCGCGCCCGCCGCCCGGAACGTGATGTAACGGAACAGGTTGAAGACGATGTGGTGGTCCGACAGGGGTGCCAGGAAATGGTAGAGCACCTCAGCCTCCGGTCCCGATTTCAGCCCCGAACCGCTCCGCCAGCCGCGGCATGAGCCGCTCCAGCGCCACCCCCCTGGATCCCTTGAGCAGCACCACCTCATCCCCCCCCAGCCGCTCCGCCAGCTCCCCCCACGCGGCCTCCGCATCCTGCGCGAGCACCAGCCGGTCTCCCAGCTGCGCGGCCAGCGGACCGAAGGCATCCTCGAACAGCCCGGTGCCCACGATGAGGTCCACGTCGGACGCCGCGAGCCGGCGCGCCGACTCCTCGTGCAGGGCCCGGCTCTGCGGCCCCAGCTCCAGCATCGAGCCGACCACCGCGACGCGACCCCCCCGCCGGGGCATCTCCACCAGCGTGTCCACCGCGGCGGCGAGGCTCGCGGGATTGGCGTTGTAGCAGTCCGCGATGACCACCAGCGCGCCGAAGCGGTGCACCTCGCCCCGCATCCTGGGCGCGGGCAGCGACTCCAGCGCGTCCACGGCCGCGGCCGGGTCCACCCCCCATTCGAGGCCCAGCGCCAGCGCCAGGAGAGCGTTCCGGGCGTGGGCCTTCCCGCCGAACGGGAGCGCCACATCCCGCCCGTTCCACGTGAACCGGACCCGGCCGGCCTCGTCGATGCGGAGCGAGTCCGCCCGCAGGTCCGCATCGGCGCGCTCGCTCCACCCCCCCACGCGCACATGCCGCGCGAGCGACCGCGCCCGCTCGGGGAGCGAGGGCGGCTCGTCCGCGACGATGGCCACGCCCCCGGGCCGGAGCCGCGACAGCAGCGTGGTCTTCTCCCGGAGCACGCCCTCGACCGTGCCGAACCCCTCCAGGTGCCCCTCGGCGACCGCGGTGACGATTGCGGCATCCGGCTCGACGATCCCGGACAGCCGCGCGATCTCCCCGTGGGCGTTCGTGCCGATCTCCACCACCACGGCTTCCGCATCCGACGGCGCCGCCAGCAGCGTGAGAGGGCCGCCGACCAGGTTGTTCAGGTTGCCGGTCGTGGCATGGGTGGCGTAGCGGGTGGAGAGGATCGCTCGCACCATCTCCTTCGTCGTAGTCTTGCCGTTCGTGCCCGTGATCGCCACCACCCGGGCGGCGAGAGAGCGGCGGCGGTGCCGCGCCAGGTGCCCGAGGGCGCCGAGCGTGTCGGGGACGGTGTAGTAGCGGAGCGGCGGAGCGTCCGCCGGGATGCTGTCCACCACCGCGCCCCTGGCGCCCTTCTCGGCCGCGGCGCCGAGGAACGCGTGGCCGTCGAAGTTCTCTCCGCGCAGCGCCACGAACAGGGCGCCGGGCTCGAGGGATCGTGTGTCCGTCGCGACGGACGGGAACGTCGCGCCCGCGGCGGCGCCCGCGCCATTGCCGGAGGCCACGGCGAGCCGCAGCGCGGCCAGCACCTCCTTCTCCGTCCATCGGCTCATGCCGGGGTCCCCTTCCCCTCGATCCATGCCCGGACGATCTCCCGCTCGTCGAAGGACACCGTCTCGGTGCCCAGCACCTGGTAGGTCTCGTGCCCCTTTCCGGCCAGCAGGACCACATCGTCCTCCCTGGCCAGCTCCAGCGCCCGGCCGATCGCCTCCCGCCGGTCCGTCACCCGGAGCGCGTCGGAGCGGCCGACCCCCGCCATGATCGCGTCGATGATCCGGTCCGGATCCTCCGTCCGCGGATTGTCCGACGTGACCACCACCACGTCCGCGAGCCGCGCCGCCACCTCCCCCATCAGAGGCCGCTTCCCCGCGTCACGGTCGCCGCCCGCGCCGAAGACCACGATCACGCGCCCGTCCGCCACGGCCCGCACCGCCGATAGGACTCGCTCCAGCGCGTCCGGCGTGTGGGCGTAGTCGGTCACCACCCGACACGGTCGATCCGCGATCTGCTCCAGACGACCCGGAACCTGCGGCGCGTCGGCCAGAGCCCGGGCGATCTCCTCGGCGCCCAGGCCGACGCCCAGACAGGTCGCAGCGGCCGCGATGGCGTTCTGCACGTTGTACGCCCCGACGAGCGGGATGCGGATCGCGATGTCGCACCCCGGCCCGGTCAACCGGAAGGACGACCCCGCCGCGTCCATCCGGACGTCCCGGGCCACCACCTCCGCGTCCTCCGCGCCGCGCCCCCCCTCGAGAGCGAACCGCAGCGCCCGCGGAGCCCGCCGCTCCAGGCCGTCCCACGCCGGGTCCTCCGCGTTGATCACGGCGACGCCGTCCGGGGCCAGCAGGTCGACGAACTCGCGTTTCGTCGCACGGTAGCGCTCCAGCGAGCCGTGGTAGTCCAGGTGGTCGCGGGTCAGGTTCGTGAAGACGGCGGCCGAAAAGCGCAGGGCGTGCACGCGGCCCTGGTCGAGGGCATGGGACGAGACCTCCATCGCCACCGCCACCGCGCCGTGGTCCCGAAACGCGCGCATCGCGCGAGCCATCCCCACGGGACCGGGCGTCGTCAGGCTCTCGGTGCCGGGCAGCGGCACGCCCCCCTCCAGCACCGCGCCCACGGTTCCCAGCGACGCCGTCGACCAGCGTCCCGAAAGGAGGTGACGGAGGATCCAGACGGTGGTGGTCTTGCCGTTGGTCCCCGTCACGCCCACCACCATCAGCCCCTCGGCCGGGCGGCCCATGATCTCGTCGGCCGCCAGCGCGGCGGCGTGGCGACCGCTCGCCACGATCACCTGCGGGACCGCCGCCTCCACCCTCCGCTCCACCAGCGCCGCGACGGCCCCGCTCTCGACAGCCGTCGCCACGAAGCCGTGGGAGTCGTGGTGCGTCCCGGACCAGGCGCAGAAGAGGTCCCCCGCGGTCGTCGACCTGCTGTCCGCGGACACCCCCGTCAGCGCCGGGTCATCCTGCGGCGCTTCCAGCACGAGGGCCTCCACCTTGAGTCGCGCGATCACCTGCGACAGGGGCACGGCCGCGGGGGCCCGGGGCTCCATCATCCGGACATCCCCAGCGTCAGCCGCACGACCGTTCCGCGAGGCGCCAGCGACCCCGGCGCCGGTGACACCTCGCGAACCCGACCCACACCCTCGACGCGGACCCGGAACCCGGCACCGTGCAGCGCCGCCGCCGCGTCCCGCCCGCTCTCCCCTGCCACGTCGGGCACGGCCCGGCGCTCCGCCCCGGCCGGGACCGGAGCGGGAGGGCCGGCATCCACGCGGAACACGAACGGCCCCGGCGCCGGCGGCAGCCACGGATCGGGTGGGCTCGGGCGCGGGGGCGCGCTCGCCCGGAAAGGACCCGCGCCCGGCGGCGCCGCCGCCATGGCGCGCCGGTCGAGGGGGCTGGCTCGGGCCGCCAGCGCGGCCGCGAGCGTCGCCCTGGTCACCGGCGCCGCCACCGCGCCGCCATACCGTGAGCCGCGATCCAGCTTCACCAGGAAGACCAGCTGCGGGTCGCGGACGGGGAAGAACCCGGCGAACGACGCCGTGTAGGCGTCCCGGCGGTACCCGGCGGAGTCGAAAACCCAGGCCGTGCCGGTCTTCCCGGCGACCCGGAAGTCGCCGAGCCCGGCCTGCCGACCGGTCCCATCCTCCACCACATCGGCCAGCACGCCCGCCACGGCGCCGGCCGTCTCTCCCGAGATCGCCCTCCGCACCTCCCGTGGCCCGGTCCGGCGCGCCACCAGGCCGCCGGGCGCGCGGACCTCACGGATCAGGCGCGGCTCCATCAGGACGCCACCGTTCGCGAGGGCGCCGTAAGCCAGCGTCATCTGGAGCGGCGTCACCGAGACCTCGTACCCGATGGCGATGCTGGCCCGGGAATACGCCGACCAGGTCCCCGGCCGGCCCAGCCGCCCCCCGGACTCCGACGGGTAGCCCACTCCCGTCGGCGTCCCGAAGCCGAAGTCCCGCAGCGCCTCGTACTCTTCCTGCGGCTCCAGCCGCTCCACCAGCTTCGCCATGCCGATGTTCGACGAGTGGCGCAGCACCTCCGCCGCCGTCAGCCACCCGTGCGGCTCCACGTCGCTGATGGTCCGGCGGCCGGTCCGCATCCGCCCGTTCTCGGCGAACACCGTGTCCGCCAGGTGCACCCGCCCCCGCTCCAGGAGGGCCGCCAGCACGAAGGGCTTGATCGTCGAGCCCGGCTCGTACGGGTCGGTCACCGCCCGCCAGTGGCGACTCCCCGCCGTCCGCCGGCTCGCCGCGGCCAGGACCTCGCCCGTCCGCGGATCCGCGAAGATCAGGTCGCCCGCCTCCGCGTCGTTCTCCGCCACCGCCTGCCGCAGCGCCTCCTCCGCGATCTCCTGCAGCCCGAGGTCGATCGTCAGGTACACCGCGTGGCCCGGGGTGGGATCGGAGACAGTGATGAAGGCACCCGGGATCGGATCCCCCTCCCCGTCGCGCCGCAGCACCGCCGCCCCGTCGCGGCCGCGCAGGAGCGTGTCCAGCTCCAGCTCGAGCCCGCCCAGTGGACGCCCATCCGCCGACGTGCCGCCCAGCAGCTCCATCGCCACCTCGCCCTGGGGATGGAACCGCTCCAGCACCGTCTCCAGGTAGATCCCGTCCAGCTCCCGCAGCGACGCGCGAACCGCCGGGTCGAACCGACCGGGGACCACCACCCAGCGACGCTGCCGGTCCAGCGCCCGCCGCGCCCCTTCCTTCGACAGCCCGAGCGACTCCCGCAGGCGCACGGCCACCTTCTCCCTGTCCTTCACCTCCCGTGGCGCCACCGCCACCCGCACCCGCTCCCGCGAGGTCGCCAGCGGAACGCCGTTCCGGTCGTAGATCGTCCCCCGCTCTGCCGGCAGCGCCACCTTCTCTCGCTGCTGCCGCTGCGCTCGGGCCTCCCACTCCGCACCCTCCAGCACCTGGAGCTGGAATCCCCGGCCCAGGAGCATGAACGCTCCCGCCAGGAGACCGGCCAGCAGCAGGCGCCGGCGACGGATGTGCAGGGACCCCGCCTGGCTCATCCCTCCCCGCTCAGCTTTCCCGGCACGGTCGAAGCGAGCGTCGCCGGGGGCGACCCACCAAGCGGCAGGATCACCAGCTCTGCACCCGTCGGGACCCGCATCCCGAGCTGCGCCCGCGCCGCCGACGAGACCCGCGCCCGGCTCTCCAGCTGCTCCACCCGCCCGGCCAGGGCCGCCCGTCGCGATTCCTCGAGGATCCGCTCCTGCCGGACCGTGTCCATGTCCCGCATCATCCTCAGCGCGTGGCTCTGCCGCCAGACCACCAGCGTAAGCGAGGCCAGGAGCCCCGCCATCAGCAGCGCCGTCCGGATCACCGGCGGACCCTTCCGCGTCATCCCGTTCCTCGTCATGCTGCCTTCCTCCACCCCCGGAGCCGCGCGCTCCGGGATCGGGGATTCCTCTCCAGCTCCTCTGCCGTCGGTCGCACCGGCTTCCGCGTCAGCGTCTCCCCCAGCGGCGCCCCGCGACACACGCAGACCGGCAGCTCCGGCGGGCACACGCACGCCCGGCTCCACTCCCGGAAGGCGTTCTTCACGCGACGATCCTCCAGCGAGTGATACGCGATCACCACCAGCACACCACCCGGAAGCAGCCGCTCGCGCAGCGCCGGCAGCGCCCGGTCCAGCGCCTCCAGCTCGCCATTCACCTCGATCCGCAGCGCCTGATGGATCCGCGCCTGGTCCTGGACCGTCAGCCCCCGGCCGTAGACCTCGTCCAGTACCTCCTTCAGGTCGTCGCTCGTGTGGAACGGCCGCTCCTCACGGCGGCCCACCACCCGCCGGGCGATCGGCCGCGCCCTCGGCTCCTCTCCGTACTCACGGAGCACTCGCACCAGCTCATCCTCTTCATAGCGGTTCAGCACATCCGCCGCCGTCAGCCACACCTCCACCCCCATCCGCATGTCCAGCGGGCTGCCCGGCCGGAACGAGAACCCCCGCTCCGTCGAGTCGATCTGATGCGACGAAACGCCCAGGTCGAGCACCGCTCCCGCCAGCTCCTCCCCCGGGCGCTCCGCCTCGTCCGCGAAGTTCCCCCGCCGCCCCTCGAAACGCGCCGCGTGCTCCGACAGCCGCTCCGCCGCTTCCGCCAGCGCTTCCGGATCCCGGTCCACTCCGATCACCCGGGCACCCGCCTCCCTGCCCGCCCGCAGGATCGCCTCGCTGTGACCACCCCCACCAACCGTACCGTCCAGGTACAACCCGCCACGCTCCGGCCTCAGCAGGCGGACCACCTCATCCACCAGCACCGGGGCGTGATACCCGCTCAACGAAAGATCTGCGGCCCGTACCGCTCGAACTCCGTCGCCTTCCCCGTCACCGCACCCTCGAACTCCGACGGGTTCCACAGCTCCACCTTGTCGATCGCCCCCACCATCAGCACCTGCCCCGACAGGTTCGCCGCTTCCTGCAGCTTCGCCGGCACCAGGATCCGGCCCTGCGCGTCCGGCGTCACCTCCACCGCGTTCGACATCAGCGACAGCACCCACATCCGCGCTTCCGGATCGTTCCGGATCACCCCTCGCAGTCGCTCCTCCACTTCCCGCCACCCTGCCTCCGGGTACAACGCCAGCGCCGGCGGGTAGACCTGCAGCAGCACGAAACGCTGCTCCCCGGCCTCCCGCCGGAACGGGGCCGGCAGGCTGACCCGCCCCTTGTCGTCCAGCGTGTAGGTGTAGCTCCCCAGAAAGGTCGCCACGTGCACCCTTCCTGCCCGCGCGGTTCCGCGTCTCCCACATCTCCCCACTCTTCCCCACCATTCGCCACAAACGTAGGCAGGCTTCCCACAACGTGTCAAGCCTGTTCCACCCTCCCGGCCCGCGCCTTGCGCCCTGCCGGGCGGAGCCGAAGGGAAGCCTCGAACCGTCCCCGGGATGACCCGTTGCGTATCGGAGTGATCATTCGCCCCCGGGAGGGCATGGGGGAGCTGCGGGCGCTGCGAGCGGGAGTCGCGGAGCTGCGACGCCGTGGCCACGAGGTCCGGCCGCGGCTGACGTTCGAGAGCGGGGACGGGATGCGCCTGGCGCGGGGGATGGCGCGGGCGGGTGCGGAGCTGGTGATCGCGGCCGGGGGTGACGGGACGGTGAACGAGGTCGTGAACGGAGTGCTGGCCGTGAAGTGGGACGGTCGGGTCGGGGTGGTCCCGCTGGGTACGGCGAACGACTTCGCGGCGGGGATGGAGATTCCGTCGTCGATCCCGGAGGCGTTCGGGGTCGCGGTGGGGGGGCGGTCGGTGTCGGTGGATGTCGGGCGAGTGAACCGCCGGTACTTCGTGAACGTGTCGACCGGCGGGTTCGGGGCGAGCGCGACGGAGGAAACGCCGTCGGAGTCGAAGAAGCTGCTGGGCCCGTGGGCCTACGTGATCACGGGCGTGAAGAAGTTCGCCGAGCTGCGTCCCTCCCGGGCGCGATTCGAGTCGGAGGGCGAGACGGCCTACGAGGGCGAGGTGATGCTGTTCGCGGTGGGGAACGGGAAACGGACGGGAGGGGGGAGCATGCTGACGCCGCGAGCGGAGTTCGGTGACGGGAAGCTGGACGTGCTGATCGTGCCGGGGATGGCGCGGATGGACTTCCTGTCGCTCGTCCCGGACCTGCGGGCGGGGACCCACGTGGACAACCCCGACATCCTGTATTTCCGGACGGGCCGGCTGGTGGTGGAGAGCGAGGAGCTGCTGTCGGTGAACGCCGACGGCGAGCCGTTGCGGGGGCGCGAATTCACCTACGAGCTGGCGGACCGCACGATCACGCTCATGACCCCCTGATGCACCCACGCCGGCGGAGCGTGAGCCCCGCCGGCGTGGGTGCATCCGTGCGGCCGCGGAGACCTTACCGGCCGCGCTTGATGAGGGCTTCCTCGATCTCGATGAACCGCAGGGCCGCATCGATCAGCCTCGGCACATCGGCCGAGGCGTGGATCTTCTCGTACCCCTGGGACGCCTGGAACAGCTCCAGGGCGCGCTCGAACATGGGCTTCGCGCGACGCGCCGACTCGGCCGTCATCGGCTCGTGCGCCTTCTGCGCCTGCTGGAACAGGATATAGCCCCGCCAGAAGTTGCGGCTGAGCTTGTCCTCTTCCGTCTGCGCGAGGGCGCCGGCCTGGTCCAGCATGGCGTACGCCTCGTCCAGCCGTCCCTTCTGGAACTTCTCCTGATACGCGTTCGCGAAGATGATCCGGAACGCATCCTTGGGCTGGATCACGCCGTCCTGGACGGCCGCCTGCAGCGTGGCGACGCCCGCGGCGGCATTGCCCTGCTTCAGCTGCAGGATCGCCTTCCGCTGCACCAGCGCGGGCGAGCTCGCGCCCAGACTCGCCGCCCTGTCCAGCGCCGCGAGGGCCTCGGCGGCCTTCCCCGACTCCTCCAGCGCGCGGGAGTGCGCCTCCCAGATCGCCGCGTTGTCCGGCTTGGCGGTGGTCGCCCGCTGGCCGAGAGAGACCGCCTCGTCGTAGCGCTGCAGCTTGAAGAGCGCGATGATCAGCTTCTCCAGGATGGCCGGCTCGGTCTCCGTGCCCTGGGCATCGAAGATCTTCTCGTACGACTCGGCCGCCGTGTGGTAGAACTCGGTCACGTTGGCGGGGTCGACGCTCTTGCCCTCCTGGATCGCGACTTCCGCCCGCGCCGCGGCGTTCACGGCGAAGTGCCCGATGTAGGTGATCAGGTTCATGTTGTCGGGCTCGACCTCGAGGCCCAGCTGCGCGAACCGCAGCGCGCCCTCCGGATCGCCGGCGTTGGCGATGTCCGTGGCGATGCTCAGCCGGACGCCGACGTCGCCGGGGTTCAGCTCCATGTAGCGGTCGAAATAGGCCCGGGCCCTGTCGCGCTCGTTCATCTCCGTGGCGATGATGCCGGCGAGCTTCAGGGCGTCCTGCTTGATGGGGTCCAGCTCCAGGAGCTGGTCCAGCGCCGTCAGCGCCTCGGCATCCTGATCGAGCTTCCAGAGCGCGTACGCCTTCTGGTAGAGGGCGGTCCCGGAGCGCGGGTTGATCTCCAGCGCATCGTTGCAGTTCTTGAGCGCCGTATCGAACTGCTGGCTGTCCAGGTACTGCCGGCAGAACAGGGTGAGGCGGAGCTGATTCTGCCAGCGGTCGAACGACTGGAGGATCTGCTGCGCCGCCTGCTTGCCCTGCCGCTCGTTCGCCGCGAACGGCGGCACCTGGAACTCCTCCGCGTTCTGCGCCGCCACGAACCGGGCGTTCACGTCCACCTGCCGGTCGCCCGACGGGGTGTAATCGGCGCAGAGCACGAGCTGCCAGCTCATCTGCATGGCGAGCTGACGCGCCGTCACGCAGTTGTAGAGCTGCTTGTCGTCCAGGTTGTACTTCTTCCTGGCCGCGTTCAGCTCCTTGTCGGTGACCGTCTGGTGGGTAGCAAGGTCCTCGATGAGGTTGCGCAGCTCCTTCGCCACGTCCTTGCCGAACCGGTCGCTGGCCCCGTTCTGGGGGGCGAGGTCCGGCACGAGAATGATGTAGCGCTCGCCCGCCTCCTGCGCCGACGCCGGGATTGCCGCCACGCCCAGGAGGGCGAAGGCGACCCACAACCGTCCGATACTGAATCGCTTCATTTCCAGGGTCTCCGCTCTGGAATTTGTACCAACGCGGCCCGATCCGGTCGGGTGCCGCCACGAATTGCTATACCCATCGCAGCCCGCCAGGGTTCAGCGGGCCCACATCGTCGCATCGGAACGGGAGGTCCTCCCGGAAGCGGGCCGCCATACTACGAAGCGGCTCGGATCCCTGCAAGCACCTTCCTGCGGGGGCGACCGCCGAACCGCTCCCGTCCAAAGGAAGCGAACGCGCGTGGGTCGCGTATCCGGACACTGGCCTGAGACGGCAAGGTCCGGGCCGGCCCACCACGGATGGGGCCGCTCCTCCTACACGGTCAGGACCGGGATGTTTCCGGGGGTGCGTGAAAGGGCTCGAGACAGGAGGGGTCATCATGGGCTACGGAATTGACGCGCGTGGACACGCGCGTCAGGGCGAGGGGACCGTCGTAAGGGCGGAGCAGAGGCTCCAGATCGCCGGGACTGGCGGTCGGATCGATCCAGCGGTCCCGCTCGGGCGCGGGCAGGATGACGGGCATCCGGTCGTGAATGCCGGCGAGAGCGGGCGCCGCTCGCGTGGTCAGGATCGCGCACGACGGGAGCGCCCCCGCCGGGCCTTCCGTGCGGTCCCAGATGCCGGCAAACGCGAAGGGGCGTCCATCGGCGAGGCGGATGTGGAACGGTGTCCGCGAGCCATCCGGCTCCCTGCGCCACTCATAGAAGCCGTCCGCCAGCACCCAGCAGCGCCGACGGTGGAAGGAAGCGGCAAAGGAGGGGAGGCGGGCCACGGTCTCCGCCCGGGCGTTGATCAGGGGCGCGCGGGGAAGCGGAGCCGGTCCGGCGGGCACGAGGCCCCAGCGCAACGAGCCGAAGCGGAGTCCGTCCCGCCCGCGAACCACGGCGGCCACGGGCTGTGTGGGGGCGATATTGAAGCGTGGCGTGTGCTCGGCCGCGGCGCCCGTCCCGAACTCCGCCACCAGCGCATCGGTGTCGACCCCCAGGGAGAACCGCCCGCACATGCTCCGCTCAGCCGGTGAGTCGCTGCCGCGGCCGTGACTCCACCAGCCGCTCGACGAACGCGATCCGGTCATCCACGAGATCGATCCGCGAGTTGAGGCGGTCCAGCGCCGTGGTGATCCGGTCGATCTGCGCGTCACCCAGCGCCTGTGCGGGCCGGGCGGACACCCCGGCCATGCGCTCCCTGGCGACCGCCTCCACCAGGAGGCCCAGCTTCTTCGTGATGGGTCGCAGGATCAGCACCCCCGCGATGCACATGAAAAGGAAGATCGGGATGAATTCGGCCATGGTCGTCTCGCTTCATCGAGTCAGGGGTCCGTGCAACACCCTCAGGGGTCCGTGCCACACCCTACGGACGGCCCCGGGCTCCCGGTTTCAACGGACTGCAACCCTCCGGTGGGTGGCGGTATCCAACGGGGTGATCGTGAAACCGCAGCCCGGCCCGCGCCGTAGGGTGCGACGAACGAGGAACCCGACGCCCTGCCGAGAGACACCATGCGAGGAATAGAGCGGATCATGAACAGGAACGAAATCATCCGGATCGTAGCCGAGGCCAGCGCTGCCCTGGTCGCCTGCGTGGCCACCGTAGTCGTGCTGATGCTGCCGGTCCTCTCGGCTCTCCACTAGCACGCACCCGGCGGGCGCGGCCCGCCCCTCATTCACGCGCCCCGATCGGCACAGCCCGACGGGGCGCTCTCGTTCCGGTCCGGCGCGTCCAGCGCATGCGCAGGAGCAGGAGCGCCACGAGCACGGCGGCGAACAGGAGGGGCACCCGGGTGTCGGCCTTCACCCGCCAGTAGAAGTGGATCACGCCGCAGGCCGTGGCGATGTAGGCCGCGCGGTGGAGGATGGTCCAGCGGCGCCCGAGGCGGCGGATCCAGCCGCGCGTCGACGTGAGGGCCAGGGGGAGCAGGAGCACCCAGCCGAGGAACCCCACGGTGATGAACGGCCGCTCGGCGATGTCCTCCAGGATGTAGCTCCACCCGAAGACCTGGTCGAGCCCGAGATAGATGGCGAGGTGAAGGGTGGCGTAGAAGAAGGCGAACAGGCCCAGCGGCCGCCGGAGCTTCACCAGCTCGTTGCGGCCGGTGATGCGCCGCAACGGCGTGACCGCGAGCGTGACCAGCAGGAGGGTCAGCGCCCACCAGCCGGTATGGTGGAGGACCCGCTCGATGGGATTCGCGCCGAGGCCGAGGAGGCCGTCCCGCAGCCACCATGCGACGCGCCCGAGCGGGTAGAGACCCAGCAGCCAGACGGCCGCCTTCAGGAGCAGGATGCGACGCCGGGGCTCCACGGAACGGGTCGGGGCGCCCTCAGAACCAGCGGCGCAGGTCCATGCCCCGGTAGAGGTGGGCGACCTGATCCGCGTACCCGTTGAACATCAGCGTGGGGCGCCGCCGCAGCTCTCCGATCCGCCGCTCCCGTGCCTGGCTCCAGCGGGGGTGGTCCACCTCCGGGTTCACATTGGCGAAGAAGCCGTACTCGCCAGGCTGCATCTCCTGCCAGGTGTTCACCGGCATCCGGTCCGTCAGACGGATCCGCACAATGGACTTGATGCTCTTGAAGCCGTACTTCCACGGCACCACCAGGCGGAGCGGCGCCCCGTTCTGGTTCGGGAGATCCTTCCCGTACAGCCCGGTAGCCAGCAGCGTCAGCGGGTGCGTGGCCTCGTCGAGCCTGAGCCCCTCGACATACGGCCAGTCGAGGATCGGCCGGCGCTGCCCCGGCATCTGGGAGGGCCGGTGAACGGTGGTGAACTCGACGAACCGCGCCGATGGCTCCGGCTCCGCCCGCTTCAGCACGTCCGCGAGCGGCACCCCCCGCCACGGGATCACCATCGACCAGGCCTCGACGCAGCGGAGCCGGTACACGCGGTCCTCGACGGCATGGGGCTTCAGGAAGTCCTCCAGCGCGTGGTCCGCGGGCTTCCGGACCAGCCCGTCGATCTTCACGGTCCAGGGCGTCGGCTCGAACAGGTGGGCGTTGCGGGATGGGTCCTCCTTCCCCGTGCCGAACTCGTAGAAGTTGTTGTACGTCGTCACCAGCTCGTACGGCGTGGGCTCCTCCTGGACCGGACTCCCGGTCGCGCGGTCACACGCGGCCAGGAGCGCACCCGGCGCCAGCGCTGCGGCAGTCAGCGCCTTCGCGCCGGTCCCGATGAACTCCCGCCGCCGCAGATAGAGGTCCTCCGGGGTGATCTCGGAGGAGGGGATCTCGTCCGGTTTTCCGATCAGCATGCGCTCCGTCCTTCGACTGGCGCGGGGCTGCGCCGCGCAGATAGGGCCCGGGCTGCGCCGGGGCAGATAGGGCAGACAGGGCGGCCCCTGGCCGACGGCCGCCTCAATAGACGAAGACCGCTGTCCCCTTGGGCACCAGCGCGTACAGCTCGGCCACGTCGCGATTCAGCATCCGGATGCACCCGTGGCTCGCCTCCTGGCCGATCGAGTCCTCCTCCGGGGTGCCGTGGATCAGGTACCCGTCGCCCAGGATCAGCCGGTGCGTGCCGAGGATCTTCGGGATCCGCCGCTGCGGCGAGTTGAGCGGCGGAATGAAGATCTTCCCGTCGAACACGATCAGGCTCCCCGGCGTGAAGGCCCACCAGCTGCCGAACCGGTTCACCCGCCCCACCTCGCCCTTGCGCACCTCGATGGCGGTGCTGTCCGACAACACCACCCGGTCGCCGTTCGAGAGGTGCACCGGCTCCAGCTCCTGCTCTACCGCCTTCTCGAAATAGTGCCAGTCCGGCGGGATCCAGAGCGGCCTCTCCTCCTTGTCCAGCACCGTCCGTTTCCCCGTCGGCGTGCTGAAGTCGTACGCCCGGCCTCCGTACCTGAAGATCGTATCCCGGCCGATCGCGACGGGCGCGGTCTTCACGACGCTGTCCCCGTCCATCAGCCAGAGCTGCTTGATTTCGCGCGACACCAGGATGCGGCGCCCCTCCGCGGACAGCCCCTCCTTCCACGCAGCCAGGTCGCCCCGCGCCCCCGGCGGCACGTTGATCGGCGGCGGCACCTCGGCCGGAGCCTCATTCCCGCGCTCGGGCGAAGGCACGCCGCGGACGTGCTCGAAGGCAGTGCTGACGGGGGCGCACGCGCCCACGGTGAACAGGACGGCGAGGGCCGGGAACAGGGCTCTGGGCATAGCGAGTCGTCGTCAGGGGAATCGCCGGTTTGGTCCTGCTACCCGCCACGGACCAATTTCGTGCCGCCCCGGTCGCGGGGCTGGTCGCGGAGCCGTTCGCAAGATGGGCGCTGAGGGATTCGAACCCCCGGCCTTCTGGGTGTAAACCAGACGCTCTGAACCAGCTGAGCTAAGCGCCCTGACGCGGCCGAGAAAGCTACAACGACCCGACCGGCGCGACCACCGCTAGTCGAGCGTCAGGGTCTGCGCCCGGATCCGCCAGGTCCGACCCTCCTTCCGCATGACGAGGAGGAGCACGCCGGAGCGCGGCCTCCCATCCAACGGCGACACCCGGATGTGCAGCGTGCCATAGGACATGTTCCCGCTGGCGTCGAAATCGGACAGGCCCACCTCGATGTGCCGGATGTCGCCTCCCCAGCTCTCGAGCAGGTGCTCCACCGCCTCCCGGCCGCGGGCGGGCTGGCCGAGGTCGAGGTAGGCGTCACCGGTGTAGAGCCGGGCCGCCCGATCGGGGCTGCCGGCATTGATGGCGCCGACCCACTGCGCGACCACCGCGTTGAACTCCGCCAGGGCATAGCTCCGGTACTGGGCCGCGGCCTCCTCGAAATCGGACCTGGGAATGGGGACGACCTGGGCCGAGGCGGGAGCGGCGGCGAGGAATCCCAGCAGGACGGGGGCAAGATGCTTCATCGCTCTCTCGTGTGTCGGTACCCGGCAGCCGTCCTCTCCGCGAACGGATCACTGGTTAGGACGCGCGACTCCCCTGGATTGTTGCGCCCACGTGGCGGCGGGCGGAAGAATGTAGGGTGCGTTTAGCGGATGATGCCGACGGGGATCAGAACGACATACCCGAGGGCGAGGAGGAGAGGGGCGGCGACCGTCGATCCCCGCGCCAGGAGGACGAATCCCAGCGCGAGCGTCAGGAGGCCGGCCCCCAGGAAGGCGTAGTTGACGGGGGACCACCGCAGCGACGGCGGCCGGTGGTCAGGCGCGGTTCCTGTCGTTCTGGCCATGCCGGGAAGATGGGCGGTTGGACCGGTAGCGGTCAACCGTTCGGCTCCTCGTCGAAGGGGGGCTCCCAGTAGGCGGGGTCGTCCGGCGGCTCCGTGGCGCGGAGGCGCGCCATCCGGTCGCGGTCCCGGCGGCGCCGTATGGCGAAAAGGACGACGAGGAGCACGGCGACGATCCCCCAGAACACGGCGGACTGGCCCAGGAGGACGGTCCACCCGAAGCGCTTCTTCACCCACGCACGCCAGTCCTCCTCGAACTGCCCCATGGTCAGCCCGTAGGTGGCGCGGAAGGCGCGGTCGAAATCGGTGGTCTCGCGCCAGCGGCGGAGCAGGACCGTCAGCCCGCGCTCCCCGCTGCGATCGACCAGGTACGCGACGGCGCTGGCAGACAGCAGGTAGGCGACCCGGGCGTCCGCCTCCGCCGCGGGCCAGTCCAGGGTGAGGGAGTCCAGCGGCGGCGTGCGGTCGCTGAAGAGCGCGAGCCGGAGGCGCCAGGCGGATTCGAAGGTCCACTCCCCCGCCGTCCACTGGGCATACCCTTCGGTGAACCAGCGTGGCATCCGGGCGGGCCCGAGCCAGCGCTGCAGGGCCACGTGGGCGAGCTCGTGGCGCAGTGTGGTCTGCAGGGCGTGCGGCGGTGTCCGGGCCCAGTCGTACGTGGGGAGCACGATGAGGCCCTGCTCCGGATCGGCCACGCCGGCGCCCCACTCCGGCACGGCCCCGCCGGTGAGCGAGTCCCAGTGCGCCGGGGTCGGCGCGAGCCAGACATCCACCCCGTCGGGCCCGAGGGCTCCGGACGGGAGCCCGGGGAACTCGAGGGTCCCCTCGAGGCGTTCGGCCGTGCGAATCGCGAGCGCCTCCTGCGGCGGCCAGAAGTGGATCCGCACGGGGCCCGCGGTGACGACCCCCTGGAGCGCGAGCGCCAGGGCGAGGGCCGGCGCCGCAGCGGAGATCATGCGGGGCTGCGGAGCGCGTCGAGGGCCAGGAGCGCGGCCGGCCGGTCGTCCGCGCGGGTTGGCCGGGCGGCCACCTCGACGACCGCGTCCACCTCGGCCGCCGGCAGCGCCTCGCCAGGGCGCCATACCAGGACCGGCGGGCGATCAGGCGCCAGCACGGGCCAGCACCTCCAGCTGGTTCCGGGCGGCCTCGTTGCCGGGATTGAGCTCCAGGGCGCGCCGCCAGCAGCGGATCGCCTCTTCCCGATCGTTTCGGCGGTAGTGGATGTCGCCCATGCGAGCGTACACATCGTCTCCCAGGTCCGGCCGCGCCTCGGCGGCCCTGCGGTAATAGTCCAGCGCCTCGGTGTGGATCCCGCGACGGAAGGCCAGGTCGCCCAGGTTCTTGTGCGGCTGGGGGAGCGTCGGGTCCTCCTCCGCCGCGTGCTGGTAGCACCGCTCGGCCTCCGTCATGTCCGCGCGCCGCTCCGCCACGTTGCCGCAGAGAAGGAGCAGGGGCGCGGAGGCCGAGTGGGCGCCGATCCCCTCTTCCAGGATCTCGCCGGCGTCGTCGGTCCGCCCCTCGACGGCGGCGCACAGCGCGGCGCAGTAGTAGTAGGATGGCGGCGGCACCTCGTCGGGCGGAAGCGTCCGCCGGTACTCCCGCAGCGCCTCATCGGCGGCGCTCACATCGCCGGAGAACAGCAGGGTGGCCCCCTCGGCGAGCCGGATCACGGCCGTCTGCCCGCCGATCTTTCGCGCCTCGCCGAGGACCCGGAGCGCATCGGCGAACCGCCGCTGGCGGCGGAGGGCATAGGCGAGGTTGAGGTACGCGCCCACCCGCGGTCCGCCGGTCTCCAGGAGGGCCACGAGCCGGCGCACAGCCTCGGCCAGCTGGCCCGTCCGGAGCGAGATCAGGGCGAGATAATGACGCGCGACGCCATCGTGCGGGTCCGACTGGAGGGCCCGGCGGAACTCGCGGTCGGCGTCCTCCAGCATGGCGGTGCGGTAGAAGGCGACGCCGAGGTTGCGCGCCTCCTCCAGATCCCCGGGCTGGGCCGCGGCGGCCGACTCCCGCCGTCCGACCCGGAAGGCGAACCCCGCCTGGAGCAGCCCGAAAAGCGCCTTTCCCGTCTCGAACTCGCCGAGCCCGGACACCTCGCTGACGTCCTGGACGGTGCGCTTCCCGTCGAGCAGCCCCGCGACCGCCTCCTGCTCCGGGGTCAGGTAGACCCCGGCAGAGCCCAGGCGCTCCGCGTCCACGCCGTGGATGAGGTCGAGCGACGGGATCTTCTCCTGGATGATCCCCCATTCGTCCACCCGCCTGGCACCCTCGAGGAGGAGCGACTGCGGGTTGACCGAGATGAGCACCTCGCCGGCGCCAGGCGTCTTTCCCACCTCGAAGTAGAAGCTTCCCCGCTTCCACGTGAACAGGTAGTAGACGGCCTCCTCGATCTGGCGCTGGATGCATGCGGTGAGGGTCTCCGCGTCGATGGCGCCCTGCTCGAGGAGCAGCTCCCCCAGCCGCCGGTCCGGCTCGCGAGCCTGGGCGCCCACCGCCCGGGCGAGCGTTTCGTGATCCAGGTGGCCATCCCGGACGAGGATGTCTCCCAGCCTGTCCCGGCGGTTCACGATGGTGGCGGACGTGATGCGGCCGCGGTCGAAGAAGATCTGGCCGAAGCGGGACCGGTCCGTGACCGAGAGGCAGCCGGTCTTCTGCCCCATGGCGAGGAGCTGGCAGACGTCCGACAGCCCCGCCTCCTTCAGGCTCCCCTTGATCGCCATCAGTCCACCGACTCCTGCACCCAGTCCTCGGCGTAGGGCCACTCCCAGAGCACCTTTTCCGGGCTCAGTATCCAGTGGCCGGCGGGGCGCCCGGCGGGCGAGTCGCCCGAACCGGCGTTGCCGATCGGCGCGCCCGCGGTGTCGGCGGGAGTGGTGTCGGCCGGGGTCGGAGGGGCCGCGCCTCGCCTTCGCGGGCGCCGGGCGGTGGGCTCCGCCCGAAGCTCTCCCACGTCGAGCTCGACGACCAGGCCGCCCTCGAGGCGACTCCGGAGGCGCTCCGGCAGGGGCAGGTCGTGGGGTGGCACGGAGGCGGAGAACACGAGCTGGCGCCCGGCTCGCTGGAGGTCTTCGAACAGGTGGAACAGCTCTTCCTGCGCCCGCTCGGTATCGCCGAGGGCCTCGAGGTCGTCGAGGAGGAGCACCTCCGCCCGGCGGTACCGTGAACGCCAGGCTTCCAGATGGCCGCGCTCGAGCGCATCGATCACCTCCTCGGCGAAGTCGCGGCCCGAGATGTAGCCGACGACGCGCCCGCCCTTCAGCTCGTTGCCGATGGCCGCGAGGAGGTCCGCGCGCCGCTCCCCGGCCGGGCCGCGGACGTAGAGCGGGTTGTACGCGGAGCCGGGGTCCGCCGCGACCGCCCGGGCGGCGCGGACCGCGAGGGAATCGCCATCGTAGGCGTCGAGGCGTGGCCCCGGCGGAGGCTCCGGCGGCGGCTTGCCCCGCGCCCGCACCGCGGCCAGGAGGCCCTCGGCCTCTCCGACGCGGTCGGGATCCCGGAGCACGTCCGCCCGCGACAGCTCGGGCGCGGCGGGCTCGAGGGCGGCCAGGGCGGCCTCGATGTCCCGCAGGCGTCGGATGTCGTGCTCGAACAGGCGGATCAGCTCCGTGGCCTGGGTGGCCGTGAGGGTCCCCGCGAGGGCGCCCTCGAGGCGCCGCGTGCGGTACCCCTCCCCTTCCCAGGCGAGGATGGCATCGGCGACCCGGCGGTCCGCCTCCTCCACCAGGGCGCTGACGGTGCCCGCGATCTCCGAGAGGAACGCGCCGAACTCGTCCTGTCCGCGCTCGGCGGCGGCGGCGCCGAGGAGCGCGACGACCTCGTCGGGCCCGACGGTCCGGTGCTCGAGCTCCTGGACAGCGATGAGGCGGTTCAGGGCGCCCTGGAGCTCGCGGACGTTGGTGAAGGCGACCCGGGCGAGGGCCTGGCAGACGTCCGGGGCGATGGGGTAGCCGCGCTCGCCGGCTTTCCGGCGGGCGATGGCGACGCGGGTCTCGAAATCGGGGGTGCCGATGTCGACGATGAGCCCGCCGGAGAGCCGGCTCAGGAGCCGGTCGTCGAGGCCGTCGATCTCCTGGGGCGGGCGATCGCTGCTGAGGACGATCTGGCTGCCGCGGGCCGAGAGGGCGTCCCAGGCGCGGATCAGCTCTTCCTGCGTCTGCCGCTGGCCGGCCAGGAACTGGACGTCATCGAGGAGGAGGAGCCCCGTATCGAGGAGCCGGTCGCGGAACACGTCGCGCTCTCCCGCCTCGAGCGCCGCGGACACCTCGTCCATGAGGTGCTCGAGGGTGAGGTAGAGCACGCGTGCGCCATGAACGCTCTCCACGCGATGCCCCACGGCCGAGAGCAGGTGCGTCTTGCCGAGGCCGGACGCGCTGTACATGAACAGCGGGTTATAGGTAGTCCCGGGGGTATCCGCAACGCGGCGGGCGGCGGCAGCGGCGAGGCGGTTGGCGGGGCCCACGACGAAGGATTCGAACGTGAACCGGGGGTCGAGGTCGAGGGGCATGGTCAGGTCGGCGAGGGCACGTAGCGATCGGCTACGCTGCGGAGCACCATCTCGCTCACGGCGCGGAGGGTCTCGAGGACGCCCACACCGCGGATGGCCTCGGCCGGGCGGGCCGGCGCGTCGCGGAAATTGAGCCGCTGGTCGAGCGCAACGGCGGGGACGGCGTCGGGGAGATCCTGCTTGTTGTATTGCAGGACCACCGGCATCTGGCGGACATCGAAGCCGTGCTCCAGCAGGTTCTCCTGCAGGTTGGCCAGGCTCTCCAGATTCTCCTCGTGCCGGCCGGGCTGCGAATCGGCCACGAAGACCACCCCGTCGGCGCCGCGGAGGACCAGCTTGCGGGTGGCGTTGTAGTAGACCTGGCCGGGGACCGTGTAGAGCTGGAACCGGGTCCGGAACCCGGAGATCTGCCCCAGATCGAGGGGGAGAAAATCGAAGAAGAGGGTGCGGTCGTTCTCCGTGGCGAGTGAGATCAGCTCGCTCCGGCGCTCCGTCGGGATGGCCCGGTGGATCCACTGGAGGTTGGTGGTCTTGCCGGAGCGGGCGGGCCCGTAATAGACCACCTTGCAGAGGATCTCCCGGGCGGCGTAATGCACGAGGGGCATCAGCTGTCCTCCGGGTCGGAGAGGAGGCGCTCGATGCCGGCCTCCAGGTCCCGCTCGAACGCCGCCGCGTCGGAGGCGGGGAGGCGGCTGCCGAGCTCCGGGATCTCCCGCGCGGCCTCGGCGAGCCGATCGAAGAAGAGCTGCACGAGGCCGAGGGTGGAGTCCTGGTCGAAGATGGCGACCAGCACCAGCTCCTCGCCGCCCGGTTGGAACGGGGCGAGAAAGAGCTGGTGCTCCTGTCCCGCGTGGTGCAGGTGCATCCACTGTCCCGCACCGGTGAGCTCCGCGAGGGCGTGGGACGACGAGTGGGCGGCGGCCGCGAGGGCCGCGACGTTCGACACATCGAACCCACGGTCGAAACCGTGGTGCGCCAGGATCTGCCCGCTCCGGTTCACCAGCAGGGCGGTCCGGACCCGGGATTCCCGGACGAACGCGGCCATCGGCTCACGGAACGCTTCCGCCACCCGGCTCAGGTCTTCTCTCTTCATCCGTTCAGCTCTCCGGCCGCGCGTCCGGCCTCGATTCTGATCATTCCGAGCTGTGCAGCGGGCTCCGCCAGGGCCACGACCAGGAGCCCGCCCGCCCCCGCGACCAGCACGTGTCCGTTCCGGGATTCCAGCTGGAGCGTGCGCACACGGCCGAAGCCCGAGGCGGTGGAGGCGTCCTGCGTGCGGCGAAAAAGGGATCCGGCCAGCGCCGCCAGCGCCATCTCTTCCACGCCCGCCGCCAGCTCCGAGGCCACGGGCACCCCCGCCTCGGCGTCGACGATCATCGCGCCGCGCACACCAGCGACGCGCGTGAGCCGCCGCAGGGCGATCTGGACCGCCTCCGTCATGCGCCCGCCTCCAGGAAGCGCCGCGCCAGCTCTCCGGCGCGGCGGGCCATGCGCACCACCCACCCGGCCGGCGCGCCGTCACCGGCCGCCAGCATGAGGACGGCGTCGCCCGCGGGAGCCAGGTGTACGAATCCGCCTTCACACTGTAGCATCAGCCCCTCCCAGTCACCCAGCTCCAGGAGCTCGACAGCCCGCCGGGCCTCGGTCACGGCCGGGCTGAGCATCGCGCCGAGCGTCTCACCATCGCCGGACCCCGGCGCTATCGTCCCGGCGAGGACCAGTCCGTTGCGGTCCAGGAGCAGAGCGCCGAGAAACGGCGCATCCCGGGCCAGCGACTCGAAGACCCGGGCGGGGTCCCGCATACCGGAGCCCGCCGTGCGACGCGCGGGGGTCGCGGCGGGACGCGGTGCGCCCCGCCCCCCCTCCCTCCGCGCGAGAACCCCCAGCGCCTGCGCGACCGTGGCATCCCCCGGCCGCGCCGCGCCGGCCGCCTCGAGGTGCGCGCGGGCCCGGGCGAGGTCTCCCGTCTCGAGAGCGAGGAAGCCGAGACCGCGGCGCGCATCGAAATTGTCGGGATCGAGGCGGAGCATCATGTCCCATTCGTCCCCCGCCCGTTCGCGCGCCCCGGCGTCGACGTGCAGCAGCGCGAGCACGGCATGGCCCTCGACGTGTTCCGGATTGCGCTCGAGCCCGCGCAGCACCACCGCCAGGGCGGCGTCCCTGCGCCCCTGGCGGCGATAGGCACGGGCCAGCTGGACGAAGGCCGGTGAGCCGGGGTCCTCGGCCACGTCGCGGCTCCAGCGCTGGAGGTCGGATGCGGTCATTCCGTGGGCGCGGATTCGATGACTCGTTTCAGTTCGTCGAGAGCGCTCACCGCCTTCTCGACGTAGCTCCGCCGGTCCCCCGGGGGGGCGAGCCGGAGAAAGGTGCGCCAGGCTTCCACCGCGCGTGTCAGATCCCCGATACGCACCGTGGCCATCCCGAGGTGATAATGCGCGTCCACGGACAGCGGGTCGAGGCCGGCGGCGCGGTCGAACGACTCCGCCGCGGCCCTGAGCCGCCCCTGGGCCGCCAGGGCCCGGCCGGCCAGCAGGGGGAGCTCCGGACGGTCCGGGTACGTACGCTGGAGCTCGCGCGCGCGTCGTTCCGCAACGTCGACATTCCCGTCGGCGATCTCGAGCTCGAGCTCATCGAGGTGCGGGATCAGCTCGCGGTCGCGCGTCCGGAACGCCTCGTCGCTGATCCGGACGACCTTCATGCTGGTGAGGTCGTAGATGATCTTCGCCACGTCGAAGGCGCTGCGCCCCAGATCCGAGGCGATCAGGCGGAGGTCCCGCTCGCCGTCGATCTCGGCCAGGACCTCCCATTCCTCCGGGCGGAGGTCGATGAACGTCCGGGAACCGTCGCCCGGAGCGAGGGCGGGGATGCAGTCGGGGCTCGGGATCCGGGACTCCAGCCGCGACCACTCGTCGATGCGGCGGGCGCCCTCCATGAGCAGCGAGTCGACGCGCACACGGACGGGACCATCCGGCGTCTCATCGGTCTCATCGAAGCGGAAGTAGCCCTCGTCCCAGGCAAGGAGGTCGTAGATCGTCTCCTCGATCTGGAAGCGGAGCTGCCGATCGAGCTCGCTCCGGTCCACGCACCCCATCTCCACCAGGATGGCGCCCAGGCGCTGCCTCGGGTCCTGGCGCTGGAGCTCCAGGGCCCGCTCCAGCTCCGGCTCCGTCAGCTTCCCTTCCCTCAGGAGCTGCTGGCCGAGGAGGCGCATGGATCGGCGTCGGCTCGCGAACACCAGCGCCCCGTCCACGACGTGGACCACCGCCTCATCCTTCATGCGCTGGGACCGCACGAGGAGCACGCCGGACTTCCGGGAGAGGTCCAGCATCTGGAGGACGTCCTGGATGCCCAGCTCGCGAAGCGGACCCTCGATCGCCATCTCAGCCTACCCCCTCCCCCGCCATGCGATCGAGCTCGGCCCGGGCCGCGACGTTCCCGGGATCGAAGCGAAGCGCTCGACGCAGCGCGGTGGTGGCCTGCCCGGGACGCCCCAGGTCGTTCAGCCACGTACCCAGTCGTACGAGCCCCGCCGCGTGCGTGGGGTCCAGCTGGAGAAACTCGACGAGGCCGCCCACGGCGGCCCGGCGGCGGTGGCTGCGCCAGCGGAGATCCGCCAGGCGAAGGACCGCCTCGCCGTAGCTCGGCAGCGCCTCCACGGCCGCCTCGTACTCGGCCTCCGCCGCCTCGCGGATGCCGAGCGCCGCCAGCGCCCGGCCGAGCCCTACCCGCGCTGCGACCCCCGCCGGGTCCAGCTCCAGGGCGGCCCGCAGGACCGGCTCGGCATCGGCCGGGCGTCCGGCGGCCAGAAGGGCTTCGCCGAGCCCCGCGAGCACTGGCGCGGACGGCGCGTCCCTCGAGGCGGTCGCGGCCGCTTCGAAGGCGCGGACGGCACCGTCGGCGTCCCCCGCCGCGAGCAGCGCCTTCCCCCTGAGGGCGACGGCGTCGGGGCCGCTCGCCCGGGCGGCGGACTCCGCGGCTTCCCGCGGGCGGTCCAGGAGGAGGAGGCAGCGGGCGCGCCCCAGCCGGGCGGCGTGCGCGACTTCCCCCAGGCCGGTCCGGAGAACGGCGTCGAAGCGTTCCAGCGCCTCGCCGGCGAGGCCGAGGGCCAGCTGTGCGTTCGCCTGGAGCAGGAGAGGATCCACGGCGTCCGGCGCCATGGCGAGCGCACGACCCGCCAGCTCGGCGGCGCGGGCGGCCTGGCCCTTCCGGAGCGCGGTGCGGGCTCTCTCGATGGCGTCGTCGAAGGCGGCGGGGCGGCCGCGCGGGGGCAGCGTCAGCCCCGAGAAGGCCTGGTCGAGCGCCCCCTCATCGGGCTGGAACGTTTCGACCGGGCTGCCGGGCCGCACCAGTCGGCCCTCCACCTCGGGAGCCGGGAGCGATCCCGCTTCGAACTGGACGTCGATGAGGAGCCGGAACGCCGGGGCCGGGAAGAGGGGGTCCAGCTCGAGGGCGCGCTTGGTCTCGCGGAGGGCGCCGGGAAAATCGCCCAGCGCCGACAGGGTGAAGCCGAGCTGGTAGCGGGCCTCGGCATGGTCAGGATCCAGGTCGAGAGCGTGCAGGAGGGCGTCGCGGGCCTCCGTGGCCTGCCCCGCCTGGAAGAGGGCGCCGCCCAGCCGGGCCCAGGACTCGGGTAGATCAGGGCCGGCCTCAAGAGCGGCGCGGCACGCGTCCGCGGCCTCCTCGGGTCGTCCATGCCGCCCCAGGAAGAGAGCCAGGTTCCACAGCACTTCGGCCGGCGGGTCGCCCTCCGTGGCCTTGTGGAAGGCGCGCTCGGCACCGCCGGCGTCCCCGGCCTGTGCCAGCGCGACCCCGACGTTGTTCCACCCCAGGAGGTACGCGTGGTCCGTCGCGACGGCCCGCCTGTACGCGCCGAGCGCCTCGTCCGCCTGTCCCCCCCGATGCAGGGCGACACCCCACTCGTTCCACAGCTTGGGGCTGTCCGGCCGCGCCTCGAGGAGGGTCGCGTAGTCGGCCGCGGCGCCGGAGAGGTCGCCGTCGATCAGCTTCAGCTCCGCCATCGCCTGGCGGACTTCCACCTCGTCCTCCCCGTCGGCCAGCGCCCGCTCCAGCCCGCGCAGCGCGCCGGCGAGGTCCCCGTGCCGGCGCCGCTCCACGGCGGCGGCATAGTGCTCCAGCGGCCCCTCCACCGGCGCCGGCTCCCGTTCGGCGCGCGCGGCGGTGATGGAGAAGTAGCGTTCGAGCGAGAGGTGGCGCTCGCCCTCGAGCACGGCGGGATCCAGCGCCTCGGCCCGCTCGCGCGCCGCGGCGGCCTCACGGTCGCGCCCGAGCCCTTCCAGGAGGTCCGCCAGCAGCGCGTGGGCGCGAGCATGGTCCGGGGCCAGGACGGCCGCCCTGCGGGCGCTGATGGCCGCCCCTGTGAGGTCCCCCTGCCGCTGGTGGAGCTCCGCCCGCTGGAGGTGCACGGCGCCCTCGTCCGGCGCCAGCTCCAGGGCCCGCGCCAGGAACCGCTCCGCCTCGGCGTGACGCCCGCATTCGGCCTCCGCATAGGCCAGCTTCATGAGGAGCGGGAGGTTCTCGGCGCCCGCACCGAGCAGGCTGCGCCATTCCCGGGCCGCGCCCTCGGGGTCTCCGCCGAGCAGGTACGTCCGTGCGAGGGCGTCCCGCGCCTCGGCATCCGCCGGGTGACCGGCCACGCGGTCGAGAAGCTCCGCGACCCGGCGGCGGTAGAGACCGCTCCGGGCGTACGCGATCTGGATGTTGGTGCGGGCGACCTCCAGGCGGGGATCCAGCTCGAGGGCGCGCTCGAACGCCGCGACCGCGTCCTCCACGAGGCCCTTCTGGAAGAACACCACGCCCAGGTTGTTGTGCGCGCCCGGGTCCGAGGGATCGATGCGGTCGGCGAGCGATCGGAGGATCGCGACGTCCCGCGCGGACATGGCGGCGCGGCGACGGCCGTCGCCGCCCGCCGTTCCGGGCGCCGCCGCGTTCATCACCTCTACCGGCCGATCGATCATTGGGATGTGCAGAGGCTGTGCGTGTCAGCGGGGAGAGCATTCAACATGGCGGCCCGGAGGTGGCCCGGTCAACGCGCCGATGTTCCGGCCGCCCAGTCCGCGGCGGCGGCCAGGTCCGGCGGGAGCGGCGCCTCCAGCTCCATCGCCGCCTTCGTCCGGGGGTGCTCGAACACCAGACGGCGGGCGTGCAGGAACTGCCGCGGCACCCGCGCCTCCAGCTCCCGCGCCCATGCCCGGCCGGTCCCGCTCATCCCCCGTGCTCCGCCGCCGCCGTAGACCGGATCGCCCACGACGGGGTGACCGATGTGCGCGAGGTGCACCCGTATCTGGTGGGTCCGGCCGGTCTCGAGCGTCGCCTCCAGCAGGTCCGCCGCGCGCCACCGCTCCACGCGCCGGAAATGCGTGACGGCGCGCCGACCATCCTCGAGGACGGCCATCTTCTTCCGGTCGCGCGGGGACCGGCGGATCGGCGCATCCACGGTCTGCCGGTCCGCGTCGAGGTGTCCCCAGCACGCGGCAAGGTAGTCGCGGCGGATGTCCCTGCGTCGGAGCGCCGCGGCCAGGCGACGATGGGCGCGGTCGTGCTTGGCGACGATCATGAGCCCGGACGTGTCCTTGTCGAGGCGATGGACGATCCCCGGCCGTCTGACGCCGCCGATCCCCGAAAGGTCGGTGACGTGGTGCAGGAGGGCGTTGACGAGCGTGCCGCTGCGGTGGCCGGGGGCGGGGTGAACGACGAGGCCGGCCGGCTTGTTCACCACGAGGAGGTCGCGGTCCTCGTAAATGATGTCGAGGGGGATCGCCTCCGGCTCCACCGCGGACGGCTCCGGGGGCGGCACCTCGACCTCGACGACATCGCCCGCGGCCACACGCTCGCTCTTCCGCGGCACCGCGCCGTTGAGGCGCACGCGCCCGTCCGCGATCAGCTGGGCGACCCGGCTGCGGGAAAGATCGGGGAGCCGCGCGGCGATGTGGGCGTCGATGCGCTCGCCCGCGGCCTCGGCGGGCACGTCGAGCCTGCGGGTGCTATCCACCCCTCTCCGGCCGCTGCTCCTCCTGCCAGAGCGAGAGCGCGAGGAAGATCGCTCCGCTGGTGACCGCGATGTCGGCCACGTTGAAGATGGGCCAGCGGAGATCGCCGATGCCGACATCGAGGAAGTCGACGACGCCCTGCTCGGAGCGGACCCGGTCGATGAGGTTGCCGATGGCACCGCCGCAGATGAGGGAGATGGCGGCGAGGCGGACGCGGTCGCGCAGCGGCGTGACCCAGTACATGCCCGCGAGGGCCGCGAGGGCGACCAGCGAGAGGACCAGGAAGATGGGACGGGAATAGGCGCCGAGGTGGATGCCGAAGGCCGCACCCGGATTATGGATGTAGGTGAGGCGGAGGTAGTCGCCGATGATGTCCACCTGGTCATACAGCCCGAAGGTCTGCTGGACGAAGAGCTTGGTGGCCTGGTCGAGAGCGACCACGAGGCCGACGATCGCGGCCAGCATCTTCGTCTTCCCGCCGTTCCAGGTCCGATCGGTCGTCACGGCCACCACCTCCGCCTCAGTTGCTCCGTCCATCCAGGGACCCCTCTTCCCCTCTCTTGCAGTCGATGCACAGCTCCGCGGCAGGGATGGCCTCCAGACGCTCGAAGCCGATGGCCGTCTCGCACCCGCGGCAGAAGCCGAATCGGTCGCCCTGGTGCAGGATGCGGTCCAGCGCCCGGTCCACCTCCGCGAGACGGCGCCCCTCTTCGCTCGCCATCAGGAACGCGCTCTCGCGTTCCGTCAGCGCCGCGGCCTGCTCGGCCATGTGCTGCGAGAAGGAGCCCCGCTCCACCTCCCCGAGCTCCTCCGCGAAGCGGCGGAGCCGGCGGACGAGTCGCGCGCGCTCGCGCTCCAGGAGCGCGCGGATCTCCTCGATCTGTGCGCCCGTGAGACCCATTCAGCGGTTCGCCACGCTCAACGCCACCCGGGCGATCATCCCGTCCACGTCCAGCTCGCGGGCGCCGTCGCCATCCGCACTCTCCAGCGGGCCCACGTCGAGGGAGGTCGCGAGCGTCTCGCCCGCGATGTACTCGCGGTGGCGCTCGGCGGCGGCGCGGAGCTCGTCCGCGGCTCCGATCCGCAGACGGATCCGGTCGCTCACTTCGAGGCCGCTGTCCTTGCGCAGGCGCTGGACACGGTTCACGAGCTCCCGGGCCAGCCCCTCCAGCCGGAGCGCCTCGTCCAGCGCCGGATCCAGCGCCACCGTGTACCCCTCCGCGCTTTCCACGACCAGCTCGCCGCGGGCGTTCTGCACCACCTCGAGGTCCTCGGTGCCCAGCTCGTGGCTCTCGCCGTCCACCTCGATCACCACGACAGCCCCGGCGCGGAACCTCGACAGCGTGTCGCTCGACAACGCCCGCACCGCCGCCGCGGCCTCCTGCGTGCGGCCGCCGAACCGCTGGCCGAGGGTGCGGAAATTCGGCTTTCCCTCCAGGGTGACCACCTCCTCGGCGGCGCCCAGGAAGCGAACGTCCTTCACGTTCAGCTCGTCCTTGAGCACGTCGAGGAGCGCCGGGCGGATCGGACCGCCAGGGGTCAGGGCGTGCAGCGTGCGCAGCGGCTGCCGCACCCTGATCCGGACCTGGTCCCGCGCGGCCCGGCCGAGGCTCGAGAGCGCCCGGACCGCTTCCATCTCGCGCTCGAGACCCTCGTCCCGGAGCCCCGGCTCGGGCGCCGGGAACGGGGCGAGGTGGACGGACTCCCCGGTGACGCCGCGGTGCACCCAGTCGGCCAGGAACGGCGTGACCGGCGCCAGGAGGCGGCTGACGGTGACGAGGGCCTCCCACAGGGTGGTGAAGGCGTGGCGCGTATCGGCGGCGTCGGCGGCGCCCCAGAAGCGGTCGCGGCCGCGCCGGACGTACCAGTTGGAGAGGTCATCGACGATGAAGTCGCCGATGAGCCGCGC
The DNA here is from genome assembly GCA_035513575.1 of Longimicrobiales bacterium. GTDB lineage: Bacteria > Gemmatimonadota > Gemmatimonadetes > Longimicrobiales > RSA9 > JAHWKI01. The sequence goes on along the minus strand of DATKBW010000099.1, from coordinate 37,830 downwards.
GCCGCGCGTCACGTCGTAGCGGTCGAAGGCGGTGCCCACCTCCGCGACCAGCCCGGCCATGCGGGAGCGGAGCCAGCGGTCGGTGAGCGGCCGGTCGGCCGGGGGCGCGGGCGTGGCCGCCGGTGTCCACTCCTCGAGGTTGGCGTAGAGAGCGAAGAACCTGTAGGTGTTGGCGAGGGTGTCGAAGGTGCGGCGGACCGCCTCTCCCAGCGCCTCCTCGTCCCACCGCTTCGCGGCCCAGGGCTGGCTGACGGTGACGAGGTACCACCGCACCGCGTCCGCGCCGAACCGGCCGATGGCCTCCCACGGATCCACGACGTTGCCGCGGGACTTGGACATCTTCTGCCCGTCCCTGTCCAGGAGCAGCCCGTTGACCAGGACGTTGCGGTAGACGGGGCCGTGTCCGAGCATCGTGGCGATGGCCATGAGGGAGTAGAACCATCCCCGCGTCTGGTCGACCCCCTCGGCGATGAAGTCCGCGGGGAAGTTCCGGGCCCACGTGTCCTGGTTTGCGAACGGGTAGTGCCACTGGGCGAAGGGCATGGACCCCGAGTCGAACCACGCATCGATCACCTCCGGGGTCCGGTGCATGGTCCCGCCGCACTGCCGGCACGGCCAGGCGATCTCGTCGATGAAGGGCTTGTGGGGATCCAGCGCCTCCGGGAGCCCCCCCGCCCGCTCCGCCAGCTCCGCGAAGGAGCCGATGAAGTCGACGTGGTCGCGGTCCCGGTCACAGATCCAGGCGGGGAGCGGCGTGCCCCAGTAGCGGTCCCGGGACAGGGCCCAGTCGACGTTCCCTTCCAGCCACTCGCCGAACCGGCCCGAGCCGATCTCCGGCGGGCTCCATCGTACCTGCCGGTTGTTCTCCAGCATCCGGTCCTTGACCGCCGTGGTCCGGATGTACCAGGAGTCCCGCGCCATGTAGAGCAGCGGGCTGTCGCAGCGCCAGCAGTGGGGATAGGAGTGGGTGACCGTGCCGCTCCGGAGCAGGACGCCGCGCGCACGCATCTCGTCCAGGAGCAGCGGGTCCGCCTCCTTGACGAACATCCCGCCGACGACGGGGACCTCCTCGACGAACCGGCCGTCGTCGTCGATGGGCCGCAGCATGGGGAGCCCGTGCCGCTGGCCGGCCGCGTAGTCGTCGGAGCCGAAGGCGGGGGCGATGTGGACGATGCCGGTGCCATCGTCCGCGCTGACGAAGTCCTCACCGACGACCTTCCACCCGGCGGCCGCCTGGTCGGCATCCACGTCCACCAGGTCGAGCGGGCGGCGATAGCGCAGGCCGATCAGCTCGGCGGCCGGCCAGGTGCGGCGGACGCGGGCGTCCTCGCCGAACACGCGCTCGACCAGCGCCTCGGCCACGATGAGCCCCCTGCCCTCGTGCTCCACCTCCGCGTAGGTGAGCGCGGGATTCACCGCCAGCGCCGCGTTGGAGGGGATCGTCCAGGGCGTGGTGGTCCACGCGACGAAGGCGCGCTCGCCCTCCCCGGCCTGCTCCCCGTCTTCCAGCCGGCAGAGGAAGTGGACCGACGGGTCCTCGACCTCCGCGTAGCCCTGTGCGACCTCGTGCGAGCTCAGCGCCGTGCCGCACCGCGGGCAGTAGGGCACGCTCCGGTAGCCGCGGTAGATGAGGCCGCGGTCGTCGAGCTGCTTCAGCAGCCACCAGACCGTCTCGATGTAGTCGTCGTGGAAGGTGACGTACGGGTCGGAATAGTCGAGCCAGTAGCCGATCCGCTCGGAGAGCTTCTCCCAGTCCTCCTTGTACGTGAAGACGCTCTCGCGGCAGACCTGGTTGAAGCGCTCGACGCCGAGCTCCTCGATCTGCCGCTTGCCACTGATGCCGAGCTTCTTCTCGGCCTCGATCTCCACCGGCAGCCCGTGGGTGTCCCACCCGGCCTTCCGACCCACGTACCGGCCGCGCATGGTCCGATAGCGGCAGACGAGATCCTTCAGCGTCCGGCTGAACACGTGATGGATGCCCGGACGGCCGTTGGCGGTGGGCGGACCCTCGTAGAACACGAACGGCTCGCCCGCCGCCGTCGCATCCAGCGTCCGGCGGAAGAGGTCTTCCTCGTGCCAGCGCGCGAGAACCTCTTCCTCGAGGGCCGTGTAGCTGTCCGGAAACTCCGGGTATCTCATTCCCCCGCCTTCGCTCCTCGCCCGTGGGCGCCGCTCTGCCGGACGGCGCGCCATCCCTCCTACATACCCGGCCCGGTTCCCGTGACCCCCCGGCGCTACTCCTCGACCAGCGACGAAAGCCAGTCTGCCTCTCGCTCCTCCCCGCCCTCCGCAACGGCCTCGCCCTCCCCGGCGGGCTCCGCGCCGGGGGCCGCGGCGGTGCTCTCCGCTCCCGCGGCGGGCTTGCGGGACCGCTTCGCGCCCGCGGCCCGGCCCCGCGCCTTCTCGAGCTCGAGCGTCTCCTCGATCACCGCCAGCTCGCTCAGCTCGCGCTGCAGGAGGCGGCGGAAGGACTCGATCATCTGCGCCCTGCGCGCCCGCGCCTGGCGGAGCGCCTCCTCCTCCCGCGCGAGAGCGCGGATGGCCTCGTCGCGGGCGGTCTCCGCCGCGAGGCGGGCCTCCCGGATCATGAGCTCGCCCTCCTTCTCCGCGTGGCTGCGGGCGTCCTCCCGGAGCCGCTGGGCGGCCATGAGCGCGTCCGACAGCGCCCGCTCCTTCTCCCGGTAGGCGACGACCTCGGACTCCAGCGTCCCGACGGAGTCCCGGAGGGCCATGTTCTCCTTGACCAGTTCCTCCATCCGGTCCGCGACCAGGTCGAGGAAGTCGTTCACCAGCTCGGCGTCGTAGCCGCGGAAGGCGCGGCGGAAGTCACCCTTCTTCTGGCGAACCTCGAGTGGCGTGAGGTCGATCATATGTCCCTCTCCCCGAACAGGACGGTGCCGAGACGGACGATGGTTGCGCCCTCCTCGACCGCGATTTCGAAATCGTTGCTCATGCCCATGGACAGCTCGCCGCCGTGCAGGGTCTCCGGGACCTGGCGGCGGCACTCCTCCAGCAGGCGGCGGGCACCCGCGAACGTCCGCCGCAGGACGGCCTCCTCGTCGGTCCAGGGAGCCATGGTCATCAGGCCATGGATCTCCAGCGCCCCGAGCTCGCGGATCGTCCCGAGGACCTCGACCGCCGCACCCGCCTCGATGCCGCCCTTCGTCTCCTCGCCGGAGACGTTCAGCTGGAGCAGCCCGCGGACCGGACGACCGGCGCGGGCGGCCTCGGCGGCGAGGGTCCCGGCGAGGCGCGTCGAATCGACCGAGTGGATGAGGTCGCTGATCTCGATCGCCTGCCGGGCCTTGTTGCGCTGCAGGTGCCCGATCAGGTGCCATTCGGCCCGGTCGCGACCCAGGGCCGCCACCTTGTCCGCCAGCTCCTGGACCCGGTTCTCGCCCACGGCGTGAAGTCCCGCCCGGACGGCCGCGGCCACGGCCGCCACGGGGTGACCCTTCGTCACCGCCACGATCCGCACATCACCACCCCGCCCCGCACGGTCGAGGGCGCGTCCGATCCGGTCACGGACCGCGGGCAGCGTCTCCTCCAACCGGCTATCCCACATGACGGCGTGAGTTTACGCGCCCGTGCCCCAAAATTCAACGCCGGGCCGCCGCCACAGGCGCCTTATCGCTGCACTTCGAACACGATCTCGAGGGCCACCCAGACGGGGATCCGCCGGTCCCGGTTCAGTGCCGGCGAGAACTCCATCCCATCCGCCACCGCCAGCGCGGCCCCGTCCAGGTCGTCGTAACCGCTCGCACGCTGGATCCGGGTTTCCATGACCCGGCCGCGCTCGTCGATGTGGAACCACAACGCGACGACTCCGCCGATCCCCGCCTCCCGCAGAACGGGCGGATAGTGGCGCTGGAGCGCCCGCTGCACCTCCGCCGCGTTCAGAAGTCGCGGCGCCACATCCATCGGCGTGACGAACGGCACGCGGTCGTCCGCCCCGCTCCCCGCCGGCGGCGCTTCGAGAGGCCGGGCCGCCCACCGCTCGGGGGTGACGGGGTCGAGGGTGAGCTCGGTGGGCGCGTCGGCGGCGATCACCGGCGCCACGGGCGGCCGGATCGGCTCCGGCGGTTCCGGCAGCCGCAGGTCCGGCGGAAGGTCCACGACGTCGGTCGCGGGATCGGTCGTGCTCTCAGCATCGAGGGCGAAGACGGGAGACCCGGCGAAGGCCGCCGCGTGGGCCACCGTGGCCACGATCAGGGAGATCCAGAAGGAGCTGCGGGAGGACTGCTTGAAGCGATCGTTGGCGGTCGCGGGTGCGGACATGATGCGCCTCCGGATGAGGGTGGGTCTCCCTCACTCTAGCGTCGGCTCCCGCGCGGTGTTCCACCGCCCCACCGGGGAGCCGCCCGGGCCGCCCAAGAGACCAGGGCCCGCCGTCCGTGGCGGGCCCTGGGGCTCCGGAACCGGGCGGCGCGGCCTGCGCCGGAGGCCGGCCTACTGCTGGACCTCGAACGTGATGTCCAGGGCGATCCACACCGGGACCTTCTTGTCCCGGTTGTAGGCGGGCGAAAACTCGGCAAGCTCCGCCACCTTCAGCGCCGCCTGGTCGAACGCGTCGTACCCGCTCGACTGGAAGAGGCGCGTATTCTGAACCTTCCCGTTCTCGTCGATGAAGAACCACACCTTCACCGTCCCGCCGATCCCCGCGTCCCTCAGCAGGGGCGGGTAGTAGCGCATCAGCGCCTGCTGGATCTCCCGCAGGTTCCTGTACTGCGGGCGCACCGTCATCGGGGTGAAGGTCGGCGCGGCCGAAAGGTCCCCGTCGTCGCCCGGGGGCGGCGGCAGGTTGTCGATGGGGTTCTCCTCGAACGTGGTGGGCGCGATCGTGATGTCCTCTTCGATGTTCGCCTCTGCGATCACCGGCGTGGCCGGCCGCTGAATGGCCTCCGGCGGCGGCGGGATCTCGATCTCGTCCGGGAGCTCGATGGACTCGAGCTCGTCGGTGGCGAAGCTGTAGTCCTCGGTGCCGAACGTCGGCGAGATGAGGAACAGCCCGGCGTGCAGGAGCGTCGCGACGATGAGCGCCCCCCAGAACCAGTCGCCGAACCCCCGCTTGAAGCGATCGTTCGCCGTCTCGTGGACGGCCTTTGTCCGCTCATCCATCTGATCCTACCTCCGCCTGCGGGTCATCCGCTCCTCGAGATCCGTGTAGAAGGTCAGGCGCAGCGCACCGGCCTCCTGCAGCTCTTTCTGAATATTATAAATCACAGCGTACGGAGTGTTCCGATCTGCGCGGAGCGAGACGACGAGCTGGCGGTTTTCGCGGTAGAGCGGCGCGATCAGGCTGGACACCTGTTCCTCTGGAATGAGGCGGTCGTTGATGAAGATCTCCCCGCCCTCGGTGACGAACACGTGAAGGACGTCCTTGCGCTGCTCGTCCAGCCGCTTGGTGGCCTCGGCCTCCGGCCACGGCATACGACGCGGCCGCTCCTGCGGGAACGTCGTGCTGACCATGAAGAAGATGAGCAGGAGGAACGCCATGTCCGCCAGCGAGGAGGAAGGGATCTCGCTGGAGGCCTTGGACTTCCGTTCGAAACCACCGGCTGTCAGCATCCCCGCCTACTCCAGGATTCCGAGGTTCACGCGCTCCGCGCCCGCCACCTGCAGCTGGTCCAGCACGTCGATCATGTACCGGTAGGGCGCGCCCGGCGCGGTCTTGACCGCCGCGATCAGGTTCGGGTTCTGGCCGACCTCGAAGCGCCAGATCGCCGCGATCTCGCCGGCGGAAGCCTGCTGGATCTGCGGACTCTCGCCCCGCTTGATCTCGATGATCCCGTTCGGCTGAATGACGAGATGCAGGATGTTGTTGGCGGAGACCTCCGCCTCCTCCCCCTGCTCCGGGAGGACGAGGCTCAGCCCCCGCTCCTCGTCGAAGATCGTGGTGACCAGGAAGAAGATGAGGAGGAGGAAGGCGATGTCCGCCATGGAGGACGTGGGGATCTCGCCCGAGGTGCGCGACTTCCTTCTCAACATTGCCATGCGTCCGTCCTCAGTCGATCTGCGTGTCGTCCGGGGCGCGCTGCGTCGGGTCCTTCGAGAACGGCCGCTCCTTCGGCCTGGCGTCGTGGATCGACTCCGCGACTTCCCGGCGCTTCGTGAGCGGCAGCGCGGGCGTTGCGCTCGCGCCGGCGCCGGCCAGGGCGAGGCGGCCGTCGGTCTCGAGCCGCCAGATCATGCGCAGCACCGCGCCCGTGCCCTCTTCCATGTCCACGATCAGCTTGTCGATCCGGGTCACGAAGAAATTGTACCCGATGTTCACCGGGATCGCGATGATCAGCCCGGTGGCCGTGGTGATCAGCGCCACCTTGATCCCGCCCGCCACCAGCGCGGCGTCCACCTGTCCGGCCTCCGCGATGGAGCCGAAGGCGGAGATCATGCCGGCGACCGTCCCGAGGAACCCCAGCAAGGGGGCCACGTTGGCGATGGTGGCCAGGACGACGAGGCCGCGCTCGAGGAAGCCGAGCTCGATGACGCCGGCCGTCTGGACCGCCTTCTCGACATCCGCGCCCGTCGTTTCGCGCTCGTGCAGCCGGCGGAGCCCGGAATAGAGGATGGCGGCGACGGGCCCGGGGCGCTCCTCGGCGAGGCGGAGGGCTTCATCGGCGCGGCCCTCCCTGATGAGCGACTCGACTTCGTGGAGGACGCCCCGGGACTCCTTGTGGGCGACCAAGAGGGTCCAGGCCTTGGCGATCATGACGCCGAAGGCCAGGAGGGAGCAGATGATGAGCGGATACATCATCCATCCGCCATCGGCGAACAGGTTCATGAGGTTGAACCCGTCCATGGCCTGGTCGTTCACTTGATTCGCCTGCAATCCACTCTCCGCGGTGCGAATGCGACGGTAACGCGACCTGGTCCAGCCGGAATCCGGGGCAATGTAGGGAGGGCTCCGGAACGTGTCAACGCGAGATCACTCCGTCACGGCGCGGGTTCCCGCCACCCCGGCGAGGGCGGCGCGGAGGCGTTCGGGTGACACGTTGCGCTCGAGCCGGCCGCGCTGCGCCATGGAGACCTGCGAGGTCTCCTCGCTGACGACGATGACCAGCGCATCGGTCTCCTCCGACAGGCCGATGGCGGCGCGGTGCCGCGTGCCCAGGCTCTTGTCCGCGACCGGGAACTGGGTCAGGGGGAGGATGACGCCGGCGGCGATCAGGGTGTCTCCGCTCACCAGCAGGGCGCCGTCGTGGAGGGGTCCGTAGGGAGCGAAGATGCTGACGATGATGTCGGAAGAGACGCGGGCCTGGATGCGGATGCCGGTGTCGGCGTACTCGTCGAGGCCGACGTCGCGCTGGATGGCGATGATGCCGCCGATCTTGGCCCGGGCGAGCCGCTCGACGCCCTCGACGAGCTCCTCGACGACCTCGCTCTGTTCCATCTTGTTGAAGAGGCGGAGCATGCGGTTCTGGCCGAGGCGGGCGAGGGCGTTGCGGAGCTCCGGCTGGAAGACGATCAGCGCCGCGATCACGCCGTACTGGAAGGCGTACTCCAGGATCGTCGCGATGAGCGTGAGGCCGAGGAAGTTGGAGACGAAAAAGATGGCGCCCAGGAGGAGGACGCCGACGAGCATCTGCATGGCCCGGGTCCGGGCGAGCAGGCGGAGTACGAAGAAGATCCCGACCGCGACGATGAGGATCTCCAGGAGGTCGCGGAGGCGCGGAAGCAGGAAGTTGTACTGGGTCAGCCAGTCGATCATGGGACGAGGGCCTCCGCCACGTCCAGCGCCTGCCGCACGGGTGCGACATCGTGCACGCGGAACAGCCGGGCGCCGGCCAGGTGGGCGACGACGCACGCGGCGATGGTACCGGGGAGCCGCTCCTCGACGGGAACGCCGCCCGCCAGCTCACCGATGAACCGCTTGCGGGAGGGCCCGACCAGGACCGGGTAGCCGAGATCGCGGAGCCGGTGGAGGGAGCGGAGCACCGCCACCGTATCCGCCGTGCGCTTGGCGAACCCGAGTCCCGGGTCCAGGACGATGGCGTCCCGGTGGATGCCGGCGGACCGCGCCCGGGCGGCGGCGGCGCCGAGCTCGGCCGCGACCTCGCCCGCCACGTCAGCGCCGTAGACGGCGCTCTCGTAGGCGGCCATCCGGTCGACCCCGCCCCGGGAGTGCATCAGCACCACGCCGGCGCCGGCATCGGCCGCCAGCCGCGCCATGGCGGGGTCGACGCGGAAGGCCGAGACGTCGTTGATCACGGCGGCGCCGGCGTCCAGGGCCGCGGCGGCGACCGGGGCCTTCACGGTATCCACGGAGAGGAGGAGCTCCGGCCAGCGGCGGGCGATGGCGCGGAGGACGGGAACGACGCGGCGGGCCTCCTCCTCCGCGGCGACCGGGTCCGCGCCGGGGCGGGTGGACTCGCCGCCCACGTCGAGCAGATCGGCCCCGGCGGCGACCATCTCGCCGGCCCGGCGCAGCGCATCATCCACGGCGGCCGTCCGGCTGCCCTCCCAGAAGGAGTCGGGCGTCACGTTCAGCACGCCCATGATGCGGGGCCGGTCGAGAGGGAGGACGCCGCGCCGGGTGCGCCATGACGCGGCACGGGGATCGATCCGGGCCTGGGGGCCGATCCCCGCTCGAGCCGGGAGCGTTGGCGCGTCAGCCGGAGCGAGATCGGTCATGGCGGCCTAGGACGCTGCCGCCGGGGCCGGCTCTTTCCCCTCCACCGGTACGTTGCCGTTGGCGGAGGGCGGGAGCGGCCGGCCGTTCTCGAGGAGGGCGACCTCCTCCCGGTCCAGCGTCTCCCGTTCCAGGAGCGCCTCGGCGATGCGCTCGAGGAGGTCGCGGTTGTCGCGGAGGGTGGCCGCGGCCTTGTCGTAGGCGGCATCGAGGAAGTTCTTGACCTCGTCGTCCACGAGCCTGGCCGTCTCCTCCGAGACCTCCCGGCGCTGCACCAGCTCGCGGCCGAGGAAGACCTCCTGCTCGGAGTCCCCTACGGCCATGGGGCCGACCCGCTCGCTCATTCCGAAGGTCGTGACCATGCGGCGGGCCAGGGTCGTGGCGCGCTCGATGTCGTTGCCGGCGCCCGTCGTGATCTTCTCGCGGCCGAATACCATCTCCTCCGCGGCCCGGCCGCCGAAGAGCATGGCCAGCTGGGCGACCAGGTAGTCGCGGGGGTAGGAGTGGCGGTCCTCCTCGGGCAGGGACGCGGTGACGCCCAGCGCGCGCCCCCGGGGGACGATGGTGACCTTGTGGATCGGGTCGAGCCCCGGCACCCGCAGCGCGACGACGGCGTGACCGGCCTCGTGGTAGGCGGTGAGCTTCCGCTCGGCTTCGGAGAGCACGAGGCTCTTCCGCTCGGCGCCCAGCATGATCTTGTCCTTGGCGGCCTCCAGGTCGTCCATCATGACCCGGTCGCGGCCGCGGCGGGCGGCCAGCAGGGCGGCCTCGTTGACCAGGTTGGCCAGGTCCGCGCCGCTCATCCCGGGCGTTCCCCGTGCCAGCCGCTCGACGACGACGTCCGCGGCCAGCGGGACCTTCTTGAGATGGACGCGCAGGATCCCTTCCCGCCCCTTCACGTCCGGGGCGTCCACCACGATCTGCCGATCGAAGCGGCCGGGGCGCAGCAGCGCGGGGTCGAGGACGTCGGGTCGGTTCGTGGCCGCGATCAGGATCACGCCCTCGTTGGACTCGAATCCGTCCATCTCCACCAGGAGCTGGTTCAGCGTCTGCTCCCGTTCGTCGTGGCCGCCGCCGAGCCCCGCGCCGCGGTGCCGGCCCACGGCGTCGATCTCGTCAATGAAGATGATGCAGGGGGCGTGGGCCTTCCCCTGCTCGAACAGGTCGCGCACGCGCGAGGCGCCCACGCCGACGAACATCTCGACGAAGTCGGACCCGGACATGGAGAAGAAGGGGCGCCCGGCCTCGCCCGCGACGGCCCGCGCCAGGAGGGTCTTCCCGGTCCCCGGGGGGCCGACCAGGAGAGCGCCCTTGGGGAGGCGTCCGCCCAGTCGCGTGAACTTCTGGGGGTCCTTGAGGAACTCGATGATCTCGACCAGCTCCTCCTTGGCCTCGTCGGCGCCGGACACGTCGGCGAAGGTGACCTGGGGGGTGTCCCCGGTGAGGAGGCGCGCCTTGGACTTGCCGAACTGGAACGCCTTGGAGCCGCCCGACTGCATCTGGCGGAGCATGAAGATCCAGATGCCGAGGATCAGGATCCAGGGCAGGGCGGTGAGGATGTAGGCCCACCAGTTCTGGTTGGGCTCGCGCGCACCGATCTGGACGTTCTCGTCGTGGAGGCGCGCGAGGAGGGCCTCGCTGTCGCGGACGGGGAGGAGCGTGACGAACGTGGTGGCCTCGCCCCGGTGCGAGGCCACGGCGGTGCGGAGCTCACCCTCGAGGCGCTTCCCCTCGATGATGGTGACCTTCGAGACGTTGTCCTGCTCGAGCTGCGCGAGGAACTCGCTGTACGTGAGATCCGCGGCCTCGCGCTGGCGGGGCCCGAGGATCTGGACCAGGAGGATGGAAACGAGGACGAACAGGACCCAGAAGGAGAGGGTGCGGGAATTCCGCGCCCACCGCCCCGATCCTTCGTCCTGCCCGCTGTCCGGCGTCTGGTTCTTCGACATCTGCTCCGACCTACTCCGGTGTCCTCAGGCTGCCGATGAACGGCAGGTTCCTGAAGTTCTCGCTGTGATCCAGTCCATACCCGATCAGGAACTCCGGCGGGGCGTCGAACCCGATCCACCGCGGCTCCTTGACGAGGTCCCGGGCGACGTGCTTGTGGAGCAGCGCGCAGACCTCCAGCGTCCGGGGCCGCCGCTCCGCGAGCATGGGGATCAGCCGGTTCATGGTGGTGCCGCTGTCCACGATGTCCTCCACCAGGAGGACGTGCTGCCCCTCGAGGTGCGCCTCCGGATCGTACAGCAGCCGAAGCTCCCCGCTGGACACGGTGCCGGCGCCGTAGCTCGCCGCCACGAGGAAATCGAGGACGACCGGGCGGGGGATCTCCCGGACCAGGTCGGCCATGAAGATGAACGAGCCCTTCAGGAGCCCCAGCACGAGGATGGGCTCCCCGAGCGGGTAGGCGCGGTCGATCTCGACGCCCATCTCCCGGACCCGGCGGGCGATCTCCTCGGCGGGATAGACCACCCGCTCCAGCAGCGGTCCGCCCGTCCTGACCTGCGTGTCAACGCTCTTCGGCATCCCTCACCGCGATCTCGAATCCGCCCCCATCCGGAACGCCGGCGGCGCGCGCGACTCCCGGCACCCACAGCACCCGACCTTCCGCATCCGCCAGCACCGGCAGCGTCGCACGCTGCCTCCGGTCCAGCCGTCGCTCGGCGAACAGCTTCTTCAGCTTCTTCGAGCCGTACGCCAGGCGGATCCGGTCGCCCGGCGCCCAGCCGCGCAGCCGCAGCGGGAACGCGGCATCCGCGGGCACGCCGACCTTCTCCCCCTCCAGCGGCCCGGGGCCCCAGTCCACGTCGACCGTGCGCCCGGCGATCCGGACCCGGCCGGAGCCGGCGGTCCCGGCCGCGATCTCCGCTTCCACGTCCGCCGGGGCCGGCCCGCGCAGGCGCGCGACACGGATCGCGTCGAAATCCCGGTGCAGCCGGATGCCCCCGGGGAGGTGGAGCTCCCCGCCGCTCGGGCCGGAGTTGATAAACTCCAACGCCGCCCGGGTTCCTGCCCTTCCGGGCATGCTCCCAAGGCGGCGTAGGACAAGGCGCAGGACACGGGCCCGTACGAGGGGATGATAGGAACGGAGCACATCACGGGCAAGCGCCACCCCCCCCGGGGAGCGCTCGACGGTGGCGCGGTGGGAAAGATCGCGGAAGATGGTGCGCCAGGCGCGCTCCGCGTGCCGCGCCCGGTCGGCGAGCGCCGCCAGGGTGCGCGCGGCCCCGGGGCGGGCCCGCTCCAGGGCGGGGAGGGTCCACCGCCGGATCCGGTTCCGCGCCAGCGACACGTCGCGGTTGGTGGGGTCGTCCCGGAAGGCCAGCCCCACGCTCCCGGCGTACGCGGCCAGCTCGGCACGGGTGAACGGCAGGAGCGGCCGGACCAGACGACCGCGCCGCGGCGCGATCCCGCGCACGCCGCGCACGCCGGCCCCGCGGGCGACCCGGAACAGGACCGTCTCGGCCTGGTCGTCCAGGTGATGCCCGGTGGCGATCAGGGCGCCCGGCGCCGCCGCCCGGTCCAGGAACTCGTAGCGGCGATCGCGAGCGTCGGCCTCGGAGACCGGCGGGGCGGTGAGGCGCTCGGCCATCAGCGGCACCTGCCACGCGGCGCACAGGCCGACCACCCAGCTGGCGTCCGCGGCGCTGCCGGGGCGCATGGCGTGGTCCAGGTGCGCCGCGGCGAGGCGGAGGCCCAGGCGGGCGAGGGGGAAGCGGAGGAGGTGGAGCAGCACCGTGGAGTCCAGGCCGCCGGAGAGGGCGACCACGACGGTCGCGCCGGCGGTGAGGAGCCCTGTCTCGCGGAGGTGCTGCTCGAGCCGGAGCGGGAGGGCCAGAGCCGGTTCCCGCGACGGCATCTCAGCGCAGACCCGCGGGCAGCGGGCGGCCCAGGCGGTCCGCCATCACGCGGGCTCCGATGTCCGGCCGGTCCGTGATGATGCCGTCCACGCCCCAGTCCAGGAGGCGGCGCATGTCCCCGGCGTCGTTGACGGTCCACACGTGGACGGGGATCCCGTGGGCGCGCGCGTCGCGGACGAAGCGCGCCGTGACGATCCGCAACCGGCGCTGTCGCTCGGGGACCTGGAACACGTCCGCGCAGCGTGTCCAGAACCGGCCGCAGTAGGCCCGGTGCAGACCATAGAAGGCCCGGACGTCCCGGGTGGACCCGCTGACGGCACCGGCGTAGTGGGCGAACATGAGGCGGTCCCGCCAGTCCATCCCCGCCGCGATGACGCGCTCGTCGGCGCCGTGACGGCGTATGGCGTCGAACATCGGCTCCTGCGCGGTGCCGATCTTCACCTCGAAGGTGAACCGGGTGTCGGGGAAGGACTCCAGGACCTCGTCGATGGCGGGGATCCGGACCCCCTGCCCCGCGAAGGGCGTCGAACCGTCTCCCGCGACGAAGCGGGCGCCGGCGTCCAGCTCGCGCAGCTCCGCGAGCGTCCTTTCCGCGACCGGGCCGGTGCCGTCGGTCGTACGGTCGACGGTGGCGTCGTGGAACACCACGCAGTGGCCGTCGGCGGAAGCGCGGACGTCCAGCTCGATCATGTCCACGTCCCAGCGGGCGACGGCCTCGCGGAAGGACGGCATCGTGTTTTCCGGCGCCAGGCCGGCGGCGCCGCGGTGGCCGATGAGGAGCGGCCCGCCCCGGAGCGCCGGGGGCAGCCCGTCGCGCGCCAAGGCTACTCCTGGTCGGGTGAGGGGGCTTCTTCCTCGAGCCGCTCGACCTCCTCCACCGCGATGTCGTGCTGGCGGTAGAGCACCAGGTCGATGAGGCGGGCGGTGACCTGCCGCTCGACCTCGGTCTCGGGATCTTCGGAGTCCTCGAGCTCCACGCAGCGGGCGGCGAGGAAGGCGAGGATGTCCTCCACCACTTCCGGGCGTGGACGGGCGGGTGCGAGGGAATCCGGCATCACCTCGCGCAGGAGGAGTCCCTCGACGAACGCGAGGAACCCCGGGAAGGTGAACTCGACGAGGCCGCTCTCGCCGATCCCTTCCTCCTCGGTCACCTGCTCCCAGGAGAGCTCATTCCAGTACAGCTCCTGCGCCTCCTCCAGGAGGAAGCGGCGGCGGTCCTCGAGGAGGCTGCCCGAGGGCGGCGGCGGATCCAGCGACCGCTGGATCAGGCGGGACAGCCGCGCGCGGCGGCGGGAGAGGAAGGCGCGACCGCGCTGCAGCGTCTCGCGCGAGGGTTGCTCCATGGGACCGTCCCGTGCCTGAGTGAACCGGATGGTAGAATACCCCTCGGGACTCCGCCGGAAAAGGTGGGATCGCGGTTGGACGGGTTGGACCGGCGGCCGTATCCTCCACGTCAGGGAGGACGGATGACGAAGCGCGCGCCGGGCGCCGGTTGGAGCGAGGTATCGGATCAGATCCTGCTCGGCCTGGCCCACGACATCAACAACCGGCTGCTCGCACTCATGGGCGTGCGGGAGCTGGCGGAGGACGGAGTGGACGGGGCGCTCCTGCGTCTGTTCGACGAGGAGCTGGCGCGCCTCGGCGCGGCCACCCGGCTCATCCGCCGCCTGGCCGAGCCCACCGGCTCCGCGGACGTGGCGGAGGCGAAGCCGCTGCTCACCACCATCCAGGCGCTGCACGCGCGGAACGCCGCCCTGCGCCGGGTCCGGACCGAGTGGGCGGTGGAGGGCGGGCTGCCGGCGGTCCGGCTCGACGCCATCGCCGCCGAGCGGGGGATCCTGCGGGTCCTGGCCTCCAGCGGACACGCCGCGGCGGCCGCGGGGACCGGCGTGCGGGTCGCCGCCCGGGAGGAAGCGGGGGCGGTCGTCCTGGACATCGCCCCCTTCCCCGCGGATGCCGGGGTCCTGGCGGGGCTCGACGCGGCGGGAGCGGAGCACGCGCGCGCGAAGGACGGCGCGCTGCGGATCCGGCTCCCGCGGCCCTGAAAAGCGGGAGCCCGCTGCCCCGCCGACACCTTCGTCCCTGACGGCTTTCCCGTCGTGCCGGGGACCGTTACCATGGCGGTCCGGCCGTTTCGCCGGACATCCCGACCCATGCGCACCACCCTGTAGCGGAGGTCACGGAGGAATGCGATTCACGCTGCCGCGAACCGGTCTGCTCGTCCCGGCGGTCCTGCTGTTCGCCATGGCCGGCCCGCTGCCGGCGCAGGAGCCCGAGGACACGGCCCGCGCCGACACCGCCCGGTCCCGGGACAAGGACCCGCTTCCCCTCGAGCCCGCCCGGAGGATCCGCATCGACGAAAACCGCGGGACCTGGATGAGCCTTGACGTGTCCCCCGACGGACGGCAGCTCGTCTTCGACTACCTGGGGAACCTCTTCCTGCTCCCCATCGAGGGCGGCGCGGCGCGCCCGCTGACCAGCGGCATGGCGTTCGACGCGCAGCCCCGCTTCAGCCCGGACGGGCGGCGCATCGTCTTCTCGAGCGACCGGGACGGCGGGCAGAACATCTGGATCATGGACGTGGACGGCGGCGATACGGTCCAGGTCTCCAAGGGGAAGGCGAACCGGGCGGAGAGCCCGGAATGGACGCCGGACGGGAACTACGTGGTGGCCAGCATGGGCGGGTTCCGCTTCGGCGGTCCGCCGAAGCTGCACCTGTATCACGTGGAGGGGGGCGGGGGGACCAGGCTGATCACGGAGCCGGCGAACGCGAAGACGCTGGGCGCGGCGTTCGGCGCCGACGGCCGCTGGGTCTGGTTCGCGCGGCGCAACGGCGACTGGACGTACAACGCCGACCTGCCACAGTACCAGCTGGCGGTCTACGACCGGGAGACGGGCGAGGTGTACGGGCGCACGTCGCGCTACGGGTCGGCGTTCCGGCCGACGCTCTCGCCGGACGGGCGCTGGCTGGTGTACGGCACGCGGCACGACCAGGAGACGGGGCTGGTCCTGCGGGACCTGGAGACGGGGGCCGAGCGGTGGCTCGCCTACCCGGTCCAGCACGACGACCAGGAGTCGCGGGCGACGCTGGACGTGCTCCCGGGGATGTCCTTCACGCCGGACTCGCGGGAGGTCGTCGTCTCCTATGGCGGCCGCATCTGGCGGCTCCCCGTGGCGGGAGGCGATGCGCGGGAGATCCCGTTCCGGGTGAGCTTCGACCTGGAGGTGGGGCCGCTGGTCTCGTTCGACTACCCGGTGGAGGACTCGCCCACGTTCACGGTGCGGCAGACCCGCGACGTGACGCCGTCCCCGGACGGCTCGCGGCTGGCGTTCACGGCCCTGGACCGGCTGTACGTGAGCGATGCGGACGGCGGCGATCCCCGCCGGATCGGCCCGACCGACCCGTCCGTCCACTTCCCGGCGTGGTCTCCCGATGGTCGCTGGATCGCCTACGCCTCCTGGGAGGGCGACCAGGGCCACCTCTGGAGGATCCGCGCCGACGGGCGCGGCCGGGCGGAGCGGCTCACGCGCACCGGCGGGCTGTACGTGACGCCGGCGTGGTCGCCGGACGGGCGGCGGATCGTCGCCATGCGGGGGTACGCCCGGGACTTCCAGGAGAACACCGGGCCGTTCGGGATCGGCGCCGCGGGGGAGATCATCTGGGTGCCGGCCGAGGGCGGCGCGGCGACGCTGATCGCGCCCAGGGACGGACGGTCCGCCCCCCATTTCCGCGCGGAGGAGGACGGCCGGATCTACCTGTTCCGGGGCGGGCGCGAGGGCGGCCTGGTCTCGATCCGCTGGGACGGTACCGACGAGCGCGCCCACCTCCGGGTGACCGGCCCCACGCCGGCGGGAGCCGAGAACCCGATGACGCCGGGCGTGATCCGGATGGCGCCACGCGGGGACCAGGCGCTGGCCAGCGTCAACGGGCAGCTCTTCGTCGTGACCGTGCCGCTCATCGGTCGGACGCCCAGCATCAGCGTGGCGAACCCCGAGAACGCCGCCTTCCCGGCCGTGCGCCTCACCGATCCCACCGGCGCGGAGTTCCCGGCGTGGAGCGGGGACGGGCGGAAGGTGCACTGGAGCCTCGGCAACGCCCACTTCGTTTACGACCTGGACGCCGCGAAGGCGTTCGCCGACAGCGTCGAAGCGGCGGACGCCGGGGCGGCGCCCGAGGGTCCGCTGGGCGCGCCGGCCGAGGAGGCCGGGGAGGCCGGGGAGGAGGACGAGGAGGACGAGGAGGAGCCGGAGTACGAGCCCCGGGAGCTCCGCATCGAGGTGACCGCCCGGCGGGACCTGCCGGAGGGGACCGCGGCGCTGATCGGCGCCCGGATCATCACCATGAACGGCGACGAGGTGATCGAGGACGGCGTCGTGGTGGTGCGAAACAACCGGATCCGGGCGGTGGGGCGCCGCGGCGCGGTGGAGATCCCCGCGGGGGCGCGGCAGATCGACGTGGCGGGTCACACGATCGTGCCGGGGTTCGTGGACACGCACGCCCACATGTGGCCGGCGTGGTTCGTCCACCGGAAGGACCAGTGGATCTACGCCGCCAACCTCGCCTACGGCGTGACGACGACGCGGGACCCCCAGACGTCGACGACGGACGTGCTCACGTACTCGGACCACGTGCAAGCCGGCGAGATCCCGGGCCCCCGGGTCTACTCCACCGGCCCGGGCGTCTTCTGGCAGGAGGGGATCTCGAGCCTGGACGAGGCGCGGGACGTCCTCCGCCGGTACAGCGACTACTTCGACACGAAGACCATCAAGATGTACGTGGCGGGGAACCGACAGCAGCGGCAGTGGATCATCATGGCCGCCCGGGAGGTCGGGATCATGCCCACGACCGAGGGGTCGCTGAACATCCGGCAGAACCTGAACGAGACCATCGACGGGTACCCGGGGCTGGAGCACTCGCTCCCCATCTACCCGGTGTACGGCGACGTCGTGAAGCTGTTCGCGGAGACCGGTCGCGTGTACACCCCCACCCTCCTCGTCTCCTACGGCGGGCCGTGGGCGGAGAACTTCTTCTTCCAGACGGAGGACGTCCACGACGACCCGAAGCTCCGGCGCTTCTACCCCCACGAGGAGATCGACGAGATGACGCTCCGGCGGGGGGCGTGGTTCGCCGAGGACGAGCACGTGTTCCAGAACCACGCCTGCTTCGTGAAAGATCTCGTCGAGGCGGGCGGTCGCGCGGGCGTGGGCTCGCACGGGCAGCTCCAGGGGCTCGGCTATCACTGGGAGCTCTGGGCACTCCAGTCCTGTGACATGAACGAGCACGACGCGCTGCGCGTGGCCACGCTGTTCGGCGCCGAGGCCATCGGCCTCGAGACCGACCTGGGCTCGATCGAGCCCGGGAAGCTCGCCGACTTCGTCGTCCTGCGCGGCAACCCGCTGGAGGGCATCCGGAACACCAACACGATCCGCTACGTCATGAAGAACGGCCGCCTGTATACCGGGGACACCCTCGCGGAGGTCTATCCCCGGGAGCGGCCGGGGCCGGAGTACTGGTGGCAGTCGGAGGAGCCGACGGGGGTGCCGGGGATCCGGTAGGAGAGCGGCCCGCCGCCCTCAGATCAGGGCGTTGGCCAGGTACGCTCCCGTATACGCGAGGAACAGCATGTATCCGAACTGGAGCGCGGGCCATTTCCAGCCGGCGGTCTCGCGGCGCATGACGGCGACGGTGGACATGCACTGGAGGGCGAAGGCGAAGAAGACGAGCAGGCCGATGGCGGCGCCGAGATCCATCCGGCTGCGCAGGTTCTCCTGGAGGGAGAGCGAGGACTCGCTGGGGTCCTCCACGCCGTAGATCGTCCCCAGCGTGCCGACGATCACCTCGCGGGCGGCCAGGGAGGAGACGAGCCCGACGCCGATGCGCCAGTCGAAGCCCAGCGGCGCGATGGCCGGCTCGATCACCTGGCCGGCCTTCCCGAGCACGCTGGCCTCGATGGGGGGCGGGCCATCAAGGGTCCGGGGGAACTGGGTCAGCACCCACAGCAACACGGTGACGGCGAAGATGATCGTGCCGGCCCGCCGCAGGAAGATCTTGCTCCGGTCGTAGAGCCGGATGGCGATGGACCGGAGGGTCGGGATGCGGTAGGGGGGCAGCTCCATGACGAAGCTGCTGGAGCGTCCCCGTAGCAGCGTGCGCCGCAGGAGGAAGGCCGTCGAGACGGCGGCCACGGCCCCGAGGGCGTAAAGGCCCAGGAGGGTGGCGGACCGCGTGCCCATGAGCGGCCCGAGAAGCCGGCGCTCGGGGATGAACGCGGCGATCAGGAGCGCGTAGACCGGCAGCCGCGCCGAGCAGGTCATGAAGGGGGTGATGAAGATGGTGGCCAGCCGGTCCCGCTCATCCTCCACCGTCCGCGCCGCCATGATCGCCGGTATGGCGCACGCGTAGCCGGAAAGGAGGGGGAGGAACGCCCGCCCCTGGAGCCCGACGCCCGCCATGAGCCGGTCCGCGATCACTGCCGCCCGGGCCATGTAGCCCGAGTCCTCGAGGATGCCGAGGAACAGGAACAGGACGAGGATCTGGGGGAGGAACACGATGACGGATCCGACGCCCGACCAGATCCCGTCGATCAGCAGCGACCGGTACCAGGAATCCGGCAGCCGACCCGCCAGCCACTGCCCCGACCCCGCGATCGCCCACTCCACGCCGTCCATGAAGGGCGTCGCCCAGGTGAAGATGGCCTGGAACACCAGCGCCACCACCCCGGCGAAGATCATCGGGCCGAGCCACCTGTGGAGGAAGATCGAGTCCAGCTTCCGGCTGAACAACGACGGCCCGGGCTGCACGTAGCCGGCCGCCGTCATCACCTCCCGCACCCGCTCCCGCCGTCGCGCGAACGCGTCCACGGTGGGCAGGGGCGCACGGCGGGAGACATTGCTCACCGTGGCCGCGGCGCGGGCCGGCCCCGGCCCGCGCCGGGCGACGCCGCGCAGCCACTCGCGCACACGGTTCAGCCCCGCCCCCGCCCGGGCGTTCGTCCGGACCACCTCGACGCCGAGCCGCATGGCCAGCGCTTCGTCCCGTACCTGACCGCCCCGCTCCTCCAGCTCGTCCGCCATGTTCAGGACGAGGAGCGTCGGGATCTCTAGCTCGAGGATCGGCTCCACCAGCATGAGCTGCGACTCCAGCCGCGTGGAGTCCACTACCAGCACCACCGAGTCCGGCGCCCGCAGCTCCGCGACGCGGCCCTCCAGCACGTCCCGCGTCACCTTCTCGTCCAGCGTTCGGGCGGAGAAGCCGTTCACGCCGGGCAGATCCACCACGTCCACGTCGCACCCCGCCCCGAGGCGGGCGCGGCCGACATGCTTCTCCACGGTCACGCCCGGATAGTTCGCGACCTTCTGACGCAGCCCCGTCAGCTGATTGTAGAGCGTGGTCTTGCCGGAATTCGGAGGACCGATCAGCGCGACGAGGGGCGTCGCACCATCCGGCCGATAGGTGGGTCCTTCATCGTGGCACGACGCCGCACCCGGCGACCCCGCCGCCGACGCCACGCCCCCCACGCCCCGCGCCACCGGGGTCAGCCCCCGGGCTGGCCCCGGCGCCGGACACACAGGCACCCCGCCATCTCACGCCGGAGCGCCAGCAGCGTCCCTTCCACGTCCACGATCGGATCGCCGAACGGCGACCGCCATACCGGACACAGCAGGCACCCCGGAAGCACGCCCCGCTCGAGCAGCTGCTCCAGCTGGTGGTCCGGCAGCTCGAACCGCACCAGCTCCACGGCTTCCCCCAGCGGGATGTCCGCCAGGCGGAGATCCTCCAGGAGCCCCTCCGGGACCGTCGACGCGTTCGGAATGGCGGAAATGGTGGCCATGTGTGTCGTTTGAGATTGAAACTGATTCTCAACGAACGTAGCCACGCTCCCGACCCTGCGCAAGAGCGCGGAGAGGGTGCGGGGACGCGCCGCCGGGCCGCCGGTCGCGGGCATGGAACTTCCCGCTGCTCCCGGGTGGTGGGCCGCCCTCGGGAACGAGAGCCCGCTCCAGCATGTGCGCGTGGAGCGGACCGGCGGTCAGTAGCGCGCCGGCCGCCCGGTGTTCTCCGTCGCCCAGCGGATGAAGTCCCGGATGTGCTGGTTGGACGGGCCCAGGTCCTCGTCCCGGAGGTACATCATGTGGCCGCTGCGGTACCCGTGGAAGCGCATGCGGCCCTGCAGCCGGCCCGCGGGATCCATGTTCCACATGGTGTACTTGGCCCCGAAGTAGTCGGTCCCCCCGTCGTAGAACCCGGACTGGACCATGACGTGGAGGAACGGGTTCTGGGCCATGGCCGCCCGCAGGCTCTCCCCCGTGTCGTCGCCGGACCGGTTCCAGGGGTGGACCGGGCCGAAGACCCAGTACTGGAGGTCCGTGCTCCAGCCGAGGTCCCTGCGCAGGTAGTGGTTGATGGCGGGGGCGAAGGCGTGGTTCCACGCGGTGAGGGCGGGATCGAAGTCGTAGGACTCGCCGGCGTCCATCCGGTCCACGCCCCGGTAGCGGGCATCCAGACGCCCCACCGTGAGGCCGCGCTCGCGCAGCAGCTCCTTGCGGAACGCCGAGACCGGCGGGGCAAGGTTGTAGGAGCTCACGAAGGCCGGATCGAGTCCGGCGTAGCGGGCCACGCGCCGGGCGAGGTCCGCCCTGCGCTCCGGCGCGAGCGACCCGCCCCGGCTGAGGGCCGGCAGGTACTCGTCCAGCGTGAACGCCTCGACCTCCGCCAGCAGCTCGTCGAGGTCCCGCTCCTGGAGCTCCGGCACCAGGGCGCGGTGGTACCACGCGGTGGCGGCATAGTGCGGCAGCATGAGGGCGCCCCCCACCGGACCGCCGCGGTCGACCCCCAGCCCCGTGGGAGACACGAGGATCACACCGTTCAGGAACATCCAGTGCGCGCCCTGGAGCCGGCCGGCGAGCCCCGCCACCCGCGTGGTGCCGTAGCTCTCCCCGATCAGGAACTTCGGCGAGACCCAGCGGCCGCGGCGCGAGACGAACGTGTCGATCCAACGGGCCAGGTAGGCGACGTCCTCGTTCACCCCGAAGAACTGCCCCCGGTCCGCTTCGTTCAGGATGCGCGAGAAGCCCGTGTTCACCGGATCCACGTACACGATGTCGGCGACATCCAGGATGGAATGCGCATTGTCCCGCACGCCGTACGGCTGGACCGGGAACCCCTCCGGGTCCATCGCCAGCAGCTTCGGGCTCGTGTACCCGATGTGCATCCACACCGACGCCGAGCCCGGACCCCCGTTGAACGAGATCACCAGCGGGCGCCCCTCCCGGTCCCGCACGTCCGCACGCTCGTAGTACACGTAGAAGAGCGACGCGATGGGGCTCCCGCCCTCGTCCCACACCGGCTGCGTCCCCGTGGTGACCCGGTAGGGCACCCGGCTCCCACGAATCGTCACCACCCCATCCCGCGTGAGCACCGTGTCCGCCGGCACCCGGATCACGGGGCTGTCCGCCAGCACCGTCCCCGGCCGCGGCGGCGACGCCCCGCGCTGCTGCCCCGCCGCG
Organism: Longimicrobiales bacterium; assembly: GCA_035513575.1. Lineage (GTDB taxonomy): Bacteria > Gemmatimonadota > Gemmatimonadetes > Longimicrobiales > RSA9 > JAHWKI01. The sequence continues at coordinate 15,834 of DATKBW010000099.1, read as the reverse complement.
CACGCCGGGAACACCCCCAGCGCCGCGAGTCCCAGCACGGCCGAAAGGACGGGCGCCGCCCGTGGCCCCGGGTGAAGCGACGGCCGGCGCGCGGCGCGGATGGCGCACACGGAACGGGGGAGGCGGCTCTGGCGCATGCGGCTCTCATCGGTTCGGGGATGTCGCGCCAACCTGTGACGGCGCGCCGGCGCGGTCAAGCGAGCCCGGATGCGCGGGCGACCTCGCGAGCGGCGCGCGGGCTCTGTTCTTGCGGCCCCTGGTCTGGATCCCGGTCAGGGCCGGGTGCGCGCGCCGTTCTTGTGCGGTGTCGCGCGGGAGCGGGACAGATTGCACGATATGGCCGCCATAGAGACCGTCCGGGTGTTCTGTCGTGCAATTTGTAACTTGGTTTGTTGACACCGTGCGAGCACGCGCGTACGTTCGGGAGTCCGCGGGCGCGTGCACGCCGTGGACGTAGAGCCGGGCACGGTCCGACACGCCGCCGGCCGACCCGTGAACCTCCACCCGGAGCCGCCATGCGCACGCGTACCCCCCGCGCCGACGTTCTCGCCGCCGCGAAGAGCTGGACCCCCGCCGCCATCAGCAACGGAGCCCCCCGGGGGAGCCAGCCGATGGACATCGAGAAGATCTTCGGAGAGAGCACGTTCAGCGTGGCGGAGATGAAGATGCGTCTTCCGAAGGAGGCGTTCCAGGGGCTGCTGGCGACGCTGGAGACGGGTCGGGCGCTGGATGCGGGGATCGCGGACGCGGTGGCGCTGGCGATGAAGGAGTGGGCGACGGAGCGAGGGGCGACGCATTTCACGCACTGGTTCCAGCCGTTGACGGGGCTGACGGCGGAGAAGCATGACAGCTTCATGACGCCGAACGTGGGGGGCGGAGCGACGGCGGAGTTCACGGGGAAGGACCTGGTGCAGGGGGAGCCGGACGCGTCGTCGTTTCCGTCGGGTGGTCTGCGGGCGACGTTCGAGGCGCGGGGGTACACGGCGTGGGACCCGACGTCGCCGGCGTTCATCGTGGAGGGGGCGGCGGGGAACTACCTGAGCATCCCGACGGCGTTCACGTCGTGGACGGGGGATGCGCTGGACACGAAGATCCCGCTGTTGCGGTCGATGCATGCGCTGGACGAGCAGGCGCGGCGGGCGCTGAAGCTGTTCCGGGACCGATCGGAGCGGGTGATGGCGACGCTGGGACCGGAGCAGGAGTTCTTCCTGGTGGACCGGGAGTTCCACTACCGGCGTCCGGACCTGGTGACGACGGGGCGGACGCTGTTCGGAGCGAAGCCGCCGCGGGGGCAGGAGCTGGAGGACCACTACTTCGGGTCGATCCCGGACCGTGTGCTGTGCTACATGATGGACGTGGAGCGTGAGCTGTACCGGCTGGGCGTACCGGTGAAGACGCGGCACAACGAGGTGGCGCCGGGGCAGTACGAGATGGCGCCGATCTACGAGAACGCGAACCTGGCGGCGGACCACCAGCAGCTGACGATGCTGATGCTGCGGAAGAAGGCGCGGGAGTACGGGCTGGAGGCGATCCTGCACGAGAAGCCGTTCGCGGGCGTGAACGGGAGCGGGAAGCACCTGAACTGGTCGTTCGGTACGTCGTCGCGGAACCTGCTGGAGCCGGGTGAGACGCCGCACGACAACCTGGAGTTCCTCTTCTTCTGCAGCGCGGTGCTGCGGGCGGTGGAGCGGCACCAGGACGTGCTGCGGCTGGCGGTCGCGTACGCGGGGAACGATCACCGGCTGGGGGCGAACGAGGCGCCGCCGGCGATCATCAGCGTGTTCCTGGGGGAGCAGCTGGCGGACGTGTTCGAGCAGATCGAGAAGGCGGGGAGCGCGAGCTCCAGCAAGTCGGGTGGCCTGCTCGGGCTCGGCGTGCCGGGGCTCCCGGAGCTGCCGAAGCACGCGGGCGACCGGAACCGCACATCGCCGTTCGCGTTCACCGGGAACAAGTTCGAGTTCCGCGCGCTGGGGGGGAGCCAGTCCATCTCGTTCCCCGCGACGGTGCTGAACACGGTGGTGGCGGAAGCGATCGACGAGCTGACCACGTCGCTGGAGCGGCAGGTGGAGGACGGGACGTCGCTCGAGGACGCGCTGCGGACGCTGCTGGCGGAGCAGATCCACGGGTTCAAGCGGATCATCTTCAACGGGGACGGCTACTCCGAGGAGTGGCACCGGGAGGCGGAGCGGCGCGGGCTGCTGAACCTGCCCAGCTCGCTGGATGCCATCGAGGGGTTCACGGACGAGAAGAACGTGGCGCTGTTCGAGAGGTACTCGGTCCTGTCGGCCAAGGAGATGGAGTCGCGCCAGGAGGTCGCCATGGACCAGTACTTCAAGACCGTCAACATCGAGGGCGAGACCACGGCGGACATCGCCGCGACCATGGTCCTGCCGGCGGCGGTCCGCTACCTCAACGACCTGCTCGCGTCGGCGGAGCGGGCGGGCGCGCTGGGGATCGAGCCGCGGGGCGTGCGGTCCACCATCGAGCAGCTGAACGGGTTCATCGACGAGCTGCGGACCGTGCTGGACGAGCTGATCGCCCAGAACCGGGAGCTCGGCGGCGACTCGCTGCACGAGAAGGCGCACCACATGCGCGACAACATCATCCCGGCCATGGGGAAGGTGCGGAACGTGGCCGACCGGCTGGAAAAGGTGCTGCCGGACGACGTCTGGCCGCTCCCGACCTACCGGGACATGCTGTTCGTGAAGTAGAACGCACCCGCGCCGTGCTCCGCTCCCCGTGTCAGAGTGACACGGGGAGCGGACGCGACGCCCTCCCGCCGGCCGCTGCACCCGGTTATATTGTCCTCCCCCGGGGGTCGACCCCGGTCTCCCCTCCAGCTCATCTCCCCGGCTGATCCGTCCCCGTTTTTCTGGACTGGAGGAGCCGATGAAGGGCAAGTCCGTTTCCCCTGCTCGCGCCGCCGCGAAGCCCTCGTGGGCGGCGGCGGCGGTCGTGGACTGGGCGCGCGTCACGCTTCTGCTCGGGACGCTCGCGCTGCTGGTGCTGTTCGCGCACTCGCGGCTCACGGAAGCGCCGCTGTCCTGGCTGACGCTGACGCAGTACGCGCTGGTGCTGGCCGCGGGCAGCGCGGTCTTCGCATTCGTGCCGCGACCGGTGCGCGGCACGACACCCGGCTACGCGGGGGCGTGCGCGCTCGGCGGTTTCGTGGCGGTGCTGGCGCTGGCGTGGCTGGTGGAGGTGGACCTGTCGGCGCTGGCGGCGCCGCCCGCGGCCGCGGCGGACCGCCTCGGCGACGTGCCCCTGCGCAACATCGTGTCTCCCGAGGTCCGCAGCGCCGGCCCCTCGATCCTGGGCGACATGGCCGCCGCCGCGGTGAAGGTGGACCCGGTCTATCTGGCGCTGTGGGCGGCGATCGGCGCGGCGGGCGGCGCGGCGTACGGGTGGGCGACGCGGGCGCTGCGGTGAGGTATAGGGGCTCGGTCAGCCGTCCGGCGCCCCGCCGGCAGGCTCGCCGACCGGAGTCTTCGCGGCACGGCGGATCCCGGTGCCCACGTCGTGGTGCGGCGGGAGCGCGATGGGCAGCCGGCCGCCGATTCGTACCCGCCCGAGCAGCGCGTCGGCGGCCGCCATCTGGCTGACGTCGGCGCCGCCCCAGGCGAGCAGGTAGGTCCCGACCGACGGGAACCCGTCCAGCAGGTAGGGGCTCCCGAACGACACCGCCACCACCGGCTTCCCCGCCGCGGCGAGGCTCTCGACGAAGGCCGCGAACGACGCCGCCGGGTCGACGGTCCCCTCGTACTCCCGGGGGGTGACCTGCGCGGTCACGATGACGACGTCCGCCGAGTCCGCCCTCAGCCGCAGCGCCTCCCACTCCCCGTCGGTGGTCCGCTCGTCCACGCGCGCGGCGTCCGTGGGCAGCGTCTCCGCGAGGACGCGGGGGAACAGGCCCCCGGCGGCCGGGTTGCGGGAATCGGCGTAGGTCAGGGCGAGGACCCGGGATCCGGGGCGCAGCGGGACGAGCCCGCCGCGATCCCGGGCGAGGGTCAGCGAGCGCTCGGCGACCTCGCGCGCGACGGCCGTATGGGCGCGGACTCCGACGACGTCGTCCACCGCCTCCAGGTCCACCAGCCGCCCCCGGTGCAGCCCCGCCCGGGCTTTCGCCTCGAGGATGCGCCGGACGGATGCGTCGATGCGCCGCTCGTGCAGCCGCCCGCTCTCCACCGCGCCGGCCACCGCGTCCACGGCGGTGCCCACGTCCTCCGGCATGAGCAGCACATCGGCGCCGGCCTCGAGGGCGCGGATGAGGACTTCTGCCCCCCCGCCGAACTCGCCGGCGACGCCGCCCATGTCCATGGCGTCGGTGAAGAGGAGGCCGCGGAAGCCCATGTCGTCGCGCAGCAGGGCGGTCATGAAGTACCTCGAGAGCGTCGCGGGCGGCGCGCCGGGACCCTCCACGCCCGGCACCGAGATGTGCGCCGTCATGATGGCGTCCACGCCCGCGTCCACGGCGGCGCGGAACGGCGGCAGCTCGACGGTGTCCATCCGGGCGCGGTCGGCGGTGATGGTGGGGAGCTCGATGTGCGAGTCCTCGCTGGTGTCGCCGTGTCCCGGGAAGTGCTTGGCGGTGGTGAGGAGGCCCTCCGCGTGGGCGCCACGGATGTACGCCCGCCCCAGCCGCGCCACCAGCGCCGGGTCTTCGCCCATGGACCGCGTGTTGATGATGGGATTGGCCGGGTTGGAGTTCACGTCCAGCACCGGGCCGAAGTTGACGTGGACGCCGACCGCCCGCGCCTCCCGACCCACCACCCGGCCGAGCTCGTAGGCCAGCTCCTCGGAGCCGGCCGCGCCGAGGGCCATGACCGGCGGGAACGCGGTGCCCCCGCCCTGCGGCAGGAGGTGCGGGAGCGAGTAGATGCCGCCCATCCGCATGCCCGGGCCGTTCTCCATGTCGGACGCGATCAGCAGAGGCACGGCGGCGCGGCGCTGCAACGCGTTCAGCTTCGCCGCGTAGCTGTGCGGCAGGCCGATGGAGAGCACGAGGCCGCCGACCCCGTGCGTCTCCACCCACTCCAGCAGCCGGTCGAGCTCCGGCGAGTCCATGGCGACGTACTCGCCGCCAACCCACGGCATCACCAGCTGCCCGGCCTTCTCGCGCAGCGTCAGCGAGGCGAGGGTGCGGTCGACCCAGGCGCGGGCGTCGGGCGGGAGGGGCGTGCGGGGGTCGGGCGTCGCCGCGCCGACGAGCCGCCGCGCGGTCGGCTCCGCGGGATCCGGCGCGGGCGACGGAACGGGAGCCGGAGCCGGAGCCGGCGCGGACCCCGGGGACGGGGCGGGCGCACAGGCGGCGAGGGCCAGCAGCGTAATCAGGGAACGGATCCTCATGGGCCTCCGGTGAGCGTCACCAGCACCGGCCGGTGGTCGGATGTGGTCGTCGGCACCACCCGGGCATCGGCGCAGCCGAAGCCGGGTGCGAGGAGAACGTAGTCGATCCGCTTGATCGGCGCGTCGGCCGGGTAGGTGCCTCCGTCGCCTGCGCCGCACTCCGACCAGGCGTCCCGCCAGCCGTCGGCGAGCATCGACCCGATCGTGGCCGAGCCGGGCTCCGCGTTGAAGTCGCCGCCCACGATCGTCCGGGGGTGGCGGGCCCGGAGGTCGGCCGCGATGCGACGCACCGCCTCCACCTCCTGGCGCCGGTAGGCGTCGGATCGGGAGGGGTCCAGGTGGGTGTTCACGATCCCGACGACACCGCCGGGCGCGTCCACCACGACCCGCAGCGCGCCGCGCGGCTCGTACGACCCGCCGGCTCGCCGGGTGCCCCGGTCGACCTCCTGGAGGAGGACCACGTCCGCGCCCGCGTCGCCGATCACCGCCGCCACGCGCGCCAGGTTCACTTCCCCCGCCGCGTCCTTTCCCGCGTGGATGTTGTAGACCAGGACCCGGAGGGGGTCGGGAGCGGGGGCGGGCGTGGACGCGCAGGCGGCGATCGTGGCGACCGCGGCCAGCGAGCGAAGCAGGGCGTACGGATCCATGTGTCGAGCGCACCGTCCACGGGTACGGGGTCACGGGCGAGGCTCAGGATGCGCGTGCCGGGGCCGGAAAGGAAGGCCGCGGCCGGCCGTCGGCGAGCCGCGAGCGGGCTACCGCAGCGGGACGAGGAAGTGGGGTCGGTACTCGCCGCTGGTCCACCAGTGGATCCGCACCTGCCGGGCGGCCGGCGTGTACCCGGTGATGTCGTCGAAGGGGAGCCGGATCTCCTCACCCGGCGAGATGGCCGGCCATGCCTCCGGGTCGTAGTAGAGGTCGATCAATGCGGAGGTCTCCTCCGTCCGGCGACGAGCGCGCCTGACCGCCGCGCCGCGTCAGGAGGCCCGGAGCGACTCCACCGGGTCGGCGCGCGTGGCGCGTCGGGCGGGGACCAGCGCAGCGGCCGTGGAGACGGCCAGCAGCACCGCCAGCGCGGCGGCGAAGCTGACGGGGTCGCGGGGCGCCACGTCCACCAGGAGCGCCTCGAGGAGGCGCGTCGCCCAGAACGCCACGACGAGTCCGGCCGCCGCGCCGATGACGACGACCCCGAGGGCGCGGCGGAGCACCAGCCAGAGGATGCGGGCGCGCTGGGCGCCCAGCGCGGAGCGGATCCCCATCTCCCGCATGCTCCGGGACACGGCGAAGGACAGCAGGCCGTACAGCCCGAGAGCGGCCAGGAGGAGGGACAGCGCGGCGAACCCGGCGAGGACGACGAGGATCATGCCGCGGGTGGACAGCAGCTCCGACAGCCGGGCGTCCAGCGTCGCGATCTCCACGGCCAGCCCCGGGTCCTGCTCCCGGAAGGCCGCCCGGACGGGCGACGCGAGGCGGTCGGCCGGGAGGCCGGGTCGACCGCGGACCACCGTCGTCATCGCCGAGAGGTGCCAGGCGTGCGGCGCCTGCCGGAGCGAGACGTACATCTCCGGGTCGGTGTCCCCGACGTGCCCGTGGTGGCGGATGTCCTCCACCAGGCCGACCACCGTCAGCCACGGCGCGGTCTCCGGCGTCCCGTCCCGGCCCTCCATGCTGTACGCCTTCACCCGCATCCCGATGGGCGACTCGCCGGGCCAGTAGCGGTCGGCCATGGATCGGTTGACGACGGTCACCCGCTCCGTCCCCCGCTGGTCCCGGCGGTCGAAGGAGCGGCCCTCGAGCAGCGCGATGCCCATGGTCTCGAAGTAGCGGTCGCTGACCACCCGGTACGCCGCGCCGGCGCGACGGTCCGCCAGCCCCTCGACCTCGATGAACCCGGTCCCGCCAATGCCCGTGGGGATCGCGCTCGCGAACCCCACCGACGCCACGCCCGGTCGGGCGGCGATCCGGTCCTCCAGCTCCGCCCAGAACGACGGCCACCGCTCGACGTCGTGGCGGCCGGTGAGGCTGCTCTCGGCCGCCACGATCCCCTCGACGTCGTAGCCGAGGTCCCGGTCCAGGACCAGGACGAAGCTCCGCAGCAGGAGCCCGCCGCCCGTGAGGAGGACCAGCGCCAGCGCCACCTCGATGCCCACCAGCAGCGCCCCCGGCGTGCCCCGCCCGCCCGCGGCCGTTCCTCGCCCGCCGACCAGGCCGGGCCGGGGCGAGCCGCGGGAGGCCCATAGCGCGGGGACGATCCCGGCCAGGAGACCCGCGCCGACCGTGACCACGCAGGCGAAGCCCAGCACCCGCAGGTCCATCCCGATCTCGGCCGCCCGGGGGAGCTGACCGGCCGCGCGGTCGGCCACGGCCCCCGTCGCCAGATACGCGAGCACCACGCCCAGGCCGCCCCCCACCAGCGCCAGGGAGAGGTGCTCAGTCAGCAGCTGCCTGACCAGCCGGCGACGGCCCGCGCCCAGCGAGATCCTCAGCGCCAGCTCCGGTCCGCGCGTGCTCGCCCGCGCCACCCCGAGACCGGCCAGGTTCGCGCACGCGATCAGCAGCAGCACGGTGACCGCGCCCATCAGCAGCCCGAGGTAGGACCGGGCGTCCCCCACCACGTGGTCCCGGAGCGGGATCGCCCCGGCGCCGTGCAGGTAGACGGCCTCCGGGTGGCTCCGCCCCGACGCCCGGGCGATCGCCGCCAGGTCCGCCGAGGCCTGCTCCCGCGTCGCCCCCTCGTCCAGCCGCGCCACGCCGAAGAAGTTCAGCCAGTTGTACGCCTCGCCCCCGCGGTACCGGGGCACGAACGGCAGGTACGCCACCGTCCCGGGCGGGTACTCGAGGCCCCGCCGAACCACGCCCACCACCTCGCGCAGGCGGCCGTTCAGCTCGACCTCGACCGGCAGCGCCGCCGACCCGAGGGCGCCGCGCCAGAACCCCTCCGACACCATGGCGACCGCCCGCTCCGCGTCCTCCTCCACGAACCCGCGGCCGGCCACCATGGGGACCCGCAGGACGTCGAAGAAGCCGGGCGTGACCATCACGCCATCGATCTTGAACGGCTCCCGCCCCGCGTCGCCCGGCCACGCGAACGTCCACCGCTCGGTCCGGGAGCTGTGGAGCGCCGACGAAGCGAGCGTCCGCTCCGCTCCGACCCAGTCCAGCCACACGGCCGTCGAGATGTAGCGGATGCCGGCGCCGGTCGAGTCCGCCGTCTCGAGCGCTACCAGCCGGTCCGCGTCGGGGAACGGCAGGCTCCGGATCAGCACGCGGTCGACCACCGTGAACCCCGCCGTCGTCAGGCCGATGGCCAGCATGAACGTCACGACCGCCGCCAGCGTCTGCGTGGGCGTCGAGCGGGCCCGGCGCAGCGCGAGCGACGCGTCCGCCGCCACCGACGCCAGCCAGTCATGCCGACGCTGCCGCCCCTGCCGCACCCGGGCCGCGCTCCCGAGCCCGCGCCGGGCGCGCTCCACGTCCCCGAACCGCCGCTCCGCCTCCGCCCGCGCGGCCTGCGGCGAGAGGCCCCGCCGCTCCAGCTCCGCCGTCCGCATCTCCAGGTGCGACCGGATCTCCTCCTCCACCTCCCGCTCGATCTCGGGGTCCGTGCCCAGGAACAGCCGGAACAGACGACGATACCGCGTCATCTCCCCTCCCTCCTCACGCCGTCGGCGACGTCACGGCGAGGATGCCCGTCACGGAGCGCGTGTAGCGCAGCCACGTCTCGGTCTCCGCCCGCAGGTGCGCCTCGCCCCGCGTCGTCAGACGATAGTAGCGCGCCCGCCGGTTGTTCTCCGACACCCCCCACTCCGCCTCCAGCAGCCCCCGCCCCTCCAGCCGGTGCAGCGCCTGGTAGAGGGCGCTGTCCTCCACGCCCAGCTCCCCGTCCGTCCGCCCCTCGAGCCAGCTCGCGATCCCGTACCCGTGCATGGGTCCCCAGCTCAGCGTCTTGAGGACGAGCAGATCGAGGGTTCCCTTCAGGAGCGGCAGCGTGTCGCGGTCGTTGCCCATAGCACTCTCCCCGTGTGTTCTGTGGGGAACGATGCGCGCTCGCCCGCACGAATGTCAATGGTGCCGCTGGGGGGTGGCGCTACTCCAGGACGTCGAGCAGCTCCGTGAAGCGCGGCTCCTCGACGCAGCGCGGGTAGAGCGCGGCGACGAACTCGCCGGTGTAGGGGGCCTCCCGGTGCGCCTGCTCCGCCGCGTCGTCCGGGAACGCCATCAGGTGGAGGAACGACCGCGTCCGGCCGCGGCGGTACGCCTCGTACCCGGTGCGGGGCCCGGCCGCCCGGACCGCGGCGACGAACCGGGCGACGGCGTCCATCACCGCGTCCAGCTCCCCCTCCCCCTCCCGCACCGTGTACTCGGCGACGCTGCGGATCACGCCCGCGCCGCGGGGCTGGCGAGGTACTCGTCCATCCGCGCCCGGGCGTCCTCCATCTGCTCGGGCGTCATGGCCGCGAACATGTCGGGGTGGTCGGTCTCCGCGTGCCGCAGGAGGTTGCGCTTCACGTCGTCCGCGGTCTTTCCGCGCGCCACGTAGTCGCAGTCGGCGCTGCCCAGGTCCCTGCACGACATCTTCAGCATCATCCCTCCTCGAGTAGTGTGGCCAGCTGCTCCACGCAGGAGGTCCAGCCCTCCTCGTGGCTCTCCCGCTCCGCTTCCGTCGGGAAGCCCTCGTGCACCAGCAGCAGGCGCGTCGCGGCGCCCTCCTCCGAGAGCTCCACCGTAACCAGCGTCTCCTCCGGCTCATCCGCCGCCGACTCCCACGCCCACGTGAACGTCAGCAGCGACGGCGGCTCCACCCGCCGGAACGCGCCCCGCGCCACGTGCTCCGAGCCGTCCGGCGCCCGCATCCTGACCCGGAACGACCCGCCCGGCCGCGCGTCCACCTCCGCCTCGGGGATCGTGAACCCCTGCGGCGCGAACCACCGCTTCACCTGCGCCGCCTCCGTCCACGCCCGGAACACCTTCTCCCGGCCCGCCCGGATCACCCGCTCCAGCCGCACCCGCCGGCTCGCGTCCGTCTCCATTCCCCTCACTCTCCTTCCTCCAGGTACCCGGCCAGCGAGTCCAGACGACCCGTCCAGAACCGCTCGTACCGCTCCGCCCAGTCCCGCGCGCTCCGCAGCGGCTCCGCGCGCAGCCGGACCACCGTCTCCCGGCCCCGCGCCTCCCGCTCCACCAGCTCCGCCCGCGCCAGCACCGCCAGGTGCTTCGAGATCGCCGGCCGCGAGATGGAAAACGGCTCCGCCAGCTCCCCCACCGTCCGCTCCCCCTCCCGCAGCCGCTCCAGGATCCGCCGCCGCGTCGGGTCCGCCAGGGCGTGGAAGAGGTGATCGAGGGCGGAATTGGAAACCATATGGTTACGAATGTGGGCGACCGGAACCGCCCGCGCAAGGGTCCGGCGTTCCCGTCATGAAATCCGGCCGTGATCCGTTTGAGAAGGATGAACGATCCGGTCCCCGAGCCGCTCCCGTCATGAGCCCGCGCATCTCTACCGCCCTCGTGGCGGCCTGCCTCGCCGTGCCGGTGGCGGCGTCCGCCCAGGCGGGCGCGTCACCCGTGCTCGACTACGGTCCTCACGATGTCGGGTTCACCGTCATCGAAGCCCTGGACTCGACCCGCGCCTTCCGGCCGCTCCGGGATTTCACCGGGCGTCTCGCCGGCGAGACGGCGCGGCCGGTCCAGGTCTCGATCTGGTATCCGGCCGAGGCGCCGGCCGACGCGCCGCGTATGCGCGCGGGCGACTTCCGGGTGCTGCGGGAGACGGAGTTGGATTTCGACCTCGTCCTGACCGGCGCCGACGAAGCACGGCTGCGTGCCGGGCTCATCGAGGCGGCGGTGGGCTTCGGCCAGGATCGGGCGGCCGCGGCGCGGACATGGGATGCCCCGACGCCGGCGGTCCGCGACGCTTCGCACGTCCCTGGTCCTCACCCGGCCCTCCTCTACGTCGGAGCGATCGGCGTGAGCGATCCGCTGCTGCCGGCGTACCTCGCGAGCCATGGCTTCGTGGTGGCGAGCTTCCCGTCCAACGGGCGCATGACGGCCGGGGCGCTGGAGTTCACGCCGAACGCGCTGACGCTCGACACGCAGATCGACGACGCCGGGTTCGTCCACGCGCTGCTCCGTCGCCTCCCTTACGTCGACGCGCGCCGCCTGGCCGTCGCATCCTTCAGCGGCGGGTCGCTCGCGGCCCTGCTCTGGACGATGCGGGACATGCAGCCGGGCGCCATCGTCGCGATCGAGGGGTGGGAGCGGTACCGGCGGGGCGCGGACATCGTCGTCGAGTCGGTCCACTACGAGCCGCACCGCGTGAGGGTGCCGTTCCTCATGCTCGAGCGTGCGGCGGACGAGGCGTCGCCGGACTACGCGAAAGTGCCGGACGTGGTGGACGCCCTGCCATACTCCGACGTCACGCGCGTGTCCTTCCGCGACGCCAGCCACGGCGACTTCCTGTCCCACCCCGTCTTCGGCCACACGCCCCGCCACGCGGAGATCTACGAGGCGTCGGCCCGCTTCATCCGCAGGTTTCTCCAGGCGAACATCGGTGACGACGAGGATCCCGGCCGCCGGCCGTCGCTCATCCCCTCGGAAGCCGCCTCCTTCACCATGAGAGGTCTACGCGCCATCGGACCGGTCCCTACCGAGGAGGAGCTCTACCGCCTCGCCGAGACCGATCCCGCCGCGGCCGCCGCGGCGTATCGCGAGGCCACCCGGGTCGTGCCCGGAGCCGCGCTGTTCCGGGAGCACGTGCTCGCTCGCGCGGCCCGCTTCGCCGCCACGCCGGCGGACAGCGCGATCATCATGGGGATCGTGCGGGACGCCTATCCCGACACCGCGGCGGCGCGCCCGAATCCGTGACGGCTACGTTCACCGACCGGTGAGGGCGCGTAGGCGCTCGAGCGATCGCTCGTCCCGGGGATTCCGCCCGAGCGCCCGGCGATACGCCGCCACCGCGTCCTCTGTGCGTCCGAGCGCCTCGTAGAGCGGGCCGAGCGTCCGCGGGATGCTGGCGTCGCGCGGGTGGAACTCCTCGTTCAGCTCCAGCATGACCGACGCCTCCGCGACCATCCCGTCCGCCTCGAGCTGCCTCGCCAGCTCGTTCATCTCCCAGACGCCGAAGTCGTAGACGCCGTCGTCCATGGAATGCTCGTGGAGCTCCCTGTAGCGGGCGACGGCGGCTTCGACGCCGTCCGTGTCGATCACCGCCCGCAGCTCGGTCCGCAGCAGGTACGGCTTCCGGAGTCAGCGGTGGCACATCTTGCACTCGACGCGCAGCGCGGGCGTGTCGCGCTCGGGTAGCCCCGGCAGGATCTCGTCGTTGAGACGGTTCACCATCTGGAGCATATACCTGGCCTGTCGCTTGGTGAGCTTGTCGTCCAGGTGAAACTGCGCCTCCCGGAACGATCCGTCCTCGCCCATGACGTGGCACCCCTCACAGCGAAGGCCTGTGGCGAAGCTGAAGCTGCGCATGAGCTGGATGAGGCTGTCGCGGGAGATGTCCTCGGGGAGCACCTGGAGGTTGCGGAACTCTGTGGGGATCTGGGCCGCGGTGGGGTCCGCGGCAATCCCGGAAGCGGCGATGCCGAGCAAGACAGCGGTGATGAGGCGGCCCATTTCTCTTCCTCCGGTCGGGTAGAGTGCGACCGTACAACGCGCAGCATGGTCGAGCGTTGTACGAGCGGAGGGGGCGACCTGTCCAGCTCGCATCACCGGAGGCGCGGATGAGCCACGAAAGCTCCAGATCGGTGCACCGTACGGCCAGGTCGACGCGTGGGCTACGCGAGCACCCACGACGCCACAGGAGGCTCCTGCCGTTCCTCCTCGTCACGGCCCTCACCAGCCTCCGGGTATTCGCGCCGGCGTACGAGGTTGCCGCACAGATATCGCCCACCGAACCGCTCGCTGGCCTCGATGCCTACGTCGAGAGCTCCATGCGGAGCTGGGACGCCCCCGGCGTAGCGCTCGTCGTCGTTCGCGGGGACGACGTCCTCACGCGCGGCTACGGGGTGACGGCGGTGGCCGGCGATCCGGTGGATGAGCATACACTGTTCGGCATCGGCTCCCTGACGAAGGCGTTCACGGCCACCGTGCTCGCGATGCTCGTGGACGAGGGCAGGATCGCCTGGGACGACGCCGTCTCGAAGCACCTGCCCGGTCTGGTGATGCGGGACCCGTACGTAACCCGCCATCTCACCATCCGGGACGTGCTCTCGCACCGCACGGGCCTCGCGGGCGACGACCTGATGTGGGTCGCTGGCGGCCGCGACGCGGCGGAGCTGATCCACAGCCTGCGCTTCCAGGAGCCCGCCTTCGGTTTCCGCGCCGGACTCGGCTATCACAACGTCATGTACCTCGTTGCCGGCGAGCTGGCGACGGCCGTGGCCGGGAAGCCCTGGAATGTGCTGGTGCACGAGCGGATCTTCGAGCCGCTGGGCATGGGGCGAAGCGTCGCGGACCCGGGCGAGCTTCGCCGGCGCACCAACGTCGCGTTGCCGCACGACGAGATCGGCCCGGGCCAGACTCTCGGGAACGCGCCCAGCGCGAACGTCCCGCTGGACGCTCCGACCACGGTGCGGAGGATCCCGTGGTTCGATCCGGTGACCGCGCCCGCCGGCGGGATCGCGTCGAGCGCCGCCGACTTCGGCCAATGGCTTCGGTTCCAGCTCGGGGCGGGCGAGATCGATGGAACGCGCGTGGTCAGCGAAGAGGCGCTGCTGGCGACGCGCACGCCCCAGGTACCGTCGCCCGGATTTCCCCGAAGTCAGTCCGAAGCCTCGGAGACCAACCTGAGCGCGTACGGCATGGGATGGGGGCTGCGCGACTATCGCGGCCGGCTGATGGTGTCGCACCTCGGCTCGACGCCGGGCTGGGGTGCGGCCGCCATGCTGCTGCCGACGGAGGACGCGGCCGTCGCCGTATTCGCCAACACGAGCCACGGCCTGTGGCTCGCGGACGCCGTCGCGCGATGGATCGTCGACCGGCTCCTGGGAGCGGAGATGAAGGACTGGAACGGGGAGGCTGTGGAGTGGGCCGGGGAGCGTCGACGGGCTGCGGCTGCGGCACTCGAACAGGCGGCGGCCGAGCGGGTCGCCGGCACCCGGCATGCGCTGCCGCTCGAGGCGTACGCCGGCACGTACGTGGACAGCCTCTATCCCGCCGCCCGCGTCACCCACCGCCAAGGCGCGCTCCGGCTCGTGCTGGGGCCCCAGCTGGCCGGTGCGCTCGATCACTGGCAGGACGACGTCTTCCGCGTCACCTGGGAGCGCCCGGACTTCGGCGCGAACTTCGTCACCTTCGAAGTGGGGGACCGCGACCACCCCGAGGCGGTGAAGTCGCGCATCCTCGGCCGCGAGGCGACCTGGCGCAGGAGCGATCAGCCGCCAGGGTAGACGGGTCAACGGGATCGTCCCGCTGCGCGGCGGCGTGCCGATCGTCGTTGATGGCCACGTCGTCGGCGCGGTCGGCGTGAGCGGGGCCTCCAGTGCCGAGGACGAGCAGGCGGCGCTCGCCGGCCCGGCCGCCCTGCTCGCCTCCTCCGGGGCAGATAGAAGCGCCGACGGGCGGGTCGGCTCGCAGTTCATGGCACCACGAAACGCCGCGACGCCGCTTCGCCACGATCAAGCCGGACCGATCCGCCGTGGGACGGTGGAAGCCAATATTGCAGGCTGAGTGAGATCGTTGACACGATCGCCGCACAGTTCCGATTCGTGACCGGCTGGGGGCGAGAGTGGGAGCCGGGGTGCGGCGGAATCGAAGCCGGCCGTAGCTCCTTCGGCTGAAGGTGTGGATCTCGCGAGCAAGTGGCACATGGTGGCCACCGGAAGCTCAGCCTGATTGGCTCTGAGCCAAGCCGTGTGGGCACAGCAGCGGATCGGTCGCTCAGTCATCCGCGATCCCCTGCCGAGTGGCGTGGTCGAGTAACCGAATCCGGGACGCCGGCCAGGACCGGCTCGGGAGCTGGCTCGTCGTCCCGATGCTGCGATTCCGATCCGGCCCGTACGCCGCCGGGATCGCGTGGCTGCACAACCAGACGGTCTACGTCCAGGGCGCCGACGACGATACCCGGGTCGGCCGGCAGATCGCGTTCAGCGTTCGGTTCGACTTCTGAGCGGGAGGAGAGGAGCGGGCGGGCGCCCACTCCCCCCCGGCACGTCGACGGTTAGGGCCGCGATCTGGCGCTCGCCAGGAAGCCATACGTCTTGCCGCCGGCGACGTAGTTGCCGACGACATCGCCGCCTGCGTTGATGCCGAACGCGCGCGTCGCCACGGCTCCGGGCACATCGATGGTCACGTATTCGCCGGCCGTGTAGATGAAGCCGTGGAAGCCGGTCGCATCGCGGTAGATGCCGACGATTTCGCCCGCGGGGTTCACATCCCACGCCGCGGTGAACGTGCTACCGGGCACGATGAAGGAGGAGAACACGCCATCCTCGATGACGTAGCCTTCGCCGCGCCCGGTCATCATGTCCGTGTGAAGACCGACAA
>DATKBW010000098.1:0-14263 GCA_035513575.1 Longimicrobiales bacterium | reverse complement strand
CGTGGTGCCAATCACCGGACTCCGCGGCGAGGACGGCGCTTTCGCTCAACAGCCGCTGAAAGCGTCTGGACTCAGACCGGACGTGCGCTTCGATCGGTAGCCCCAAAGCACGCTCCCCCTCATGCCAGCGTGAGGGTCGTTCGAGGAACGCGGTTACGCGACGGATCAATTGGGGACGCAACTCAGCGGCGACGACCGCATCCGCAAGCAGATTCACTTCCTCGCTCGGGCGCTGGTGCAGATAGCGGGCTGACCAACGCAGGACGGCTTCCGGGTCTTGCGACGCCAGAGCCGCCAGCCAGCCGGCATGGGCGACCGGCCGCGAGCCGGCGGACAGCCTTGTCCACAGGTTTTCGAGAGCAGGAAGTGTGGCCGCCAGATCGTCGCTTTGCTTCACCAGGAGGTACAGAGCCTCGGCCCCCGCCACGGGCAGCGACTGAGGTGCCTCTGCCGCGGCACGGCGGAGCCACAATTCCGCCGTCTGGAAATCCGAAAGGTCGACGGCGTAAATGGCCAGCCATGCCATGGCGATCGGATCTGCTCCGGGCGCCTCGGATATGCGCCGCTCCAGCCGGGCGAATTCCCTCCGGTGCGCCCGTACGATGCTGTCGCGGTCGAACAGGCTCAGCTCGTATGCAAACCGAACGGACCAACTCTGTGGGTCGTCCGGGTACAGAGCGGTCATCTCCTTGGCGACCTCGTACGCCTCGCCCCAGTCGCGGTGCTCGAGGTCCCATGTGCGCGCCGTCATCGCGTCCAGGGTGGGCTTCCCATCCTCGCCGTGGGCCATCACGTCCCAGAGCTCGCGGTTGTTGCTGTCCAGCCGCTCGCCATGGAGGTCTTCCACGGCGAACGCGGCGTAGACGACGGAGTCGGGGAGCTGGACCTCGGTGCGGTAGAGGCCGTCCTCGCCGCGCGCGAGGACGCCGGCGAGCAGCTGCCAGTGGTGATCGTCGGCGGTGCGGTAGCGGGCGCGGAGCGCGAGGTGCGTCTGGTCGGCGAACAGGGCGCCGCCATGGTACTCCACGCGCAGCGGCTCGCCCGCGGCGGGGCGCTCGGGGTGGATGCGGAGGGCGGGCCGGTCGGCCTCGAGGACGCGGACCGAGAACACGAGCCCGACCATCAGGAGGGTCAGCACGGCGGCGGCGGCGGCCGGTGCGAAGCGGCGGACGGGAACCGGGCGGGTCGCGCCGGCATCGCTCATGGGGAGGAGGACCCGCTCCCCCGCGCCGCGGCGGGCCAGGGCGCGGCGGAGGACCTCGTCCGTGGCGATGGGGCCAGGGAGGGTGCGGGCGACGTCGCCGATGCGGCGTACGAGGCCGACCTCCTCCCGGCAAGGGGGGCAGCCGGCCAGGTGACCGGCGATCCGGGCGTGCTCGCGCTCGCCGAGCTCGCCGTCCGCGAACCGGTTCAGCAGTCGCTCATCCGGGTGCCACTTGAACCATCTCATATCTTGCCCCTCAGTCGGTCCTTCAGGAACCGGCGGGCGCGGTGCAGTCGCACCTCCGAAGCCGCCGCCGTGATCCCGAGCAGGTCCGCGATTTCCCCGTGCGCGTAGCCCTCGACCTCCTTCAGCATGTACACGACCCTCAGGTCCGCCGGCATCCGGTCCAGGTAGCGCTGGAGCGTGAGCCTGCTCTCCACGGACGGCGCCTCCTGCTGCGCGCGGCCTTCCCGCGCCGCCCGCTCCTGCCACTTCGATCGCCGCCGCTCCGTCCTCAGGCGCAGCAGCGAAGCCCGCGTCGCGACTCTGCGCATCCACGCTCCCAGAGAGCCGCTGCCATCGTAGCCACGCAGCGCGTCCGGCAGTCCGATGAAGATGTCCTGGAGGACATCATCCGCCTCATCGGTCGATTGCGTGATCCGGAACGCGACGTCCAGCACCTGCTGGCCGTAGCGCCGGAAGATCTCCGTGAGCGCGTCGTGCTCGCCCCCCCGTGCACGGGCCAGTAGCCCGGCTTCCGTGGGATTCGCGCTCATCGGCTCATGGCGTGCTTCCATCGTCGGCGCACTGCGTGTCATTACTCCCTAGATGCCGCTCGGCGCCCAAACCTTACAGGAATCTCCGGATCGGCGGTCGCCCGCTCGATCCGGCCGTGTGTCGGAAGGGCGCAAGCGCCGCGTCCGCAACGGTCTGGCTGCACTCGGGGCTGCGGGGGAAGCCGGGCGGGCGCAGAAAGATTCCTGAAAGGTTTTCCGCCTGAGCGGCATCTACCATGTGAGCGGCCGGTTCCCGGCCAGCGGGGATCCCAAACGTGCACGAAGGATTGCGATGCTGCAAGGAGCCAGTGGGGTAGCGCGAGCTACGGATACGGGCCGCGACGTCGGCGGGATCGAGCGGGGTGATCGCTCGCCGCGTCGCCTGTTCGCCGACGAGGCGGGGGTGCTCTGGACGGCCGAGCTGCGACGGCCGCGGCAGGAGCGCTGGCCGGACAAGGCGGCCACGCCGCTGATCCTGTTCTGGTCCGAGACGCGGGCGTGTCTCGCTACGCTGCGCGAAGCGTCGGGGCTCCGCGACCTCTCGGAGGAGGAGCTGCGCCGGCACCTGCGGACGTGTCTGGCGGGCTGAGCCGCGACCTTGCGCCGGGGCGCCCGGCGCTTCACACTTGGGGATCAGCCACCGGGAGTCCCACGTGCGGAAGCTTCGACGCATCCTCCACCTGACGGTCCCCGCGATCGGCATGGCGCTGGTCATCGGCGCCGTCCTGTTCGGGGAGTCGCTGCCCGTCCAGCTCTTCCTCGTCGTCGCGGGGCTCCTGCTCACCGAGGCCGGGCTCTGGCGACTCGCCGACCCGTTCCTTCCGGACGAGCGGGAGTACCTCGCGCTCCGGGAGGAGACGGATCACTTCATGACGCTGGTCCGTCAGCTCAATGCCGCCGCCCTCGCGCTGGACCACGGCGAGGAGGGGGGCGGTCGCTTCGCCCTGGAGGAGGTCCGCACCGAGATGCACCGGTCCATCGACCGCATGGTCAGCGCCGCGGGCAAGTCCTCCGAGGAGACCACGGCGCAGGAAACCGACGCGGCCCCGGAGCGCGCCGCGCGCGCGGGGGCTTGAGCCGGCTCTCGCTCGCCCTCGCCGTCCTCTTCCTCGGCGCGGTCTCCGCCGCTGCGCAGGATGGCCCCGACCTCTCGGGCCCCGGCATCTCTCTCGACCTGGCCCGCCACCGCGCTGCCACCCTTTCCGACCTCCGCTACCGGCTCGCGTTCCGCGTCCCGTCGGCGCGCGACTCGGCGATCCACGGCGAGCTCGCGCTGGGCCTCACGCGCCGGGGCGACGGCCCGCTGATCCTGGACTTCGCCGCCCCCGGCCGTGTCCTTTCCGTCCGCGTGGATGGCGCGCCGGCGCCGTTCCGTCACGAGCACGGCCACCTGGTGCTCCCGGCGCAGGCCGTAGCGGCGGGGCGGCGTGAGATCGCGATGACGTTCATCGCGGGGGACGGGCCGCTGAACCGCCGGGAGGACTTCCTCTACACGCTGTTCGTCCCGGACCGCGCCCACGAGGCGTTCCCCGGCTTCGACCAGCCGGACCTCAAAGCCCGCTTCACGCTGGAGCTGACGGTGCCGGCGGGGTGGACGGTGGTGGCCAACGGGGCGGAACGGTCGCGGTCGGAGGTGGACGGCGTCGCGGTGCACCGGTTCGCGGAGACCGAGCCGATCCCCACGTACCTGTTCTCCTTCGCCACCGGCCGGTTCGACGTGGAGGAAGCCGTGCGGGATGGCCGGCCCCTGCGGCTCCTGCACCGGGAGACGGATCGTGCGAAGCTGGAGCGGAACCGGGAGACGATCTTCGATCTGCACGCCGCCGCGCTGCGCTGGCTGGAGGAGTACACGGGGATCCCGTACCCGTTCGGGAAGTTCGACTTCGTCGCGATCCCGTCCTTCCAGTACGGCGGGATGGAGCACCCCGGGGCCATCCTGTATCGCGCGGAAGGGCTGTTCCTCGATGAGACCGCCACGCGCAACGAGGAGCTCGGGCGCGCCAGCGTGATCGCCCACGAGACCGCCCACATGTGGTTCGGCGACCTCGTGACCATGACCTGGTTCGACGACGTGTGGATGAAGGAGGTCTTCGCCAACTTCATGGCGGCGAAGATCGTCAACCCGTCCTTCCCCGACATCGACCACGAGCTCCGGTTCCTCCTGGCCCACTATCCCGCCGCCTATTCGGTCGACCGGACCGCGGGCGCGAACCCGATCCGGCAGCCGCTGGAGAACCTCGTCGATGCGGGGTCGCTCTACGGGGCCATCATCTACCAGAAGGCCCCCATCGTCATGCGGCAGCTGGAGCGGCTCACGGGTGAGGCGCCCATGCGGCGGGCGCTGCGCGGGTACCTGGCGCGGCACGCGCTCGGGAACGCGGGGTGGCCCGCCCTGGTGGAGGCGCTGGACGCGGTCACGCCCCTGGATGTCCGCGCCTGGAGCCGCGTCTGGATCGAAGAGGCCGGGCGCCCGACCATCGTCGTGGAGCGCGCCGGGGATTCCGTCGCGCTGCGGCAGCACGACCCCCGCGGCCGCGGGGTCCTCTGGCCCCAGCGCACCATGGTCCGGGCCCTCGCGGACCGCGAGTGGCTGGATCGCCCCGTCACGCTCGACGCGGCGGTCACGCGGGTGGCGCTGCCGTCCGGTGCCGGGCACGGCGTCCAGATCGTCCTCCCGAACGGAGACGGGCTCGGCTACGGGCTCTTCCTCCTGGACGAGAACACCACCGCGTCGCTCCTCCGGGATCTCCCGCTCCTGCCCGACGCGCTGGGACGCGCGGCGGGGTGGATCGCCCTCTGGGAGATGATGCTCGAGGGGCGGGTCGCGCCCGCCCCGATGCTCGAGCTGGCTCTCGCCCTCTCGACGCCGGACGAGGACGAGCTGCTCGCCCAGGAGGCCCTCGGCGACCTGTCCGCCCTCTTCTGGCGGTACTCCTCCCCGCGGGAGCGCGCCCGCAATGCCGCCCGCATCGAGGCCATCCTGTGGGACCGGCTGGAAGCGGCCGGCTCGCCATCGCGGAAAGCCGCCTTCCTCAACGCGTGGCGCTCCATGGCCACCACGCCGCCCGCCGTCGATCGGATGCGCCGCCTCTGGAGCGGCGATCTCGAGGTCGAGGGGCTGCACCTGTCCGAGCGGGACCTGACGACGCTGGCGCTCCAGCTCGCCATCCGCGACCCCGCAGGGGCCGATGCCACGCTGGACACCCAGCGGATCCGGATCGAGAACCCGGATCGTGCCGCCCGGTTCGACTTCATCCGTCCGGCCGCCTCACCGGACGCCGCCGTGCGGGACGCGTTCTTCGCTTCGCTGGCCCGGCCGGAGAACCGGAGCAGGGAGGAGTGGGTGGCCGCCGCGCTGGGCTACCTCCACCACCCTCTCAGAGCGGAGTCGTCGCTGCGCTACATCCGGCCGTCGCTGGACCTGCTGGAGGAGGTCGCGGCCACGGGCGACATCTTCTTCCCCACGCGCTGGCTCGCGGCGACGCTCGGCGGCCACGCGACGCCCGTGGCGGCGGCGATCGTCCGGGGCTTCATCGACCAGCGGCCGGACTACCCGCCGAGGCTGATGGGGAAGCTGCTCCAGGAAGCGGATCCGCTGTTCCGGGCGGCGCGGATCAGCGAGCCACCGGAACCTCCGCGACGCTAGCCCGCCTGCGGTGGGGTGGGGGGGCCGTCCGGGGCGTCGGCCCCGGCGCGCGCGGCGTCCTTGTCCTCGGCGATGACCTTCCGCGCCTCCTGCTCCACCTGGAACTTCAGCGATCCGATCCCTTCCCGGAGGATGCGGGCCTTGCTGCGATTGGAGCGGCCGGCGGCGATCTCCATGGACCCCGCGAGCTGCGACATGGAGTCGAATCCCGCGCCCATGAGCTGGAGCTTGAGCCTGCCGAACGCGCGCTTGAGCGGCTGGACCAGCGCCTCGGCCTGTCGCTCGTCGCTGGTGGCGGCGTAACGCTCCACGAGGCCGTAAACGTGCTGGATCTTGTAGCCCATCTCCCGGAGGGAGGCGACCTTCTGCTGCGCCTGGGGACTCAGTGGACCGGCCATGGCTCAAGATAACGGGCCGCACCGCGACGGTTCCACCCCTTCCGGACTTCGGAGGTCGGGATTTCTGATCCTCACCGGCCGTTCAGCGGGAGCACGAGCCGGGCGGTGCAGCCGGCCCCGTCGCGTCGGTTCTGGAGGGTGAGCGTGCCGCCGTGGGCTTCGGCGATCTGGCGGCTGAGCGCCAGGCCGATGCCGGAGCCGTGCGGCTTCGTGGTGAAGAAGGGGACGAAGAGGTTGGCGCTGTCCCCGATGCCCGGGCCCTCGTCCGTCACCAGGACCTCCAGGCCGCGGTCCCGCCGCCGCCACTCGATGGCGACCCGTCCGCCGGTTTCGATGGAGGCGTCGACGGCGTTGGTGACCAGGTTGATGAGCAGCTGGTCGAGCTGATCGCCGTCGGCGGCAATGACCATTTCGGGGCCGCCCTGCACGTCGACCTGGAGGCGGGTCTCGAGCTCCGCCACGCGCTCGATCCAGGGGCGGACCTCCATGGGCTCCAGCGCCGGGGCGGGGAGGCGGGCGAGCCGGGCGTACGAGGCCATGAAGCGGCTGAGGGCCTTGGCTCTCCCGGCGATCACCCCCAGCCCCTGGCGCAGGTCCTCGCCCGCGTCGGGAGGCGGCGGCTCCTGGGCCACGATCCGCTCGAGGCTTTCCGACAGGGACATGATGGGAGCCAGCGAATTGTTGATCTCGTGACCGAGCACCCGCACCAGCCGCTGCCAGGCCTGCCGCTCCTCTTCCCGCAGCGCGCGGCTCAGGTCCGAGAGCACCACCAGCTGATGCCGCAGCCCCTCCTGGCGGAACGTCGTCCGCCGCAGCTCCCATCGCCCGCTCCCCCCCGGGTAGCGCCAGTCGATGGTCCGCGGCGTGTCGCCCTCCAGCGTTCCCGCGAGGCCGAGCTCGTCGGCGCTCCGGTTCAGCAGGCGCTCCGCGGGCCGGCCCAGCAGGCGCTCACCGGCACGGTTCACGAGCTTGAGGCGACCTCCGCCGTCGAACGCGAACACGGCGACCTCGATCTCCGCGATGACCTTCCGGAGCAGTGTGCTGGCCTCCACCGCGCCCAGCCGCTGCGCCCGGAGCGTCGAGCCGAGGGTGTTGACCTCCAGGAGCGCCAGCCCGAGGGCGTCGTCGGGCTGCGCCTTGCGGGCCCGGATGGAGAAGTCCCCCTCGCGGAGCGCGCCCAGGAGGTTGGAGAGCGTCTGGAGGGGGCGGACCACCCACTCCCGGAGGACGGCGGCCGAGCCGATCCAGAGGAGGACCACGAAGAGCGTGACGGTCCACTGGACCTTGGGCGTGAACGCGCCCGTCCACAGGAGGATGAGGGCGGTGGCCGACCCGGGCAGGCCGATGAAGAAGGCCAGCAGCAGGACACGCCGCTCGTGCGACAGCCACCCCCCCGAGAGCTCCTCTTCCGTCATAGCTCGTATTTCTGCAGCCTCCGGTAGAGCGCGCTGCGGCTGAGCCCCAGGGCATCCGCGGCGCGGCTGACGTTCCCGTCGGAGCGGTCCAGCGCTTTCTGGATCAGGAGCCGCTCCGCGTCATCGAGCGTCATCTTGTCGAGACGGTCGAGGGTGTCGGCCGGCAGCCGCAGGTTCAGGTCCGACTCCTGGACCGTCGACCCCCGGGCCATCAGCACGGCCCGCTCCACCACGTGCTCGAGCTCCCGGACGTTCCCCGGCCACGGGTGGTCCAGGAGCGCCTGCATGGCCCCTCGCTCGAACCCGGTGATCACCTTGTCGTAATGCTCCGCCCGCCGCTGGAGGAAGCGCGCCGCCAGCACCGGGATGTCCTCCCGCCGCTCCCGCAGCGGCGGGAGCCGCACCTCCACCGTGTTCAGCCGGTACAGCAGGTCCTCCCGGAACACCCCCTCCGCGATGGCCCTGTCCAGGTTCGCGTTCGTCGCCGAGATCACCCGCACATCCACGTGCCGCGTCTTCGACGACCCCACCCGCTGCACCTCCCCGGACTCCAGCACGCGCAGCAGCTTGGCCTGCTGCTTCGGCGTGATGTTGGCGATCTCGTCCAGGAACAGCGTACCGCCGTCCGCCATCTCGAAGCACCCCACCCGGTCCGTTTTGGCGTCGGTGAACGCGCCCTTCACGTGGCCGAACAGCTCGCTCTCGAACAGCGTCTCGCTGAAACCGCCGGCGTTCACCGCGATCAGCGGCCGCTCGCTCCGGCGCGACGATGCGTGCAGCCACCGCGCCACCACCTCCTTCCCCGTCCCGTGCTCCCCCATGACCAGGACGTTGGCATCCGACGGCCCCACCCGCTCCATCATCCGCACCACCGGCTGCATTCCCCGCGAATTCGCCACGAACTCCGGCAGGTTCTGCTTCCGCAGCCGCCTGTTCTCACCCTCCAGGCTCTGTTTCTCCCGCGTCGTCTTCGCCAGCTCGATCTGCGTCCGGAGCATGCTCAGCAGACGCGCGTTGTCCCACGGCTTCTCGATGTAATCCCGGGCGCCCAGCCGCATCGCTTCCACCGCCCCCTCCACGCTCCCCCACGCCGTCATCACGATGATGGGCAGCGTATGGTCCAGGGCGCGCAGCTTCGACAGCACGTCCAGACCTTCCCGCCCCGACGTCGTGTCCCGGGCGTAGTTCAGGTCCATCAGCACGGCATCGAAGTCCTTCTTCGACACCGCCTCCAGGATCTCCTCCGGCGACGCGGCCGTCTGGAGGAGGAACCCTTCCCCCTTCAGCAGGAGGCGGAGCGCCTGGATGACGTCGGGCTGGTCGTCGGCAATGAGCAGGCTTGGCATGACTGTCCGATTTCGGGATTTCCTGGAACCAATGTAGGGCGCGGCCGCCGTCCGGTGTATCCCGACGCGGGCGCCCCCCCGTTTCAGGCCTTCACGTTCGCGGTCAGGCGTCGTCGCGGAGCGCCAGCGCCGGTACGGTGGTCGTGGGCCCGGGGGCCGGGATGCGCGCCGCCCCGGCGGCGGCGGCGGCGACGAGGATGGCGGTGGCGCCGAGGAGCGTCACCGGTGGCGGTTCAGCCGGTCGTGGCCATCTCCTCACGGCCGACGATCCAGCCGTCGAGGAGCTCGATGATGCGGTGGCCGTACGCGGCCATCTCGTCCGAATGGGTGACCTGGATGATGGTGGTTCCCTCTTCCTGGTTGAGCCGCCGGAAGAGCTCCATGATCTCGTGTCCCTGCTTCGAGTGCAGGTTGCCCGTGGGTTCGTCGGCGAGGATGAGCCTGGGGCTCGCGATGACCGCGCGGGCCACGCCGACGAGCTGCTGCTGACCGCCGGAGAGCTGGCTGGGGAAGAGGTCCTTCTTGGCGACGATGTTGAAGCGGTCCAGGATGTCGGCGACGAGCGACTGTCGCTCCGCGCGCCGGATGTTCCTGTAGGAGAGCGGGATGTCGAGGTTCTCCTCGACCGTCAGATCGTCGATGAGGTGGTACTGCTGGAAGACGAAGCCGACGTACTGCTTGTTCAGCTCCATCCGGTGCTTCGGCTTCATGTCGTGCACCGGGTTGTCCAGGAGTCGGTACTCGCCGCCCCAGGTGTGGTCGAGCATGCCGAGGATGCTCAGGAGCGTGGACTTCCCCGCGCCCGACGGCCCCATGATGGTGACGAACTCGCCATCCTGGATGTCCACGTTGATGTTGCGCAGCACGTACGTCCGGCCGGCCTTGGTCTCGAAGAACTTCTCCAGGTTGCGCAGCTCGATCATCGCCATGGGTGTTTCACTCGTTGCGGAGAGCCGTCATCGGGTCGACCGCCGCGGCGCGGCGGGCGGGGATCCAGGTCGCGAGGAAGGCCACCGCGCCCAGGAGGAGCGGGAGCCCGACGTACGTGGCCGGGTCCACGGGGCTCGTCTGGAAGAGTAGCCCCTCGATGGCCCGGGCGACCAGGAGCGCCGCCCCGAGGCCCAGGATCGCTCCCCCCGCCACCAGGACCGCGCCCTGCCGCAGCACCATGCCGAGCACGGTCCGGCGGTCGGCGCCCAGGGCCATGCGGATGCCCAGCTCCCTCGTCCGCTGCGACACCAGCTGCGAGATCACGCCGTACACGCCGACGGCGGCGAGCAGAAGGGCGAGCGCGCCGAAGGCCGATATGCAGAGCGACAGGAAGCGCGGCAGGGCCACGGACCCGGAGACCAGCGACTCCATGGTGGACAGCCCCGCGACGGCCATGTTGGGATCGAGCTCCTTCACCGCGGCCCGGACGGCCGGCGCGAGGGCGGTCGGATCCGACCCGCTGGTCCGCAGCACGATGCTCATGCTCCGCCGGGGGAAGGCGCCGTGGGGGAGGTACATCTCCAGCTTCGGGTCGGAGTCGAGCCCCAGGTGACGCACGCTGCCCACCACGCCCACGATGGTGACCCACGGGTCGTCGGATCCCGGATCGCTGCCGGGCTTGATCCGCTTGCCGACCGCATCCGTCCCGGGGAA
Organism: Longimicrobiales bacterium; assembly: GCA_035513575.1. GTDB lineage: Bacteria > Gemmatimonadota > Gemmatimonadetes > Longimicrobiales > RSA9 > JAHWKI01. The sequence continues at coordinate 3,834 of DATKBW010000098.1, read as the reverse complement.
GAACCGCTCGGCGGCCGATCGGGCGAGGACCGCGACGGGGCTCGCCCCCGTCTCATCCGCGCCCGTGAACGTCCGTCCGGCGAGGAGCGGGATCCGCATCGTGCGGAAATAGTCCGGGTCCGCCTGCCTGTACCAGATCACCTTGGCCTCGCCCGGCGCCGGCGCCGGCTCGCCCTCGATGACGAAGCTGACGTCCGTGTCCCCGCCGCTGAAGGGAGCCCAGGAGACCATTCCCGCCGATTCCACGCCGCTCAGCCCCTCGAACCGTTCCAGCAGTGACCTGTAGAACGCGGCGGTCTGCTCGTCTTCCGGATACCTCGAGGCCGGGGCGTTCACCCGGAACGTGAGCACCCCCTCCGCCCGGAATCCGGGGTCCACGGACTGGAGCGCGGCGAAGCTCCGGGTGAGGAGCCCGGCGGCGATCAGGAGCGTGAGGGCGAAGGCCACCTGGAGCACCACGAGCGCCCGTCGGCCGGGGGCCCGGCCGGAGCCGCCCCGGCCGCCCTCCTTGAGGCTCGAGACGAGGTCCGGTCGCGCGGCCTGGAGGGCTGGGATCAGTCCGAATCCTGCGGCGGTCGCCGCCGCCAGCGCCGCCGTGAAGGCGATGACGCGCCATTCCAGCCGTGGCTGGAACATGTCGGGAAGGCCCAGCGGACTGAGGCCCACCAGGGCGTCCATCAGCCACAGCGCGAGGACCAGCCCCGCGGCGGCGCCCGCCACGGCCAGGATCAGGCTCTCGAGCAGAGGGAGTCGCGCGATCCGGAACGCGCCGGCGCCCATGGCCGCCCGCACGGCGCTCTCCCGGCGCCGGATCCCGCTCCGCGCGAGCAGCAGGTTCGCGAGGTTGACGCAGGCGATCAGCAGGACCGCGCCGACCCCGGCGAAGAGCGCCAGCAGCCCCGCCCGCACGCTCCCGACCAGACGCTCTCGCAGAGGCTCCAGCCTGCCGTCCACCCCCGAGTTGTAGGCGGGGTGGTCCGTTGCCAGCCGGGCGGCGATCCCCGACACCTCCGTCTGCGCCCGCTCCAGGGTGACCCCGGGCTTCAGCCGTCCCACGACGCGAATGAAGATGGCGCCGCGGGACGGATCGGAGGCGTCGAGCCCGAGGGGGAAGAAGAGGTCGCTGCCGCCGAGGAGCGGGAACTCGAAGCCGGGCTGGACCACGCCGACGACCTCGTAGCTCTCGCCGTTCAGCTGGATGGCCCGTCCCACGATGCCCGGGTCCGCGCCGAAGCGCCGCTGCCACAGCGCATGGCCGAGCACCACGACGTTCGGGCCGCCGGCGACGTCCTCCTCCGTGGCGAACAGCCGCCCCGCGACGGGGCGGGCGCCCAGCGCCTCGAAGAACTCCACCGTGACGGCCCCACCCGCGAGCGGCTCCGGATCGCCGTCACCCGTGAGGGTGGCGCTCGCGCCGGAGAACGCGCCCAGGGCCTCGAAGGAGGTGCTCCCGGCCTTCCAGTCCAGGTAGTTCGCCGGCGAGAACCACTCGTCCTCCGGACCGCCCCGCGCCGTGTAGTCCTGCCACGCCATCACCAGGCGGTCGGCCCCGGGGTAGGGGAGCGACCGCAGGAGGACGGAATCCACCAGCCCGAAAATGGCGGCGTTGGCCCCGATCCCGAGGGCCAACGTCGCCACCGCCACCACCGTGAATGCCGGCGCCCGGACGAGCTTCCGGGCGGCGTAGCGGACCTCTCCGAGGAGACTCACCGGCCTCAGACCTCGAAGCCGGCTTCCTCGAGCTCGTGCGCTTCCCGCCGGTCCTCATCCTCGACGACGCGGCCATCGAACAGGTGCACGCTCCGCTCCGCCTCCAGGGCATAGCGGGGGTCGTGGGTGACCATGCAGATCGTCGCGCCGCCGGCGTGGAGCTCCTTGAGGAGGTTCATTACGGCCTCGCCGTTGGCCGAGTCCAGGTTCCCCGTGGGCTCGTCCGCCAGGAGCAGGAGGGGCTGTCCGACGATGGCGCGGGCCACCGCGACGCGCTGCTGCTGGCCGCCCGACAGCTGCGACGGGTAGTGCTTCATGCGGTGCGCCATCCCCACGCGCTCGAGGGCCTCCTCGACGCGCTGCTTGCGCTCCTTGCCCGGCATCCCCCGGTAGGTCAGCGGGAGCTCGACGTTCTCGTACACGTTGAGATCGCCGATCAGGTTGAACGCCTGGAAGATGAACCCGATGGCGCGGTTGCGGATGTGCGCCCGCTGGGATGCCGAGAGGTTCGCGACCGGCCGGCCGTCCAGGATGTACTCGCCGCTCGTGGGCGAATCCAGGAGCCCGAGGATCGAGAGGAGCGTGGTCTTGCCGCACCCGGACGGCCCGGCGATGGCGACGTACTCGCCCGGCCGGATCTCCAGATGGACGTCATTGAGGGCGTGGGTCTCCACCTCCTCGGTGTAAAAGACCTTCGTCACGCCATCCAGCTTGATCATGGGCTCCATCGCCGTCGCCATGGTGGGCTTCTCCTTCTCGAGTGCCGGGTGCGGGTACTGCGCCTGTTATTGGACAGCGGCCAGCGGCCGCGGGTTGTATGGGTCCGGTCGTACGGCCCTTAGCGGATGCGGACGCGATCGTACGCGTCGTACGTGGACATGTCGGACAGGATCACGACATCGCCCTCCACCAGGCCGCTCCGGATCTCCACCTCGTTCACCGACGTCTGGCCGAACTCCACGTTGACGCGCACCGCCTCGCTGCCGTTCCCGACGAGCTTGTAGAGCCCGACCGAGCTGTTGGCCTGCCCGATGTGGGGGCGCGGCATGTGGTGCACGTCATCCAGACGCGCCACTTCGATGGTCCCGTCCACGCTCAGGTCGGGCCGCGCGCCGCGCGGGAGCTCCTCCACGTCCAGCGCCACATCGACCGTCACCGATCCGCTCTGCGCGGCCGGGTCGATACGCGTGACGTGGCCGGGGATCGGATCCCCCGTCCGGATGTCGATGGCGGCCGGCTGGCCGACCGTGACATCGCGGGCCTGCACCTCGGGGATGCGGAGGACCGCCCGGAGGCGGCCCGGCTGCACCACCAGGGCGAGCTGCGTCCCGGCCTGGACCCACTGGCCGGGCTCGAAGTTGATGGACTGGAGCACGCCATCCGTGCCCGCCCGTACCTGCATGGACGTCATGCGCTCGCGGTTGAAGTCGACGATCCGTCGCCAGCGCTCGACCTGGTCCCCCTGTACGGCGATCTGGCGCTCCATGTTTCGCTCCATCAGGGCCAGCCGCTGGCGCTCGATCTGGAGCCGCTCCCGCAGCTCCTCCACCTGGTCACGGGACTGCTCGAGCGTGTTCTCGGCGATCAGGTCCTTCGCCGCGAGCTCCTCGTTGGACCGGAGCGTGCGCTCCGCCTGCTGCGCCTGGGACCGGACCGTGGCCACGACCCCGGCCTGGTTGAGCTTCTGCGCCTCGAGGTTGGTCTGGAGCTCGACCAGGGCCGCCTGGGCCGCGGCCAGCTGCCGTTCCGAGTCCAGCGCCTCGAGCTGGACGTCCGGGTTCGACAGCTCCATCAGCACCGTTCCGCTGCTGACCTGCTCTCCCGGCTGCACCAGCCGTCGCTCCACCCGGCCGGCGGTCACGGCCGAGATGTAGCGCATGTGCTCCGGGACGAGCGTGCCCGGGCCCCGCACCTGCCGGATCATCGTGCCGTGCTCCACCGTGCCGGTGAAGATGATGTCGCGGTCCACCACCGGGGCGGCGGGCTTGAGCCGACCGAGGGCGACGGTCGTGACGATGAGGAGAAGGGCGCCGGCGCCAATCCAGATCCACCGCTTCCGCGTCCCGCGGCTGGGGCGGGGGATGTCCATCTGGATGCGGTGCACCGGGCGCTCCGGGCCGCCAG
>DATKBW010000097.1:0-25850 GCA_035513575.1 Longimicrobiales bacterium | reverse complement strand
CACGCCCGTGGCCGCCTTGAGGGGGCGAGGATCGATGATGCACTCGTGGGCGACGGTACCGTCGCGGCCGGTGTAGAGGACATCGAAATGGCCCTCGAGGCGGCGGGCGACGTAGTTCGCGTTCAGGATGGCGACCTCCGTGGCCCGGGTCGCGCCCTCGGCGCCGAGCATCCGGACGTACATCCAGCTGATGGGCAGGATCGACGGGCTGCCGAAGGGCGCGGCGCTCACCGCGCCGATGGCCTGGTCGCCGCCCGTCCTCACAACCGGGTGGCCCGGCAGGAACGGCGCGAGGTGCTCGGCCACGCCGATCGGCCCCATCCCCGGCCCGCCGCCGCCGTGCGGGATCGAGAACGTCTTGTGGAGGTTGAGGTGTGCGACGTCGCCGCCCCAGTCGCCCGGCCGGCTCACGCCGACCATGGCGTTCATGTTCGCGCCATCGATGTAGACCTGGCCGCCGGCCTCGTGGACGATCCGGCAGATGTCGCGGATCGACTCCTCGAAGATCCCGTGCGTGGACGGGTACGTCACCATGATGGCGCCCAGCCGGTCCCGGTGCTGGTCCGCGCGTGCCTTCAGGTCCTCGACGTCGATGTTGCCGTTCTCATCGCTCTTCACGACGACGACGTCCATCCCGGCCATCACGGCGCTCGCCGGGTTCGTCCCGTGCGCCGACTGCGGGATCAGGCACACGTCCCGGTGTCCCTCCCCGCTGGCCTCGTGGTAGCCCCGGATGACCAGGAGCCCCGTCAGCTCGCCCTGGCTCCCCGCGTTGGGCATCATGCTGACCGCGTGGAAGCCCGTGATCTCCGCCAGCCAGCTCTCCAGCTGGCCGATCATCTCCCGGTAGCCCACGGTCTGCTCCGCCGGCGCGAACGGGTGCATGCGCCCGAACTCCGCCCACGTCGCCGGGAACATCTCCGCCGTCGCGTTCAGCTTCAGCGTGCACGACCCCAGCGGGATCATGGACCCGGTCAGCGACAGGTCCCGGTTCTCCAGCCGCTTCAGGAATCGCAGCATCTCCGTTTCCGAGTGGAAGCGGTGGAACACCGGGTGCGTGAGGTACGGCGTCGTGCGATCGAACGGCTCGGGGAATTCCGGGTGCATCGACTCCCCGACCTCGTCGTAGAACCGCGAGGCCTCGTCCCGGTCCAGCGCCTCCGTGGGCGCGCTGCCCGCGCCGAACACCTGCACCAGGTCCAGCACGTCCCGCCGCGTCACCGTCTCGTCCAGCGACACCCCGAGGGTGAACTCGTCCAGCAGCCGGAGGTTGATCCCCTTCTCCTGCGCGGCCCTCAGGATCGCGTCCGTGCGGTTCCCGCCCACCTCGACCCGCAGCGTGTCGAAGAACGGACGGTGGACGATGGTGTGGCCGATCCGCTCCAGCGCGTCCGCCAGCGTCGCGGCCAGCCGGTGGACACGGCCCGCGATGCGCCGCAGCCCGTCCGGGCCGTGGTAGACCGCGTACATCGCCGCGATCACCGCCAGCAGCACCTGCGCGGTGCATACGTTCGACGTGGCCTTCTCCCGGCGGATGTGCTGCTCCCGGGTCTGCAGCGCCATGTAGTACGCGTCCCGGCCTCGACTGTCCTTCGACAGCCCGATGATCCGCCCGGGCATCTGCCGCTTGTACTCGTCCCGGCACGCGAAGAACGCCGCGTGCGGCCCGCCGAACCCCATGGGGACCCCGAACCGCTGCGTGTTCCCCACGACGACGTCCGCCCCCCACTCGCCGGGCGCCCGCAGCAGCGTCAGCGACAGCAGGTCGGCGCACACGATCACCAGGGCCCCCGCGTCGTGCGCCTTCTCCACCACCTCCCGGTAGTCGTGCAGCGCGCCGTCGGTGGCCGGGTACTGGAGCAGGACGCCGAAGACGTCGTCGCCGATCTCCCACTCCTCGTGGTCCCCGACGACCACCTCCCACCCCCGCGGCTTCGCCCGCGTCCGGACCACGTCGATGTTCTGCGGGTGGCTGGCCGCCGAGACCAGGAACCGGTTCCGGCTCCCCCGCGCCGCCGCCTGCGCCAGCGCCATCCCCTCGGCGGCGGCCGTGGCCTCGTCCAGCAGCGACGCGTTGGCGATGGGGAGCCCCGTCAGGTCGACGATCATCGTCTGGTAGACCAGCAGCGCCTCCAGCCGCCCCTGGCTGATCTCCGCCTGGTACGGCGTGTACGCCGTGTACCAGCCCGGGTTCTCCAGGATGTTGCGCTGGATCACCGGCGGCGTGTTCGTGCCGCTGTACCCCATCCCCAGGTACGATCGGAACACCTGGTTCTTCGCCGCGATGCTCCGCAGCTCCGCCAGCGCTTCGTGCTCGCTCAGCGGCGGGTCCAACGCCAGCGGGCGGTCCAGACGGATCGACTCCGGGACCGCCGTGTCCAACAGGTCGTCCAGGGAGTCGTAGCCGATCGCTTCCAGCATCTCCCGGACCTCGTCCTCCCGGGGGCCGATGTGGCGGCGGACGAACAGGTCGGTCGGGGCCAGGGCGTGACGTCTATCGTGCACGGACATCGAGAGAATCCCGCGTTCTCGCGTGGTGCCGCCCTCCGCGGGCGGCGCAGCACCGGATGATACCAAGCCGCGTTCCGCGGTGAAAGCCCGGGCCCCTCCGCCCCGTGAGCCCGGGGGTGGCGCGTGGCCGCCGGCCGGGAGCCAGGTGCCCTGCTAAAGCAAAATGTGACCCCTGCCGACACTGTTTCGTGTATACCCCAGCCGCCACTCCCCGGCCACTACTGTTTTACGACAGGAGCGCGTGTGATGAAGCACTTCCTTACGGTCGGGCTGGCCCTGACCCTCGCCGTCGCCGCCTGTGGCGACGATGATGCGGTCGGGCCCACCGGGACGCAGCCCGCGATCACCGCCGTCAGCCCCGCGGAGGGGACGGTCGGCACGGAGGTCCGGATCGACGGCACCGGGTTCGTCGACGGCGCCACCGTGACGTTCGGGAGCATCGAGTCCGACTCGGTGGATCTCGAGGCCGGCGCCCTGTTCGCGTTCGCGCCCGCCGGGCTCACCGCGGGCACGACGTACGACATTGGCGTGGTCAACCCCGGCGGGAAGTCGGACCAGCTCGCGGCCGCCTTCACGGCCGTGGCGCCGTCCGCGCAGCGCGTGAACGGCGTCTCGAAGCCGACGGGGCTCCGGGAGATGACCATCATCATCGAGGGCTCCAGCTTCGGTGATGCCCTGGCGCTCGGCGGCGGGAAGGTCTGGTTCACGAACACCGACGGCACCGACGTCGAGGCGGTGATCGCCGACTCGGCCAACGACTGGACCGATGGCTTCATCGTCACCTCCGTGCCGATGGGCGTGACGGACACGTCCTACATCTGGGTGGAGACCGCCACCGGCGTGAGCGACTCCATCCAGTTCCGGATCATCCAGAGCGGGACGTTCAGCCCCAGCACCATCAACTGGACACGGACGACCGCGCTCCCGCAGGCGCTCCAGGGGCTGGGCGCCGTCTTCGTGCCGGTGGAGGAAGGCAGCACCCCGGCCAATTACGTCTTCGTCGTCGCCGGCGCGGACACGCTCACGGAGCCGACGAACGTCGTCTACCGCGCCACCATTTTGGAGTCCGGCGCGCTGGGCGGGGCCTGGGCCGTGATGGCGGCGCTGCCCGCGGCCCGCGCGTATCACGCCACCGCGGCGGCCACCGGCTACACCGCGGCGCTGGATACCACCACGACGGCGGCGTACGTGTACGTCATCGGCGGGCAGGATACGGCCGGGGCGGCGGTCGCGGACGTCTTCGTCGCCCATGTCGACCTGGCGGGGCAGGTGACCGCCTGGACGGCCACGACGGCTCTGCCGGAAGCGCTCCACTCGGCCAGGGCGGTGCTCTTCCGCGGCTTCGTCTACCTGACCGGCGGCGCGCGCGCGGACGGGAGCCCGTCGGCGAAGGTCTACCGCGCCGCCGTGAACGCGGACGGCACGCTGGGCGACTGGGTGGACCTCGCGACGGACATGCCGGTCCCGGCCGCCTATCACTCGCTGCTGAACTTCGGGCCATTCCTCTACGTGGTGGGCGGTGACTCGACCACGGCGCTCCCGCCCGTGCAGGCGACGCTGAGCAATGGCGAGCTGCCGGACGTGTACATGGCCCGTGTGAGCCTCCGGACCGGCGAGCTGGCCGCGCCGTGGAACTCCACCACCTTCATGGGCAAGGGGCGGAGCAAGCACAGCACCGTCTTCGGGGGCGGCGACCTCTTCGTGACCTCGGGCATGTACGCCGGGGTGGGGACGACCGGCTCGAGCGAGAACATCTACGGCAGCGTGGCCAGCGATGGCACCGTGTCGGCCTGGAACGGCGCGACGGGCAGCAACACCATCAACGCGGTCCTGGGAATCAACCTCTACAACCAGGCGGCGATCACCTTCATCGACGCGGCCGGGGAAGGCCACGTCCTGGTGCTCGGCGGCGCCGACCGGGCGAACGAGGGCGTACCCTCCGCGGCGGTGGTCTACTACTGATCCGCGCCGCGGCATGGCCGAGAAGGGGCGGGGCCCACCGGGTCCCGCCCCTTCTTGTCTTTGCCCGCCGGGCGGCCCCGGCCCGACGCCTCGCGCCGAGCTCCCCCCGAGCCGGCTACCGCCGCCGGAGCGCCCGCCCCGCCCGCACGTCCCGGTATTCCCCCCCGTCCACCGTCACCACCCCGTTGATGATCACGTAGGGAACCCCCGCCGGGTAGCGGTGCGGGTCCTCGAAGGTGGCGCGGTCCGCGACGCTGGCCGGATCGAAGATCGTGATGTCCGCGTAGGCCCCCTCCCGCAGCACCCCCCGGCCCTCGAGCCCCAGCAGGTGCGCCGGCAGCGCTGTCATCTTCCGGATCGCCTCCGCCCAGCCGATCACCCCCTCCTCCCGCACGTACCGCCCCAGCACCCGGGGGAATGTGCCGTACCAGCGCGGGTGGGGGTGCCCCTCGCCGGGCTGCGTCAGCCGGCCATCCGACGCGATCATCGTCTGCGGGTGGCGCATGATCCGCCGGACGTCCTCCTCGTCGAGGGCGTGGTAGATGGCGGACGCGCCGCCCCGCCGCATCGCCTCGATCACCAGCCCGGCACCGATCTCCGGCGTGGGCTCGCGCCCTTCCCGGCGGGCCCAGTCGGCGAGCGTGAGCCCTTCCAGCGTGGTGTCCCACTCGACGCGCGCCAGCTGGACGCGGGAGATGTCGCCCGCGCCGCGGTCCCTCTCGATGTTGTGGACGATCCCCCGGAAGATGCTGTCCCGCAGCGCCGGGTCGTCCAGACGGGCGAGGAACGCGCTGTCGCCGCCGGCCTGCGCCCACGCGGGAATGAGGACGCTGATCCCGGTGTACGTGGCCGTGTAGGGGTACTGATCCACGCGCGCATCGGTCCCCGCGGCCCGGGCCGAGTCGATCATCGCCAGCGTCCGCCGGCTGCTCCCCCACATCGGCTGCCCCACGACCTTGTGGTGCGTGACGACGACCGGGAGCCCCGCCCGTCGTCCGATCTCCAGCAGCTCCGCCACCGCCTCGATCAGCCCGAGCCCCTCCTCCCGCATGTGCGACGTGTAGAACCCGCCCGAGTCCGCCGCGACCCTGGACAGCGCGACCACCTCCTCCAGGTCGGCGAACGCACCCGGGAGGTACTTCAGCCCCGTCGAGATCCCGAACGCGCCCTCCCCCATCCCCCGCGCCACCATGCGGCTCATGGCGTCCAGCTCCCCGGTCGTCGCCCGCCGGTCCGCCAGCCCCATGACCTGCCGGCGGATCGTGTTGTGACCCACCGTGTAGCCCACGTTCAGCCCGATGCCGACCACCTCCAGCGAGTCCAGGTACGCGCCGAGCGGCCAGGGCGAGGACCCGTCCGGCCCGCCCAGCGCCGTCGTCACCCCCTGCCGCACGTGGCTTTCGGCCCCCGGCAGCCGGAGGATCGGGTCGAGGTGGGCGTGCACGTCGATGAACCCCGGAGCGACGTACAGCCCCGACGCGTCGATCACCCGGCCGGCCCGCCCGCGGTCCAGCGGCGTCCGCGAAATTCGCACGACCCGGTCCCCCCGCACCCCCACGTCCGCCGCCACCCCCGCCGATCCCGCCCCGTCGAAGACCGTCCCCCCCGCGATGAGGAGGTCGTAGCCCCTCGGCCCCGCCGCCCCGTTGCGGGGGTCGCGCTCCGCCAGCCCGCAGGCGGAGAGGAGCAGGGCGAGAACGAATGCGGACCGGAGCAAGGTGACCTCCCCGAAAAAGGACCACTTCACGCCCCCATACTACCCGCCCCCTGCTCCTCCCTCAACGGCCCGCCGCCCCAGCCCGGAACGCGAGAATGCCAGAACGCCCGATCGGCCGTCGCCGTCTCGCGCCCAGTTCCCTATCTTCCCCCATGCCCACCCCGGCCGCGCGCCTCGCCTCCGCCTGGACCACCCTCTCCCGCCTCCCCGCGGGTCCGCGCCTCTTCGACCTCCTGATCCGGCTGATGGTACCGTACTCCGGCAGCATCCGCCCGCGGGTGGTCCGGCTCGAGCCCGGCCATGCGACGGTCGACCTCCGCGACCGTCGTCGCCTCCGCAACCACCTCCGCTCCGTCCACGCCATCGCCCTCGCCAACCTGGGCGAGCTCGCCAGCGGCCTCGCCATGACCCGCGCGCTGCCCCCCGACGTCCGCGGCATCCCCGTCCGGATCGAGATCGAGTACCTGAAGAAGGCACGCGGCCGCATCCGCGCGGAAGGCCGCGCGACCCCGCCCCGGGCGGTCGAAGACGAGACCGAGGCGCACGCCAGCGCCGAGCTGTTCGACCCGGATGGCGAGCTGGTCGCCCGGATGACCGTGCTCTGGCGACTGCGCCCGGCATGACGCCGGGAATGGCCGCGGGCGTTTCATGAACCTCGCTACCGCGCTGGCCCGCGACGCCCGCATCGAGATCCCCATCATCTGCGGGGCGATGTACCCGTGCTCGAACCCGGAGCTGGTGGCCGCCGCCTCGGAGGCCGGCGGGATCGGCATCGTGCAGCCGGTCTCGCTCACGTACGTCCACGGCCGTGCGTTCCGGGAAGGGCTGCGGGAGATCCGGCGGCTGACCGCGAAGCCCATCGGGATGAACGCCCTGATCGAGTCGTCCTCGGCGGCCTACGAGCGGCGGATGATGGAATGGGTGGACATCGCGCTGGAGGAGGGCGTCCGGTTCTTCATCACGAGCCTGGGGAAGCCGAAGTGGGTGGTCGAGCGGGCGCGGGCCGTGGGCGGGGTCGTCTACCACGACGTGACCGAGCTGAAATGGGCGTTGAAGGGCCTGGAGAGCGGCGTCCACGGCCTCATCGCCGTGAACCGGCGGGCAGGTGGCCACGCGGGGCCGAAGACGCCGGAGCAGCTCATGGACGAGCTGGCGGGCCTCGACGTCCCGCTGGTCTGCGCGGGCGGCGTCGGCACCCCCGGCGAGTTCGTGGACGTGCTGGGGCTCGGCTACGCGGGCGTCCAGATGGGCACCCGGTTCATCGCCACCACGGAGTGCACGGCGGCGCACCCGTACAAGCAGGCGATCCTCGATGCGGACGAGGACGACATCGTCCTCACGGAGCGGGTCACCGGCGTCCCACTGGCGGTGATCCGGACGCCCTACGTGGAGCGGCTCGGCACGCGCGCGGGACCCATCGCCCGCTGGATGCTGCGGGGTCGCCGCCGCAAGCGGCTCATGCGGATGATCTACGCGCTCTGGTCCGGGTGGAAGCTGAAGCGCTCGTCGCTGGACGAGACGGGGACGAAGGACTTCTGGCAGGCGGGCCGGAGCGTGGCCGGGATCGACCGGATCCGCCCCACCGGCGATATCATCCGCGAGTTCGCGGAAGCGGCGCGGCGGAGCTGAGGGTCACGGCCGCCGGGTACCCCCGGGCGACTACCTCCCCAGCCGATCCAGCGCCCCGTCCCAGTCCGCCCGGGGCTCCGCCAGCGTCCCCTTCACGTACTTGTCGTACCAGTCCAGGTAGCGCTCGTAGCGGTCCTTCTGGAAGGACAGCCGTCCGATCCCGTGGTGCTCCCCGGGATAGACCACGAGCACCGTCTCGCGTCCGAGCTTCTTCAGCGCCTGGTAGAGCTGCTCCGAGTTGATGATCGGCACGTTCCAGTCGAGCGCGCCGCCCATGATGAGCGTCGGCGTCACGATGTTCTCGACGTAGGTGAACGGGGAGATCCGGTCCCAGTTCTCCGCCGTCTCGCCCCAGGGCAGCCCCAGCTCGGCCACCCAGTGACGCTGATAGTGGTCGTGGCCGTAATTGGCGCGGTAGAACACCTCGCTCGCGCCGGTGATCGCCCCCTGGAACCGGTCCGTCTTCGTGATCACGTAATTCGTCAGGATCCCGCCGTAGCTCCAGCCGCCGACGCCCAGGCGGTCCGGGTCCGCGTACCCCGCGGCGATGGCGTGGTCCACCGCGGCCATGACGTCCTCGAAGTCCTTGTTCCCCCAGTCGGCGAAGAGCGCCGCGCTGAAGGCCTGGCCGTAGCCCGACGAGCCCCGCGGGTTCGCCCGCACCACCACGTACCCGTGCGCCGCGAACAGCTGCGCCTCGAAGCTGAAGCCCCAGTCGTACTGGGACACGGGGCCGCCGTGGATGCGGAGGAGCGTCGGGTAGCGGCGCCCCTCCTGGTAGTCGGGGGGCAGCGTGACCCACCCTTCGACCTCCGTGCCGTCCCGGCTCCGGGCCTGGATGTTCCGCACCTCTCCCAGCCGGATCCCCGCCAGCAGCTCGTCGTTCACGTTCGTCAGGCGACGCGGCCCCCGCCGATCCAGGGCGAACGCCTCGCCGGGCATCGTCGCATCGCTCATCCCCAGCACCACCTGACCGCCCTTCCCGACGTGGAACCCGGTGACCACCCGCTCCCCGGTCACGACCCGCTCCAGGCCGCGACCATCCACGCGCATCCGCGCCAGATGCCGCTCGCCGCTGTCCTCGAGGATGAACCAGAGCCGCCCGTCGGGGCCGAAGCGCAGGCTGGACGCGTTCCGGTCCAGCGACGCCGTCAGCGACCGCGGCTCGCCCCCCGCGGCGGGGATCACGGCGATCTCGTTCACGTCGTACCAGATCAGCTCCGGCTCCGTGCCCCGCGTGTACGCGATCCACCGCCCGTCCGGGCTCCACACCGGGGACCCGTCCGGACCCTCGTTCGTGGTCAGACGACGGGCGGTCGGGATCGGTCGCTTCTCGTCCCTGCTCGAGGCCGGCGGCGGGACGTCCACGATCCACAGGTCCGAGTTGTCGTTGTCGTCCGGCTCCTCGGTCCGGTTGCTGACGAAAGCCACCTGGCGGCCATCCGGGCTCCACGCCCCGATGCCGTCGTCGTAGTCGCCCTCGGTGAGCTGGGTGAGCGCCTCGGTCTCCAGGTCCCACACGTAGAGGTGCGTCCGCAGGCGGTCCAGGTAGCCGGCGTAGTCCCGCTTGAACTGGAGTCGGTCGATCACGAAGGGGCGGGGCGCGTCCTCGTCATCGTCCTCCTCCTCGTCCTCCTCGCCCTCCGCGTCCGTCGTGTCGGCGGCCTCCCACGGGAGCTGCTCCTGGGTGATCTCGAGGAGGAGGCGCTTGCCGTCGGGGGACCAGGCGAAGCCGTCGATCCCCTGCTTCACCGACGTGAGCTGCCGCGCCTCGCCGCCGCGCCGGTCCAGCGCCCAGACCTGCGTCTCGCCGTCGTTGCGGGAGGCGGAGAAGGACAGCCACTTCCCGTCCGGGCTCCACCGTGGCGACCCCGCGGACAGCCCCTCCATCGTCATGGGGATCGCCTCCCCGCCCGCAAACGGCTGCATCCAGATCCGGCTCCGGCGCCGGTTCTTGTCGTATTCCGTGTACCCGATCGAGTACGCCACCCACGCGCCGTCCGGGCTCACCTGCGGCGTGCCCACGGACCGGAGCCGGAACTGGTCCATGATCTCCAGGGGCCGCGGCCCCTCCTGCGCGGCGACACCGACGCTCCCGCTCGCCAGCAGCGCCAGCCCGAGGGCCAGCGCCGCGCCACGCCTTCCCACGCTCCACGCCATCATCGCGATTCTCCTGGTAGACCGGTTGTCGGTTCCGCCTCGGCCGATTCCGCCTCGACGCGTCCGTCCCGCTGCGACGGCTGGGCGCCCGACCCGCTGGCCAGCCGGCGTCCGATCCGGAGCGTGAGACGCAGCAGCGCGTCCATGTCCTCCGCCTCCGTCCGGTAGTTGACGATGCACGCCCGGATCGCGTAGCGCCCCGCCACGACCGCGTTGGACGGGAACACGCGCCCGCTCCACTGGAGCTCGGTCATCAGCCGCTCGTTCAGGTCGTTCAGGTACGGCTCCCGGCCCCGTCCCTCCGGCGCCGATGGCGGCACGTACCGGAAGCAGGCGATGGACAGCCCCTGCTCGCCGACGGGCTCCAGCTCGGGGTGCGCCTCGACCTCCCGGCGGAGGTACGCGGCCAGATCGCAGTCGTGGACGATGCGGCGCTGATACGCACCCCAGCCGTGCGCCAGGAGCGACACCCAGACCTTCAGCGCGTGGAAGCCGCGCGAGAAATGGGGCCCGTGGGCGTAGAAGTCGATGCCCCGCCGCGTGACCGCCTTGTCCTCGTGCGTGTAGCTGGGCTCCAGGCCGAACGCGTCGTGGAGCTTGCCGAAGTCCCGCACCACGATGGCGCCCCCGGAGTGCGGCGTGTACAGCCACTTGTGGGGGTCCAGCGCCACGCTGTCCGCCCGCTCGATCCCCGCGAACCGCGGCCGCAGCGCGTCCGTCAGCGCGGCCACGCCCCCGTACGCGCCGTCCACGTGCAGCCAGAGACCGTGCTCGGCGCAGACGTCCGCGATCGCGTCCAGCGGGTCGATCGCCCCCGTCGCCACGGTCCCGGCCGTCGCGACGACGCAGAACGGCTGCCGCCCCTCCCCCGCATCCCTGGCCACGGCCGCCCGCAGCGCGTCCACGCGCATCCGCTGCCCCGCATCCACCGGGACGAGCCGGAGGGCCTCCGCGCCCAGGCCGAGCATGTCGGCGGCGCGGGCGTTGATGTCGTGCACCTCCGCGGATGCGTACAGCGTCAGGGGCGGGCCCGCCGCGACGCCCTGCCGCCGGATGTCCCATCCGGCGCGGTCGTCGCGCGCGGCCTTCAGCCCCACGAACCCCGCCATCGCGCCCCCCGACGTGATCATCCCCGCCGCCGTGTCCGGGAGCCCCAGCCGCGCGGCGAACCAGCGCGTGAGGTGCAGCTCGATCTCCGTCGCCGCCGGCGACAGGCGCCACCCGCCCACGTTCTGGTTCAGCCCCGCCGCCAGCAGGTCCGCCGCCGCGCCCGGGATCGTCCCGGGGCCGCTGATGTAGGCGACGAAGCCGGGGTGCCCCGGGTACGTGGAGTGCTCGAACACCAGCGCCCGCAGGTAGGCGAGGAGCTCGTCGGGCGGCGTGGGGGCATCCGGTACGGGGCGGGTCACGGCGGCCCGGACCTCGTCCGCGGTGAGGGCGCGCCCCGCGGGCAGCTCCGGCAGCCGCTCCAGCAGCTCCGCCCAGAGGTCCACCATCTCCCGGCCGAACGCCCGGGCGCGGTCGGGGCCCCAGTCCAGGTCGCGGACGGCATCGCTCACGGCGGGTCCCCGGCGCGTCCCGGCGTCAGCCGCTCGCGGCCTTCAGCCGGTCCGCGAACTTCGACCGGAGCTTCGCCACCTTCGGATCGATCACCACGCGGCAGTACGGCTGGTTCGGGTTGTTCCGGTAGTACTCCTGGTGGTACGGCTCCGCGGGCCAGAACCGCTCCAGCGGCTCCAGCTCCGTGACCACCGGCGCGTCGAACACCCCTTCCCGCTCCAGCTCCTTCAGCACCGACTCCGCCGTGGCCCGCTGCGCGTCCGACTCGTACAGGATGATCGACCGGTACTGCGGCCCCGTGTCCGCCCCCTGCCGGTCCGGCGTCGTCGGGTCGTGCGTCGCGAAGAACACCCCCAGCAGGTCCCGGTACGGGATCACCGACGGCTCGTACTCCACCCGGACGACTTCCGCGTGCCCCGTCGTCCCCCGGCTTACGGCACCGTAGCCGGGATTCTCCACCGCCCCGCCCGCGTACCCCGATGTGACGCTCCGCACCCCCGCCAGCCGCTCGAACACCGCTTCCAGGCACCAGAAGCAGCCACCTCCCAGCGTCGCGTGCTCCACGCTCACGGACCCGCCAGCTCCTTCCGCCGGTCCCCGCTCTCCACCAGCCCTTCCAAAAACCGCTGCCGCTCCCCCAGCCGCTCCACCTCCGCCTCCAGCGACCGCACCGCCGACCGCAGCTCCCCCACCTCCGACCCCGCCGCCCCCCCCGTCCGCTCCGCCAGCCGCTGCTCCATCAGCTGACCCAGCCGCCGCGTCAGCGGGTACATCAGAATGATCCCCCCGATGATCACCACCAGCACCAGCGTGAAGATCATCCCCGCCAGCGCGTCCCCATCGATGTCCATGACCCCTCCCGCAAAGAAGAAGCAGGCGACCACCTCTTGCGAGCCGAAGGCGAGCCTAGAAGTTATAGCTATCCCCCGGATCCAGAATCACCACCTCCGCCCGCTCACCAACCAGCTCCCGGAAGTCGTTCGGGTCCTGCGCGATCTGCTCCCAGGTGTTGTAGTGCATGGGGATGACCACCTTCGGCTCGATGAACTCCACCGCGCGGGCCGCATCCGTCGGACCCATGGTGAAGTTGTCGCCGATGGGCAGCAGGGCGACATCCACCTGCCCCTTCAGGAGCTGCATGTCCGTGAGCAGCGCGGTGTCGCCGGCGAAGTAGAGCCGCTTGCCGCCGGTCAGGCCCAGCCAGAACCCGCCGGGCATCGTCGTGAACGTGCCCTCCTCATCCCCTTCGACCTGACCGCCGTGGAGCGCCGGCGTCATCTTGGCGTAGCCGAAATCGAAACGATTGCCGCCGCCGATGTTGAGCGCGTGCACGTTCCGGAGCCCTTTCGTCTCGCAGAAGGAAACGATTTCGAAGGTGGAGATCAGCACGGCCCCGGTCTTCTTCGCCAGCGGGATGGCGTCGAGGAAGTGGTCGAAGTGGCCGTGGCTGACGAGGATGTAGTCGAGGTCGCCGATCTCATCCACCCGGATGTCCGCCCGCGGGTTCTCGTCCAGGTACGGATCGAACATGATCCGGTGCCCCTGGTCGGTCTCGAGGGTGAACGTGGAGTGGCCGTGCCAGGTGAGGCGGGCCATGCGTCTCCTCAGCCGATGTGCTCGGCGTATTCCTCGGGCCCCAGCAGGCCGTCGAGCTCGCCCGGGTCGCTCACGCGGATCCGGATCATCCACCCGGTCCCGTAGGGGTCGGAATTGACCAGGGACGGGTCGTCGTTCAGGGCGCCGTTGGCCTCGATGATCTCCGCGGTCACGGGCATGTAGAGGTCGCTCACGGCCTTCACCGCCTCGACGGTGCCGAACGTCGCGCCCTTCTTGAGCGTCTCTCCCTCGCCCGGCAGCTCGACGAACACGATGTCTCCCAGCTCGCCCTGGGCGTAGTCGGTGATCCCCACCGTGTAGACCCCCTCTTCCTCGGTGGCGGAGAGGTACTCGTGCTCCTCGGTGTAGAGGAGATTGGAAGGCAGATCGGCCATCGTTCCTCCGCGGGAATCGTCGTTTGGGTGTGGCGGGTCAGGATGACGCCGCCCGGAGGGGGCGTCAAGCGGCGCTCCGCCTAGTCGGGCCGTATGTCCCTGAGCTTCGACAGGATGTCGATCAGCCGTTTCAGCTCTCCTTCCACCACCCGCAGCGACTCCTGCACATCGGGGTGCTGGGCGGCGGGCTCCTCGAGCAGCAGCTGCACGTGTCCGAGGGCCGCGGTGATGGGGCTGTTGGCGTCGTGCCGGATCCTTCGGACCTGCTCCACGATCTGGCGGCTGCGTGCGTCGTCCACCGGCCCTCCCTTCACTTTCGGTGCCCCCCGGGCACTGGTATCATAGCCGTCGTCGGCACGCAACTCACACGCATGATCGTCCCGGAGAAACCATGGCGGTGATGGATCTCGAGCGTCCCGCCCTCACGGCGCTCGCCGAGGAAGAGGGGATGTTCCGGGACATGGTGCGCCAGTTCGCCGAAGAGCGCATCGCGCCGCGCGCCCACGCCATGGATCGCGACGCGAGGATGGACCCCGCCCTGATCGAGGAGCTGTTCGAGCTCGGCCTCATGGGAATCGAGATCCCCGAGCAGCACGGCGGCGCCGGCGCCTCCTTCTTCACGTCCGTCATCGTGGTGGAGGAGCTGTCCCGGGTCGACCCCGCCGTCGCCGTGCTCGTGGATGTCCAGAATACGCTGGTCGACACCGCCATCGCCCGCTACGGCAGCGACGATCAGCGCGCCCGCTACCTCCCGCGCCTGGCTTCCGGAACGGTCGGCGCGTACGCGCTCTCGGAGGCGGGCTCCGGCTCCGACGCGTTCGCTCTGCGGACCCGCGCCCGGCGCGATGGCGGCGGGTGGGTCCTCGATGGCACCAAGCTGTGGATCACCAATGGCGAGGAGGCCGGGCTGTTCATCGTTTTCGCGAATGTGAGCCCGGACGAGGGCTACCGCGGGATCACCGCGTTCCTCGTCGAGCGCGACGCCCCGGGCTTCGCCGTGGGGAAGAAGGAGGACAAGCTCGGGATCCGGGCCTCGTCGACCACGGAGCTGAGCTTCGACGGCTGCCGGGTCGACGCCGCCAACGTGCTGGGGGAGGTCGGCAAGGGCTACAAGATCGCCATCGACCAGCTCAACGAGGGGCGGATCGGCATCGGCGCGCAGATGATCGGACTGGCCCAGGGCGCCCTCGACCATACGCTCCGCTACGTCAAGGAGCGGCAGCAGTTCGGCCGGCCCATCGGCGACTTCCAGGGCGTCAAGTTCCAGCTCGCCGAGATGCGGACCGAGCTGGAAGCCGCCCGGCTGCTCGTCTACAACGCCGCCCGGCTCAAGGAGGCCAGCCGCCCCTTCCTCGGTGAGGCCGCCATGGCCAAGCTGTACGCCAGCGAAGCCGCCCAGCGGATCGCCTCCACCTGCCTGGATTTGCACGGGGGCTACGGCTTCACGAAGGAGTATCCTGTCGAGAAGCTGTACCGCGACGCCAAGATCGGCACGATCTACGAGGGCACGTCGAACATGCAGAAGCAGACGATCGCGAAGCTCATGCTGCGGTGATGGGACGGCGCTTCGGGACGGAGGCAGCCCGGGGGTGCGCGCGGGCGGGAGGACGTGCCGATCGGAGCCGGGGACTGGGGGACAGGGGAGATGGGGACCGGGCGCCCTCGCCGCCGCCGGGGCGGTGCACCCCGTGGCGTCACCGGGCGCCCCCTGACACACCGCGGGGGCTGAGGACGTCACGGTGGCACTCGTCCTTCGATTTCGCGAACACAGCCGTCCTGACGTCACCAGATGACGGCAGGGCTGTAGCCAGGCCGGGGATCTGTTGAGGACATCCGGGTTGACGCCACATGGTGACGGCAGGGCAGCACCCGCCCCGCCGTCGGGTGCCGATATCCGGGTTGACGCCAGCCGGCGGGGGGGGGTCGGCCCCCGGGCGGTCGCGCCGGCGCGGCCCCCCGGGCGGTCGCGCCCGACCTAGCGGAACGGCTCCGGCACGCCGCGGTGCCATTCCGTGGCGTCCTGGTACGCGTTCGCCACGCGCAGCGTCTCGCTGTCCTTCCACAGCCCGCCGACGAACGAGACGCTGGACGGGCTGCCGTCGATCCTCCCGTTCGGCACCACGACGGCCGGGTGGCCGGTGAGGTTGGTGATCAGCAGGACGTTGTCGGCGTAGCTGGGCGTGACGAACACGTCCACATCGGCCATGGCGCGGTCCATCTCGGCCATGAGCATGGTCCGCATCCGGTTCGCCTGGATGTACTCCACCGCGGGGATCATGCGGGCCTGCCGGAACGTGTTCGGCCACGCGCCGGCGTCCTGCCGGACCAGCAGGTCGTCCCGGCCGCTGCGGGTCAGCTCGTCGAATGCCGCGCCCGCCTCGGCGGTGAGGATGATCCGGAGCGCGCTGACGGGGAGGTCGTCCGGCAGCGCCACGGGGACCAGCCGGCCCCCCGCGTCCTCCACCGCCCGCCGCACCGTGGCCAGCGCGGCCTGCTCCAGCGCGATGGCCTGCCGCGACCGGGCCCGGGCCTCCTCGTCCTGACCCTGGGGCTCACGCTCGAACGCGCTCCGCAGGTAGCCGATCCGAAGCCCCCGCAGCCCCGCGCCGCCGTCCCACTCGAACGGCACCGTCCGGGCCGTCGGGTCCTTCCCGTCCGCGCCGTGGATGGCGGCGAACACCAGGGCGCAGTCCTGGGCGTTGCGGCAGATGGGCCCGATCTTGTCCATGCTCCACGAGAGCGCCATGGCGCCGTGGCGGCTCACGCGGCCGAACGTCGGGCGCAGCCCGGTGGCCCCCGTCCGCGTCGCGGGCGAGACGATGGAGCCCAGCGTCTCCGTCCCGATCCCGAAGCCCACCAGCCCCGCCACGGTGGCCGCCGCCGACCCGGCGGACGACCCGCTCGAGCCCTGCTCCAGGTCCCACGGGTTGCGAGTGCGGCCGCCGTACCAGACGTCGCCCATGGCCAGCGCGCCGAGGGTCAGCTTGGCGACGAGGACGGCGCCGGCCTCCTCGAGCCGCCGCACCACCGTCGCGGTCTCCGCGATCACCTGCTCCTCGTACGGCTTCGCGCCCCACGTGGTGCGGTAGCCCTCGGTCGCCAGCAGGTCCTTCGCGCCCCAGGGGATCCCGTGCAGCGGGCCGCGGTACCGGCCGGCCTTCAGGTCGGCGTCCGCCCGCCGGGCCTGCCGCAGCGCCAGGTCGTCCGTGAGCGTGATCACCGCCTCCAGCACCGGGCCGTGGCGCCGCAGTCGGTCCAGGTACATCTCCGTCAGCGCCTCGGACGACACCGCCCCCGTCCGGACCAGCTCCGCCAGCCGCGTCACCGGCCAGAACGCCGACTCCTCGAGGTTCGCCGGCCGCCGGACGGCGCCCGGCGACGAGGGCCGCACCGCGTCGAACCGGCGGGCCGGGTCCGCGGGCCCCTCGTCCCGCTCCCCGCCGGCCGGGCCCGGCGATCGCATGTGCGGGAGCCGCGGATCGAAGTGCACGGCCGGCGGGACGCCGTTCGGGATGGTGACCTTCCGCAGATCCTCGTACGCCTGGAGGTTGCGCTCCAGCCCCTGGAGCATCATCTCCCGCTCCTCCTCGCTGAACTCCAGCCCGGCCACCGCCTCGGCGTCCTTCACCATCTCGGCCGTGATCCGCTCCTGCTCCACGAGCCGGATCCAGAGCCGTTCGGCGAATGTGCCGCCGAGGCCGAAGACGGACAGCTGCGCCACGAAGGTGCGACGATCCACGTGCATGGTGCCGGCTCCTGTTCGGAAGTGATGGGGGAACCTGCACGCCGGCGCGGCCGGACAGCAAGAGCCCCGGTGGAACTGGCCCCGTCGGTTCGGGGCCGGTAATTTGCCGTGAGGCCCCCACCAACGAATCGAGTCCCAGTCGAGGGCGTGATGAGCACCACCGAAGTACCGGAACGGAAGGTCTCCCCGCAGACGGTCACGGAGCGGGATGCCCGCGAGGTCGCCGAGGCCGCGCGCGAGAAGGAGTGGGTGAAGCCGAGCTTCGTCCGCGAGCTCTTCCTCGGGAACCTGAGGATGGACCTGATCCACCCCATCCCCGACCCCGACCCGGCGGCCCAGCAGCGCGGCGAAGCGTTCATGCGCGCGGTGCGCGAGTTCCTGGAGACCGAGGTGGACGGGCTGGAGATCGAGCGGACCGGGAAGGTCCCCGAGCCCGTCATCGACGGCCTCCGGAAGCTGAAGGCCTTCGGGATGAAGATCCCGCAGGAGTACGGCGGCCTCGAGCTGTCGCAGACCATGTACGGCCGGGCCATTGCCATGATCGGCTCCTACTCCTCGGCCCTCGGCGTGCTCCTCTCCGCCCACCAGTCCATCGGCGTGCCGCAGCCGCTCAAGATGTTCGGCACACCCGAGCAGAAGAAGAAGTACCTCCCCCGCTTCGTGAACGGCGAGATCTCCGCGTTCGCCCTGACGGAGCCGGACGTCGGCTCGGACCCGGCCCGCATGGAGGCGACCGCCGATCTCACCGACGACGGCACCGCCTACATCCTGAACGGCTCGAAGCTCTGGTGCACCAACGGCCCCATCGCCGATGTCATGGTCGTGATGGCCCGGACCCCGGCGCAGGAGGGGAAGACCCGGCGCCCCATCACCGCATTCATCGTGGAAGCGGACTGGGAGGGCGTGGAGACCGAGTACCGCTGCGAGTTCATGGGGCTGCGCGGGATCGAGAACGGGCTGATGAAGTTCACCAACGTCCGGGTCCCGAAGGAGAACGTGCTCTGGGGCGAGGGGAAGGGGCTCAAGCTCGCGCTCATCACCCTCAACACCGGCCGGCTCACCATCCCCGCGACCTGCGCGGCGGCGGGGAAGTGGTGCACCCGCGTCGCGCGGGACTTCGCCAGCGAGCGGGTCCAGTGGGGCGCCGCGGTCGGCAAGCACGATGCCGTGGCGCAGATGCTCGGCGAGATCGCCGCGAGCACGTTCGCGATGGAGGCCGTCGCGGAGGTCTCCGCCGCGCTGGCGGATGCGAAGGATACCGACATCCGCCTCGAAGCCGCGATGGCCAAGATGTTCAACTCGGAGACCGCCTGGCGAATCAGCGATCTCACCATGCAGATCCGCGGCGGCCGGGGCTACGAGACGGCCCACTCCCTGGAGAACCGCGGCGAGGCGCCGATCGCGCTGGAGCAGGTCATGCGGGACCTCCGGATCAACATGATCTTCGAGGGGTCCAGCGAGATCATGCGGCTCTTCATCGCCCGCGAGGCCGTGGATCCACACCTCCAGAAGGCCGGCAGGTTCATCGAGGCGGACGCGTCCATGGGCGAGAAGGCCCGGGACGTCGTCGGGCTCGGGGCCCACATGACCCGCTGGTACGCCGGGAACGTCACCGGCTGGAGCCGCTGGCCCCGTCACGCCGACTTCGGCGAGCTGGCGGAGCATGTCGGGTACGCGGAGCGCCGGGCGAGGAAGCTGGCCCGCGCCCTGGCCATCGCCATGGGCCGGTTCGGCGCCCGGCTCGAGAAGCGGCAGGCCGTGCTGTTCCGGATGGTCGAGATCGGCGCCGAGCTGTTCGCCATGTCGGCCGTGTGCGCCTACGCGGTCAAGCGCAGGGGCCACAACGGCGCCGACGCCGGGCCCGTGACCCTCGCGGACCTCTTCTGTCGGCAGGCCCGCCGCCGGATCGACGAGAAGTTCGAGCGCATCTTCGACAACGACGACGTGCGGACCTACGAGGTCGCCCAGGAGGTGCTCGACGGGCGCCACGCCTGGATGGAGACGGGCGTGAAGCTGCCGCCCAAGACGCAGCTGGGCGGTTGAGCGGCGCCCCGGCCGGCCGCCTTGCCGCGGGGCCGGCGCATCGGGAGGGGCCGGCGCGGGCGCCCGTTCCTCCCGTCTTCCGCGGGGAACGGCGGGCTTGCCCTCGCCGGACCGCCCTGCTTACACTCTCCGGGTCCACCCCGAACACCCCCTCCGGACCTCCACCATGGCGCTGATCGCCGCCCTCCTGCGGACCGAGGAGCAGCGCAGAGTGCTGGGCGAGGCCACGCGCGGCCACGACGTCGCCTGGGCCGAGGACTGGCGCGACCTCGCCCGCCTCGTCAAGGCGCGCCCCGCCGTGGCGGCGGTCGCCGACCTCCACGCCGAACGCGGCAAGGACGGCGTGCTCCGCATCTACCGGTTCTCCCAGCGGTTCCCCCTCACGCCCATCGTCGTGTGGGGGGAGCTGGACGGCCGTGACCTCTTCCGTCTCGGGAAGGCGGGCGCCACGGACGTGGTCCCCGGCGGCGACGCGGGGAACCCCGGGCTGGTCGAGGAGATGATGACCGACGCGCTGGGGGACCAGCTCGCCGACCGGCTGGAGGAGCGGCTCCGGACGCGCGTCCGGCGAGAAGGGCGGGCGCTGGTGCGCACCGCCACGGCGGGGCTCGCCGCGGGCCTCCAGGTCCCGGGGCTCGCAGCCGGCCACGGCGTGTCCGTTTCCACGCTGGAGCGCCGCTGCGAGCAGTGGGGGCTCTCCACCCCCGGGCGGCTCCTCCTCTGGCTGCGGATCCTCTACGGCCTCCAGTGGCTGCTGGAGCCCGGTCGCAGCGTCGAGTCCGTGGCCGGGCAGCTCGGGTATTCCTCCGGCGCCGCGTTCCGCCGGGCCATCAAGGCCACGGTGGGAGGCCGCCCGACGCCGCTGCGCAACACCACGGCGTTCGAGGGCGCACTGGCGGCGTTCGTGGCCGAGTGTCCGGGGGACGGGACCGTCCTGACGCAGGAGCACTGACGATGGCGCGCTACGACCGCATCGCGCGCATCGCCGCGCCCGCCCGCGAGGACTGCTTCCGGGGGTGGCTCACGCTCCGGGACATCGACGGGCGGGAGCGGGAGCCGGAGCTCGGGCGCCGCGCGCGGCTCCGGTTCCTGGCGCTCCGGCCGGTGCGCCGCCTCCTGCTCCGGGGACTGGGCGGCCCCGCTGCGGACTCGCTGCAGGCACAGCTGGACGAAGTGCGGCGGGAGATCGATCGTCTCGATGCCCGGGACCCGGAGCGGGACCGGCTGATGGCGTACCTGGCGGAGGCCGGCGGCCGCAGCCCCCTCGGCCTGGCCACCGCCACCCTCGAGGTGGGCGCGGCGGCCGAAGGCGCGGGGCACCGCTTCGCCGCCGAGGAATTCTACCGGACCGGGCTGGAGCTGGCTCGCGAGCACGACCTCCCCGCTCACCAGGTCCGCGCGCTCCGCCGCATCGCCCGCGTGCACCGCGGCCGCGAGGAGTGGGACCGGGCTGTCGACGTCGGCCACGAGGCCGCGTCGCTGGCCGACTCCCTGGGCGAGCCGGTCCAGTGGGCCAGGGCCATGGACGAAGTGGCCCGCGCCGAGAGCGCCCGCGGAAATCGCGACGCCGCGCGCGCCATTCTGGAGGCGGTGGCCGCGCGGGGCGTCGCGGCTGCGGATCGGCTCGTTCGCGCGGTGGCGGCCGGCGCGCTCTGCGACCTCGAGCTCGCCGCCGGCAACGTGGAAGCGGCCCTCCGGGAGGGTCTCGCCGCGGTGGAGCTCTTCCCGGTCACGGACCCGCACAGGAACGCCGCGCTGCTCGCCATGGCCGCGGCGCTCCGCCGGGTTGGGCTCTGGAGCGCCGCGGAGGCCTGCTACGGGGTCGTCGAGACGCACTCCACCTGGGTCGAGCACCGGGCCGAGGCGGCGACGGAGCGGGCCGTCCTCGCCGCCGAGCTGGGCGACACCGCGGCGTTCACGCGCCGCCGCGCCAGGATCCTCCGGACCCTGGAATCCGGCGACCTGCGTCTGCGGGCCCTGCTCCACCTCGGACTCGGGCGCGGGTGCCTCGTCGCGGGACACGTCGACCATGCGCGCGAGCACCTCCGGCAGGCCATTGCCAGCGCCCGCGATGGCGACATGGACACGCTCCTCGACCCCGCCGACGCGCTGCTCCACGCCCTGGAGGCCGGCAAGCCGCTGCCCCGGGTCCGCCCCGGCCCCGCGTCCGCTGCGAGCCGCGCCCTCGCCGAGGAGATCACGCAACGATTCGGCGCCGAGGTGGCCGCCGGGGCCTGAGCCGCTATATTTCGGCGCGCCGACGCGTCCCCCTCCGGAGCATCAACCGCTTGTCCCGTTCCTGGTCCTTCCTCCTCCTTGCGCTCCTCCTCGTCGTCGCGCCCGCGGCGGCGCAGGAGCCCTGGGTGGATCCGCGGCTCCGGCTCCTGGAGCTCCGTCCTCTTCCGCCCCCCCTCGACCCGGACCAGCCCCGTGCCCCGGAGCCCGGCCGTCCCGCCCGGCCCACGCCGTCGCCCCTCGTGCTCGAGCGGGGACCCGGCGGCACGATCCGCGTGCCCCTCCTCATCGAGCTGCGGACCCCGGCCGCCCTCGCGGAGATCCGCGCGCTGGGCGGAGAGGTCGGGCGGGTCATCGGCCGTATCGCGACGGTGCGGGTCCCGCCCGCCGCGGTGCCCGCCCTCATCCGGCTCCCATCGCTCGCCCGCATCGAGGCCGCGCGGCCCTTGTCGCTCCACAACGACTCCGCCGCGTCCGCTTCCCGCGTCGACGAGGTGCGACGGCACCTCGGCTCCTCGTTCCTGGGCAGCACAGGGCGCGGCGTGGTCGTCGGGGTGATCGACACCGGGCTCGAGTACGCGCACGAGGATTTCCTGGACGCGAACGGCGTCCCCCGCACCCTGTTCCTCTGGGACCAGGTGAGGGGCATCATCTGCGGGCCCGCGGAGATCCGGACGCGGAGCTGCGGGTCCGGGGACCCGAACGGCCACGGGACCCACGTCACCGGCATCGCCGCCGGCGACGGCTCCGCCCCCCACCCGGACTCCGCCGGCGCGTTTCGCTACGCCGGCGTCGCGCCCGAGGCGGACATCCTGGCGGTTCGGTTCTCCTTCCTCGAGTCGGACCTGGTGGATGGCGTCGCGTGGATGTTCGAAAAGGCCGATTCCATGAACCGGCCGGCCGTCGTGAACATCTCCCTCGGCACGCTCGTCGGACCCCACGATGGCACGTCGCTCATGGAGCAGGCGCTGGACGCCCTGACCGGCCCGGGGCGGATCATCGTCACGTCCGCCGGCAACGACGGGAACGCCCCCAACACCACGCCGCAGCTCACCACCCTCCTGGTGCACGCCCGGGCTCAGCCGGCGCCCGGAAAGACCGCGGTGATCACCTTCCGGGTCACGGACTACAGCCCGAGCTCCCGCCGCTGCGACGATTACGTCTATGTCGATGTGTGGCACGACGGCGGCCAGGAGATCGGCTTCGAGGTGCAGCGGCCCGGTGGCAGCACGGCCTCCGCCACCACCGGGCAGGAGGTGGTCCAGGACCATCCGGAGGGACGGGTCGCGATCCTAGCGCCCGCGGAGCTTTACCCCGGCAACGGCGACCGGAACGCGGTCATCGAGCTGAGCGGATGCGGCACGAGCGGCTCCCCGGCCGTCGGCGAATGGACGCTCCGCCTGTCCTCCGCCGACCCGCCCGCCGAGCCCCTGGACCTCTGGGTCGCGGGCTACCGGCTGGGCCGCGATGGGTTCGTGCAGGGGCGGGACGGGTTCGACAACACGCAGGCCATCGGCACCCCGGCCACCGCGCGCCAGGTCATCGCCGTCGGCGCCTACGCCACGCGGGTCTGCTGGCCCACCCCCGCCAGCCCGTCCACGTGCCTCGCCGAGCTCTTCGGGGTCACCCAGCCCGTGGGCGACATCGCGTTCTTCTCCAGCGCCGGGCCCACGCGCGATGGCCGCCTGAAGCCGGAGATCACCGCGCCGGGAATGATGGTCATGTCGACGCGCTCCCGCGACGCGTTCATCCCCTCCCAGCTGCTCGCGCCCTCCGAGGAGCACCGGGTCGAGCTCGGCACCAGCATGTCCTCGCCACACGTCGCCGGCGCCGTCGCGCTCCTCCTCCAGCACGACCCCGCGATGACGCCCGCGGAGGCCATCGGGATCCTGACCGCCACGGCTGCGACCGACGCCTTCACACAGCGCGACTACAGCGATGGCTCCACCGG
Source organism: Longimicrobiales bacterium (assembly GCA_035513575.1). Classification (GTDB taxonomy): domain Bacteria; phylum Gemmatimonadota; class Gemmatimonadetes; order Longimicrobiales; family RSA9; genus JAHWKI01. The sequence goes on along the minus strand of DATKBW010000097.1, from coordinate 2,346 downwards.
CGTGCCCAACGCCCAGTGGGGGTGGGGCAAGCTCGACGCCCGGGCCGCCCTCGAGACGCTCGTGGACCCCGCGCTCGCCACCGAGCTCTGGCTCTCCGTGCGCGTCGATACACTCCCCCTCGGCGCCACGCTCGACATCCGCGCCATCGTCATCAACGCGTTCGGCGATTCCCTGGCCGGCCCCTCCTCCTGGGTCTCCGCCGATCCGGCGGTCGCCACCGTCTCGCCCGACGGTGTGGTCACGACCGCCGCACTCGGCGAGACCACCATCACCGTCAGCGGCTCCGGCTTTTCCGAGCAGGTCGCCCTCGTCGTCACGCCGCCCGCGGTCCTCGCCATCGAAGCGGCGGCGATCCCGTCCTCCCCGGACCCGCGCCCCAGCCGCCAGGGGGCGCTCATCCCGCTCCTCGACCTCCGCCTCGTGGTCGACGGCTACGAGGGCGTGCTCGTGGACAGCCTGGGCTTCGCCCTCGTGGGGCACGACCCCGCCGCGCGCCTGATCCTCATCCACGACCTCGACGACGACCGGGCGTACGACCCGAACGAGCCGATCCTCTCCGACACCACCCTCGCCCTCGCTGGCGACTCCGTGGTCGTGGTCCTCACCCCCGACCTGGTGATCCCCGCCCACGATACCCTCGACCTGGTCGTGGCCCTGGTCCTCAGCGGCGCGGTCCCCAACGGGGCCACCTTCCAGGCCCTCTTCCTCCCCGCCCTCACCAGCAGCATCGGCCTGCGCTCGGGGGCACTCGACCTGCGCAACGACCCCGCCGGCGTGGTCGCCTCCGCCATCGCGGGGACCACGGTCCTGGAGACGGGCGAGCTCTTCAACCTGAGCGAGAACCCCATCCGCTCCGATGCCCGCCGCCTCGTCCTCAATTTCGGGGTGCCGCCGGTGTCCGCGGCCATCTACACCCTGCGCGGCGCACGGGTGATCGATCTGATGCCCCTGCTCGAGGCCTCCGGGCAGCGCATCGAGTGGGACCTCCGCACCGACCGCGGTGGCGGCGTCGCGCCCGGCGTGTATTTCCTCGTGGTCCGGATCGGCGATGGCCTCGTCCGCCGCAAGCTCATCGTGGCCCGCGCCTTCGGAGGCGATGATGGCTGAGCTCCACCGGGCCCGGCGGCGAGCCCCCCTCCTTCTCGGCGCCGCCGCCGCCCTCGGCGCCCTCCCGGCCCCGCCCGCCTGCGCACAGGGCGCCGGCTCCGCGGGGGCCGAGATCCTCCAGATGCCCGCCGGCGCCCGCGCCACCGCCCTCGGCGGCGCGTACACCGCCGCCTTCGGCGACCCGGATGCGGTCTTCTACAATCCCGCCTCCGTCGCGTGGCTGCGGAAAGCGGCCGGGCTCGGCTACCAGGCCTACGTTCAGGATGTCTCCGTCGGCTCCCTCTCCGGCGCCCTCCGCGCCGGCCCCCTGGGCCTCGGCGCAGGGGTGCTCTTCCTGGACGCGGGGAGCCTCGAGGAGATCGTCCCCGACCCCGCCTATGGCGGCGAGCGGGGGCGCGGCACCGGCGAACGCGTCAGCGCCACCGAGGCTGCCGCCCGCCTGGCGGCGGCGCGCACACTCCCCGGCGGCCGGGCGGCGGTCGGTCTCTCCCTGGGCATCGTGACCAGCAACCTGGCCGGCGTTTCCCGCGATGCCCTCTTCCTCGATGCGGGGGCCCAGCTCCGGGTCGGCAGACGGCTTTCGCTCGGAGGCTCGCTCCGCAACGTCGGCACCGCCCTCGGCAGCGCAGAGATGGGCGATGCGCCGCTCCCCGCCCAGGCCCGCGTCGGCGCCGCCTACGACCACCGCATCGGCGCCGCGTACGGCGCCAGGGCGTTCGCCGACGCGGTCTGGGGGATCCAGGAGCAATCTGCCGGGCTCGCCCTCGGCGCCGAGGCCGGCCTCCTCCCGCCCGGCGGCGCCGTGTCCGCCGTACTCCGGGCGGGTGTGGCGCTCGGCGAAGGCGAGGGGAATCTGGGGCGGCTCCGCTTCGGCGGCGGGGTTTCCATCGGGTCCGTCGCCGTCGATTACGCGGTCCAGGCGTTCGAGTACCTCGGCACCATCCACCGCGTCGGCATCCGCTGGTCCCGCCTGGAGTAGCCGCCTAGGCTGTCCTCATTCCGAGTTGATGCGACAGTAGGAACGGTCCGGGAGCCTGATCGTGGCTCGCGAGCCGTCGATCCGCGGGGCCCCGGCTCCCGGCGGCGGCGTGAATCGAGAATTCCTGCCCCTCGTACTCCCTCTGTTCTCGATCCACGGCGCTGAGCGACGTCGGGGCTGCACGCGCCGCCGCTCCTTCGCATTCTGTGTCGCTCCGACGCCGAATCCCGACGTGAAAGGAGAACGAGCGGCGTCGGCA
>DATKBW010000096.1:0-32010 GCA_035513575.1 Longimicrobiales bacterium | reverse complement strand
CGGCGACGCCCCCCCCGCCCGGAGCCGCCCCGTCGGCCCGCACCGGGTTGCCGGGGCGCCCGGGCGGACGGAGGCGTGGCCGCTATGCCCTCGAGATCGCGTACGAGTCCCGCGGGGGGGCGGGCGCGATGGCCCGGCTCGTGGAGTCCACCGTCCTGGTCAACGACGCGCACCCTGCCTGGCGACGCGCCGAGGCCGCCCGGGCCGAGGGCTATCACGTCGCGCTGTGCGTCGCCATGGCCCTCGCGCCCCTGGCGGTCGTGCCGGAGGCCGCGCACGAGTTCATCGACGCCTTCATGGCGCGCTGGGGCGAGGCGGCGGAGCGGAAGGGGAGGCGGAGCGGAATCAGGTGACCCTACCTACCGAGATCGCGGTCCTGCGCGATGTCATCGAGCGCTTCGAACGTCTCGGATTGGAGTACATGCTGACCGGGTCACTCGCGCTGAGCTATTATGCCGAACCGCGCATGACCCGTGACCTGGACTTCGTGGTTGCGCTGTCCGCCGCGGATGCGCCGATGATCGAGCATGTGCGGAAGCACACTCCCTATCGGCTTCACGAGTTCGAGCGGCGGCGCGCTATCACCGTCGCCGGCGTGCGTGTATGGATCGTCAGCAAGGAGGATCTGATGATCTCGAAGCTGGACTGGGCCCGGGACTCGCGCTCCGAAGTGCAGTTGCGTGATGTGCGGACCTGGCCGCCACGGGGTACGATCGCACCTACATGGACCATTGGCTCGAGCAGCTCGGACTCGAGGACGTCTGGCAGGAAGCTCATGAAGGGTGACACCACGCCCGCGGCCGCGCGCATCATGCGGGAGCGCTGGCTCGCCCTCCGTCCCGAGCGGCGCCTCGTGCTGGCCGCGCGGATGTTCGACAGCGCGCGGGCCCTGGTCCTGTCCTCGTTTCCGGAGGGGCTGCCGGAAGAGGATCTGAAGACGCGACTCTGCGCCCGCCTTTACGGCGAGGACCTGTCGCAACGCTACAATGCCGCCCTGCGGTCCAGCGTGCGCGGGGACGCGGCCCCGTGACCCGGCAGCAGACGGACGCCGGCGCCGATCCCGCTCGCGACCTCCTCCCGGTCAGCATGTTCAACGCGTACGCGCACTGCCCGCGCCTCTTTCACCCCGGTCTTCGGGCCGGGGCCTCATTGAAGCCGCACGGTGGGTCGAGTCGCAATCGAGTTGACGCGCGCGGGTCACGCCGCGAGCGCACGAGCTCCTGTGTGGCTGCGGGAGGCAGCCGTACGGTGCCGCTTGAGCCGGCTTCCCGGACACGGTAGTCTTCCTCCGATGCGACCCGAAGAGCTGCGTCCCCGCCAGGAGCGCTCCGCGGTGCCGGCGGAGTCGCTCGACGCGCTGATCGAGCGCGAGTTCGCGCTGATCGGCACGCGGATGCTGAAGAGCGACGGGATGGAGAAGGCGACGGGGCGGGCGGTCTACACGGACGACATCGCGCTCCCGGCCATGCTCCATGGCAGGATCCTCCGCTCGCCGCACCCCCACGCGCGCATCCTGTCCATCGACGCGTCGGCGGCGGAGGCGATGGAGGGAGTGAGGGGGGTGATCACGGGCGCGGACATGCCGGCGAAGTACTGCATCATCCCGTGGACGCGGGACGAGGAGGCGCTCTGCGTCGACAAGGTGCGGTTCGTGGGGGATGCGGTGGCGGCCGTGGCGGCCGTGGACGAGGACACCGCCATCCGCGCGCTGGACGCCATCCGTGTGCTGTACGAGCCGCTCCCGGCGTACTTCGATCCCCGGGACGCGCTCGACCCGGAGCCCGGGGACGAGCCGATCCACGCCCCGAAGAAGGAGGGGCACAACGGCAACATCACGAAGCGGGTGAAGCTGGAGTTCGGCGCCGTGGACGAGGAGCTGGCGACGAGCGACGTGGTGGTGGAGGGCGACTACTATTTCGAAGGCTCCACCCATGCCCCCATCGAGCCGCACTGCGCCATCGGCTACGTGGACCCCGAGGGCCGGCTCACCGTCTGGTCCTCGACGCAGGTCCCCCATTACCTCCACCGCGAGCTGGCCCGGGTCCTGGACCTGGACGTGGCCCGGATCCGGGTGATCCAGCCCGCCGTGGGCGGCGCCTTCGGCGGGAAGTCCGAGCCCTTCGATCTCGAGTTCTGCGTCGCGAAGCTCGCGCAGAAGACCGGCCGGCCGGTGAAGATCCTGTACACGCGGGAGGAAGTGTTCTACTCGCACCGGGGGCGGCATCCCATGCGCATGAAGTGCCGCCTCGGCGCGGATGGGAGGGGGAAGATCCGGGCGGTGGACCACGAGATCCTGCTGGACGGTGGCGCGTACGCGTCGTTCGGTCTGGTCACGGCCTACTACGCCGGCCAGCTGCTGACGGCGCCGTACGCGCTCGGGTCGTACCGGTTCGACTCGACGCGGGTGTACACGAACAAGCCGCCGTGCGGACCGAAGCGGGGCCACGGCAGCGTGCAGCCGCGGTTCGCCTTCGAGGTGCAGCTGGACCGTCTGGCGCGTGCGCTGGAGCTGGACCCGATCGAGCTGCGGCGGCGGAACTTCATGGGCACGGGGCGGACCATCAACGAGCTGCGGGTCCGGTCGAACGGGTTCCTGGAGTGCCTGGAGGCGGTGGAGCGCGCGAGCGGGTGGAAGGACAAGCACGGCCGCCTGCCCAGGGGGCGGGGGATCGGCGTCGCGGGGTCCTGCTACATCTCCGGGACGAACTACCCGATCTACCCGAACGACATGCCGCAGTCCGCCGTCCAGATGGCGGTGGAGCGGTCCGGTCGGGTGACGGTATGGAGCGGTGCCAGCGAGATCGGGCAGGGGAGCGACAGCGTGGTCGCCAGCATCGCCGCCGAGGAGCTGGGAGTGCCGCTGGACTACGTGCGCGTGGTCTCCACCGACACCGACCAGGTTCCCGTCGACCTGGGGGCGTACTCCTCCCGCGAGACGTTCATGGTGGGGAACGCGGCCATCCACGCCGCGCGGCAGATCCGGGAGAAGGTGACGGGCGCCGTCGCCGCAGCCTGGGAGGTGAGCGCGGAGCGTGTCGGGCTCGCCGGCGGGTGGGCGTTCGACCTGCGGGACACCGGCCGCAGGATGCCGATCTCCGAGGCGTTCAACATCGCCGAGGCGAAGCACGGGACGCTCGGCTCCACCGGCTGGTACGACACCCCCAAGGACGTCCACGGCGAGTACCGCGGCGGAACCATCGGGGCCTCCCCCGCCTACTCCTTCACCGCCCATGTCGCGGAGGTCGAGGTGGACGAGGAGACGGGGGTGGTGGACGTGAAGAACATCTGGATCGCCCACGACTGCGGCCGCGCCCTCAACCCCGTGCTGGTGGAGGGGCAGATGGAGGGGTCCGCCTACATGGGCTTCGCGGAGGCGCTCATGGAGGAGCAGGTGTTCAAGTCGGAGCACGAGGGGAAGGCCGGCCTGCACAACGGCCCGTCCCTCCTCGACTACCGGATCCCCACCTCCCTCGACACCCCCGACATGGAGTCCTTCATCATCGAGTCCATCGATCCGGAGGGCCCGTACGGCGCGAAGGAGGCGGGAGAGGGGCCGCTGCACCCGTCCATCCCCGCCATCGCCAACGCCATCTACGACGCCGTCGGCATCCGCATGGACTCCCTCCCCTTCTCGCCGCCCCGGGTGTGGAAGGCGCTCCAGGCCGCCCGGGGCGTGGTCTTCGAGGAGGACGGGGGATCTCCCGCCACCTCGACGGCGCGCGGCCGCGGCGACTCGCCCACCAGCGCCCGCCCGCTCCCCTACGCCCCCCCGATGGCCGGAGACTAGGAACATGGACGTGCGGCAGGCGATCCGGGACCGCGTCTCGGTCAAGGAGTACGCCCCCCGGGCGGTGCCGCGGGAACGGATCGAGGCGCTCCTCGAGCTCGCGCTCCAGGCCCCCAACCACCGGATGACCCGGCCGGTGGAGTTCCGCGTCCTCGGGGACCGGTCCAGGCGTGCGTACGCCGAAGCCCTCGCGGGGCGGAAGACCGCCCGGATCGACGACCCGGCGGCGGCCGATGCGGTGCGCGAGAAGGTGACGCGACGGACGCTCGCGGTGCCGGCGATGATCGGCGTCGTCGTGGCGGTGGCGGAGGACCCCGAGGTCCGGGAGGAGGACTACGCCACGGCGTTCATGGCGATCCAGAACCTGAGCCTGGCCGCGGTGGAAACGGGGCTGGGAACCCACATCAAGACCGGCGCGGTGATGGACGAGCCGGCGCTCCGGACGGCGCTGGAGGTCGGCCCCGCTCAGCGCCTCGCGGCCATCGTCTTCCTGGGGGAGCCGGCGGAGGTCCCGGCGCCGAAGCCGCGCGAGCCGGCCGCCGACCGGACCCGCTGGCTGGACTGAGCACGCCGCCGCGGTTCAGCCGTCGGCGGCCACCAGGGGGCGTCGCGGCAGACTCACCGTGAACACGCCGCCGCGCCCCACGGTGCTCTCCACGTCGATCTGGGGCTGGCCCCGAAGATGCAGCGTATGCCCGTTCGATCTGTCCGCGTGCGCCCATCAGCGCCGTGCGACTCCCGCGCGACGGCGGGGGGGGCCGGCCGACGGCATGTATGGAAAAAACGAGCCTGGCCGGCAAGAAGTCCCGCGACAGGGGATCGGACGCGGCGGCGGCCCGTCACGAGCTGAGCGCTTTGCAAGACAGGTTCCGCAGCATCATCGAGCGGACCGCCGATGGCATCCTGGTGGTGGACGGGGATGGCGGGATCCGGTTCGCGAACCGGACCGCCGCCGAGCTGTTCGGCCGGGAGGTGAGCGCCCTGGTCGGGTCCCACTTCGGTACCCCCCTCTCCGGCGGAGCGCTGGAGATCGAAATCCTCCGCGATGGCAGGCCGATCGTGGCGGAGCTCCGCGTGATGGACACGGAGTGGGAGGGGGAGCCGGCCCGCATCGTCTCGCTGCGCGACATCACCGACCGGAAGCGGGCCGAGGAGCGCGCCCGCACGCTCCTCGAGGAGCGGATCGCCCGGTCCCGGGCCGAGGAGACCGCCCGCCGGGCGTCGCGCCTGTCCGAGGCCAGCCGGCGTCTGTCCTCCAGCCTGGACTTCGAGACCACCCTGTGCACGCTGGTGTCCCTCGTCGTGGAGGAGTTCGCGGACCTGTGCGTGGTGGACCTGGTCCTCGGCGCGCGGTCGACCCGGCAGGTGGCGGCGGCGGGAGACGACGAGCGGGCCCGCCGCGCGCGGGAAGCGGTGGCCATCCCCCTGGACAGTGGGGCGGATACGCCGCAGGCCCGGGTGTTCCGCGACCGCCAGCCTCTGCGCGTCCCGGCGGTCACCGACGGCTGGCTCCGTGAGGCCACCACAGGGGAGGAGCATTTCGAACTGTCCCGTGACCTGGGGCTCCGCTCCCTCGTCTTCGTCCCCCTGTACGCGGGGAGCGAGTGCCTGGGCGTCCTCACGGCGGGGCGGTGGCGGGAGAGCGCGCCGTTCGATGAGGAGGACTTCCATTTCGCCGCCGAGCTCGGCGAGCGTGCGGCACTGGCGGTGGAGAACGCCCTGCTCTACGAGGACGCCCAGGCCGCGAACCGGGCGAAGGGGAACTTCCTCTCCATCATGTCCCACGAGCTGCGGACGCCGCTCTCGGCGATCATCGGCTACGCGGACCTGATGGACCGCGGCGTGGCCGGCGCAGTGACGGAGCAGCAGGTCAAGTTCCTGGGTCGGATCCGGGCCAGCTCGAACCACCTCCTCCAGATCATCGAGGAGATCCTCGCCTTCGCCTCCACGGAGGCGGGGGAGGAGGACGTGCACGCGGAGCGGACGACGCTGGACGAGCTGATCGGTGGCGTGCTGACCGTGGCCGAGCCGCTGGCGCGGGACACGCCCCTCGACTTCATCGCCGAGGTGGACGACCCCGCCCTCGAGCTGGTCACCGACACGCGCAAGGTCCGGCAGATCCTCCTGAACCTGATCTCCAACGCGTTCAAGTTCACCCGGGAGGGAGAGATCCGCCTGCGCGCGGGGCGGGACGGCGGAGACCGCGTCGTCTTCGCCGTGCAGGACACCGGTGTCGGGATCCCGGAGGACCGGCTGGCGACCATCTTCGAGAAGTTCTGGCAGGTCGAAGACCCCATGACGCGCCGGGCCGGCGGCACGGGACTCGGTCTCGCGGTGGCCAGGGCGTTCGCCGAGCTCCTCGGCGGGACGATCGAGGTCCGGAGCGCCGTCGGCGCTGGCTCCGTCTTCACCCTCCGCCTGCCGAGATTCGCTCCCGGCTGACGCTTTCCGGGGTCACGGGCGGCCCCTATGTTGGACATGGCAGCGCTTGATCCCCGGCCGATCTTCCGACGACGGAGAGCCCGAGCATGCGACGTTCCACCACCGCCCTCATCCTCGCCGCGCTGCTCCTCGCCGCCGCGTGCGGCGAGGACGAGCCCGACGAGACGGAGATACCCCGGCCCGCCCCGACGCAGCGGCCGGTGACGGACACCACCCTCGGGGACACCGTCGCCACGCCCGCCGGGCAGCCGGGGGCGGCGGAGCGGGACGGCGCGGCGCGCCCGCCGGACGCGGGGGCGGGCGAGCCGGCGGGCGGGGCGGCCGCGGCATCGGGCGAGCGCCTCTACACGGTGCAGGTGGCGGCGTTCACGGACGTCGATTCCGCGCGGGCATGGACGGGCCGGCTGAGCAGCCTGGACCTGCCGGTCTGGATGTCGATGGCGGAGGTGGGGGGGAGGACGTACTACCGGGTGCGGGTGGGCGCGGTGCCGACGGTGACGGAGGCCCGTCAGCTGGGATCCATGCTCACGCGGCGTTTCGAGTGGCCGGTCTGGGTCGCGCCGGTGACGCCGTCGGACGGCATGCCCGAGGGAACGGTGGAATCCACGCGGCGCGCGCTGGGAGGGGACTGAGGACGTGAACCGGGTCGTATCGTGCTGAGGCTGCCGGCGTTCGAGTACCATCGCCCGGAGACCGTCGAGGAGGCCGCCCGCCTCCTCGACGACTTTGGGGACGCGGCGATCCCCATAGCCGGCGGGACCGACCTCGTGCCGAACCTGAAGCACCGGCTGTTCGAGCCCGAACACCTGGTGTCGCTGCGGGGGCTGCGGGAGCTCCGGGGCATCGAGGTCCGGGGCGCCGAGCTGGTCATCGGCGCCGGGGAGTCGCTCGCCGCCGTCGCCGCCCACCCGCTGGTGCGCCGCCACGCGCCGTCCGTGGCCCGGGCCGCCGGGCTGGTGGCCGGGCCGCAGCTCCGGAACATGGGGACGATCGGCGGGAACCTGTGCCTGGACACCCGCTGCACCTACTACAACCAGACGTTCTTCTGGCGGCAGGCCCTGGGATTCTGTCTGAAGAAGGACGGCGACACGTGTCACGTGACGCGGGTGGGGAGGAAGTGCGTGGCCGCGCACTCCGCCGACACGCCCCCCGCCCTCATGACCCTCGGCGCGTCCGTCGACTTCCTTTCCGCCGCGGGCGAGCGGAGCGTCCCGGTGGCCGACCTGTTCGTCGCCGACGGGATCTGGAACACGGTCCGCCGCCGGGACGAGATCCTGCTGCGCGTGCGGGTCCCGGTCCCCGGGGCGGACACCCGCACGGCGTTCCGCAAGGTGCGGCAGCGCAACGCCATCGACTTCCCGCTCCTGAACCTCGCCGTGGCGTGCGAGATGGACGCGGACGAGCGGGTGGTGGCGGTGCGGCTCGTGGTCTCGGCCCTGGGATCCCGTCCGCGGGCGGTCTCGGGCCTCGACGAGATCGCGGCCGGGCGCAGGCTGGATGCGGAGGTGGTCGACGCCATCGCCGCGAAGGCCTACCAGCAGTGCCGCCCGCTCACCAACATCATCGTGGACCCGGAGTGGCGGCGGGCCATGGTCCCGGTCCACGTCCGCCGCGCCCTCCGGCAGCTGCGGGACGGCCCGGCGACGCCCACCGCGTAGCGCGCCCTGGGTCGCCGCCGCTGCGCGGGGATCAGCGTCTGCGGCCGCGCGTGATCAGCGCCACCGCGCCGACGATCACCGCCGAAGCGAGCAGGATCCGGCCGGTCAGCCGCTCCCCGGCCAGCAGCCAGCCGAGGAACACGGCCACCGCCGGGTTGACGTAGGCGTACGTCGAGGCCAGCGCCGGGGTCGCCACCCGCAGCAGCCAGACGTAGGCGCTGTAGCCGAGCAGCGAGCCGAACACGATGAGGTAGACCAGCGCGAGGATGGAGCGCGCGGAGACGGTGGCGGGATCCACCCGCCCCGCTTCTCCCGCCAGCAGCCCCGCGAGCAGCAGGAGCACGCCGCCGGCGAGCATCTGCATGCCGGTGGCGAGGAGGGGCGCCGGGAGCGAGGCGCCCCGCGAATAGATGGACCCGGCCGACCACGCGATGGAGGCCAGCACGAGCACGGCCCAGCCGGCGACGTAGCGGCTCCCGGCGTCGGGCGAGCCCAGCAGCAGGGTGACGCCGCCGAGCCCCACCAGGATGCCCGCCCAGACTCCGGCCCGCGGCGGCGAGCCCCCCGGGCGCAGCCAGTCCAGCAGCACCATCCAGAACGGCACCGTGGCCACGATGAGCGCGGCCGTGCCCGACTCCACGTACTGCTCCGCCCATACGACGCCGCCGTTCCCCCCCAGCAGCATCAGTCCGCCCACCACGAACGCCGCCCGCCACTGCCGGCCCGTGGGCCGCGCGAACCCCAGCGACCGCCGCCACGCGTAGAGGATGGCGCCGGCCACGAGGAACCGGGTCCCGGCCATGAGGAAGGGGGGGAGCGTTGCCACCGCGAACCGGATCGCCAGGTAGGTCGAGCCCCAGATGATGTAGACCGCCGCGAGCGCGGCCCAGATCGCCGCGTCCTTCGGCCTCTCCTCCGCCATCCCCGTCGTCTCCCGGTGCCCGGTGTCCCCCGAGGTTCCGCTGGTGCTGTTCTGCCGGCGCGTGATTAGTTTGCCCCATGCGCGTCGATCACGACATCCTCGAGCTCCGCACCCGGGAGCCCTTTCACATCGCCCGCCCCTCCGATCCCCACGGTCGCCGCAACGTACGCGTCCGGCTGGTCGCCGACGATGGGGGGGAGGGGATCGGCGAGGCGGCGCCCAACGCGTTCTACGGCGAGACGGCCGAGACGGTGGCCGCGGTGATCCCGCGCCTTGCCGCGCTCCTCGAGAAGGAGCAGGACCCGTTCGCACTGGAGCGCATCGAAGGTTCGCTCGAGACGGCGGTCCGCCGGAACCCGGCCGCACGGAGCGCCATCTCGGCGGCGCTCCACGATCTCGTGGGGAGGCGGCTGGGCCAGCCGGTCTGGCGGCTGTGGGGCCTCGACCCCGCCGCCGCGCCGCTCTCGTCGTACACGCTCGGGATGGCGGGCCCGGAGGAGACGCGGGAGAAGGCGCGCGCGGCCGCCGGGCGCCCGGTCCTGAAGGTCAAGGTCGGCCGCCCCGACGACGAGGCGCGTCTGCGGGCGATCCGCGAGGAGGCCCCCGACGCCCTCCTCTACGTCGACGCCAACACCGCGTGGACCGCCAAGGAGGCGCTCCGGCGGATGCCGATGCTGGAGGAGCTGGGGGTCGCGTTCGTCGAGCAGCCCCTCCATCCCCGTGACCGGGAGGGGCTGCGGCTGCTCCGGCGACGCGCCCGGCTGCCGATCGTCGCCGACGAGTCCTGCGAGACCGCCGCCGACATCCCTCCGCTGCTGGGCGCGGTGGACGGGATCAACATCAAGCTGGCCAAGGCGGGGTCCCTGCGCGAAGCGAGGCGGATGGCCGAGGTGGCCCGCGCCCACGGTCTCATCGTCATGCTCGGGTGCATGGTGGAGAGCACCCTCGGCATCGCCGCCGCCGTCCAGCTCGCGCCCCTGATGGACTACCTCGACCTCGATGGCGCCCTCCTCCTCGCGAACGACCCGTTCCGCGGCCCCGGGATGAACGAGGACGGGACGATCCGTTTCAACACCGAGCCCGGACTCGGCGTCACGCCCGCATGACACCCCCGCTCGAAGGAGCAGCCGGCGAGGGCGACCCCCTCGCCGCCGGCATGCCGATGAAGGACCCGGCGCCCGCGCCCGTACCCGGAACGGCAGGGGCCGAGCGCGCGGTCGAGGCCGAGCTGATCCGGAAGTGCGTGGCGGGGCAGTCCCGGTTCTACGAGCCGCTGGTGCGGGCGTACGAGCCCGTGGCCCAGCGTGTGGCGCTGGGGATCCTCGGGGACGCCGATGGCGCGAGGGACGCGGTCCAGCAGGCGTTCATCAGGGCGTACGACGCGCTGGACCGGTTCGACCCGGAGCGGAGCTTCCGCCCGTGGTTCCTCCAGATTTTGCGCAACCAGTGCCGGGACGAGCTGAGGCGGAGAAAGGCGGGGTTCGAGGTGCAGCGGATGGATGCGGTGCTGGCGCAGCGACTCGCGGGCGACGAGGATGCCGCGCGTGACCACCGCCGGACGCGCGCCCGGGAGCTCCTGTGGACCGCGCTCGGGCGGATCTCGGTGGAGCACCGCGAGGTCCTGGTGCTGAAGGAGATCGAGGGGCTGAGCTACGGCGAGATCGCGGAGACGGCCGGCGTGCCGGAAGGGACCGTCGCCAGCCGGCTCTTCCACGCGCGCCGGGCCCTGCGGGAGGCGCTGGAGGAGATGGGAGTGGAGTACCCGTGATCCCGCACGACGAGCTGATGCGCTACCTGGACGGGGAGCTCCCGCCGGAGCGGGCGCGAGAGGTGGAGCGGGCGATGGAGACGAGCACCGAGCTGCGCAGGGACTTCCTGCTGTACGGCCGGATGAAGACGGACCTTCAGGCACTGGGAGAGCAGATGGAAACCCATGGAACGGTGTGGTCTTCGGTGAGCCGCGCGATCGTGCGGCCGGTCGGCTGGATCCTCTTCCTCGTGGGGACGGCGATCTGGCTGGCGTACGGCATCTACGCCTATCTCACGAGCGCGGAGTCCCTGGTGGAGAAGCTCGTGACCGGCGGCATCGCCGTGGGGCTCGCCATGCTGCTGCTCAGCGCGCTCCTCGATCGGCTCCAGGATCTCCGGAGCGATCCGTACCGGGGGATCCAGCAATGATCGTCTGCACCACGTCGGAGGTGGAGGGGCGCCGCATCACGGAGAACCTCGGCCTGGTCCGGGGGAACACCATCCGCGCCCGCTTCATCGGCAGGGACATCATGGCCGTATTCCGCGGGATCGCCGGCGGCGAGATCCGCGAGTACACGAAGATGATGGCCGAGTCCCGGGAGCAGGCGATCGACCGGATGATCGAGGACGCCCGTGCGCTCGGCGCCGATGCCGTCGTCGCGGTGCGCTTCCAGACTTCCATGATCATGACCGGCGCGGCCGAGATCCTGTGCTACGGGACGGCGGTGCAGCTGGATCGGGAGTGACCTCGCCCGGGTCCGGCCGGCGCGGCAGCCGGACCCGGAACGTGCTGCCGGTCCCCGGCTCGCTCTCCAGCTCGATGTCCCCGCCCAGGAGGCGGGCGAGCCGCAGACTGACGGGCAGGCCGAGCCCGCTCCCTCCCGCCCGCCGCGTCATGGACTGATCCACCTGCGTGAAGGGCTCGAAGATCCGGGCGTGGTCCTCCGCCGCGATGCCGACGCCCGTGTCCCGCACCGTCACCACCACGTCGTCCCCGGCCGTCGCCGCCTCCACGGTGACGCTCCCCGCGTCCGTGAACTTGATGGCGTTGGCGACCAGGTTGAGGAGGATCTGCCGCAGCTTGCTGGCGTCGGAGACCAGCTCGACGGGGTCCTCCGACGGCCGGTGGATCAGCTCCAGCCCTTGGGACTCCGCCTCCTGCTCCGCCAGGAGCAGCACCTCCTCGAGCAGGCGCGAGACGTCCACCTCCTGGCGGAGGATCTCCTCCTTCCCGGCCTCGATCCGCGAGAGGCTGATGATCTCGTTGATCAGGTCGCGCAGATGGCTCGCGGACGCACGGATCCGCCCGAGATGCTGCTTCTGCTGAGCGTTCACCGGGCCCACGATCTCGTCCGCCAGCAGCTCCTGGTAGCCGATGATCGCCGAGAGCGGCGTGCGCAGTTCGTGGCTCACCATCGCGACGAACTGGCTCTTCGCGCGGCTCGCCGCCTCCGCCGCTTCCCGGGCCCGGTGCTCCGTCTCGTAGAGCCACGCCCGCTCCAGCGCCTGCGCGCACTGCCGCCCCAGCGACGCGAGGAACTCCCGGTCATCCGCCGAAAAGGTCCGCTCCTCCGCATAGCCGAACCCGAGACCGCCGATGAGGCGGCCGCCCGAGCGCAGCGGGACCGCCGCCATGGCCCGCGTCCCTGTCTGTCTGCGGACCTCCCGCAGCGCCGGGAAGCGCCGGTCCCGCTCCTCGGCCGTCTCCATCAGGACGACCTCCCCCGTGCGCACCGCTTCCGCGACCGGCAGGTCGTCGTGCAGGCCGACCCGCCGGAAGGGTTCCAGCACCGCGGTGGGGAGCCCGCGGGACTGCACCACCTCGAGGGCGTCGCCCTCCTCCGTCTTCAGCATCAGGGATCCGTGCGCGGCGCCCAGCGCCGCGACCCCCTGCTCCACGATGACCTCCGCCACTGCCGATGGTGTGACGGCCTCGGAGAGGCCGGCCGTGATGGCCTGGAGGCGCGCCGTTCGCTCCCCGGCCCGCTCGGCGGCCTCCCGGGCATCCCGCTCCGCCGCGTGGAGCTGCGCGTTCTCGATGGCGAGGCCGGCGCGGACCGCGAGCTCGCGCGCGATCGCCAGGTCGTCCTCCTCGTACGGGCGGCCGGACTCCGCCATGACGAACGTGATCACGCCCAGGGTTCGGTCGCGGACCCGGATGGGGACGAGGAGGGCGGAGCGCAGCCCCAGCTCGTGGAGCATCCGGGCGTGCGTGGCGTCGCGGGCGAGGGCGTCGATCCCGTGGGGTGTGAGGGCGGGGATGATCTGGGCCTGGCCGGTCCGGAGCACGCGGTAGACGCCTTCCCCGGGATCGTCGGGGCTGGGCGGGTAGCGGTCGTAAAGCTCCCAGGCCAGGGCCACCCGCTCCGGATCGACATGGGCGACCGCGAGGCGCCTCGGTGTTCCGTCCGCGCCGACCATGTCCACGGTGCTCCAGTCGGCGAACTCGGGGACCGCCAGCCGGGCCACGTTCCGCAACGTCTGCTCGTACTCGAGGGAGCTGCCGAGGATCTGGCTGGCCTCGGCGAGGAAGCCCATTCGCCGCGCGGTCTGCTCGGCCTCCGAGCGGAGGACCCGCTCGGCCGCCAGGACCCGCTCCCGTTCCTCCGCGCGCTTGAGGTCGGTGATGTCCAGCGCGGTGCCCACCAGCCGTACGACGGCGCCGTCCGGCCCCGACACCGCCTCACCCCTCGACTGGACGTGGCGCACGTCTCCCCCGGGGCGCATCACCCGGTGCTCGAAGGCGAACGGTTCCCCGCTCTCGAGTGCCCGCCTCACTTCCGCCAGCACACGCTCGCGATCCTCGGGATGCAGCCGCTCGGCATACGCCGTCAGGTCCATGGGCCGGCCGGTCGTCACGCCGAAGATCCGGTACAGCTCGTCGGACCATGTCACGCGGTCCTCCCCGACCTGGTACTCCCAGCTGCCGAGATGGGCAATGCTCTGCGCTTCCGCCAGCTGCCGCTCCCGGCCAAGCAGCGCCTCCTGCGCCAGGCGCTCCACCGTCTTGTTCCCGGTGATCTTGCCGAATCCGACCAGCGCCCCCGCATCGTCGCGGAGAGCCGTGATCACCACGTGGGCCCAGAATCGGCTTCCGTCCTTCCGGACCCGCCACCCCTCGCCCTCGTACCGGTCCTCCGCGGCGGCTTTCTCGAGATGAGACCGGGGCGCATCCTCGGCCGCCGCCTCGGGCGTGTAGAAGACGCCGTAATGCTCCCCGATGATCTCCGCGTCGGTGTACCCCTTCATCCGCTGGGCGCCGACGTTCCACGTGGCGATGTGGCCGCCCGTGTCCAGGAGGAAGATGGCGTAGTCCTGGATGTTGTCGACGAGGAGGCGGTAGAGGTCGTCCACCCGCCGGAGCGGGTGGTCTCTGCGGTCGCGGTCCGCTTCGGCCATCGAGGTCACCCGGCGGTGGAAGCCGGCCTCGATGGAATCTGAACCGTAAACGTGCTGCCCTCGTCCGGCGCGCTTTGCAGGCTGATGCGGCCGCCCAGCACATGGGCGAGACGACGGCTCACGCTGAGCCCCAGCCCCGTTCCGCCGGTGGTACGGGTGTTCGGAGACTGCACCTGGCGGAACGGCTCGAAGATCCGCTCCTGTTCCTCCGGCGGGATGCCGATGCCGGTGTCGGAGACCGTCAGCTCGATCCCGTCCGCGGTGGCCCGCAGCGTCACCTCCACCATGCCGGCGTCCGTGTACTTGACCGCGTTGCTCAGCAGGTTCACGACGATCTGGCGGAGCTTGCCCGGATCGGTGAAGATCTCCACGGCGCCCGCGGGCACGTCGACGGTCAACGGAAGCTCCTTCGCCCGCGCGGCGGGCTGGAGGACCATGGCGGCTTCCCGGACGATCTGGGCGGCATCGACCCGCTCCGGCTCGACCGTTTCCCGGCCCCCCTCCATCCGGGCGAACGTCAGGATCTCGTCGATCAGCTGCGCCAGGTGGCCCGCGCTCACCCGGATCCGCTCGATCTGGTTCTGCTGCGTCTCGTTGAGCGGTCCGGAGATCCCGCCGACCAGGAGCTCCGCGTACCCGGTGATGGCGTTCAGGGGGGTCCGCAGCTCGTGGGAGACCACTGCCAGGAAGTCGGTCTTGGCGCGGTCGCTCTCCTCCCGGTCCCGGTAGAGCCGCGCGTTGTCGATGGCGGACGCGGCGCGGAGCGCCAGCTCGGCCGCGAGCCGCGCGTCCTCCTCGTCGTAGGGGCGGCTACGGGCCGGGCGGGCGAAGGTCATCACGCCCAGCGGCGCGTCGCGCACCTCCAGCGGCACGACGAGGAGCTCCCGGATGTCGAGGGCCTCGAGCCGCGACCGGGCGTCCGCGCTGAGGGCGGGGTGGCCAGGCGCCAACGCCACCGGCTCCGGTGACGGCAGGACGCTGGCGAGGACCCCGCCGGGAACGGCCATGATGGACTCCAGCTCGCTGGCCTCGTCCTCCTCCCCCGCAGGGGTGCAGTGAGCGACGGGCGCCGGGTCCTTGCCGGTCTCGAAGAGGTGTACGAAGCACCATTCGCCGAGCGTGGGGACGGCGAGGCGCGAGACGCGGCTGAGGGTCGTCTGGAGGTCGAGAGACGACGACAGCACCCGTCCCGCCTCGGCCAGGAACCGCTGCGCGTCCTCCGCCCGCTTCCGCGTGGAGATCTCCTTCGACGTGCCGATGATCCCGACTATCGCGCCGTCCTCGTCGAACACGGGGGAGTCGGTGACCGCGACCGGGAACTCGCGGCCATCCCGGTCCCGCACCAGGAACTCGCCCGTCCAGCTCTCACCCTCCCGCAGGCGGTCCATGATGGCCGTGGCCTGCGAGCGGGAGACCCCGGCCGGGGTCACTTCGTCGATGACCTCCCCGATGACTTCCTTCGAGCCCCAGCCGTACAGCCGCTCCGCGCCCGCGTTCCAGTAGAGGATCCGCCCGGCCGGGTCCGTCGCGATCACCGCCTCGCCCACGGCATCGAGGAGGCGCGACTGGAAGCGCAGCCGGGACTCGGTCCGGTGCTCCTCCGAGAGGTCGCGAACGACGCCGGTGTAGAAGCGGGTGCCGTCCTTCGCGTAGGCGCCGTAGGTGACCTCGAGGGGCACGGCGCCGCCATCCTTGCGGACCCCGCCGATCCGGATCCGGTCCAGCATGGCCGGGGATTCCGGGTCCGACCCCACGCGCGCGAGGGCCGCGTGATGCGCGTCCTGCCCTCCCTCCTCGAACAGGCGGTCGGCCGACTCCCCCACCAGCTCCTCGGGGCGGTAGCCGAAGATCGGCTCCACCTCGCCGTTGGTGAACAGGATCCGCCCGCCGCCGTCCATCACGAGCACGGCGTCGGCGAGCGTCCGGGCGACCGCGCGGAAGCCCGCCTCCTCGTGGGGGTATGCTCCCTTCAAGGCGCCTCAGCCCCCCAGCGCGGCCAGGACCTCGTCCGCGTGCGCTTCCGGCTTCACGCGGGGGAACACCCGGGCAACGGCGCCCTCCTCGTCGATCAGGAACGTCGTACGCTCGACGCCCCAGTACTTCCGCCCGTACATGGACTTCTCCTTCCACACGCCATACGCCGTCGCGACTTCATGGTCCGGGTCCGCCAGGAGCGTGAACGGCAGGTCGTACCTGTCCCTGAACTTCCGGTGCGACGCGACGTCGTCCGGGCTCACCCCGAGCACGACGGCGTCGGTGGTCCCGAAGTCCGGCCAGGCGTCCCGGATGGCGCACGCCTGCGTCGTGCACCCGGACGTGTCGTCCTTCGGATAGAAGTAGAGCACGACGCGGCGGCCCCGCAGATCCCCGAGCCGGACCGCCACCTCCTCCCCCTGCCCGTCCACCCCCCGGAGCGTGAAGTCCGGCGCCCGATCACCCTCCGTCGGCATGCTCCCCCTCCGCCCAGTTGAGTCCGAGACTCGCCGAACCGTCCTGAACGCTGCCACATCCGTGCCATGCACGGGGGGCCGGCTTACCTTGGGGCCGTGGGCAACGTGACGAGCGGCAACCGGAGTGTAATGGGATGGCCGAGGGAGACGCGCTCCTGATCGTGGACGTGCAGAACGACTTCTGCCCCGGGGGCGCCCTGGCGGTCCCGGAGGGCGACCGGGTGGTGCCGGTTCTGAACGCCTACATCGAGGCCTTCCGCTCCCGCGGGCTCCCGGTGTTCGCGTCCCGGGACTGGCATCCGCCGCAGACGCGGCACTTCAAGGCGGGGGGCGGGCCCTGGCCCCCGCACTGTGTCGCCGGGAGCCCGGGCGCCGGGTTCCACCCCGACCTCGCGCTGCCGGAGGACGCGCCGGTGGTCTCGAAGGGGATGGCCCCCACCGATGACGGCTACTCCGCGTTCGAGGCGGAGTCGGCCGACGGCCGGGAGCTCGCGGACTCGCTGCGGGACCGTGGGGCGCGTCGCCTGTTCGTGGGCGGGCTGGCGACCGACTACTGCGTCCGCGCGTCCGTCCTGGACGCGGCGCGCCAGGGGTTCCGGCCCGTGCTCCTGCTGGACGCCATCCGGGGGATCGACGTGCAGGCGGGCGACCAGGCGGCGGCGCTGGACGAGATGATCCGCGCGGGCGCCCGGACGGCGACGCTGCGGAGCATCGAGGGCGACCTGGCGGAGCGGGGCGGGTGAGGGGCGAACGCGCGCCCTACACCACCTTCCCCTTGAACACCCGGAACAGCAGCCACAGGCTCGGCAGCAGCAGCGCCAGCCCGAGCGGCAGCGTGAACAGGACGAACCGCAGCATGGGCTCGGGGGCGGCGGCGTCGTGGAGCGTCAGGTCGGGGTAGATGAGATAGGGGAACTGGGCCAGCCCCCACCCCGCCACGAGGCAGGCGACCTGGAGGATGGACGCGAAGCGCGCCAGTCGATAGCGCCGGCTGCGGAGGAACCAGCCGGATGCCAGCGCGGCGACCACGCCGAGGCCGATCACCGGCAGCGTCCGCGGCCGGAGCAGCCCCTCCCAGAGGTGGCGGGCCTCGACGGCGAGGAGGGGGAGGAGCAGGACGGAGAGGCCGACCACGGCCGTTCCCGCCCAGAGGGCCCGCGCGCGGAAGTCCTCGCGCAGCTCGCCAGCGGTCTCGTACGCCAGGAAGACCGCCGCGAGGTAGGCGCACATGGCGAGGGCGAAGGCGCCCATGGCGAGGGAGACCGGAGCGAGCCAGGGCAGCCCCTCGAGGGAGACGCGCCCCGGCGCGATCCGGATCCCGCCGGCCGACACGGCGCCGAGGCACATGCCCAGGAGGAACGGCGTGATGACGCTGGCCGCGCCGAAGAGCGCGCCCCAGCGCCGCGCCTGGCGGGAGGGGCCGAGCGAGCGCCCGCTCTCGGGGCTGTACGCCCGGAAGACGAAGGCCGCGCCCCGGAGGATGATCCCCAGCAGGACCAGGTGGAAGGGGAGGAACAGCGCGACCGAGAGGGCGCTGTAGGCGGACGGGAAGGAGCTGAACAGGAGGACGATCACGAAGATCAGCCACACGTGGTTCGCCTCCCAGACCGGTCCCATGGCCCGTGCGATGGCGTCGCGCTGCTCGAGCTTCCGCGGCCCGGCCGCCGCCGCATCCCAGATCCCGCCGCCGAAGTCCGCGCCGCCGAGGACGGCGTACGCGATCACCGCGAGCAGCGTCAGCGCCGCGACACCGAGCTCAAGCACGGGCGGCCTCCTCCATGCCGTCCGGCTCCGGCGTCACGCCCCGCCTGTGGCGCGCCAGTCCCCGGAGCAGGATGACCAGGGCGGTGCCGAGGACGAGGTAGAGGACGGCGAACCCGAAGAGCGTCAGGGGCACGCCGCTCACCGGCGTGACGCCGTCCTCGGTGCGCATGACGCCGTAGATCACCCAGGGCTGCCGCCCGACCTCCGTCACCAGCCACCCCGCCTGTAGCGCGAGGAACCCGAGCGGGGCGCCGGCCACCACCGCGAGGAGCAGGAGGGGACCAGCCTGTGTGCGTCCCGGGTCGCCGGCGTCGCGCCGCGCACGCCGGCGGTCCCGCCAGGCGGCCAGCCAGAACCAGAGGGAGAGGCCCACGAGGGCGAAGCCGAGCCCGACCATGACCTGGAAGGCCAGGTGCGTGATCAGGACGTTCGGCCACTCGGCCCGGGGGTAGGCGTCCAGGCCGATCACCTCCGCCTCCGGGTCGTGGTGCGCCAGCAGGCTCAGCCCCTTCGGGATGCGGAGCGCGTACTTCACCTCGCCGTCGGCGGTGGGGATCCCGCCGATCGTCAGCGGCACACCGGTGCCCGTCTCGAAGTGGGCCTCGGCCGCCGCCAGCTTCGCCGGCTGGTACTTCGCCACCGCCCGCGCGCTGACATCGCCGGACAGCGGCTGGAGCACGGCCGTCACCGCGCCGACGGCCATGGCGATGGTGAGCCCCGCCCGGTGGTAGGCGTCCCGGCGCCCGCGCCGCAGCCCCAGGGCGTAGACGCCGGCCACGGCGAAGGCCGTGGCGATGTAGCAGGACAGCGAGGAGTGGAGCGCCATATGGAACCAGTAGGGCGTGCGGAAGACCGCGAGGGGGTCGGCCATGACCAGCGGGCCGAGCGCCGAGGTCGGCGCCAGCGTGCCCGCGCCGCCGAGGGCGGCGGTGTCGATCCCCACGGGTGTCTGCATCCACGCGTTCGCGGCGACCACCAGAACCCCCGACAGGAGCCCGCTGACCGCCACGGGCACGCCCGTCCACCAGTGGGCGCGGGGCGAGAGCCGGTCCCAGCCGTAGAGGTACAGCCCCAGGAAGATGGCCTCGATGAAGAACGCGTAGCCCTCCAGCGCGAAGGCCGGCCCGAGGATGGACCCCGCCACCTCCATGAAGCGGGGCCACAGGAGCCCCAGCTCGAACGAGAGCGCGGTGCCCGAGACGGCCCCGACGGCGAAGGCGAGCGCCGTCGCCCTGGCCCAGGTCCGGGCCAGCTCCCGGTAGTGCGCGCGGCCGGTCCGCAGCCAGAGCCCTTCCGCGATGAGCATGAGGAGCGGCAGCCCGATGCCGAGCGCCGCGAAGAACATGTGAAACGCCAGCGAGACCTCCATCTGGGCCCGCGCGGCTGTCAGTGCGTCCACGGTCCTGTCCTGACGGGTTGACGGAGCAGGTATGATGCGGGCTTCACCCCACGCCGGAAAGCGGGCGGGGGACGGTTCACGGAGCCCCCGCCCCCCGCCGGTGTAGGATGCTCCTCGCGTGTCCCAGCAGAAGCCTTACATTGCCGAAATGATCGCCCGAAGAAAGACAGTGACCGTCGATGTCGGCGGGGTGGCGGTGGGGTCGGGCCACCCCATCGTCGTCCAGTCCATGACGAACACGGACACGGCGGACGTGGCGGGGACCGCGGAGCAGGTGGCGGTCCTGCACGGTGCGGGGAGCGCGCTGGTCCGGATCACGGTGAACAACGACGAGGCGGCGGCGGCGGTCCCGGAGATCGTCGCGCGGCTGCGGGGTGCGGGGCTCGAGGTCCCCATCGTCGGGGACTTCCACTACAACGGCCACCTGCTCCTCACGAAGTATCCGGAGGCGGCGGAAGCGCTGGCGAAGTACCGGATCAATCCCGGGACCGTGGGGGCGAAGCGGCGGGACGAGAACTTCCAGACCATCGTCCGGGTGGCGGCAGAGCACGGCAAGCCGGTGCGGATCGGCGTGAACTGGGGGTCGCTGGACCAGCAGCTCCTGACGGAGATGATGGACGCGAACGCCCGGACCCCGGAGCCGCTGGATGCCCGCGCGGTGATGATCGAGGCGATGATCGAGTCGGCGCTGCGGTCCGCCGCGCTGGCGGAGGAGACGGGGCTGGGGCACGACCGCATCATTTTGTCGGCGAAGGTCAGCGGGGTGCAGGACCTGGTGGAGGTCTACCGGAAGCTGGCCGCGCGCTGCGACTACCCGCTCCACCTGGGCCTCACCGAGGCGGGGATGGGGACGAAGGGCGTCGTCGCGACCACGGCGGGGCTGAGCATCCTGTTGCAGGAGGGGATCGGGGACACGATCCGGGTGTCGCTGACGCCGCGCCCCGGCGGGGACCGGGCGGAGGAGGTGCGGGTGGCGCAGCAGATCCTTCAGTCGCTGGGGATCCGGAGCTTCGCGCCGCAGGTGACCTCGTGCCCGGGGTGCGGTCGGACCACGAGCACGTACTTCCAGAAGATGGCCGAGGACATCCAGGCCTACACGCAGGAGCGGATGCCCGAGTGGCGGACGCGCTACCCGGGGGTGGAGGAGCTGAAGCTGGCCGTGATGGGGTGCGTGGTGAACGGGCCGGGGGAGTCGAAGCACGCCCACATCGGCATCAGCCTCCCGGGCACGTTCGAGGAGCCGAAGGCCCCCGTCTACGTGGACGGCGCGCTGTACACGACGCTGAAGGGCGACCGCCTCGTGGAGGAGTTCCTCCGCATCCTGGACGGCTACGTGGAGCAGCGCTGGGGCAGCGGCCGGGAGGCGGCGGCGCTGAGCTAGGCGCGCCGCGTCCCGGCCGTCCCGCCCCGGAGGCGTGGACCTTGCGCCAGGGGGCGCGGGAGCGCCGCCGACGGCGGGCGCGGAACGCGCGACGGAGACACCGCATGGCAGACGACCGGATCCTGGCGATCATCCCGGCCTACGAGGCCGCGCACCTGGTCCCGGAGGTCATCCGGGGCGCCACGCCGCACCTCCCGGTGCTGGTGTTGGACGACGGCTCGAGGGATGACACGTCGGGCGCGGCCCGGGCGGCCGGTGCGGAGGTGATCCGGCAGGAGCCGAACCAGGGGAAGGGCGCGGCGCTCAAGCGGGGGTTCTTCCACGCGCTGGAGCAGGACTACGACGCCGTCCTGACGCTCGACGCGGACGGGCAGCACGACCCGGCCGAGATCCCCGCCTTCCTGGCGGCGTGGCGCCAGGACCACCCGGACCTGATCATCGGCGCCCGCAGCTTCGAGGAGATGCCGTTCGTGCGCCGCATGTCCAACACCATCGGGCGGTGGTCGCTGTCGAGGGCGGTCGGGCGCGACATCTTGGACAACCAGTCAGGGTACCGCTTCCTCAGCCGGCGGCTGGTGGAGTCGATGCTCGAGAGCGGCGAGAAGGGGTTCGAGTTCGAGGTGGAGATGGTACTCCTCTGCCTGCGCAGGAAATGGCCGATCGCGTGGGTGCCGATCCGGACCATCTACGCGGGGCAGGGGAGCCACATCAGCCCCCTCGACCACGTCGTCCAGTTCTTCCGCATGGTCCGCAAGGCCCGGAAGGCGGCGCGCTCGCTGTGAGGCCGTTCACCGAGGCGCGGGGTCGCCGCGCCGTCGCGGCCTCCCTGCTCGCCGTGGTCCTCCTCGGGGGGTACTTCGGCGCGAGCGCGGGGGACCTGGGCGCCTTCCCGGCCGTCTACGCGGTCCACGCCGTGGTGCTGGCCCTCGCGTTCTGGTTCCCCGCCATGAAGATCGGCGGGCCCGCCGACCTGCGCCGCCTCTGGCGGTCGCTCCTGCCGTGGCTGCTCGGCTGGACCCTGGTCTGGGATCTGGCGACGGCCGGGCTGGTGGGCGGGCGAGCGCTGTTCGAGGAGTGGTGGGTCGTCTACCCCTCGGGAGTCCTGCTCCTCGCGCTCCTGCTCCTGCTCCACGCCGCCGCCGTGCGGCGCTGGGCGCGGCGCTCCACGCGCCCGTAGGCGACGGGGGGCGCGGCACCCATTCACCTCTTCCTCCTCGTCCTCGCCGCGGCAACGCTCGCGGCGGCGCTGGCGCTGGCCGCCGACTCGGCCCTCGGGCTCCGCTCCCTCCCCACGCTCCGCGGCACGCCCCCCATCTCCTTCGCGCTGGCCCCGCGGGTCTCCATCATCGTGGCCGCCCGGGACGAGGCGGCGCACGTGGAGGCCGCCCTCGGGACGCTGCTGGCGCAGGCCTATCCCGATCTCGAGGTCGTCGTGGTGGACGACCGCTCCAGCGACGGCACCGGCGCGATCCTGGACCGGGTCGCGGCGGGGTGGGCGCGGCAGTCGCAGCGCGCGGCCCGGGACGGTCACGGCCGGGCGCGGCTGCGGGTGCTCCACGTGACGGAGCTGCCCGCCGGGTGGCTGGGGAAGAACCACGCGCTCCACCGGGGCGCCGGGGTGGCGGACGGCGAGGTCCTGCTGTTCACCGACGCCGACGTGCTCCTGCGCCCCGACGCCGTCGCCAGGGCGGTGGGCCTCCTCGAGCGGCAGGGCCTCGACCACCTGGCGGTGGCGCCGCGGATCCACGCCGGCGGCCCCTGGGCCACGATGACGGTGGGCGTGTTCCTCGTCGTCTTCGGCGCGGTGTTCCGCCCCTGGAAGGCCCGGGACCCCCGCAGCCGCCACCACATCGGCATCGGGGCGTTCAACCTGGTCCGGACGTCGGCCTACCGCGCCATCGGCGGGCACGCCGGCATCGCGCTGCGCCCGGATGACGATGTCCGCCTCGGACGACGGCTGAAGCGGTCCGGGCACCGGCAGGCGACCGCCCTCGGCCGCGCCACGGTGCTGGTGGAGTGGTATCCGTCCCTCCGGGCCATGGCCCGGGGGCTCCGCAAGAACGCGTTCGCCGCCGTGGACTACCGGCTCGCGGCCATCGTCGCGGGGACCCTCGTCCCGGTCCTCTTCATCTTCTGGCCGGTCGCCGCGCTGGCCCTGACGGGGGGGATGGTGCTGCGCCTGAACGCCGCCATCCTCCTCGTGGGCGTGCTCGGCACGTGGGACACCGCCCGCGCCCACGGGCTCCGGCGGTGGGTCGCGCTCACGTATCCCCTCGGCGCGGCGTTCCTCCTGTGGATCGTCTGGAGCGCCACCCTGGCGACGCTCCGCTCCGGCGGGATCGAGTGGCGGGGCACGCGTTACCGGCTGGACGAGCTCCGGCGCGGGTAGCGCGGAGGTGGCGGAGGCCGCCGACCCCGTTGTCCTGCGCCGCCGGGGCTCAGATCAGGAGCAGCGTGGCGATGATGGCGACGGGGATGGTCAGGGCCAGGATCCAGAAATAGGACCAGCCGAGGATCCAGTACTTCACGAACGTCTTGAGCCACCCCTGGCCATAGACGCGCTTCAGGGCCAGGTACATGTAGACGACGATCCAGCCCAGCAGCCCCGTCACGACCCACCCCGTCAGCCATTCCACCTCCCGCAGGATCAGCAGCACGGCGAAGATGGCGAAGACGAAGGAGTGGACGTGGAGGAGGAAGACGAAATGCTCCGCGTAGTACCGGCGCCGGCGGATGTAGAGGAGCTTGAGGAGGAGCGCGAAGATGGGGAGCAGGATGAACATGACGGTGGGGATGTAGCCGAAGAAATCCCGGGCCACCGTCCGGATCGCCTCCTCCGTATCCATGGCGGAAAGCGTGACGATCCGCTCCTTCAGGATCGTGTCCACCGCGGCGATCCCGGTGTGGACGTCCATCTTCTGCGCCGCGTCCCGCCGCCCGGCGGCGCGCGTCCGCACGATGGAGTCGGCCCGCGCGAGCCGCTTCAGCACCGTGTCCCGCCCGATCACGAGCGGTGGCCGGATGCCGGCGGGGAGGGTGGTGTCGGCGAGCAGGGAATCGAGGCGGCTCAGCGCGGCCGAGTCCTGCGCCGCGCCGCGGACGCGGGCATCCCCGAAGTCCGCCCGGCCGATGAGCTGGAGGCTCGTGACCGAGAGGAGGAGGAAGAAGAGGATGCTGCTCGCGAGGTACAGCCGGAACGGCCCCACGTAGCGGACGATCCGGCCGTTCACGTGCTCGACCGTGAGCAAGCCGGGGTGGAGCAGCAGCCCCTTCAGCGTGCGGGGGAGGCGCCGGCCGAGGATGAACTGGTCCTCGATAACGTCCGCCAGCATGGCCCGGACGGACACCTGCACGTCCACCTTCCGCTGCCCGCACGACGGGCAGTATTCCCCGGGTGTCGGGTCGCCGCAGTTCAGGCAGGGGCGGTCCGGGTGGCTCGCCCGCGTCGCACGTCCGCGCCGTCCGCCACGGGCGGTTCGCTCCGCCGGCCCCTTGCGCGTATCCCTCATGGGGCAGGATAGTGCGCCCCCGGACGCTGCTTGTGAAGGGGCCATGGTAGCCCACGAGTCGCCCGCCACGCCCGGCGCAGGGAATGGCGCGCCTGATCTCCGGGCGCGCGGGTTGCCGCCGGCCGCCCCGCGAGCCACTGTGGCGGGGATCGATCGCCCGCGTCCCCGACCCGCGCCACGAACCCTTGGGCATCTACCGCGACCGCCTCTTCCCGCTGCTCCTCGGCTGGGTCTCCCGCCACTTCGACGACGACCGGCGGCGCCTCCTCGGGGAGGCCCGCGGGCGGGTCCTGGAGCTGGGCGTCGGGACGGGGGCGAGCCTCGGATTCTACGGCGAGGCCGTGGACGAGGTCGTGGGCATCGACCACAGCCCGGCGGTCCTGCGGCGGGCGGCCGAGCGGCTGCGGCGGAAGGAGGCCGGGGAGGCCGGCCTGCCCCACGCCGTCATCCTGGCGGAGGCGGACGCGCAGGCGCTGCCCTACGACGACGCCAGCTTCGACACCGTCGTCGCCTTCCTCACCCTCTGCTCCGTCCCGGACCCCGATGAAGCCGCCCGGGAGATCCGCCGGGTGCTGAAGCCCGGGGGCGCGCTCATCGTTCTGGAGCACGTGCGTGCCCACCGGGAGGGTCGGCTGGCGGCCTGGCAGGATCGGCTGGACCCGATCTGGAGCCGCGCGGCGGTGGGGTGCCATCTGAACCGGGACACGGCCGCGGCGCTGGCCCGCGCGGGGTTCGACACGGCCCCCCTCGAACGGTATCGGGCCCCGCGCACGTGGCGCCCGGCCTCCCCGCGGATCCGGGGCGTGCTGCTGGCCTGAGCCACTACGGCGACCCGGACGCCCAGGCGCCGCCCTCCGCCAGCCACCCGCGGACCGCCGCCGCGTCCCCGCGCAGCAGCGCCGCCCGCAGCGCGGCCAGCCGTCCTCCGTAGTCGTCCAGCGCGGGGGCGACTTCCGCCGCGTTGTCCAGCAGGATCCCGGTCCAGAGGTCCGGATCGCTCCCCGCGAGCCGCGTCGCGCCGATGCCGCCGGGGCCGAGGTCGGCGGGAGCGACGCCGCGCCGGGCGAGCACGGCCGCGAGGGCCGACGAGGCGGCTTGCGGCAGGTGGCTGGACAGCGCGACCAGGTGGTCGTGCCTCTCCGGGTCGATCCGGGCGGGTCGCGCCCCCAGCCGGGTCCAGAGCGCGGTCACGCGGGCCACGGCCACGGACTCCGCCGCGCCCGGACAGATCCACGTCGTGGTCCCGGCGAACAGCCCGCGGCGGGATGCCGCCCACCCGCTCCGATGGTCGCCGGCCATGGGGTGGCCGCCCACGAACCGCCGGCCCAGTCCCGCGGCCGCCGCCGCGGCCAGCACCGACCGCTTCGTGCTGGCCACATCCGTCACCACCGGCCCGGTCCCCGGCGCGGCGCCCGCCAGCCGCGCGAGGAAGGCCGGGATCACGGGGACCGGGATGGCCACGACCACCAGCTCCACATCGCCCGGGAGCGGGTCGCCGGGCGCCGCGGCGTCGCGCAGCACGCCCTCCCGCGCCGCGCTGCGGAGCACGGCCGCGTCGCGGTCGACGCCGGTCACCGGAACGCCGTCGGCGGCGAGGTCGCGGGCGATGGAGCCGCCGATGAGCCCGAGGCCGACGACGGCCACGGCCCCGGCCCCGCCGGCGTCGCCGCCGGGGGTCACTGCCCCTCCAGCTGGACCTTGCGGCAGATGCCGATGAGCGTCCAGAAGAGGTCGCGGGCGTCCTCCGGATCCAGTCCCGCCTCCCGTCCCATGGCGGCCCCCTCCCGCACGACGGCGGCCTCCCGGGCGGCGTCCAGGGTGGCGCGGTCAACCTCGCGCTTGTGGCGCCCGATCTCCCGCGCCAGGCGGACGCGCTCGGCGACCAGGCGGACGATCTCACGGTCCACCCGCTCCACCTCCCGCCGGAGGTCCTCCAGCCCGGCGGTCACGCCACGGCCCGGGCGGGTGCCGCGAGGGTGCGTCCGGCCGCGGCGGCGAAGGGGGCGAGGGCGGCCATGAGGGCGTCGAAGGCATCGAGGTCCAGCGACTGGTCGCCGTCGGAGCGCGCGCTGGCCGGGTCCGGGTGCACCTCCACGATCAGGCCGTCCGCCCCGGCCGCCACGGCCGCGTACGCCAGCGGCGCGACCAGGTCGGCGCGCCCCGCGGCGTGGCTGGGGTCCACGATCACCGGGAGGTGCGTCTCCGCCTTCAGGACCGGGATGGCGCCCACGTCCAGCGTGTTGCGGGTGGCGGTCTCGAAGGTCCGGATCCCGCGCTCGCAGAGGATCACATCGCCGTTGCCCTGCGCCATGATGTACTCCGCGGCCATCAGCAGCTCCTGGAGCGTTGCGGAGAGCCCGCGCTTCAGGAGGATCGGGCGCCGGAGCCGGCCGAGCTCGGAGAGGAGCGCGAAGTTCTGCATGTTGCGGGCGCCGACCTGGAGCACGTCCGCGTGCTCCGCCACCATCTCGACGTGGCGCGTGTCCAGCACCTCCGTCACGACGGGGAGCCCCGTCTCGGACCGTGCCCGGGCGAGCAGCTGGAGTCCCTCCAGCCCGAGGCCCCGGAAGGCGTAGGGGGAGGTGCGGGGCTTGAACGCGCCGCCCCGCAGCAGGCGGGCGCCGGCCCGGGCCACGCGCCCGGCCGTCTCCAGGAGCATCGCCTCGCCCTCCACCGAGCAGGGGCCGGCCATCACCACCAGCTCCGGGCCGCCGATCACGGTCCCCGAGGCGTCGCCCACGCGGACCCGGGTCGCCCCCGCCGCGAACTCGCGGGCGGCGAGCTTGTACGGCGTGAGGACGGGCATCACCGACTGCACGCCGGGCATGCTCAGGAGCGGCAGCTCCCGCAGCACCGCCTCGTCGCCGATGCAGCCGATCACCACCCGCTGCTCGCCGCGCGAGACGTGGGTCCGCAGACCGGCCGCCTCCACGCGCTCGCGGATCCGCTCCAGCTCCGGCTCCGTGATGCCGGCCTTCGTCACGATGATCATGGTCTCGACTCCAGAGGGCTACAAAAAAAGCGGCCCGCGGGGATCCGCGGGCCGCCGGGCGCAGGGTTCGTCGCGCCGACTCAGCGCATACGCCTCCGCTCACGGCCCGCGTCGCGGGTCGCGTAATGGCGATAGGGGTAAAACCGGCTCGGCGTGCGCTTCATGGCCCTACGATGGGGACCGGCGGCGCGCGCCGTCAACCCCGCTGTCGGCGGGCGCCCGTGCCGCCGGCGCCGGGCCGGCGGCCGCGCTCACGGGCGCTCCGCCCGGAGCAGGGCGTCGGCGACCCGGCCGCGGTAGTGCCGCGACTCCACCGAATCCATCGCCCGGAGGAACGCGTCCCGCGTCGCCCCCTGGAGCGTGAACCGCTCGGCGATCTCCACCAGCAGCTCGGAGAGGTAGTGGTCGGACTCCAGCGTCGGCGCCGAGGCGAGCACGGCCTGGAGCAGGTCCGCCGGGAGCCGCTCCTCGCGGATCAGGCCGCGCAGCGCCTCGAGGGCGTAATGGTCCGACTCGATCCCCTCCACCGCCCCGAAGTATGCACGCTGGATCGTGGCATCGGAGAGGCCGCGCTCCGCCACCTGCCGGAGCACCTCCGTGCGGTAATGGTCCGAATCGATCATGCGCGCGGCCGCCACCACCTCGGCCAGCTCCGCCGGGGACAGGTCGGTCCGCCGCAGCAGCCGCTTCAGGACTTCGCTCCGGTAATGGTCCGAGTCGAGACCGGCCGCCGCGCGCAGGTACGCCGGGCGGAACGCCGGCTCCAGGGCGTACCGGTCCGCGACATCCTTCAGCAGCTCCGATCTGTAGTGGTCCGAGTCCATCTCTCCGGCCGCGGTCAGCACCGCCGCCACCTGCGCGCCCGTGAGGCGCCCGGACCGGATCACACCCCGCAGCGTCTCCGTCCGGTAGTGGTCCGAATCCAGCGCCAGCGACGCCGTCACGTAGTCCTCCAGCAGCGACCCCGTCAGCGGCTGATGCTCCGCGACGGCCTTCAGGATCTCCGCCAGATAATGGTCCGAGTCGATCCGCCGCGCCGCCGTCCGGATCACGGTCCGGTACTGCCCCTCGCTCAGCTCTGCCTGCCGGACCAGCGCGCGGAAGTACTTCGCCTGGACGAACCCGGAATCCAGGCTCTCCAGCTCCCGCAGCACGCCCTCCACGCCGTCCGCCGACAGGATCGCCGCGACCCGCTCCTCCGCCGCGAACCCCGCCCGCCGGAACAGCACCACCAGGACCGCCCGGTACCACGCCTGCGCAGGCCCGTCGAAAGCCGCTTCCCGGCCGTTCACCCGGTAGTCGTACGACGGCGCCCCGTCCGCCCCCGCCCGGACATCCAGCCGGCGCTCCGTCCGGCCATCGTCCTCCTCGATCCGGACGCTGGCATCCCGTCCCAGACTCGCGATCGTGTTCGCCCGCGGGTCGAATTCGACGTGGCCCTCCAGCCTTACCTCCAGCTCGCACCCCGGCCGCCTCATCCGGATCGTGGAGCGCCGGTCGTTCGACTGGTGCTGGACGTTCCGCCACTCGCTCCCCGCCCCCGCGCACGTCGGCTCCTGTGCCCCGACCGTCGCGGCGGCCGTCGGCGCGACCCCTTCCGCCGTCGGCGCTGCACCGGCCAGCCCCAGCGTCGCGGCCGCGACGACGGCCGCGGCCCGCACGACCGCGCTCCGGGCGGGCGCACCGCGGCGGCGCGACTCGTCCAGCACCGCGTGGAGCCGGCTCGAGAGCTGCCCCCGCCGCGCCATCCCCACCGCGGCGAACGTGGTCGCGGGGGATGCGCGGTAGGCGCGCGCGAGGCCCAGGAGCTCGCTCGCGTACGCGGACGGCCGCGCGCCCCAGGCGAGCGCGATGTCATCGCACGCGTGCTCCCGCTCCACCCGCAGCCGCCGCGCCGCCAGCCAGGCCAGCGGGTCCACCCAGTGGACCGCCCGGACCACCTCCGCCAGGAGCTGCGTCAGGCAGTCGCGCCGCTTCACGTGCGCCAGCTCGTGGAGGAGCACCGCCTCCAGCCGCGCCCGCGGCCAGTCCCTCGCGTCGGGCGGGAGCACCACCACCGGCCTGACGATCCCCCATGTCATCGGCATCGTCCCCACCGGCCCGAAGAGCAGCCGGAACTCACGCCCCAGGCCGATGCGCAGCGCAAGCCGCGTCGCCAGGTGCCGCAGCCGCGAGTCCTCCACCAGCCGCGACCGCCCCTCCAGCCGCCGCACACCGATCCACCCCGCGCCCACCGGGAGCAGCAGCACCAGGATCCCCGCGAGCCACACCAGGCCGGCCCGGAACGCCGCGCCCGCGCGTGGTCTCGCCGCGCCGGCGACCCGGAACACCCCGTCCCCTCCGCCGGCCGGGCCGCCGTCACGGACCGCGACAGCGGCGGCGCCCGCGGCCGGCTCGTCCCGGCCGGCGAAAGCCCCCGGCGCCGCCATCGCCGACCGGGCCGACGGCGCCCCGTCGTCCGCGGATTCCGCCCCGAGGGACGGCCACGGGATGCCCACCCCGACCTCCGGAACCACGGCGTACAGCGCCGGCAGCGCCAGCACCCCCACCAGCGCACCCGTCCAGACCAGGTGCCGGAGCGACGCCGCGGACCGGCGCAGCATCAGCGTCAGCAGCCACGCGATCCCCAGAAGCACCAGACCCCGGACCGCTACACCCGCCGCCGCCGGCAGCAGGCCCTCCACCATCGCCACGATGCCCATCAGCGCCCCCTCTGCCTGGCTTCCTCGATCCGCGCCGCAAGCTCGTCCAGCTCCCTCGCCGTCAGCTCCTCGTCCTCCAGCTCCAGGATCGCCGCCGCAGCCCTCGCCACGGACCCCTCGAAGAACGTCCGCACCATCCGCAGCAGCGCCGTCTCCCGCGCCTCCTCCGCCGGCAGCGCCGGCAGGTACACGTAGCGCGGCCCCGCCTGCTCGTGCACCAGCAGCCCCTTCGCCTCCAGCTTCCCCAGCATCGCCCGCACGGCCGAATAGCCCGGCGCGTCCGGCATCTCCACCCGCACCTCCCCCACGCTCGCCCGCCCCAGCCGGTACACCGCATCCATGATCTGACGCTCACGCCGGCTCAGATCCATGTACGGACTCCTGTCCATTCGACCGCCTCCCACGCCGGGGGGTTTGGATGCTATGAAAGTAGCAGGGTGCTACTATAGTAGCATCCGGCAGGGAGGGTCAAGGAGGTCGTGAGACGGAGGTGGTCGCAGCGCGGCTCTATCCCCCGACCACCGGCACGTCGAGGATGAAGCTGCTCCCCTGACCGATCTCGGACTCGAGGGTGACGTCGCCGCCGAGCTGGCGAGCGAGGCGTCGAGCGATGCTGAGGCCGAGCCCGGTGCCGCCCACGCGGCGGGTGGCGGACTGGTCGACCTGCCAGAAGACATCGAAGACGCGCGCGTGGTCCTGCTCGGCGATGCCGGGCCCCGAGTCCTCGACGAGGACCCGGAGGCGGCCGTCCTGCGTGCGCGCCCGCACGCGCACGTGCCCGTGGTCGGTGAACTTGACCGCGTTGGTGACCAGGTTTCCCAGGATGCGGAGGAGGCGCTCCCGATCGCTGATGACGGTGGCGTCGTCCGCGTCCGTCTCCAGGGCGATGCCTTTGCGGTCCGCCTCGGGGCGCAGCATGACGGCGACCTCCTCCAGGAGGTTGGGGAGCCGGACCCGGTCCGCGTGCACGTCCGTCGGGGCGGTGTCGCTCCGCACGAACGTGAGGATGTCGTCGATGATGTTGAGGAGGTGGTCGGCGCCGAGGCGGATGCGGCCCACGTGCTCCAGCTGCTTCTCGTTCAGGGGGCCGGCCACGCCTACGGTGAGCAGGTCCGAGTACCCCATGATCCCGTTCAGGGGCGTACGGAGCTCGTGGGAGATCACGGCCATGAAGTCCGTCTTCGCCTGGCTCGCGGCGCGCGCCTGGTCCCGCGCCTCCTGCGCGTCCTCCAGCGCCCGCTGCATCGCCCGGCGCCGCGCGGTCACTTCGGAGGCCAGCTGCTGCATGTCGTCGGTCGCGCTCTCCAGCTCGCGCTGGAGGGAGTCCCGGATCAGGCTGAGCTCCTCGTTCGCCGCCTCCAGCTCCGTCCGCCGCACTTCCGCCGCCCGCGCGTCCCGCACGAGCCGGAGCGCCCGGGGGATCAGGGGCGGGAGCGCGACGGCCGTTCCGATGGACGCGAGGGCGGTCACCACCTTCACGCCCCCCGAGAGCCAGTAGTCGGCGTTCCAGACGTTCCAGACGGCCAGGAGGTGGGTGGTCCCGCAGGCGACGATAAAGAGGCTGAACGCCAGGAACATCCACTCGTGCGGCAGCCCCCGCACGGCGTAGGCGGCGCCCCGCGGCACCTCCTTCCTCGCCCGGGTCACGAGAACCACCAGGGCCGGCGGGATGGCGAGATACGCTCCACCGATCAGGGCGTCCGAGACGACGTGCAGCCAGAGCAGGTCCGGCTCCCACAGGTAGCACATCCCGTGGGGCATGAACCTGTCCTGGACGGCGGACAGAAGAGGGCGCATGAGCGGTCGGCCTCGGGAAGGGTGCGGAAATTTGATCCAATCTAAGGCACACGGGATCG
>DATKBW010000095.1:0-5382 GCA_035513575.1 Longimicrobiales bacterium | reverse complement strand
CGCGCGCCCTGCCGTGTTCACTCGGCCCTGAGCGCCTCCATGGGATCCACCGCGGCGGCCCGGCGGGCCGGCACCCAGCTGGCCAGTGCGACGGCGGCCAGCAGGACGGCCGCCACGGCGACGAACGTCAGCGGGTCGGCGGGCGAGACGCCGAGGAGCATCCCCCGCAGCAGCTGCCCCACCCCGAAGGCCGCAACCGCGCCGACCACCAGCCCCGGAGCGGCGAGGCGGAACCCGCTCAGCAGGATCATGCGGAGCACCTGCGCCGTGCGCGCCCCGACGGCCAGACGGATGCCGATCTCGCGGCGCCGCTGCGTCACGCCGTAGGCCACCACGCCGTAGACGCCGAGCGCGGCGAGGAAGAGCCCGAGGCCGGCCAGGAGCCCGGTGACGATGGCCGCCACGCGCGCCGGCAGGAGGCCGACGCTCGTGATGCTCTCCAGCGTCTGGGGGGTGGAAAGCGCGAGCCGCGGATCGACGTCCAGCAGGGCCCCCCGGAGGGCCGCCGCGCCGGCCGCCGGGCCGCGGGCGAGGACGTGGACCGCCGGCGTATAACGCTGGGCGAGGGGCAGGTAGACCATTCCGTCCGCGGTCTCGCCGAGCGTCTGGTTCTTGACCTCTCCCACCACGCCGATGACGGTGCGGGGCTCATCGTCCGCCCGGCCCCAGCGGAGCTGGCGGCCGATCGGGTCGGCATCGCCCCACGCCCGGCGCGCGAATTCCTGGCTGACCACCGCCACGCGCAGGGCGCCGACACGGTCGGCGTCGGTGAAGTCCCGGCCCCGGACGACCGGGATGCGGAGGGTCTCGAAGTAGCCGGGAGACACGGCGTTGAAGTCGGCGCCCACGCCGTGCTCCTGGCTGCCCTCTCCCCCGTCGGGCCACACGGGCGCCCCGTTCTCCGAGAGGTCCATCGGCAGGTCGTTCGCAAGCGCCGCCGCCTCTACGCCGAATCGGCGCAGCAGCGCGCGCCGGAGCTCCGCCTGCACCGGCATGGCCGTGTCCCGCGTGTAGCCGTCCAGGGAGAGGTCGAGGGAGGTCATGTGGACGCCGGCCGGCTCGAAGCCCGCGCTCATGCGGTGCGCTTCGAGCAGCGAGCGCAGGAGCAGTCCGCCCGCGGCCAGGAGGACCAGGGACAGCCCGACCTGCACGGCGACGAAGAGGCGGCGTGTCCGGCTTCCCCGGCGGCCGGTGCGTCCCTCATCCTTGAGGGCGGAGACCAGGTCCGGACGGGTCGCCTGGAGCGCGGGGGCGAGTCCGAAGATGAGCCCGGTCACGAGGGCTGCGGCGATCCCGAAGGCGAGGACGGTCCCGTCCGGGGAGAGGTCCAGGGTCAGCTCAACGCCGGGGGCGGAGATCGTGGAGACCAGCGACGTCGCCCACGTCGCCAGGAGCATCCCCCCGAGGGCCCCGGCCAGAAAGAGGACCAGCGTCTCAGCCACGAGCTGACGCACCAGCCGCGCCCGCCCGGAGCCGATGGCCAGCCGGATGGCGACCTCCTTCTCCCGCGCCGCCGCCCGGGCCAGGAGCATCCCGGCGACGTTCGCGGCGGCGACGAGGAGGATGAGGGAGACGAGCCCCATGAGCGCGCCGAGGAAACCGGCCACAACGTCGCGCCCGCCCCCCGGGATCGGCCCGAGCGGGACGACCGCCGCGCCGCGTCCCCGGTTGGACTCCGGATAGGCCTCGGCCAGGCGGGCCATGGCCGCGTCCACGGCGGCGTCCGCCTGCTCGATCGTCACGCCGGGGGCCAGCCGGCCGACCACCTGGAGCGAGATGTGGCGCCGGCTCTCGAAGAGCTCGGGGCTGGTGCCGGGTACGGCGATGGCGAGCTGGGTGAACGGGAGCCATACGTCCGCCGAGACCATGGGGAAATGGCCGCCGAACCCCTCCGGTGCGACCCCCACCACCGTGACGGGGACCCGGTTGATGTCGATGGTCCGTCCGACCACCTCCGGGCCACCGCCGAGCCGCTCGGTCCAGAACCGGTGGCTGATGACGGCGACCGCCGGCCCGCCCCGCGTGTCCTCCTCCGGTCCGAACGTCCGGCCCCGGACGGGAACGACGCCCAGCGCCTCGAAGTACCCGGCGGACACGCTCATCCCGATCACGCGCTCGCCGCCCCCGCCGCCCGCGAAGCTGAGGGGACCGACCTTCCACGCGGCGACGTACGCGAGAGCCGGGACGTTCTCGCGGAGGTCCACCAGGTCCGCGTACGAGAAGGAATTGAAGCCCCGGCCGTCGTTCGTGCGACCCACCTCCACCACCCGGTCGGGGTCGTCGATGCCGCCGACGGGGCGGATCAGGAGCGCGTTGACGGCGCTGAAGATGACGGCGTTGAAGCCGATGCCCAGCGCGATCGAGGTGATGGCGACCAGCGCGAAGCCCGGCTGCCGGGAGAGGGAGCGGAGCGCGTGACGCAGGTCGCGGAGGGCGGATCCCATCGGGCCTCTCAGGTGGAAGGTCGCCCCCCGTACGCTCCGCGGCGCGAGGCGGTTTCATCGTTTACGGCGACCCGCGCGTCCTTTAGACTGGAGCCAGCACCGCCTCGAATCACCTCGAACCCGGAGACACCACCATGCGCCGAGCCGCAACGCTCGCGTGCGCCGCCGCCTTCGTGGCCACCGCGCCGCCGAGCCCCACCACAGCCCAGGGAACGGTCGAGATCCAGGAGTGGGACGTGCCGTGGGAGAACTCCCGGCCCCGCGACCCCGACGTGGCCCCCGATGGGCGCGTCTGGTTCGTCGGCCAGACCGCCGACTACGCCGCGGTGCTGGACCCCCGCACGGGCGAGTTCGAGCGCCACGACCTGCCCGATGGCGCCGGTCCTCACAACCTGATCGTGGGCAAGGACGGGATCATCTGGTACGCGGGGAACCGCGCCCGTCACATCGGACGGCTGGATCCGGCCAGCGGGGAGATCCGGCGGTTCGAGATGCCGGACGCGGCGGCGCGCGACCCGCACACGCTGGTGTGGGGGCGCGACGGCCAGATCTGGTTCACGGTCCAGGGCGGCAACAAGGTAGGGCGCTTCCATCCGGGCACGGGACAGGTCCGGGTGGTCGACGCGCCGATGGAGCGGGCGCGGCCGTACGGGATCGTGCAGGCGCCGGACGGGGAGATCTGGGTAGCGGCGTTCGGGACGAACCGGCTTCTCCGCGTGGACGAGCGCACCATGGTGGTCCGGGAAGTCGAGCTGCCCCGGGCGGACGCGCGGCCGCGTCGCCTGCAGCCCACGAGCGACGGGAGGATCTGGTACGTGGATTACGCGGGCGGCCGGCTGGGCGTCTACGATCCGGCCGCCGATGGGTTCGAGGAATGGGAGCTGCCGGGCGGCGCCGAGGCCCGCCCCTACGCCATGGCCGTGGACGAGCGTGACCGCCTCTGGATGGTCGAGACCGGACCGCGGGGGGAGCCGAACACGCTGGTGGGGTTCGACCCCGCCTCCGAACGCTTCATCCACGCCACGGACATCCCGAGCGGCGGCGGCACCGTCCGCCACATGGTCTATCACGCCCCCACCCGCTCGATCTGGTTCGGCACCGACACGAACACGATCGGGGTCGCGCGCCTCCCTCGGTGAGGCGCGGGCTCGCAGCCGCCCTGGTGGCCGGCGCGGCGCTCAGCGCGTCGCCGCCGGCCGCCGGGGCGTACCGCACCGGCCCGCCGGCGGGGCACACCGGCGGCTTCGGCGAGCCGACCTGCACGGCCTGCCACTGGGGCGAGAAGGGCGCGGCGGAGGCGATCCACGCCCTCACCGTGGAGGTGCCGGCGTCCTACCGCCCCGGCGAGGTACACCAGATCACGGTCGTGCTCCAGGACCCGGGGCTGCGGGCGGCCGGGTTCCAGCTGTCCGCGCGATTCCGCGGGGGCGAGAACGCGGGCCGGCAGGCGGGTTCGCTGGCCGCGTCGGATTCCACCGTCGCGGTGGTCACGGGCGGCAGCGGCGTCGCCTACGCCAGCCACTCGGCCGCCGGGACCACCCCCCGCCGGGAGGGGAAGGCGGCGTGGGTGGTCCGCTGGACGGCGCCCCGGGAGGGAGGGGTCGTCGTCTTCCACGCGGCGGCGAACGCCGCCAACGATGACGCCTCGGAATTCGGTGACCGGATCCACGTCACGGAGG
Organism: Longimicrobiales bacterium; assembly: GCA_035513575.1. Taxonomy (GTDB): domain Bacteria; phylum Gemmatimonadota; class Gemmatimonadetes; order Longimicrobiales; family RSA9; genus JAHWKI01. The sequence goes on along the minus strand of DATKBW010000095.1, from coordinate 1,259 downwards.
CGCGGACGTCGAGCCGTTGACGACGGCCGCGGGAGCGGTAAACTTTCGGGGTTCGCCGAGGGGACCCCCAGAACCAGGCCGGAGCCATGTCCAGGACGTTGAAGAGCGTCATCACGTGCGATCTCGATGGGAAGATCGAGACGTTCAACGAGGGAGCCCAGGAGGTCTTCGGGTACACGCCCACGGAGGCGATCGGGAAGCTGCGGGTATCCGCGTTCTCGCCCGGCGAAGTGGTGCTCGGACACGTGGGAACCTGGCTCAAGACGGCCGTGGACGAGGGGAAGTTCGAGGGGCGGACGGTTTTCGTCCGCAAGGATGGGAGCCGGTTCCCGGCCGAGATCCGCATCACGCCCACGTTCCGGCAGGGGCAGCAGATCGGCTACTGCGGCGTGACGGTCCCCCTGGAGGATGCGGCGCTGGAGACGGTGGCGCCGGAGATCAGCTTCGGGACGAAGGTGTTCAAGTGGCTGGTGGTCATGCGCGCGCCGTTCCTGAGCGCGACGCTGGTGGCGGTGCTCACGGGCGCCGCGGCGGTGTTCGCCACTACCGGCAGCATGGCCTGGGGGCTCCTCGGCCTGACCATCCTCGGCACCATGCTTCTCCATCTGTTCGCGAATACCGCCAACGACTATTTCGACTGGAAGAGCGGGACGGACCAGGCCAACACGGAGTACATCGTCCCCTTCACCGGCGGGAGCCGTTCCATCGAGTTGGGGCTCATCACGCCGCCCGGGCTGCTCCGTCTGTCCCTCGGTCTCCTGGCGGCGGCCGTGGCCGTCGGCGCGCTGCTCATCGCGCTGCGGCCTTCCGCCGCCGCAGGGATCGCGCTGGTGGGGCTGCTCGGGGCCGGCATCGCGTTCTTCTACACGGCGCCCCCGCTGCGGCTCGCGGCCCGGAAGGGACTGGGCGAGGTCCTCCTGGGTCTCGCGTTCGGTCCGCTGCTCACCCTCGGCACGGCCACGGTCCTGACCGGTGAGCTGTCGTGGATCTACGCGCTGTACGGTCTGGTGCCCGGATTATTGACCACGGCGATCCTGTGGATCAACGAGTTTCCGGATATCAAAGGGGACCGCGCCACCGGCAAGCTCAACCTGGTCGCGACGCTGGGTTGGGAGAGCGCCCGGGCGGGATACGTGGTCCTGCTGGGCGCGGCGGCGATCACGGTGGTGGGGCTGGTCGCCGCCGGCCTCGCGCCGATCTGGGCGCTGGCTGCGCTGCTCGCGGCTCCGCTCGCCATCAGGGCGGCCCGGATCCTGTAC
>DATKBW010000094.1:0-3907 GCA_035513575.1 Longimicrobiales bacterium | reverse complement strand
GCTCCAGTTCACGCACGGGTACGGCGTGGCGATGAGCCCGGTCACGGAGGTGGAGGCCGGGGGGCGCCCCACGTTCTTCGTGAGCGATGTCCCGCCGCGCGGCCCGATCCCGCTCGAGCGGCCCGAGGTCTACTACGGACTTAAGAGCCTCGACTACGTCATCGTCCGCAGCGGGATGGACGAGTTCAACTACCCGGGCCCCGACGGTCCCGTCTACACGCGGTACGAGGGCGACGGTGGCGTGCTGCTCTCCTCGTTCTTCCGACGGCTGGTCTACGCCTGGGAGTTCGCGGACCTCAATATCCTGATCTCGGGGGAGATCAATCCGGACAGCCGGATCCAGTACCGGCGGGAGGTGCCCGAGCGCTTTTCCACGATCGCGCCGTTCCTCCTCCGGGACCGGGAAGCGTACAGCGTGGTGGCCGACGGGCGGCTCACGTGGATCCAGGACGCGTACACCGTGACCGACCGGTACCCGTACTCCACGGGCTGGGGCACCCGCTTCAACTACATCCGCAACAGCGTCAAGGCGGTGGTGGACGCCTACGACGGGAGCATCGATTTCTACGTGTTCGAACCGGACGACCCGCTCGTCCGCGTCTATCAGCGGATCTTCCCCGACCTGTTCACGCTCGCGGAGGAGATGCCCGAGGAGCTCCGGTCGCACGTCCGGGTCCCGCTGGACCAGTTCACCGTGCAGACCGAGATGCTCCTCCAGTACCACATGCAGGACCCCGTGGTCTTCTACAACAAGGAAGACCAGTGGTCCGTCCCCGTTCAGACCTCGTTCGGGCGGCCGCAGGTGCTCCGGCCGTATTACATCGTCGCCCGGCTCCCCGACGAGGAGACCGAGGAGTTTCTCCTCATCCAGCCGTTCACGCCGGCGAACCGGCACAACCTCGTGGGCTGGATGGCGGCCCGCAGCGATGGCGAGAACTACGGGGAACTGGTCCTCTTCGACGTCCCCTCCGGCCGCCACGTCGATGGCCCCAGCCAGGTGGAGGCCCGCATCGACAACGACGCGGTGATCTCGGAGCAGTTCACGCTGTGGGGACAGGTCGGCTCCGAGGTCATGCGTGGCATCCTCCTGGTCATCCCCATCGGCGACGCCCTGCTGTACGCCGAACCGGTCTTCCTGAGACCCGAAACGCTCGATTTCCCCGAGCTCCGTCGCATCATCCTCGCCGATGCCTCCAGCGTGGTCATGCACCCGACCCTCGACGCCGCGGTCGCCGCCCTGGTCGGGGAGATCCCCGCCGTCGCGCCGCCGGCCGAGGAGGCGGCCGCCGCGGAGCCGGGCGTTGCCGCGCCCGCGTCCGCAGCGGTGCCCGCCGAGGCGCTTCAGGCCCTCCGTCGCACGCTCGAGGAGGCGATCCGGAGCCTCGAGAGCGCGGTCGACCAGATCGGGGAGATCGCGCCGGACACCACCTCAGGCTGAGCCACTCCGCCCCGGAGGCACCAGGAACAGGACCGCCCCCGAAGCGACGACCGCGGTGGCCGCGAAGGGCAGCAAAACCTGCTCGAAGTTGTCCGTCGGCCCGGCCAGGAGCGCCGCGAGAGGAGGGCCGGCGGCGGTGGCCGCGTTGCGGATCGTCGTCACCGCCCCCTTTATCGCTCCGATGTGGCGCGGCCCGTAGTAGGCCGGCCACACCAGCGCGCCGGCGATCTTGAGGGCTCCCGCGGAACCGCCGATGAGCGCGCCGTAGACGACGGGCGCCGGCCCCCACTCCGGAACGGACCACAGGGTGACCAGCCCCGCTCCGAGGGGGAGGAGCGCGATCGAGATCGCGATGCGTTCGGCGACGCGCTCGACGAGGAAGCCGGCGAGGTACGTGCCGACCACCGCCGCGATGCCATACCCGACCATCGCCTGCGCGGCGGCGCCCGCGTCTCGGTCCAGCGTCCGGAAGAGACCGACCTGGTGGAAGAGCAACGCGGTGATGACTAGGGGCGACACCGTCTGTACGAGCGCCATTCCGTAGAAGACAGGGGTCTTCAACGCGCCGCCGAGACGATGGGAGTCGCCCGGCGTTTCTTCCCTCGCGTCACCCCGCTCGCGCGCGAGTTCCCTGGGCTCCGGGTCCCTCCCCAGGCGGTAAACGAGGGGAGCGAAGATGACGACGTACGCGCCCGCGAAGGCGACCAGCGATCCGCGCCAGCCGACCAGGCCGAACATGCCGAGGATCGCGGAGGGGAAGGAGACCTCCCCGATCGCGTATCCAAGGGCGACCATGGCGAAGGCCCGTCCCCGATACCGCTCGAACCAGCGGACGGTGAGGGTGAGGGTGCCGATCCCGATGGCGCCCTGACCCAGCAGCCGCAGGGCGAAGAACGCGACCGCGAGCATCCACACGGTGGTCGTGGCCGCCAGGAACAGCATGCCGCCGGCCATCAGCAGGAGGACCGTGCCGAGGTATCGCCCTCCCGTGGTACGGTCCGCCCGGGCGCCCACGAACGGCAGGACGAGGGCGGCAGCGAGCGTCGCGATCGAGTAGAGCGTGGAGATTGCCAGGCGGCTGATCCCCACTTCGGCCATGATCGGTTCGAGATAGAACGAGAGGGCGAAGGACTGCCCCGGGGCCGACAGGGTGGCGCACAGCAGGCCGATCCCCGCGGCGATCCAGCCGGGATACCCGGGGTCGGGGAAGACCCGCTGGAGGGCGCCCCGGATTAGAGCCATACGTCAGGCGACGACGAAAGCGCTCGCTCGAAATCGATCAAGCGCCGCACGCGGTGCAGGTCGGCGTCTCGGGGAAGACCTGGAGGCGTTCGAACGGGATCTCGCCGCCGCACTCGACACACAGCCCGTACGTCCCGGCCTCGATCCTCTGGAAAGCGGTGACGACCTGCCCGAGCTTGGCCTGCTCCCGCTCATGTAGGTTGCGCGTCAGCCCCTGGTTCTGGAGGGAGTCGATACGCGAGAGCCGGCCGACCGCCGTCTGATCCAGCTGCACCGGGCGGAGCGCCTCTTCCGTCGTGCGCATGCTCCGCTCGAGCTTCCGCACGACGCGGTCGAGCTCCGCGGTGAGCTCGGAGATCTGCTCGGCGGTCAGATGGTTCATAGGGTGCACGCGGTCGCTCGCCAGTAAGTGTTGCGCTCCATGTCCGCGCAGGCGGCAGGAGGCGCGGTCGGCCATGCACCGAGCCTACGCCGCCCCATCCGCCCTCGATCGTGCGGGGCGCTTCTCGTTCGCCGCCGCCACCCCTCCGCCTTTCCGATTCGTCTGACCTGACGATCCTGCGGCACCCACGCCGTGGCCAGCCATAGCTGCGCCCGGTCGGATCGCCGCGCTCGACTTACACGATCGGAAAGAGAACGCACCATGTTTGAATTCCTCATGGGATTCGACGTCAAAGGCCTGGCCACCTTGCTGGGCGCGCTCCTGCTGCTCGGTGCCACCATCTGGGTACTGGTGGAAAACCGGCCCCTGGAGGATCTGAACCGGCACCACGACGGTGGCGCGGCGCCCCCCACCCACGCCGGCGAGAGTATCACGATACCCGGCGCGGCGCCTGCCCGAGCCGAGTCGGAAGGTGGGCCGGAACGACCGGCTGGCGGCCGGCGGGTCGCGTGAGGGTCCGGGCTGATGACGCCAGGGCGGGCGAGAGTGCCCGCCCTGGCTCAGCGCCCGCCAGCTTCATTTCGGCTCGGGCGCGCTGGCCACGCGCGCCTCCTGGACTCCGCGGCCGCGCACCGCCGACACCTCGAGGACCACCTCCTCGTGCTCCACCCGGTCCCCGACGGACGGGGGCCGGCCGAGCTTTGCGAGGATCAGCCCGCTCACGGTGTCGACCTCCTCGTGCTCGAGGACCAGCCCGAGCGCCTCCCCGAGCTCCTCCAGCCGGACGGTGCCGGCGACCGTAACGCGCCCCGCGTCGTCGGTTCGGATGGCCGGGGTCTCGCCGG
>DATKBW010000093.1:0-25765 GCA_035513575.1 Longimicrobiales bacterium | reverse complement strand
AGCGCCTCGTCCATGCGCTCGCAGGGGCGGGTCTCCCCCAGGAGCCAGATCTTCGCCTCCCCGATCTCGAGGACCTTCCCCCGGCAGTCCTCCAGCGCGACGCCGGAGAGCAGGAGATTGGCGCGGCGGGCGGCGGGATCGAGCGCCGCGCCGAGCTCGGCCATCATGGTTTCCCAGGCTTCGCGCTCGATCACGGTCACCTGCCGGCTGCCGCCCTGGTTGGCGTTCCCGGCGATGCCGCGGTCGGCGATGAGGGTGGCCTCGTCCGCGGCGTCCATGGGTCCGCGCCGGGCCCGCTTGATCCAGATCGCTTCCAGCCTTCCGGTCATGTCAGCCAGACGATCCGCGGGAGGGGCGAGGCACCGGAACGGGACTTGCCCCGCCGTCGCCCTACGATCCTCGCTCAAAGGAGTCATTCGTGACAGTGCCACGCGTTTCCCGGGTCCTCCCGCTCCTCGCGCTGAGCGTGCTGCTCGCCGGCTGCGACCTGGTGGGCGACGTCCTTGAGCTCGGGTTCTGGGCCATCGTCGTCCTCGCGCTGGTCCTGGTCTCGATCATCCTGTGGGCGGTTCGGAAGTTCAGCGGCCCCGGGGATGCGCCCCCGCCGCCGCCGCCGCAGGTCTGACCTCCGCGGTGCGCTCCGCGGGGCGACCGGCGGGGCGCCCCGCGGGGGATGAAGGGGGAATTCAGGCGCGGACGGCCTCCAGGCGCTTGATGGGCTTGCCCGGCTCCCAGGCGGTGACGTAACCGGCGATGGCGCTGGCCGCGACCGCGTAGGGCGAGGCGAGGTAGAGCTGGCCGGGTCCGGAGCGGCCGGGGAAGTTGCGGTTCTGCGAGCTGATGGTGACCTCGTCGGGGGTGGCGCTGGTGCCGGGCCCGGCGGCGATGCACGCGCCGCAGCCGGGCTCGATGAACTCGGCGCCGATCTCCTCGAAGAGGTCGAGGTAGCCCCGCTCCCGGCAGTACTCCTTCACTTCCTGCGACCCGCACTGGATGTACATGCGGACGCCGGGCGCGACGGCGAGCCCCTGGTCGCGGGCCTCCCCGAGCACGCGGGCGTACATGTCCATGTCCTCCTTCTTCCCGGCCGTGCAGGACCCGGCGTAGGCGGCGTGGATCGGGATGGGCTCGTCGCCGAGCTCGTCCATGTACAGGCCGTTGCCGGGGTCGCCGGGGAGCGCGACCATGGGGCGTATCTTCGCGGCGTCGAGCTCGATGACATAGACGTACTCGGCGTCGGGATCGGAGCGGAGCCCGTCGCCGAGCGATTCGGCCCGGGCCCGGTCCATCTCGCGCTCGGCGACGAGGTACTCCACGGCCTTCGCATCCGGCGCCACGATCCCGGTGAACGCGCCGACCTCGGCGGCCATGTTCGTCATGGTCGCGCGCTCGTCGATGGAGAGCGCTTCCACCGCTTCGCCGGCGTACTCGATGATCTGCCCGATGGCGCGGCCGTCCCTGACGTAGGGGTGGCGCAGGATCTCCAGCATGAAGTCCTTGGCCGTGACGTGGTCGGGCTTCTCCCCGCGGATGACCACCTTGAACGACGGCGGGACGCTGACGCGCACGTCCTTCGTGATCCACGCGTTGAAGATGGCCGTGGTGCCGACGCCGAAGGCGATGCAGCCGATGGCGCCGGAATGGGGGGTGTGGGAGTCGGTGCCGACGATGACCTGCCCCGGCTCGGCGTACGCCTCGAGCATCTTGGAGTGGCAGATGGCCTCGGAGCCGAGCCGCGCGCCCAGTCGCTCGCCGTAGAGGCGGATCCCCTGTTTCGCCGCGAACTCCTGCTGCTTGTCCTTGAGCTGGGTGGCGACGTCGAGGAGCCCGAGCTGCACCCGCTCCTGCGGCATCACCTGGTGCAGGTACGTCAGGTGGTCCCGGAACATGAGGATCGTGGACGCGTCGTTCACCTTCGCGTCGGGGCCCAGCTTCTCCTCGAAGAAGATGGCCGCCATGGGCGTCACGTACTCGTGGGAGAAGCGGTAGTCGGTGCGGAGAAAGCCGCTGTCCCCCGGCTTCACCCACGGGACGCCGTACTCCCCCCGCGCGGCGTCGACGACCCAGCTCCGGGCGAAGATCTTCTCCGCCACGGTCATCGGGCGACGCCCCACCCGCGTGGTGCGGTGGCCGTTCCCCTTCGGTGATGGCGCCGGGTTGTTGGGCTGCGACGTGGCCGTGGTCTCCTCCGCCGCATCGGCCGGCGACCACGCCGCGTGCCCGGCCTCGTGCTCGCTGGCGCCCCGGAGCCTGCGGATCTCCTCGGCGTCGGGGCGGGCGCCGCCGCCGTCCGGGTCGAGCCGCTGGCTCTCGAGCATGGGGATCTCGACGCGCCCCTGGAGGCGCGCCACGTTGAACTCGAACAGGCCGCCGTACTCGATGATCTCGCGCGTGATGGCGTCCACGCCCTCGGTGAACTCGGCGAGCGAGATCTCCTCCCCGTCCCGGATCCGCTCGATGAGCGAGAAGTCCGTGGAGGTCAGGATGCCCAGGTTCTGGCAGTTCTCGTTGTAGATGCGCTCGATGTTCTCGGCGATGACGACGCGGATCCCGGCCATCATCTCCGCGTACGGCGACTGCTCCCGTGAGCTCCCCTTCCCGCGCCGCTTCCCGGCGACGCTGCAGACGAAGCCGCCCTTCCGGACCGTCCCGCGGGTGATGGGCGCCTCGCCGCCCGCCCGCAGCCCGAGGTACGGGAATTCCCCGAGGGTGTCGTCGAAGTAGTAGCAGATGTAGGCGGGCGTGATCTCGTCCGTGGAGATCTGGTCCCGGAGCTTCGCCCTGATCCCGGGCGTGAGGTCCAGGTCCTCGCCACGGAGCTGGCGCCGGATCAGCTCGGCGTCGTCCACCAGGAACAGCACGCGGCCCTCGAAGCGGAGCTTCGACGGCCGTTTCGACACCTCGATCCTTTCGATCTCGCTGCGCATCCGGACTCCCGACGGGGGGCTCGCCTGACGTCTCTGCCGGCGGATGCTGAATCTGTGCCGGGGGAGTTCGGTCGGGCAACTCGGGGCGACTCGGGGCGCCGTCCCGCGCCGGAGACGCTCCCGCGGCGCGGCCGCCCCCGATAGCTTGAGGGCGACGCCGAGGCGCCGGGCATCCCCGCCCCGCTGCCCGGCGCGATCCCGTCCGACCGAGAAAACGGAATGCAGCTTCCCGCCCTGCTGACGGGGCTCCGGGGGTACACGCGACGACAGGCGACGAGCGATGTCGTCTCGGGCGTGATCGTCGGCATCGTGGCCCTCCCGCTGGCCATTGCGTTCGCCATCGCCAGCGGGATGCCGCCGGAGGCGGGGCTCTATACGGCGATCGTGGCGGGCTTCCTGATCTCGGCGCTGGGCGGCTCCATGGTGCAGATCGGGGGACCGACGGGGGCGTTCGTGGTGATCGTGTACGGCGTCGTCCAGCAGCACGGGGTGGACGGGCTGCTGGTGGCGACGCTGATGGCGGGGGCGATCCTCGTCGTCATGGGCGCGGCGGGGCTGGGGGCGGCCATCAAGTTCATCCCGTTCCCGGTGACCACGGGGTTCACCGCGGGCATCGCGGTGGTGATCTTCTCGAGCCAGATCCGGGACCTGCTGGGCCTCGACATGGGCGAGGTGCCGGCGGACTTCCTGGAAAAGTGGACGGCGTTCGCGGCGCACATCGGTACGCTGAATCCGTGGGCGGTGGTGGTCACGGCGCTCTCGTTCCTGATCCTCGTGGGCTGGCCGAGCCTGAGCCGCCGGGTGCCGGCGCCGTTCGTGGCCCTCGCGGCGGCGACCGTGGTGGTGGCGGTGTTCGGTCTGGACGTGGAGACGATCGGGTCGCGGTTCGGCGATGTCAGCGCGCGGCTCCCCCGGCCGCGGGTCCCCGAGATCTCGCTGCCGCTGGTGCGGGAGCTGATCGGTCCGGCCACGGCCATCGCGCTGCTCGCCGCCATCGAGTCGCTGCTCTCGGCCGTGGTGGCGGACGGCATGACGGGCGGGCGGCACCGGTCGAACGTGGAGCTGGTGGCGCAGGGGGTCGCCAACATCGCGTCGCCGCTGTTCGGCGGGATGCCGGCGACGGGGGCGATCGCGCGCACCGCGACGAACGTCCGGAACGGCGGCCGCACGCCGGTGGCGGGGATGGTGCACGCGGCGACGCTGCTGCTGATCCTGCTCTTCTTCGGCCGCCTGGTGGCGTACGTGCCGCTGGCGGCGCTGGGGGCGATCCTGGTGGTGGTGGCGGTGCACATGAGCGACTGGCGGACGTTCCTCGCCGAGTTCCGCGCGCCGAAGAGCGATGTGGTGGTGCTCCTCACGACGTTCGGCCTGACGGTCCTCATCGACCTGGTCATCGCCCTCGAAGTGGGGATGATCCTCGCCGCCTTCCTCTTCATGCGGCGGATGGCGGAAGTGACCAGCGTGGCCGCCGTCCGGCCGGCGGACGGGACGGAGCCCGGTGGCGAGCCGCTGCCGGCGCTGCCGGACGGCGTCGTCGTCTACGAGATCGAGGGGCCGTTCTTCTTCGGCGCCGCGGAGAAGTTCAAGGAGACGCTGGGCGAGATCGCCGATCCGCCGCGCGCGCTGATCCTGGGGATGCGGCGAGTGAGCGCCATCGACTCCACGGGACTCAACGCGCTCAGGGACCTGGTGCGGCGGGCGCGGCGAGACGGTACGCAGGTGTTCCTCTGGGGCGTCCACGCGCAGCCCATGGCCGCGCTGGCCCGGTCCGGGTTCCTGGACGAGATCCGTGAAGCGGACCTGGTGGGCAGCGTGGAGGAGGCGCTAGAGGCGCTCGGCGCAGAGCGGGCGGCGCGCTGATGCCGGCGCGGCGCGGGGCGCGGGGCGGCTCAGGAGAAATGGCGCTGGAAGGCTTCCCGCTGGTCCGCGTTGGCCACGGCGATGAGCTCCATGTCCGCCTCCAGGCGGAGGTCGGCGGCGGGATTGGGGAGGAAGTCGTCGGGGGTCTGGATCGCGATGATGCTCGCGCCGGTCCGGGCGCCGATCTCCGACTCCCCGAGCGTGAGCCCCACCAGGGTCGCGGGGACGTTGACGCGGAAGAGGTCGAATCCCGCGCCGAGGAGGACGAGCTCGCGCTGCTTGAGGATCGCCGTGATGGCTTCGGCGCCGAGGGCGGCGTAGGAGAGGACGAGGTCGGCGCCGGCGCGGATGACCGCCGCGATGTTGCGCTCGTGGGTGATGCGGCTGACGATGCGGAGCTCGGGATTCAGCCGTCGGCAGTACACGGCGAGGTAGATGTTGATGGCGTCATCGTGGGTGGTCAGGAGGACCGACGGCGCTTCGTGGATGCCCGCCTCCTCCAGGACCCGGCGGTCGGCGGCGTCGCCGATGAAGAAGCGGTCCGTGATCCCCTCGAGGCGCGGCGCCATCTCCGGGCGCTTCTCCACCAGATGCACCGAGACGCCGCCGCGCTTGAGGGTGGCGGCCGCGGCCCGCCCGACCCGACCGCCGCCGATGACGACGACCGGGTTGAAGTTGGCGTCGTAGATGATGAGCAGCTCGTTGAGGGCGTCGATCTGGGCCTGTGTCCCCACCACGACCGGCACGCTGGCGTCGGTCAGCATGGCGTCCGGGTGGGCGGGCTGGAGCCGGCCGCGCTCCCAGATCCCCACGATGGACACGCCCGTCGCTCTCCGCAGCCCCGTAGCGCGGACCGTGCGGTTGCGGAAGGGGGTGTTGTGAACGGGGAACTCGCCGATGAGGAGGTCGTGGAACCGCCCGATGACATGGCACTGCGTGTGCCCCGCGTTGATGCGGTTGGCGAGCTGCTCGCCGAGCTGCCTTCGCAGGGGCAGGACGTGGGTGGCGCCGCTGAGACCCAGCACATCCACCGCGTCCTCGTCCGTCGCGATGGCGACCACCGGGACCTCCGGGGCCACCTCGCGCACGGTGAGGGTGATGTTGGTGTTGGCCGGATCGTCCAGGTTCGCCACCACCATGGCGGCGTGCTCGGTCAGCAGGGCGCGGTACGTGTCGACATCGTCGGTGGCGCCGGTGACCACGGGGAGGCCATCCGCGTGCATCTGCCCGGCGCGGACGGGGTCCGTCTCCAGGACGAACCAGGGCACGTGGTGGAGCCGGAGCCGGCGGGCGAGCTCGGGGGCGATGGCATCCCAGGAGCACAGGATGACGTGCCCCGCGGTGCCCGGCGGGACGCGTCTCGGCGCCCGCTGCTGGATGCGGGTCTCGAGCCAGGGGGCGTAGAAGAAGCGGATGAAGATGAAGGGGAGCAGGACGAGGAGCAGGAGGATGCCCGAGAGGAGGACGAGGGTGCTGAAGACGCGGCCGAGGTCGGACGTGAACGTGATGTCGCCGAAGCCGAGGGTGCTCATGACGGTGAGCGTCCAGTAGACGCCCGTGAGCCACGAATGGTCCTGGCCTTCCATGGCCATCAGGACGTGGAAGATGGCCGAGTAGGCGATGATGACGAGGGCGAGGAAGACCAGGTAGCGTACCAGGGCGCCGATGTTGCGGCGGGTCTCGCCCTGGCTCAGGAAGTAGGCGATCTGCGTGCTGACGAACTTCATCCGTCCTCTGCGACTGATGGGGGCGCCGGCTCATGCTCGCGACCCGATGCTATCGCCGCCCGGCCGGTCCGACCAGCCTCGGCTTGCCGGGGACGCCCACGCACTCCACACTCCGGCATGGCCCCGACGCGCGGGAATGCGCCAGCGCCCCGATGACGGTGCGCCCCGACTGGATCCATGGCTGGGACGTGCGGGAGGGGGCCCCGCGCTCCCTCTGGAGACGCCTGACCCCGCCGCAGCTCCTCCTCGGCTCGTTCGCCGCGCTCGTCCTGGCCGGGACCATCGGGCTCAAGGTCCTGCCCGGCCTGTACACGACGGCGCCGCTGTCCTGGCTGGATGCGCTTTTCACCGCCACGAGCGCCGTATGCGTCACGGGGCTGATCGTGGTGGACACGGCCACGCATTTCACGGGCTGGGGGCAGCTCTACCTGCTCTTCCTGATCCAGCTCGGCGGCCTGGGCATGATCACCTTCGCGACGCTGGTGATCCTGGCGCTCGGCCGGCGCCTCTCGCTCCGTCACGAGACCATGGCGCGGCCCGGCATCGAGATATCGGAGCGGGTCAGCCCACGCCGGCTCACCTACGACATCGTGCGGTTCACGCTGTCCCTGGAAGCCGCTGGCGCCCTCGTCCTCTACCTCCTCTGGGCCCCACGCTTCGGCTGGGCGGGCGCCGTCTGGCCCGCGGTGTTCCACGCCATCAGCGCGTTCTGCAATGCGGGGTTCTCGACGTTCACGGACTCGGTGATGGGCTTCCGGGAGAGCCCGGCGACGCTGCTGGCGATGGCCGCCCTCATCATCGCCGGCGGGCTCGGCTTCCTCGTCCTCGAAGAGGTGAAGCTGCACCGCCGCGCCGCGCGGCGGGGGCGGGCCGCCCGGCTGTCGTTGCACACCAGGATCGTGCTCCTGACCACCGCGGTGCTGCTGGCGGGCGGCAGCGTGCTCTTCGCCGCCTTCGAGTGGCGCGGCGCCCTTGGCGGGATGGGCCTCGTGGACCGGGTCACTAACGCCTTCTTCATGAGCACCACGGCGCGGACCGCCGGCTTCAACGCCATCGACTACACGCGAGCGGGTGACGACGCGAACTTCCTGACCATCCTCCTGATGTCGATCGGAGGGTCGCCCGGGTCGGCGGCCGGCGGCCTGAAGACGACGACGTTCGCGCTGATCGGGCTGCTGGCCTGGTCCCGGCTGCGGGGGCAGGAGGTCGTGTCGTTCCGTGGCCGCTCCGTGCCCGAGGAGACGATCCAGCGGGCGGTGGGGCTTTTCGCCCTGGCGTTCGGCGTCGTGACCGCGGCCATCTTCCTCTACAGCTATACGGAGCTGGGCGAGGTGGCGCATGGCGGCAAGCCGTTCCTCGACCACATGTTCGAAGCCGTGAGCGCATTCAACACGGTGGGACTCTCTCTCGGTGTGACGCCGGAGCTGTCCACGGCGGGGCGCTGGCTGACCATCATCCTGATGTACGTGGGGCGTGTCGGCCCGCTGGCCCTCGCGTCGGCGCTCGCGCGACGGGCGGGCCGGGGCGGATCGTTCCGCTACTCGTACGAGGAGGTCGTGATCGGATGAGCCAGCGGAAGCGGAAGCGGTTCGTCGTGGTCGGCCTGGGGAACTTCGGGTCCGGCGTCGCGGAGTCCCTTCACGCCAAGGGGCACGATGTCCTGGCGGTGGACGCGGCCGCCGAGGTGGTGGACCGGATCGGGCCGCTGGTCTCGCGCGCGGCGGTCGGGGACGCCCGCAAGGTGGATGTCCTCCGGCGTCTGGGCGCGGAGGGCTCGGATGCGGCCATCGTCTCCACGGGGGACGACCTGGCCGCGTCGGTGCTCGCGACGATGGCGCTTCGGGACCTGGGCGTTCGGCAGATCCACGTGAAGGTGATCTCCCGCGACCACGCCCGGATCATGGAGCAGCTGGGTGTGACGGAGACGGTCTTCCCCGAGCGGGAGTCGGCGCTGCGGCTGGCGGAGCGCGTCGCCAGCACGGAGATCCTGAACTACATCCAGCTCGGGCGCGATTTCAGCCTCCAGGAGCTGGCGGTGCCGGACGAATGGGTCGGCCGCTCGCTCCGGGAGCTCGAGCTGCCGCGCCGCTACCGGATCAGCGTGCTCGCGGTCCACGACGTCCTGAACGACCAGATCAGCCCCGTCCCGGATCCGGATGCGCCGCTGAAGGAGTCGGACACCATCCTGGTGGCCGGCCGGGACGCGGATTTGCAGCGGGTGGTCGAAAAGCACTAGCACGCCGAAACGCCGCACGCCAGGCGGCCGTCTGGCCGCCTGGCCGCCTCCGGCCACGCCCGTCGCCGGATTTGCGCCGGGGCGGCGGTCGCCGCCATCCTGCCGGGATCTCACCCCGCCAAGGAGGCCAACTATGATCCGCATCACCCTGGCCGCGTTCTTCCTCGCGGCAGCCCCGGCGCTGGTGGCGCAGGCGCCCCAGCAGACCACGCTGACGCTGGGCACGTACCTGGAATGGGAAGGCGTGGCCGACCCCCGGATCGCTCCGGACGGCGCCCGGATCCTGTACACCCGAAGGTGGGTGGACCGCGTAAACGACGCGTGGGAGAGCTCGCTCTGGCTGATGAACGCGGACGGCTCCAGGCAGCGGTTCCTGGTGGACGGGTCGGCGGCGGAATGGTCGCCGGACGGGACGCGGATCGCGTATGTCGCCGAGGGGGAGCCCGAGGGCGCGCAGATCTTCGTGCGCTGGATGGACGCGGAGGGTGCGACGTCGCAGGTCACCCGGCTGACGGAGCGGCCGTCGGGGGTCGCGTGGTCCCCGGACGGGGAATGGATCGCGTTCTCGATGCTGGTGCCGAGCCGGAACGCCTGGCCGATCGACCTGCCGGAGAAGCCGGAGGGGGCGAAATGGACGGCGGCGCCCCGTGTGGTGGAGAGCGTGGACTACCGCCAGGACCGGCGCGGCTTCAACGAGGAAGGCCACGAGCACATCTTCGTGGTCCCCGCCACCGGGGGGACGCCGCGGCAGCTGACGTCCGGCGACTGGGACCACGGCGCCCCCGAATGGATGCCGGACGGGCGCGGGATCCTGTTCTCGACGCTGCGGACCGAGGACGCGGAGTACGCGATCCGGGAGTCGGAGATCTATCGGGTGGACGTGGAGTCCGGGGCCATCGCGCAGCTCACGAGCCGCCGCGGGCCCGATTACGCGCCCGCGGTCTCGCCCGACGGCCGGCGCATCGCGTACGTCGGGTACGACTGGAGCGATGACACCTTCCGGGAGTCGATCCTCTACGTCATGAACGCCGATGGCTCCGACGCGCGGGCGCTCACGGCGTCGCTGGACCGCTCGCCGTCCGGGCTCGTGTGGGCGCCGGACGGGAGCGGGGTCTACTTCAACGTGTCGCGGGAGGGGGTGCGGGACCTGTACTTCGCGCCGCTGCGGGGTGCGCCGCGTCGCGTGACGGAGGGGAACCACGTGCTGACCATCCACGACATCCGGGGGCGGATGGCGGTGGGCACGCGGACCGCGCCGCACGAGCCCGGTGACATCGTGGTGCTGGACCTGCGGCGTCCGGCCGGGATCCGCGCGCTGACGAACGTGAACGATGACGTGCTCCGCGGGGTCCGGCTCGGTGAGGTGGAGGAGCTGTGGTGGACGTCCACGGACGGGCTGCGGATCCAGGGTTGGGTGGTGAGGCCACCGGACTTCGACCCGTCGCGGGAGTACCCGCTGATGCTCGCCATCCACGGGGGCCCCCACGCCATGTACGGCGTGGGCTTCAACTTCGGCTGGCAGGAGCACGCGGCGAACGGGTACGTGGTGCTGTACACGAACCCGCGGGGGAGCAGCGGCTACGGGAGCGCGTTCGGCAACGCCATCAAGAACGCGTACCCGGGGAAGGACTTCGACGACCTGATGAACGGCGTCGATGCCGTGATCGCCCGGGGGTACGTCGACACGGAGAACATGTTCGTGTACGGGTGCAGCGGCGGCGGCGTGCTGACGGCGTGGGTGGTGAGCCACACGGACCGGTTCCGGGCGGCGTCGTCGAACTGCCCGGTCATCAACTGGCTCAGCTTCGTGGGGACGACGGACAGCCCGTTCTGGTACTCGAACTTCGAGAAGATGCCGTGGGAGGACCCGAGCGAGCACCTGCGGCGGTCGCCGCTCATGTACGTGCAGAACGTGAAGACGCCCACCATGCTGATGACGGGGGAGCAGGACCTGCGGACGCCCATCTCCCAGACGGAGGAGTTCTACCAGGCGCTCAAGATGCTGCGCGTGCCGACGGCCATGATCCGGTTCAACGAGGAGTGGCACGGCACGGGGTCGAAGCCGTCCAACTTCATGCGCACGCAGCTCTACCTGCGCTCCTGGTTCGAGCGGTGGGGCGACCACGACGACCGGCCCGACCGCCCGACCACCACGACCGACCCCGAGGCGTGACGAAGAGGGGCGGCCGGCCGTGATCCTCACCGTCACGCCGAACCCGTCCCTCGACCTGCTCTTCCGCGCCGAACGCCTGGTGTGGGACGACGCGAACCGGATCCCGCTGCCGCGCCGGCGCCCCGGCGGCCAGGGGATCAACCTGGTGCGCGCCGTGCGGGCGCTGCGGCCGGCCATGCCCGCCCGCGCGATCGCCCTCCTCGGGGGCGCCGTCGGCCGCGAGCTGGAGGAGACGCTGGCCGCGGAGGGGACGCCGCTCCGGCCGGTCCCGGTGGACGGCGAGACGCGGGTGTTCGTGGGCGTGCGGGAGGCCGAGACGGGACGGTCGCTGCTGCTCAACCCCCGGGGCCCGGGCGCCGGCAGGCGCGAGGCCGACGCCCTCGTGGCGGCGCTGGAGGACGAGCTGGCCGGGGCGGAAGCGGCGCGGTCGGCGGCCTGGGTGGCCTGCTGCGGCAGCCTGCCGCCCGGCCTGCCCGAAGACCTGTATGCCCGCCTCGGCGCCACGGCGCGGGAGCGTGGCCACCGGTTCGTGCCCGACTGCGACGGCGATGCCCTCCGGCGGGCGGTGTCCGTTGGGTGCGATCTGGTGGCGCCCAACATCCACGAGGCGGCCCGGCTCCTCGGACGCGCGATCGATGATGGGCCGGCCGCCGTGGACGCCGCCCGGTCGCTCCTGGAGCTGGGACCGGCGGTGGCCGTCATCACGCTGGGCGCGGCCGGCGCCCTAGCCGCCACGCGGGACGCCGCCTGGCTCGCGTCCCCCGCCCTCCCCCCCGCGCTCCGCGAGGAGGCGGACGCCGGGAGCGCCGTGGGCGCCGGGGATGCCCTGCTCGCCGCGCTCCTCCTCGCGCTGACCGCGGCGACCCCGGCAGGGGGGCGCATCCCGGCGGACGCCGTGGCGACGGCGCTGGCGGAGGCGGTCGCCGCCGGGACCGCGACGCTGCTGGGCCGGGGCGCCGCGCTGGTGACCGCCGCCGACGCCGCGCGGGTGCGGCCGTACGTGCGCGTCGAGGCCGCCTGAGAGAGACCTGCCGGCAAAGAAAAGGGCCCCACCCGGAGGCGGGACCCTTCCCTGTCCGAAGCGGGCGGTGCTAGTTGACCCCGCCATCGGGGTCGTTCTCGTCCGGATCGATGATGTCGATGTCGGGCACGGTGATGGTGTCCTCGGTCAGCTCGAACTCGACCGGCTCGATGTCGTACGCCGGGAGCTCGCCCTCCTGGACCTCGACCTCGGGCAGCTCGCCCTCCTCGGTCTGGTCCACGTTACAGGCCGCCATGCCGACGGCGAAAAGAGGTGCAATCAGCAGCGTAAGCAGCTTCTTCGAGCGCATTGTATGATCTCCTCTGGATCAGGTTCCATTGCCACGGTTTCGCTCCTGCCGAGCAACAACCGTTCCATTCCACAGTGGTCCGGGGGCAGCTCACCGCTGCGCGGGAATCGTGCCCGCGCCTCGACGCCGGGCCGCCGGTCGGGAACGGCGCTTGCACCCGTCGCGAGGAGATCACTCCCGGAACGGATGCGAGAATGCCCGCGACGACACCCGAAACGCGAACGCTCACGTCGGAGGAGCAGAAGTCGCTGACCCACGGCGAGTTCTGGATCCCCGAGAAGGAGCGCGAGACCTACAAGCTCGCGCTGCAGACGCTGAACCGGGCGGGAATCCGCTACGTCGTGAGCGGACTGTACGCGATCCATGCCTACACGGGGGTATACCGGCAGACGAAGGATCTGGACCTGCTCCTGGAGCCGGACGTCGTCCTGGACGCGGCGAAGGCGCTGAAGGCGGCGGGCTTCCGGGTGAAGCTGGAAGACGCGCACTGGCTGGCCAAGGCCCTGATGGGCGACGCGCAGATCGACCTGATCTACGGCATGGCCAACGGCCTCGGCTTCATCGACCGCCCGTGGTACGAGCACTCGCGCCCGGGGATCCTGGCGGGGACCCCCGTCCGGGTCTCGCCGCCGGAGGAGCTGATCTGGCACCGGCTGTTCATCGGGGAGCGGCACCGCTTCGACATGGCCGATGTGGTGCACCTCATCCTCCACCGCGGCCACGACCTGGACTGGGAGCGGCTCCTCGGCCGCGTCGGCGGCGACTGGCGGCTCCTCCTGTCCCAGCTCCACTTCTTCGACTACGTGTATCCCGAGCACCGCGGGCACATCCCGGACGGCGTGAGGGTCGAGCTCCAGCATCGCGTCGCGCGCTCGCTGGACGGCCGGGAGGATCCGGCCGCGGAGGCGCGGACGGCGGCGCGGGAGCGGCGCGCGCGTCTCGCCCAGCAGGGGATCGAGATCCCCCTTCCGGAGGCGCCGCCCGCGCCCGTTTCCGCGGAAGAGGATGCGGCGACGGCCGGGGCGCCACCGTCCGCCCCCGCCGCCGGGGCGGAAGGGGAGCGTCCGGTGTGCCGCGGCACCCTGCTGTCGCTGTTTTCCTTCGCCATCGACGTGAACGAATGGGGCTTCCAGGACGAGCGGATCCAGCACGTGGCCGAGCTGACGGCGACGGATGTGGTCCGGCACATCCGGGAGGCGGAGGTGTGGCATGGCTGAGAGAACGCTCCGCATCGCGGTCGTGGGGGATCTCCACTACGACGAGCGGTCCCGCGGCGGCCTGACCGAGCGGTTCGACCGGGTCAACCGGGAGGCGGACGTGCTGGCCCTGGTCGGCGACCTCACGACCCACGGCCAGCCCGAGCAGATGGTGGCGTTCCTCGATGAGCTGCGCGTGGTGAACGTCCCGGTCGTCACGGTCCTCGGCAACCACGACCACGAGGGGGAGGCCACCGACCAGCTCTGCGCCATGCTCGACGACGCCGGCGTCGTGGTCCTGGATGGGGACGCCGTCGAGATCGAGGGCGTCGGGTTCACGGGCGTGAAGGGATTCGCCGGCGGGTTCGGGCGGGCGGCGCTCGGGCCGTTCGGCGAGCCGCTCATCAAGGACTTCGTCCAGGCCGCGGTCGACGAGTCCCTGAAGCTGGAGCGCGGGCTCCGGGAGCTGCGCACCGAGCACCGCGTGGTCCTGCTCCACTACGCGCCGATCGCGGACACGCTCGTCGGCGAGCCGGAGCAGATCTACACCTTCCTCGGCTCCTCCCGGCTCCTCGAGCCCATCGAGACGCTGGGCGCCGACGTCATCTTCCACGGCCACGCGCACCACGGGACCTACCGGGGCCAGACCCCGAGCGGCATCCCGGTCTACAACGTGTCCCTGCACGTGCTCGACGCCGAGGGGCTCCCCTTCCACCTGCACCACGGCCCCGCCCCCGACCGCCGCCACAGGGCATCGGATGGCAACGGCCGAACGGAGCGGCAGCCCCGCTCCTCCGACTCCACGAGCCCGACGACGCCCGCTTCCCGCTAGTCCCGGCCGGGCCCGGGCTCGCGCCCGGAGCGGCGGCCATCAGCCGCGTGGCGCCTTCACCTGGAGCGATGGGTCGGCGGCCGGGGGTGGGTCGGTGGGGAGCAGCGGGTCGTAGAGCAGGGGGTCGCGGCGGCGGGAGGCGCCGAGGGGGTATCGCCAGTAGGTCCAGGGCGCCTCGAGCACGCGGCGCGTCGCTTGGCGGCTGATGAACTCGGGGATGTCGCCGAGGAGGTCGAGGCCGCGCTCGAGGCGGATGCGCTCGACGGCGCGCGTCGGCTCGGCGAGATCGCGGTCGCGGATGCGGCGCCAGAGGGAGCGGACCACGTGCATGATGCCGCGCACGGGGACGCCCCCGGTGTCGACGAGGAAGGAAACGCCGCGGAGGACGGGGGAGTGGAAGACCAGGTCGGCGTCCACCTCGACGAGCCAGATGCCGGCGGAATCGCCCGTGGCGGCGGCGCGGGCCTTCTCCCGCTGACGGCGGAGGACGTCGGGGTCGCCGAGCTTGTGATAGGGGACCCAGAGCTCGCGGTAATGGAGGTCGGTGACGACCCATTCCAGGTGTCCGGCCTCGGGTCCGTCGGCGCGGATCCAGAGGTCGATGCGCTCCCAGTCGCGCTCCCAGAACTTGTTGAGCTCGGCGGGGGAGAGGAGCAGGTAGCGCCAGACCCAGTAGACGTTCCCCTCGATCCACCAGGGGGCGTCCTGGTCGCGGGCGTAGGGGCGGCCGGGTCCGTGGGCGGTATAGAGGAGGAGCGCGGGGGGCACCGGGCGGGGCACGAAGAACCAGTCGGCCAGCAGGTAGAGGAGGAAGATGCCGCCGAGGGACCAGAAGAAGACGGACCAGTCGGTCGGGGTGGAGGGCCGCAGCACGTCGACGAGGAAGGTGCCGAGGAGGATCGGGAGCGCGCCGAGGAGGGCGGTGAGCCACTCGCGGAAGGCCACGTAGAGGACGAGGACGAGGAGGACGAACCCGACGGGGACCCAGAAGCGCCCGAAGACCTGGAGGATGCCGGGGGAAGCGAGGAAGGGTGCCATGATGGCGGCCACGATGAGCCCGATGAGCGACGCGATGGGCAGCTTGTTGGCGGCCCAGAAGAGGGAGCTGAAGCCGGCGACGCGATAGGGGTCGAGGACGTCGCGGGCGAGGACGGTATCCCCGATGCGGACATCGCAGCGGGGTCCGAGGTGCGGGTCGCCGGCGGGGTCGGGCTCGTGGCCGGCGGGGTCGAGGACGAGCCGGAACCGGTCGAGGCTGTCGAGGACCTGGCGGCTGCGGCCGGTGCGGAAGCCGAGGCGATAGCGCCCGATGCGGCGGAAGGACCGGAAGGCGAAGAGGAAGGGCCCGACCAGGAAGAGCAGGAGATAGGATCGCAGGCGTGGGACCTCGAGCTGGGGCCGGTCGATCCCGAGCCGGAAGAGGGGGAGGTCGATGAATCCGCGGGTGACGTGGTCGTCGGGGGTGACGCCCCGGAGTCCGAAGATGTTGGCCCAGTAGTCGACGAAGAGGAACGGTCCGCGGAGGAGGTCCTGCTCGCGGAACCACTGGACGAGGGATCCGGCGGGTCGTCTCACGGGTGCGCGGCGGGTCGTCTCACCGGCGGCGGGGCCTCAGGCGCCGACGAGCAGCCGGTCCTGGGCCTTATCGAAGCGCTGGACGATCTCGGGGTCGTACCGGGATTCGGCGCCCTGGACGATCTCGTCCACGGCCTCGGACCAGAGGCGGGCCTGGCGGAAGGCGCGGGTGGAGGTCATGGCGTCGAGGGAGTCGGCCACGGCGACGATCCGCGCGGCGAGGGGGATGTCCTTCCCGGCGAGGCCGTCCGGATAGCCGCGGCCGTCCCATCGCTCGTGGTGGTGCCGGGCGACGTCGAGGAGGACGTCATCGCGGAAGAGGTGCCGGAGCATCTCCCAGGACGTGACGGGGTGCCGCTTCACCTGCTCGAACTCCTCGTCCGTGAGCTGGTCGGTCTTGTTCAGGATCGACTCGGGGATCCCGGTCTTGCCGACGTCCATGATGCGGGCGGCGGTGTGGATCCGGTCCGCGTCGACGCCGCCGACCTCGTCGGCGAGGATGCCCGCGAAGAGGGCGACGCGGTCCGCGCGTCCGCGGGTGTAGGCGTCCTTGAGCTCGACGGCGGTGACCAGGGCCTGGGTGGCCTGGAGCACCAGCGAGGCCACTTCCTCGCCCCCGCGCACCATGGCGATGCGGGAGGCCCGGCGCTCGAGGGCGTCGCGGATCGCCTCCCGGAGCTGGCCGTCGTCCAGCGGCGGCTTCAGGATGGTGCGGCAGTCCATGCGGACCAGCGCGGGCTCGGGCTTCTGGCTGCTGCCGGCGATGCCGACGGCCTCGAGGAGCGGCCGGTGCTCGCGCCACTGGCGGAAGAGTCGTTCGCTGAAGGGTGTGAGGGCTCCGCCATCGAGGAGGATCAGGCCGATCGGCTCATCCATGAGCATCCCGAGGGCCTCGGAGGGCTCCTCCGAGCGGACGACCCGGAACCCGTCGCCGGCGATCGCCTCCTGGACGCGCGCCGATGCGGGGATCGCGCGGGAGAAGAAGAGGATCGCGGGCTGGTCGGTCATGGTCTCCCGGGACGGCGGGTCAGGACGCCGCGTAATAGGGGCTGGCGCCGGCGGCGTGGTCCGTCACGTCGACGATCCCGCGGATCTCGGGGATCGCCTCCCTGAGCATCTTCTCGACGCCCTGCTTCAGGGTGACCCGGGCCATGCCGCACCCCTGGCACCCGCCGCCGAGCTCGAGGTAGACGACGTCGCCGTCCACGTCCACCAGCGTGATCTCCCCGCCGTGGGAGGCCACGGCCGGGTTCACCCGCGTTTCCAGGACCTGGCGGACGCGCTCCGCCAGCGGGCCGGTGGGCGCGCTCTCGCCGAGCTTCCGCACGTTGGGGTTGCGGACCTCGAAGCCGGTCCCCCGCTCGTTCTCCACCCACTCCACCGTGGCGCCCTGGATGCGCGCGGCGCTGCCCTCGTCCACGAGGACCTTGAACCCGTCCATCGGGACCACCCTGTCCCCGGCGTCCGGCTCCTCGTCCACCAGCGCGAACTCGTACTGGGGAGCGAAGGGGCTGCCGAGGACGGCGATCCGGATCTTCGGATCATCCGAGGTCTCCGCGAACTGGAGGATCATCTCGCGCGCCCTGTCGGTGAACGTCAGCATTCTCGCCCTTCGTCGTGGATCCCGCTCCTGCGTGGCACATCCTGTCGCGCGGGTGTACCCCCCGCACGCGCATGGGTTCTAATTGGCCGGACCCGGGCCCTCGGGGCAAGCCCGCGGCTTGACACGTTTCCATGCGGCGGCCAACTGTACCGCCCCTGCCCTGCACAGCGAAACCTGCACAAGGAAGGTTGGGATGGGCCCGACTCCCCGATTCCTCCACCTCGTGGCCGGCCTGTTCGTCGTGGCGCTGTACGGCTGCGCCCCGGCGACGACGGCCGCCCAGCAGCGCCCCGCGCCCGCCGGCACCGCCGTGGCGTACGAGGAAGCGCTCCTCGAGCCCTTCCGCTGGCGGAACCTGGGCCCCGACCGGGGCGGCCGGTCCATCGCCGTGGCCGGCAGCGATGCGCGGCCGCTGGAGTACTACTTCGGCGCCACCGGCGGCGGGCTGTGGAAGACCACGGATGGCGGCACGACGTGGGAGCCGGTGACGGACGGGCAGATCGGGAGCGCCAGCGTGGGAGCGGTGGACGTGTGCGGCGCGAACCCGGACGTGGTGTGGCTGGGCACGGGGGAAGTGCAGCTCCGGGGCAACGTGCAGCCGGGTGATGGCGTGTACCGGTCCACGGACGCGGGCAAGACCTGGACGCACGCGGGGCTCCGGGACGCCCGCAACATCGGCCGTGTGCGCCTCCACCCGGCCGACTGCAACACCGTGTGGGTGGCCGCGCTCGGGCATTACGGCGCGGAGAACCCGGAGCGGGGCGTGTTCAGGTCGACGGACGGCGGGGAGAGCTGGACGAAGGTGCTCTACGTCGACGCGACGACCGGCGCGGTGGACCTGAGCATCGATCCGGCGGACCCGAACACGGTCTACGCGGCGATGTGGGACGTGTGGCGGAAGCCGTGGGGTCTCAAGAGCGGCGGCCCGGGCAGCGGGCTGTACAAGACCACGGACGGGGGCCGGACCTGGGACGAGCTGAGCGACAATCCCGGCATGCCCGCGGGGCTCCTCGGCAAGATCGGCGTGAGCGTCTCGCCGGTGGACCGGAGCCGCGTGTACGCGATGGTCGAGGCGGACGAGGGCGGCGTGTTCGTCAGCGACGATGGGGGCGCGACCTGGACGCGGACGAACGAGGAGCGGAAGCTCCGGCAGCGGGCCTTCTACTACACCCGGCTGTACGCGGACCCGCAGGAGAAGGACGTGGTCTACGTGGTGAACGTGTCCTTCTGGAAGTCGACCGACGGCGGGACGACGTTCCCCAACTCCATCCGCGTGCCCCACGGGGACAACCACGACCTGTGGATCGCGACCGGCGACAACCGGCGGATGATCAACGGGAACGACGGCGGCGGGAACGTGAGCTTCAACGGCGGAGAGAGCTGGACGGACCAGGACTACTCGACCGCGCAGATGTACCACGTCATCACGACGACCGACGTCCCCTACCACGTGTGCGGCGCGCAGCAGGACAACAGCACGATCTGCATGCCGAGCGATGGCGACGCGGACGAGTTCTACCGGGTGGCCGGCGGCGAGAGCGGCTACATCGCCCCGCACCCGCTCCAGCCGGGGGTGACGTACGGCGGCAGCTACGGCGGCTACCTGAACCGGTACGACCGTGGCACCGGGCTGAGCGCGGACGTGCGGGTCTGGCCGGACAACCCCATGGGGTACTCCTCGGAGGACATCCGGGAGCGCTTCCAGTGGACGTTCCCCATCGTCTTCTCGCCGCACGACCCGAACACGCTCTACGCCACGTCGCAGCACGTCTGGAGGACGACGACGCGCGGACAGAGCTGGGAGCGGATCAGCCCGGACCTGACGCGCGCGGACCCCATGACCATGGGGCCGAGCGGCGGACCGATCACGCGGGACCAGACGGGCGTCGAGACCTACGCCACCGTCTTCACCCTGGCCCCCTCGCCCGTCGAGTCGCGCACGCTCTGGGCGGGGTCGGACGACGGCCTCGTCCACATCACCCGCGATGGCGGCGGGACGTGGACGAACGTGACGCCGCCCGGGCTGCCGGCGCACACGCGGATCAGCATGATCGACGCGTCGCACCACGATGTCTGCGCCGCGTACCTCGCCGGGAACCGGTACCTGCTGAGCGACCTCGAGCCGTACGCGTTCCGGACCTCCGACTGCGGGCGGAGCTGGACCGCCATCTCCGCCGGGATCCCGACCGGCCACTTCACGCGGGTGGTGCGGGAGGACCCGGTCCGGCGCGGGCTGCTCTACATGGGGACGGAGCAGGGCGTGTGGGTCTCGTGGGACGACGGGGCGCGGTGGCAGAGCCTGTCGCGCGACCTGCCGGTCGTCCAGGTCTCGGACCTGGTGGTGGAGGACCACGACCTCGTGATCGGCACGCACGGCCGGGGGTTCTACATCATGGACGACATCGATCCGCTGCGGCAGCTCACGCCCGCCGTGGTCGCCGCCGACGTGCACCTGTTCGAGCCGGCGGACGCCGTCCTCGGGGTGACGGGGCCGCTCCGGGTCGCCTACCGGCTGGGCGAGCCGGTGAGCGAGCTGAAGGCGGAGCTGCTGGACCCCCGGGGGAACGTGATCCAGACCTACGAGGGTGAGCCCCCGGAGGGGGCCAGCGACGGCTCGCAGCGCGGCGCGCGGCTGCCCCGGGGGGAAGGGCTCCACACCTTCACCTGGAACCTCCGCTACCCCGGCTTCACCGTCTTTCCGGACATGATCATGTGGGCCGCGCGGGGCGGCTTGGGCCCCACGGCGCCCCCGGGCGAATACACGGTGCGGCTGACCGCGGATGGCGAGACGGCGGACCGGACGTTCCGGATCGTGCGCAACCCGCTGCTGCCGCAGGTCACGCAGGAGGACCTGGAGGAGCAGTTCCGGCTCTCCATGGAGGTCCGGGACCGGGTGAGCGAGGCCAACGACGCGGTCCGGCTGGTCCGCGGGATCGAGGAGCAGGTGGGGGACCGGGTGGAGGCGCGCGCTTCCGACGCCGAGCTGACGTCGGCCGCGGAGGGGCTCCGGGCGAAGCTGGACGAGGTGGAGGGCGAGATCTACCAGGTCCGGAACCAGAGCAACCAGGACCCGCTGAACTACCCGATCAAGCTGAACAACCGGATCGCCGCGCTGCTGGGGGTGGTGCAGAGCGCGGAAGGCCGGCCGACGCGGCAGTCGTACGAGGTGTTCGAGCTGCTGTCCGGCGAGCTGGAGCAGCAGCTGACGCTGCTCCAGGCGATCCTGCGCACCGACCTCGACCGCTTCAACGACCTGCTCCGCGAACGGGGACTCCCGGTGGTGGTGCCGCGGATGATCCCCGAGGAGGAAGAGGAGGCGGAGCCCACGATCGCGGAAGCGGTCGTGGCCTGACCCCGCGGGCCGGAGCGCCCGCCGCGGCATGCGCGTCCTGATCGTCTTCGTGGACGGCGTCGGGCTCGGGTCCGCCGACCCGGGCCTCAACCCCCTCGCCCGGGCGGAGCTGCCCGCGCTCGCGGCGCTCCTGGGGGGGCGCGCGCCCGTGGCGGACGCCGCCCCGTTCCACGGCGACCGCGCCAGCCTGGTGGGCGTGGATGCGACGCTGGGTGTCGCGGGGACGCCCCAGAGCGGGACCGGCCACGCCGCCCTCCTCACCGGGGAGAACGCCGTGGCCAGGTTCGGCCGCCACCACGGGCCGTGGGTGCCGACGGCGCTGAGGCGGCTGGTGATGGAGCGCAGCGTGCTGGCCAGGGCGAAGGAGGCGGGGCTCCGCGTCGCGTTCGCCAACGCCTACCCCGAGGAGCTGGCGGCGCGGGCGGCGGTGGAGGGCGTGGCCGGCCGCCGCCTCGGGCCGCTCCGGTCCGGACCGCCGCTGGCCGCCATCGGGGCCGGGCTCCTGACGCGCCACACGCCGGCGCTGGAGCGGGGCGATGCGGTGGCGAGCGAGATCACGAACGAGGGGTGGATCGAGCGGCTCGGCCGCGCCTCGCTCCCCCGGATCGCGCCGGCCGACGCCGGCCGGAACCTGGGGCGCATCGCGGCGGCCCACGACCTCACGCTGTTCGCCCACTACACGACCGACCACGTCGGCCACCGCGGGACGATGGCGGACGCGGTGGAGAGCATGGAGCGGGTGGACCGCTTCCTGGGAGGCGTGCTGGAGGCGGCGCCCGGTGACCTGCTTCTCCTCGTCGTCAGCGACCATGGCAACCTCGAGGCCCCGACGCGGCAGCATACGCGGAACCCCGCCCTCGGCGTGGCCGCCGGCCCCGGTCACCGCGCCTTCGCGGAGCGCCTGACGGACCTGACCCGGGTCACCCCCGTCGTCCTGGACCACCTCGGCGTCGGCTGACGACGACGCGTCAGACCTCCCGCCGCCCCAGCAGCAGCCCGGCCAGCAGCAGCGCGACGAGCCCGTACCCGACGCAGAACCGGAACGCCCCCCACGGGATCGGCTGGACGTCGGCGAACGCGCCCTCGAGGGCGAGGAGGCTGGCCTGCGGCGGGAGGACGAAGCCGATGGCGTCGGCGATGGGCGTCGCGAAGGGGAGCATCCCGGCGGCGGCGAGGGAGGTCCAGACCAGCGCGAGGAGGGCGAGCATGACCGTCACCCACGCGTCCAGCCGGGTGAACACGGAGAGGAGCGCGGTGAGGCCGCCCCAGACCAGCACGTGGGCGAGAACGAGGACGAGCGTGGCGGGGCCGGCCCACGCGCCCAGGAGGAGCAGGTCGTAGGCGGGCAGCAGCAGCGCGCCCAGGACGAACGCCACGGTGGCGAGGACCAGGAAGCGGGCCCCGTACACGAGCACGGGCGAGGCCGGCCGGACCGCCAGCAGGCGCGCGCGGCTGTCCCCCCCGTCGTCGGCGACGACGCCGCTCAGGAGGACGAGCGTCGCCAGCAGCGGGAACCGCCCCAGCAGCCACCCGGCCAGCAGCATGCCCGAGATCAGGGGATAGCCGCCGATCTGGAACAGCCGGTCGAACTCCACGTGGCCGTCCTGCCGACCCAGCGTCGCCGCCGCGGCGCCGGCCGCCAGGAACAGCGCCGCCGCGGCGAGGAGCGCCAGGATCCGCGGGCGCCGCGCCGCCAGCTCGAGCCAGGCCGCCCGGAAGGCCGCGCGCACGGCCGTCATGGCGCGCTCCCCCGCCGCACCCGCTCCTCGAGGCCCGCCCCCGCGGGGGTGACGGACCGTACGACGCCGCCCGCGGCCAGCAGCGCGGCCAGCCGGTCCGAAAGCTCGCGGGCGTCCGCGACGGTCACGATGATCCCGTCCGGGCCCGGCTCCGCGCCGGGGAACGCTTCCCGCAGCGCCGCGTCCGGCGCGTCCACGTCGAGGCGGTAGCGGACGGGCCCCGCGCCGATGGCGGCGAGGCCCACCACCTCCTGGACGCGCCCGTCGCGCAGCAGGACCACGCGGTCGGCGATGCGCTCGACCTCGGGCAGCTCGTGGCTGGCGAGGAGGACGGTGCGCCCCGCCTCGCGGAGCTCCGAGACGATCTCGCGGAAGCGGACGCGCCAGAGCGGGTCCAGCCCTTCGGTCGGCTCGTCGAGGACGACGAGGTCCCGGCCGGCGAGGAGGGCCTGTGCGAGGCCGAGCCGCTGGTTCAGCCCGCGGGACAGGGTCCCCAGGGCGCGGCCCTCGTAGTCGGTGAGGCCGAGCCGCTCGAGGGTGTCCCGGACGCGCGGCCCGGCGGCGTCGGGTCCGAGGCCATCGAGGCGGGCCAGCGCGCGCAGCGCGCCCGCCACCGTCCATTCCGCCGGGAGCCGGAACCGCTCCGGCAGGTAGGCGGCCCCGTGGCGGCGGATCCAGCGGCGCGGGGGGCGGCCGGCCAGCGTGACGGTCCCGGCGGTCGGCCGGAGGAATCCGAGGATCAGCCCGAGGAGCGTGGTCTTGCCGGCGCCGTTCGGGCCCACCACCGCGGTGACGCCGGGGTCGATGCCCAGGGAGATCCCGTCGACGGCCCGCACCGGCGCGGCGCGGGTCCCGTAGACGCGGGTCAGGTTCTCGAGCTGGATCATGGCAGCCTGGGTCGGTGGCGCCGCGGCGCGGCCGCCTAAGGGTAGCGCGGCGAGCGACCAGGGGCACGTCCGCCGGTACGGGCCGCCTCCCGGGCCGCCTCCCGCGCGGCCCGTCCAGCCATTCCCTCGCCCCGTCGCGGCCCGCACCGTAGCGCGCATGGCGACCATGCTGGGGCGGCTCCTGGTGGAGGACGGCGCCGCGTCCGAGGCCGACGTCGGCGCGGCGCTGGAGGAGCAGCGGGAGACCCGGGATCGGCTGGGGCTCGTGCTCGTGCGGCGGGGGACGGACCCGGAAGCGGTGGCCCGCGCGCTCGCGCGACAGCTCCGGCTGGGCCATGCCGCGCCGCCGCTCCGGGCCGAGGCGGCGGCGCTGGACCTGGTGCCCCGTGCCCTCGCCCTCCGCCTGCGCGTCGTCCCGCTCGCCGCCGACGCCCGGTCGCTGAGGGTGGCGATGGCGGACCCGCTGGACGCGGGGGCGGTGGACGACCTGCGCTTCCGGACGGGCCGCCGCATCGAGCCGGTGGTGGCCACGGCGGAGACGGTGGAGCGGGGGCTGATGGAGGCGTACGGGGAAGCCGCGGTGCGAGCGGCGATCCGGCGGCTCGGGAGCGCCGGCGGGCCGGGGTCGTCCGCCGGCGGGGGCGAGGTCCGGGATGGCGGCCTCCCGGCGGGCGAGGAGGCGGACGTGCTCCGGCGGGCCTCCGAGGCGCCGCCGATCATCGCGCTGGTGGACCTGCTCCTGGATCGCGCCATCTCGGCCGGCGCGAGCGATATCCACGTGGAGCCCGGCGAGGCCTCGCTCGCCGTGCGGGCGCGGGTGGATGGCGTGCTGCGACCGGTCCTCGACCTGCCGGCGCACGCCACCGCGGCCGTGGTTTCGCGGCTGAAGATCATGGCCGGGCTGGACATCGCCGAGAAGCGGCTGCCGCAGGACGGCCGCAGCGCCGTGCGAGTGGCGGCGGGGTCGCTGGGGATGCGGGTCAGCACGCTGCCGACGCAGCACGGGGAGAAGGTGGTGCTGCGGCTGCTGGACCCGAAGGCGGCCGGCCGTCCCCTGGACGCCCTGGGGATGCCGCCATCGCTGCGGGACCGCCTCGCGCGGGTTCTCGGGCGCGAGCACGGCCTCTTCCTGGTCACGGGCCCGACGGGGAGCGGCAAGACCACCACGCTCTACGCGCTCCTGGAGACGCTGGACCGGGAGGGGCTGAACATCGTCACGCTCGAGGACCCGGTGGAGTACCGGCTCCCGGGGCTCGCCCAGGTGCAGGTCCGCCCTCGCGCCGGCCTCACGTTCGCCGCCGCCCTCCGATCGGTGCTCCGGCAGGACCCGGACGTGATCATGGTGGGCGAGATGCGGGACCGGGAAACGGTGGAAGTCGGGCTCGCGGCGGCGCTGACGGGCCACCTGGTCCTGTCGACGCTCCACACCAACGACGCGCCCGGCGCCGTGGCGCGGCTCGGCGAGATGAAGGCCGCACGGTACCTGGTGGCGGGAGGGCTGCTCGGGGTGCTGGCGCAGCGCCTGGTTCGCCGGCTCTGCCCGGAGTGCCGCACCGTCGAGCCGGTGACCGGGGACGAGCTGTACGCCCTCGGACTGCCCACACCCTCGCACCTCCCCCGTGCCGTCGGCTGCCGGGGCTGCGGCGGGACGGGCTACCGCGGCCGGGTGGGCGTGTTCGAGCTGCTCGAGGTGGACGCCGCCATCCGCGAGCTCATCCTCGACGGGGCGCCCGCCGACGTCATCCGGGAGGCGGCGTCCGTGGCCGGGATGGTCTCGCTCCCGGCGGACGCGTGGGACCGGGTGGACCGGGGCGCCACGTCGCTGGACGAGATCCGACCCTTCCTCTCCCTGCTGGCGGACGACGCCCGGAGCTGCGGCTCGTGCGCCACCCACGTCGCCCGGGGGCTGCCGTTCTGTCCGGGGTGCGGCGGCGGGATGGAGCGCCGGTGCGCGTGCGGGGCGGTGACGCGCCCGCACTGGCGGTTCTGCGGCGCGTGCGGGGGGTTGCTCGGGGAGGCGGCTAGGCTGTCCATTCCCGAGTAGCCGCGACACGACGGGTGAGCGGCCGCCGCATTTCCGCCGGCGGGCGACGTCCCGGCTGAAGTCTGGCACTGCCGACGCCGCCCGTTCTCATTTCACGTCGGGATTCGGCGTTGGAGCGACACAGAATTGTGAAGGAGCGGTGGCGCGTGCAGCCCCGACGTCGCTCAGCGCCGTGGATCGAGAACAGAGGGAGTACGAGGGGCAGGAATTCTCGACTCACGCCGCCGCAGGGAGCCGGGGCCCCGCGGATCGACGGCTCGCGAGCCACGATCAGGCTCCCGGA
>DATKBW010000092.1:0-4665 GCA_035513575.1 Longimicrobiales bacterium | reverse complement strand
GGTTCTACCTGCCGCGCTACCGCAACCTGTTCGGTGACCGGCGCCCCTACCTGCGGGGGTTCGGCTACCAGGGCAGCGCGTCGCGACAGGGCTGGTCGCGGGCGGTCGCCGAGCTCGGCGTGGGCGGAGAATTCAAGGATGGCATGGCGGAGCCGGGCGCCTGGACCATCGGCGCGACGGCCTTCGGCGAGATGCTGCCGAACCACGAGAACCAGATCGGGATCGACGAGACCCGGACGGACAAGTGGGGCCTGCCGGTCCTGAAGATCGACTGCGCCACCGGCGAGAACGAGCAGCTCATGCGCCGGGACATGGCCACGGACATGGCCGAGATGCTCGAGGCGAGCGGTGTACGGGACGTGGAGATATACAACAATGATTACTACCCGGGCATGGGGATCCACGAGATGGGCACCGCGCGGATGGGACGCGACCCCAGGACCTCCGTCCTGAACGCCCACAACCAGGTCTGGGACGCGCCGAACGTCTTCGTGACCGACGGCGCGTGCATGACGTCGTCCGCCTGCCAGAACCCGTCGCTCACCTACATGGCGCTCACGGCCCGGGCCGCCGACTACGCGGTGCGGGAGCTCGAGCGCCGGAACCTCTGACCGGAGCCCATCGATGCCACACGAGGAAATCATAACCGGTGACGTCATGGACCGGCGCGAAGCCATCCGCCGCGTGACCGCCGTGCTCGGCGGACTGACCTTCGTGGGTGGCCAGGCCCTGCTCACCGCCTGCGAGCGAAGGGACACGATCGGCGACGCCGCCGATTCGGCCTTCTCGGCGGACGAGATCGCGTTCCTGGACGAGGTCGCCGAGACGATTCTCCCCGAGACCTCGACCCCCGGAGCCAAGGCGGCCAAGACCGGCGCCTTCATGGCGCTGATGGTGACCGACACCTACGACGCTGAAGAACGCCGGACCTTCCGGCAGGGCATGCGCTCCGTCGACGAAGCCTGCCGGCGCGCGCACGGCGTCGACTTCATGTCGGCGACACCGGAGCAGCGGCTCGCCGTGCTCCGGGACCTCGACCGGGAGCAGAAGTCCCGCAGCGACGAGATCGCGGAGAGAAATCGCCAGCGGTCTATGGCGTTCCTCAGCGATCAGCGCCAGGAGGCGAGCACGGAGGGCGACGCCGGCGGGGCGGAGGCGATCACCGCGGATACACCGACCCACTACTTCCGCATGATGAAGGAGCTCGCGCTGCTCGGCTACTTCACCTCGGAGATCGGCTGCAAGCAGGCGCAGCGCTACATCGAGGCGCCCGGTCGATACGATCCGTGCGTTCCGTACCAGCCCGGCGACAGGGCCTGGGCGCCACACGCCTGAGACCATTCCCGGTCAGACGGGCCCACCGTGACGGGAAAGGCCGGCATCTCGTTCAGGGGGCGTGCGATGTCCGAAGGGCGCGGCCATTTCTCACTGGCCCTTCGGGCTCCCGAGGCGCGCTACTCCGCCCGCATGACCTCCGCCGGATCGATCCGCGTAGCTCGACGCGCGGGGATGTAGCTGGCGAGCGCCGCGGTCGTGAGCATGGTGGCGACCACGAGTCCGAACGTCGCCGGGTCGGTCGGTTCGAGGTCGAACAGCATGCCTTCGATCAGGCGCGACAGCCCCACGGCCGCCACCAGGCCCGTGGCCGCGCCGATCCCGGCGAGGATCAGCCCCTCGCGGACGATGCTCCGGCGTACGCCGGCGGCGCTGGCGCCGATCGCCATCCGGACGCCGATCTCCCGTCCGCGCTGCGTTACCTCGTAGGCCAGCACCGCGAAGAGCCCGACGGCGGCCAGCAGGAGCGCGAAGGCGGCGAGAGATCCGACGAGCATCGCGAGGAAGCGCGGGAGCTGGATCGTCCGAGCGTACGCGGTCTCCGCCAGAATCACTTCCCGAACCGGCTGCGTGGGTGCCAGCTCGTGGACCGCGGCGCGCATCGCCGGGAACAGCGAGGTCGGGGCTCCGGCCGTGCGGAACGCTACCGTGACATAGCCGCGCGGCGTGGTCGGATCGAACGGGTACAGGAGCTCGAAGTCCCCGCTCCTGTCATCCCGATCCTCGAGCTGGAGGTCGGCCACGATCCCGACCACCGTGAGCCACGGCTCTCCTTCACGCACCCGGAACCGGCGGCCGAGCGCGTCCCCGGCAGGCCAGAGATGCCGCGCCAGGTCCTCATCGACGATGGCGATGTCCTCCGACTCCTCGCGCGGACGGAACGGGCGGCCCGCCAGCAGCCGGGCGCCCATCACCTCGAAGAAGTCGGCGGAAACCTCCGCAAAGGGAAGGAACTCCGGATCCCCGCCCGCCGGCGGTCGCCCCTCCGCCTGGAGCGCCGTCGGGGACGTGAATCCCGACCCGGGGAGGTGGCCCGTCGCCGTCGCTGCGACGACTCCGGGCATCCCCCGGATCCGCTCCTCCAGGCGCGGGAGGAAGCTGGACCGCCGTACCGAATCGGGCTGAGCCCGCTCAGAGATGGGCAGGTTCAGCAGGGCGAGGTTCTCGGTCCGGACGCCGATGTCGACCGCGGTGAGGCGAACGAAGCTGTTCAGCAGCAGCCCGGCTCCCACGAGCAGGATCACCGTGAGCGCGACCTCACCCACCACGAGCCCGCGACGAAGGAGGGTGCGCCCCGGCGTCCGGGCGGCGTATGGAGTCAGTCCGTCGCGAGCGGCGGCGCGTGCCGGCCGCGTCGATGTCACGGCCGGCAGAAGCCCGAGGAGCAGCCCGGCGATCACCGCCACCGCGAAGGCGAACATCACCGCACGTTCCTCGACCGCCAGCGCGTGAGGCAGCCAGAACGTGAGGGACTCCGGCACGAATCCCTGGAGCCCTCGCACGACGACGATCGCGATGAGGACCGCGACCACGCCGCTCAGCAGGGCCAGGCCCAGGGATTCCGTCATGAGCTGGCGCATGACGCGGACGCGGGAGGCGCCCAGGGCGAGGCGCACCGCCAGCTCCCTGGCCCGTCGCGCGCTGCGCACGAGGAGGAGGTTCGAGCCGTTCACGGCGGCGATGACCAGGATCAACCCCACTGCACCGAAGAGGAGCCAGACGGCCCGGCGCAGCTCGTCGTTGCCGCCACGTCGCGATTCCATCGGCGTGAGGAGCACCTCGCCCGACTCGAGCCCGCCATGGCCCTCGAACAGACCGGCGGCCAGTGTGTTGCTCACCGCCGTCGCCCGCTCGAACGCTCCGTCACCCACCCGGGCGATCAGCTCTACCCTCCCCCCGGGAATCTGGGATGCGAGCGGCAGGGGAAGCCAGAACTCCGTGTGCGAGTACTCCGGGAACTTGAACCCGCGGGGCATCACACCGATCACCATGTGGCCCACGTCGTCCAGCCGCACTTCTCTGCCCACGATCCCGGCATCCCCGCCGAAGGCGGTGCGCCAGAAGTCGTGACTCACCAGCGCCACCCGCGCGGCTCCCGGGACCGCGTCCTCCGGAAGCAGCCCGCGACCGAGGATCGGGTGGACTCCGAGCACTTCCTCGAACGACGGCCCGACGCGATGCGCGACCACATCCTGCGGCTCGGCGCCCCCTGTGAACAGCGCGTTCCCTCGCCCGTGCGGCAGCATTCCCTCGAACGCACGGTCCCGCTCCATCCATTCCCGCACCACTTCCACCGGCAGGAACCGGGTCCCGTATTCCGAGCCCGACCGCCTCCCCTGTACGAGGACCAGCTCCGCGGATTCCGCGTAGGGCAACGGCCTCAGCAGGAGCGCGTCGACCACGGCGAAGACGCCAACCATGGCTCCGATCCCCAGCCCCAGGGTCGCCAGGAGACCGGCAGAGAATCCGGCATCGCGGACGAGGCCGCGAACGCCGTAGCGGACGTCCTGCCACACAGTCTCCAGCCAAAGCGACAATCTCCGCCGCCGAGCCCGGCCGCGCCCGGTCGCGATCATCTGCCACCTGACCGCCTCGACGTCGCCGAAGTGCCGCCGCGCTTCCCTCAGGGCCTCGGCCCGGACCAGCCCCTCCGCCTCCAGCTCGTCCGCCCGCTCCTGGATGTGGTGGTCGATCTCCCAGTCCGCTCCCTCCTCCGGGTCCGGACCCCAGAGGCCCAGGTGGAAGAGTCTTCGGATCCTGCGGCCGGGGCCCCTCATGATTCCACCGCCCTGGCGATCTGGTCCCAGGCCCGCACGTATCTCGTCCACCGCCCTTCTTCCCGCGCGAGTCCCGCCCTGCCCTCCGCCGTGATCCCGTAGTACTTCGCGCGACGCCCCTTCTCCGACACCCCCCACTCCGCCTGAAGCCACCCCCGCCGCTCCATCCGGTGCAGCGCCGGATAGAGCGCGCCCTCCTCGATCACCAGAGCCCCGCCGGTCGTGTCCCGCAGCCACCGCAGGATCTCGAACCCGTGCAGCGCTTCCCCGCGGCTCAGTGTCTTCAGGACGAGCAGCTCGAGCGTGCCACTCACCACATCGATTGCTTCGCTCACGGCTCCCTCCGTTGACCTAAACGCTTTAGGCCAATCTTCACCCCCAGGTCGCAGTGGTCAATGATCGCGTTGCTGCGGTAGGGTCCCGGAAGCGGAGCGGCTGCGGCGTCAGGGACCCTACGTGCTCGAGAACGGCGATCCGGCGCCGGACCCTGGGGCGGGGCTGCACATCTACCCCTCCGATCACGTGCGACTAGGCGAGCTCGCCCTCACCTGGG
>DATKBW010000091.1:0-4376 GCA_035513575.1 Longimicrobiales bacterium | reverse complement strand
CTAGCCGGTTTTCTCGACCCTGAGGCGGGCGGCGAGCTCGAGGCCGATCATCTCCTCCCTGTGCCCCACCCGGACGCGCATGGGTCCCTTGAAGGGGGTGTGCTCCAGCACTTCGAGGTGCACGCCCGGGACGAGGTTGAGCCGCGCCATGTAGCGGAGCGCCTGCGGATCCTCGTCGCTGACCCGGCGCAGGGTAGCGTGCTCGCCGGGCCCCAGCTCGGCCAGGGTGGGCAGCTCCGCGACCCGGATCTGGCCGGCGCTGCTGGGGATCGGGTGGCCGTGGGGGTCGGACTCCGGGTCGCCGAGGACCCGCGCCATCCGGTCGACCAGCCCGTCGGACACCGCGTGCTCCAGCCGCTCCGCCTCCGCGTGGACCTGGTCCCACGTGTAGCCCAGGATCTCCACCATGAAGAGCTCGAGGACCCTGTGCCGCCGGATCATCCGGATCGCCTCGCGGCGCCCCGACTCCGTCAGCCGCGCGCCCTGATAGCGCTCGTGCTCCACCAGCCCCTGCCGACCGAGCCGCTTGAGCATCCCCGTGACCGAGCCGGGCGCCACCCCAAGGCGGTCCGCGATGGCGGACGTGCCCACGGCCGCATCCCCCTCGCTGAGCTGGTAGATGGCCTTCAGGTAGTCCTCGACCGCGGGCGTCGGCATGGCGGGAGGGTATCGACCCCTGTTTCGCCCCGCAACCGGCCCGGACCGACTCAGAACAGCACGTCGAAGACCCCGATCACGAGGGCGACGGCGAGGACGATCAGCGCGAGGACGACGCAGCCGATCGCCTTCGCCGCGTTCTGCAGCCGCGAGCCCGGCGACTCCCGCTCCGGAAGGGCCCCGGCGGGCGCCGGCGCCGCGGGCCCGGTCGCCGCCGGGGTCACGACGGGGTCCGGCACGCCGCAGTGGGGGCAGGTGGTCGCGCTGGCGACGACGGCCCCGCCGCAGCTCCTGCACAGGTGTTCCGCCATGCTCGTCTCCTGTCGCTGGTGGGCTCGTGGCGCGGGTCCGGTTTCAAGAAGCGCGCCTCCGGAAGCTCAGGGAAGGCCCCACCCGGGTTTCAGGCGATTTCCGACAGCCGATCGCCGGCCCCGGGTGCAGATTCAGGATCGGAGATCCGCGCGGAGTCTCGAAGGAGGCGTGCCATGTACGACAGGATCATCGTCCCGGTGGAGGAGAACGGAGGCGAGGAGGCGCTCACGCTGGCCCGTGCCCTGGCCCGGAAGGCCGGGTCGGCGCTGACGCTGCTCCACGTGCACCATAGCCGGGAGGCGCCCGCGGAGCTGGAGGGTCTGCCGCAGTACCGGTACCAGCACGTGGTGGAGACCTGGGACGGGCTGGACGTCGACGAGGAGGCCCACGAGGTGGAGTGGCTGGCCCGGAAGGCCGCCGACCTGGCACGGGAGGAGCCCGAGCTGGAAGTCGGGAGCCGGGTCGTCCACGCGCCGCTCGCCCGCACGCTCCACGAGGACCACGAACGCCTGATGGTCATCGCCCTCGCCGACGGTCCGGCCATGGGGCCGACCGTTCGCGAGATCCTGCGCGCGGGCGGCGTACCGGTCCTGCTCGTGCCGCCGGGCCACGCGCCGGACCTCCGCTCGCTGGGGCACGTCCTGGTCGCCCTCGATGGCTCCGGCTTCTCGGAGGAGGTCGTGGGACCGGCGCTCGAGCTCGCCGCCGCCATCGGCGCGCGGACCTCGCTGGTGGAGGTGGTGGCCGGCCACCACGGCCTCGCGTGGCTCCTCCGGGCGGGCGACCGCTCCGCGGAAGCCGCCGATTCGTTCCTGCGTGATGTCCGGGCCCGGCTGGGGGAGCGCCATGGCTCGCTGGGCATCCGGGTCCTCCAGGCGGACGACCCCGCCGCCGCGCTCGTCACGGAGGCGGCGCGGGAGGAGGGCGGCCTCCTGGCGCTGGCCACGCACGGACGCGGAGGGCTACGTCGCCTGCTGATGGGCAGCGTCGCGGAGCGGGTGGTCGCGGAGAGCGCGCTCCCCGTGCTGATCTTCCGCCCGACGGGGGCGGCCTCGCCGGCCCGGCAGACGGAGACCGCGCCGGCCTAGCCCTGGCGCGCCGCCGGGCCCGCCGCGGGCCGGGTCACCGCCGCCATCGGTGCTTCCGCGCCGATGGCGGCGGCAATGCTCCGGAACCGCGGGTCCCGGCGCACCGGGTCGAAGAGGGGATGGACCAGGTAGAACGGCAGATTGGGATCTTCCCCTTCGCGGAAGGCCGCCTCCAGGCGATCGAGGGCCTCCGCAGGCATCCCGACCGCGGCCCACATCAGCGCGAGCTGCGCGGGCGGGAGCCGGCCGTCCAGGGTCCGCAACGCGCGGGCGGCGCCATCCCGGCGGGCGGGCTCCGCCGTGGCCCGCGCGGCCTCGATCAGTGGCCCGGCGAGCGCGGGCGCCACGGCCGCGCGGAACGCGACCTCGGCGTCGCGCGGGCATCCGAAGGCGAGGCAGTGGAACGCGAGCCCCATCTGGGCCAGGGCATGCGTCGGGTTCTCCCGCACCAGCGCGCGGTACGCCTCCCGCGCTTCCTGGTCGCGCCGCTCCACGGTCAGCAGGTACGCCCTGCCGAAGCGGCCGGCGAACGACAGGGGGTCCAGGCCGAGCGCCGCTTCGATCTCCCGACGCGATTCCGCCAGCCGCCCTCGCATGAGGAGCGTTTCGGCGTACCACTGGTGCGCGGTGGCGTAGTTCGGCTGGAACTCGATCGCCCGCCGGTACGCCATCTCCGCAGCATCCAGGTTCCATTCCAGGGCCTGGGCGATCTGGCCGATGGCGGCGTGCGCTTCGGCGAGGTGGGCGTCGAGCGCCAGGGCGCGGGCGGCCGCACCGGAGCCGCGCTCGGCCGCGACGGCCGCGGGGATCGGGGCATAGGTCGGCAGGACCGCGTACGTGAGGGCGATCCCCGCATGGGCCGGGGCGAACGCCGGATCCTCGGCCACGGCCTCCTCGAAGTAGGCCAGCGCCCGGAGCAGGTCCTCCTCGGTCCGGTCATGCCAGCGCGCGAGCCCGAGCAGGTAGGCATCGTGGGCCCGGACGCTCTCGGTCCCCGCCCGCAGCCGTGACACGCCCGGGATCAGCTGGAGCCGGAGCGCGGCCACGATCGCCGCCGAGATGTCGTCCTGGATGGCGAAAATGTCGTCCACGGTGCGGTCGTATTTCTCCGCCCAGATCTGGAACCCGGACCGCGCGTCCACCAGCTCGACCGTCACGCGCAGCTGGTCGCCCTCCCGCCTCACGCTGCCGTCCACCACGGCGTCCACCCGCAGCCGGCGCGCGATCTCCGGGAGCTCCGCCTCCTCGTCGCGGAAGGCGAACGAGGACGTCCGGGCGGCCACCCGGATCTCCCGTACGCCGGAGAGCCGGTTGATCAGCTCCTCCGTCACGCCATCGGCGAAGTAGCGCTGATCCCCGGCGGCGCTCAGGTCCGCGAACGGCAGGACGGCGAGGGCCTGGATCGCCTCGGGGTGGAGGGGGCCGTTCGGGACATAGGCGGAATACGCGCCGAA
The DNA here is from genome assembly GCA_035513575.1 of Longimicrobiales bacterium. Classification (GTDB taxonomy): domain Bacteria; phylum Gemmatimonadota; class Gemmatimonadetes; order Longimicrobiales; family RSA9; genus JAHWKI01. The sequence continues at coordinate 865 of DATKBW010000091.1, read as the reverse complement.
CCCCACCAGCGCGACCAGGATGCCCGCGCCGAAGACGCCCGCGAGGCGACCCGGGGCGGTGCGGATCACGACCGTCGGCGCCGCGGGGGCGGTCCCCTCCGTCTCCAGCGGAGGCGTGAGCACGACTCCCTGGGGGGTGAGGTCGTACGCCCACGCGAGGACCAGCGTGAGCGGGAAGCCCAGGAACGCGAGGATGACCACCAGCCGCAGGACCCACTCGGGGACGCCCAGCAGCGGGAAGGTTCCCAGCACGATCTCCACCGCCATCCAGCCCACGATCACGTAGGCCCCGGCCACGCGCCACACGCGCCGCCGCTTCAGCTCGGAGAGGAATCCGCCTCGCTTCACCGCCCTGCCTCGCTCCGGTTCATGCCGACGACGATTTGGACAGCCGCCGCCGCCCGAAGGTTCGCCGCCGCCCGTCGTCTCCTTCCAATCTAGCGACCGGGCCCGCCCGGGCGCAGGACCGGGCGGCTCCTGAAGCGGGAGGACGCGGTCCGGGAGTACCGGGGTGGCGGGTGGGAGCGGATGGTGGAGGACGTGTCGCAGACCGACCTCGAGGCGGACATCCTCGACTACGAGGCCCGGCGGAAGGCGGCGGTCTAGACCCCTCTGCCCGTCGGCTCCCGCCCGCGGCTATCTTGTCCGCATGGCGTGGGACTTCATCATCGTCGGCTCCGGCTTCGGGGGGAGCGTCAGCGCGCTGCGGCTCGTGGAGAAGGGCTACCGGGTCCTCCTCCTGGAGCAGGGCCGGCGCTTCGAGCCTGGCGATTTCGCTCGCACCAACTGGAACCTCCGCCGCTGGCTGTGGGCACCCCGTCTGGGGCTGCGGGGCCCGTTCCGGATGACGTTCCTGCGCCACCTG
>DATKBW010000090.1:0-3906 GCA_035513575.1 Longimicrobiales bacterium | reverse complement strand
GCCCGCCCACCGCGCGATGGCCAGGGGGAGGTCGGCCGAGCCGGTCCCGACATCGAGGATGCGAGCCGGGCCGGCCGGGAGGAGGCCGGCGAGGTGGCGGAGCAGGGCCCGTCGTCCGCCGAGCCAGCGATTGACCGCGGCGACGTGGTGGAGGGCTCCGTCCAGGGCGTCCGGGTCCACGTCCCGGGCGTCCATCCGCTCCTCGGCGCCGTCCACCCTCCGCAGGACCGTCATGCCGCTGGTCAGCGCGGGAAGTGGAGCAGGTTGCCGGTGACCGGCGGGAGGCGGGACCGGCTGAGCTGCGGGTCGGACGCGTTGGAAGCGAGGCCCAGGTACTCGCCGACGTCGATCAGGAGCTGGAGCTTGCCCAGCCCGCCATCCCGGCCCACGGGGAACGCGGCGTCCACGCGCACCGTGTTCGTGCCCCCCGCCGGGAAGTTGATGCGGAGCCCGGCGCCTACGGACGCGCGCCAGCCGGAGTCCACCCCGAACGGCGCGTCTCCCGGCCAGATCCTGCCGACATCCGCGAAGAGCGACGCGCCCAGGTCCACCACGTCCGGGAGCGGCCAGCCGAAGAAGATCCGGTCCTCGGCGGTGAAGACGAGCCGGCGGCCGCCGGGGAGCGCCTCCTCGGACCAGCCGCGGAGCGCGCGCTCGCCGCCGAGCGTCAGCTGGAACGGCGTCCGGACGTGCCAGCCGGCCGCTCCGGCCGCGCGGACCAGGAGGGTGTGCCGCGAGAACCAGCCGCCGGGGCGCAGATACATGAACGCCTCACCCTCGCCGAACACGTCCTTCATCTCGAACTCGGCGGGCCCGGCATCGTAGTCGCGGCGGGCATCCGCGCGGAGCCGCGTCGCGAAGAGCGCGGACCGGGGGCCGGTCGCCGCGTACAGGTCGAGTGAGCCGTAGAGGTCGTCGTCGGTGCCGAAGCCGGGGAGCGACCGGGCGAAGGCCACCTCCACCTCCGCGCCCAGTCGCACGTCCTCCTCGCCGCGGAAGCTGTCGAGGCCGCGGCGCTGCTGCCATACGATGTTGCGCTTGCCGAGCAGCACGACAGCCCGGATGTTGCGAAGCGGCTCCATGCGCGCTTCGGCCTCCGCCTGGAGGTCGGCCGGGGCGGGGCTGCGCTCGTCGTAGTTCCCACCCTCGACCAGCGTGATCTCCTCGCCAGGATACCGCAGCTCCTGGAACGCGAAGCCGCCGCCGAACACCGTCAGGTTGCCGCGCTCCCCCGTCCTCCACAGGCTGGCGACGTGGAAGGCCCGGTCCCGGATCGAGACCAGGACGCGGCAGCTTCCGTCGGGCGTCGGACAGGAAGGATCGCCGCGCGGGAGCACGTAATCGAACAGGCGGTCGTTGTGCGTGAGCACCTCCCGGAACCCCCACCCGCCCGTCTCGCCCAGGAACGGATAGCTGATCTCCTGCTCGACGAGCGAGCCGTTCCGGGTCCGGCCCACGGCCAGGGTCATGTCCCAGCGCGTCCCCAGGAACTGGGGCGTGCCGTACCGCGCGCCGTAAGTCTCCACGGCCTTGTGGGAGCGATAGAAGACACCCAGCTCGCGGCCGAGTCCGAGCAGGTTCTGCTCGCGGATGTCCACGCCCTCGACCTCGAGGCCCCCGCTCAGGCCCGCCCGGACCTCGACCTGGGTGGACCACTCGTCCTCCGTGTCCACCAGCACGTGGTAGCCGCCACCCGGCTGCTGGATCCCGTAGACGTCCGAGCGGGAGATGAAGGGATGGGCGCGAAGCAGCCGCTCCGACTCCTCGAGCAGGACCGGGTCGTAACAGTCGCCGACCTGGAACAGCAGCTCGCGCCGGATCACCGACCGCTTCGTCCGCACGTGCAGGCGGTTGGCCGTCCTGTACGCCCAGCGGAAGCGCGGGTCGAGGTCGGGGTCCGAAATGTCGAAGATCGAGTGGTTGTCGATGAAGATGTGCTCGATCACGCCCATGGGACAGACGCCGGGGGCGGCATCCCGCGGGGCCCCGTCCCCCGGCTCCTGCCCGGCCGCGGGCGCGGCCATCAGGGCGGAGGCGAGGAGGAGGCCGCGACTCACGGCATGGTGCGGACAGTGCATCCGGGTCATGCGCTCTTCGGGTGGAGGACGGGACCGCCGCGCAGGGGTGCCAGAATCGCGCCAGTGGCCGTGCGGCGCAACGTGGTTTCGGCGCGGCTCCGCCGCCTTGCACTCGCCCGGGGGCCGCCGTAGCCTACCCCTGCTCGGCACGAACGCAAAGGAGCCGGATGGCAGACCGAAAACGGGCGGCGCTGGACTATCACTCCCAGGGCCGCCCGGGCAAGATCGCCGTCGTCCCCACGAAACCCGTGGGCACGCAGTGGGACCTCTCGCTCGCCTATACGCCGGGCGTGGCGGAGCCCTGCCGGCGCATAGCGGAGGACCCCGAGGCGGCGTTCCTCTACACGGCGCGGGGTAACCTCGTGGCGGTGGTGTCGAACGGCACGGCGGTACTGGGGCTCGGGAACCTGGGCGCGCTGGCCAGTAAGCCGGTCATGGAGGGGAAGGGGGTGCTGTTCAAGCGCTTCGCCGACATCGACGTGTTCGACATCGAAGTGGACTCGGAGGACCCGAAGGAGATCATCCGGTTCTGCGAGATGCTCGCGCCGACGGTGGGCGGGATCAACCTCGAGGACATCAGGTCACCCGAGTGTTTCGAGATCGAGGAGACGCTGAAGGAAACGCTGGACATACCGGTCTTTCACGACGACCAGCACGGTACGGCGATCATCTCGGGCGCCGCGCTGGTGAACGGGCTGGAGGTGGCGGAAAAGACGATCGAGCGCGTGAAGATCGTGTTCAGCGGGGCGGGCGCGTCGGCGATCGCGACGGCGGACCACTACGTCCGGCTGGGGGCGCGACGCGAGAACATCTTCATGTGCGACAGCAAGGGGCTCATCACCCGGGACCGGGCCGAGAAGACGAACCCCTACAAGGCCAGGTATGCTCAGGACGGGGCGGCGGCGACGCTGGCCGATGTGCTCGTGGATGCCGATGTCTTCATCGGGCTCTCCGTCGGCGGGGTCGTCACCGGCGAGATGGTGAAGGCGATGGCGCCGCGGCCGCTGGTGTTCGCCCTCGCCAATCCCGACCCGGAGATCCTGCCGACGGACGTGTTCGCCGCCCGGGACGACGCGGTCATGGCGACCGGGCGGAGCGACTTCGCCAACCAGGTAAACAACGTCCTGGGCTTCCCGTTCATCTTCCGCGGCGCGCTCGACGTGCGGGCGCGGTCGATCACGGACAACATGAAGCTGGCCGCCACGCACGCGCTGGCCGAGCTGGCCAAGCAGGACGTGCCGGAGTCGGTGGCGCGGGCGTACGGCGAGGAGGCGTTCCGGTTCGGCCCGCAGTACCTGATCCCGAAGCCGTTCGACCACCGGGTGCTGCTCTGGGTCGCCACCGCGGTGGCGCAGGCGGCGGTGGAGGATGGGGTGGCGCGCGTCGAGCTGGATCCGGAAGGATACCGGACGCGCCTGGAGGCGCGGCTGGGGCGGCGGCGGGAGGTCATGCGCGACATCATGCTTATGGCCCAGCGCGACCCGCGCCGGATCGTCTACCCGGAAGGCGAGGATGACCGGATCATCCGCGCGGTGGCGCAGGCACGGCAGGAGGGGATCGTGAGGCCGGTCCTGCTGGGGCGGCCGGATCGGATCCGGAAGCGGGCCGAAGCGCTGCACGTGGACCTGAGTGGCGTGGAAGTGCTCAGCCCGCTGAGCGATGGCGAGTGCGATGAGACGTACGCGCGGCGCTACTACGAGAGCCGGCAGCGGAAGGGCGTGACGCTGGCGGAGGCGCGGGAGCGGCTGCGGGAGCCGGACTATTACGGCTACATGATGGTCGCCGCCGGGGACGCCGATGGCGCGATCGCCGGGATCGACTCGCACTA
>DATKBW010000089.1:0-2623 GCA_035513575.1 Longimicrobiales bacterium | reverse complement strand
TCGCGGAACGGCTCGGTACCACGGAGCTCGAGCTCGCTGATCGGCTGGACCGGCTCGCGCGCCGGGGCATCGTAGAGTTCAAGGAGACGCTCGAGTCCCCGGACGCGCTCACGGACATCTACCGCTTCCCCGACCGCGCGCGCATGGAGGCCTGGCGGGATGTCCCCGAAGCGGGTTCGTGACGGGGGCGCGATGAGCAGCTTCCGTTGACCGAAGAAAGGCCGCAGGCTATATATTAGCGCGAATTTGGTCGGGGTGAGACCGAGCGTCCCAGACTCCGGCCGTCCGCTCGGGACCGCCTGGGGTCCCGTAGATGTTCCGACGGACGAGTTCCAACAATACAGACCTTCGAGGAGGTCCTCCAATGCGTGCCGACGCCGCTCCCCCGTCGCCACACCGGGTTGCAGCTGTCCTGTGTGTCGCTTTGCTCGCTGCATGCTACGGCGACGACCCCGTCCAGGTGGACGAACCGTCATTCGCCCGGACCGTCCCGGTCAACTGCAACGACGACACGGTCCTGGCCGGGACCTCCCCGCTCACCGTCCAGGCCCGGGACCAGTTCGGAGCCGCCGTGGTGGGCTTCACGGCCAGCGTGTTCAACTCCTGCGGACGCATCCGCGTGGCGCGCGACGGCGTGGACGGCGACCCCGCGGACGGCTCCGTGACGTTCCAGTTCGCGGCCGGCGCCTCGGTCTTCGTGCTCGCGCAGGGCGGCGTGACCGTCGCCGCGGCCAGCCTGGACTTCGCACCGCCCACGGGCGAACCGAGCGAGCTGGCAAAGCTCGCCTTCGGCGGGGCGCCGCTGAACACCGCCCGAATGACGGTGGCCGGCCAGGGCAACACGATCCTGTCGCTCGTCCCGACGCTGTCGCGACTGGAGACGGCGGTTTCCAGTCCGCCGGTGAGCGTCAAGAACTCCGGGACGACCGTCCTCATGACACTGCCCAGGCCCACCGACACGGACAGCGACGGGTGGCTGGAAGGGGTGCGTCAGATCCGGCCCTTCAACCTCGCCGCCAAGGCGGCGCTGCCGATCGTCGCCGTCCAGGTGCTGGAGTCCCCGCCGACCCTGAGGGGGTGCGGGCTGTTCACCTCGACCGACGAGGAGTTCTGCCTGTCCGGTGAGGGCGTGGGCGTGATCCGCGGGCTGGACCTCATGGATCCCGCCTCCGAGGATTTCGCGACCCTCGCGACCGCCGAGCTCGACGGCGTGCCCTGCGTAATCGAGGTCCTCGGGAATCCGGGGGGTGGCCAGGGGCTGCTCACCGCGTCGGTCCCGTGCGACGAGAGCACCGGCATCGACCAGAATCGCGACGGCATCGAGGAGATCTTCCTCTTCGCGCGGCCGGCGTTCTGCGACCTGGACGTCACCGTGGAGCAGGCGGACGCGATCGGCGACGCCAACGTGCTCGACTTCCTGCGCCTCGAGGCCGGCGTGGTGACGGATGACGAGTACCCCTACCCCGGGACCCGGCCGAGCGAGACCGCTATCGCCGTCATCGGCGAGGCGCTGCTGCTGAGCGCGGAGCCTGTCACGATGACGCTGAAGGTGAAGGAGACCGGCACCGCGACGGGTTCCTCGGTCCGGGACATCAACGTGCAGCTCACGCCCGTTGGCGAGAGCCCCGGCACATCGCCCGGCACATCGTTCGTGTTGGTCGATTGCGTGTCGGACTCGGCGAGATCGCCGGCGTTCTGCGTGTCGGACCCGCGCGGCCTTGCGGGGCACTCCGGCACGCTCGTGCTGTGGAACATCCTGGTCACGGACTTGACCGCCGGCAGCACGCGCGAAGTGTCCATCAACGTGAAGGGCAAGGACGCGGTCCCGGACGCCGACAGGAGCGGCGGGGAGGCACGCCTCACGGTTCCGGGCGTGATCGTACCGACGGGCGAGTTCTGCCCGGTCGAGAACGGCGGCGGCAGGTTCAGCCCGATCGGGGGCTGACGGCCGCTCTTCCCGCGCCAGAGGAAACGTATCCGGGGCGCCCCAGGTCGGGCGCCCCGGTTTTTTTTACCGGGCGGCGGCGGCGGACCGGGGCGCTCGCGGTCTCGACGCCATCTCGAACGGCCCTCGCGCACGTCTGTCCCGGACGACGTTCCCTCCCTACCATTCCCGTCATGACGACGTTCGTCGGGCGCGAATCCGAACTGGCCACGCTGCGCGGGGCGCTCCACGATGCCCTGGGGGGCAAGGGCGGAGCGGTGTTGATCTCCGCGGAGGCGGGCGCCGGCAAGAGCACCCTCGTGGACCATTTCCTCGGCGAAGTGAGCCAGGGCGCGAGCGGCGCGCTGGTGATCCGGGCCGGTTGTTCCGAGCAGTACGGCGCGGGCGAGCCCTATCAGCCCTTCGTCGAGACGTTCCGGGCGCTCCTGACCCGCGACGAAGGGACCGGCAGAAAGAGCTTCAAGGAGCTCGCCAAGGAGATCGCTCCCTACTGGCTGTCGGCGATTCCGGTCGCCGGAGACGTCATCGCCGCCTCCCTGGCCACCGCCGGCGAGTTGAGGAAGGCCTTTTCCGGGGAGTCGTTCGCGGCCAACGCGCCCAGCCAGGACGCGCTGTTCTTCCAGTACACCGAGCTGTTCTTCGCGGCGGCGGCCGAGCGCCCGGTCGTGCTGTTCATCG
>DATKBW010000088.1:0-43561 GCA_035513575.1 Longimicrobiales bacterium | reverse complement strand
GTACTTCCGCAGCGCCGGCACCTGCCGGTCGTAGATGTAGATGGCGCCGTCCGGGGCCACGGCGAACCCGGCGACATCGCCGAGCATGTACTCGTCCTCGCCCTCGAACGCGCCGATCCGCAATTCCGGCTCGAGCGGTCGCGGCGCCCCCCACACGCTGCCGGCGACGGTCCGCACGACGACGGTGTCGCCGAGGGTGTCCCGCTGGACCACCAGGGAGGACGAATCGTCCCCACCGCAGGCGGGGAGGAGGGCGAGCAGTAAGGGAGCGAAGACGGCGCGCGAACGGGCCGGGATCGGGGTCATGAGGGTCGGCGGTTCAGGTGGATTCCGTTGCGGCCCGCGGCGTCACCCGGAACCGCGTGAGGTACTGGACGTCCAGCTCGTCGCGGACCACGGCCCAGACACGGTCGCCGTCGAACACGGGGGCCGGCGACATCGAGAAGCCCCGCGGCGCACCCACCTCCCCCAGGTAGGTGCCATCGGGCTCGAACACGTCGAACGCGACCGGCTCGCGCCAGCGGACGGGCGGACGGGGGTTGGGGTCGCCGTCCGCGGGGCGCTCCACCTCCTCTTCGGGGACGCGCTCGCCCGGCTGCGCGACCTGGACCCAGATCCGGCCATCCTTCCCCACCCACAGCCTCTGGAACGGCGGCTTCCGGTCCGGGATGGCCGGGCCGTTCCATTTCCAGTCCGGCTGGGTGTTGCGCATGCCCCATCGGGCCCGCGCCTCCGCGTCCGCCTTCTCTCCGGGCTCCACCGGCACGGGCTCGTGGACCCTCTCGATCCGCAGCACGGCGCCGCCCCGGCGGTACTGGTCCACGGCATAGCGGGTGGAGAGCCCCCCCACCATGTGCCCGAGCGGGCTGAGCGCCCACGCCTCGCTGGGAGAGAAGGGCACGCTGTTCACGCTCGTGCTGGTCCCGGAATCGCTCACGCGCTGGGCGACCAGGCGCGGGGTCTCGAACGCCCACGTCGGCGCCGCCACCGTGTCCACCGGCTGCCCCGTGTCGGGATCGTACCCCGCCAGGCCCGCCCGCCACTCGGTCACGCGGGCCTCCGGGTCCAGCAGGATCTGCGTGTAAACCCTTCCCGCCGTGTCCACCACCATGTTGCTGGAGGTGTTGAAGTTGCCCCGGATCGGGATCGTCGCCAGCGCCTCGCCCGTGGGGGCGTAGACCTGCAGCCGCGCGTTCCCCGGGTCGCGGAGCACGACCCGCCCGTCCGGGAGCGTGACCAGGCCGCCGTCGGGTCGCCGGTACTCCCCCGGCCCGGCGCCCTCCCGGCCGAAGGTGGCCACGTACGCGCCATCGGCGGCGTACTTGCGAAGGGCCGGGACCTGGCGATCCATCACGTACATCGAGCCGTCCGGCCCCACCGCAAGGGAGACCACGTTCCCGAACATGTAGTGGTCCGCCCCCTCGAACGCCCCGATCCTCAGCTCCGGCTCGAGGACGGCCGGGCCGCCCCACTGGCTCCCCGCCACCGTGCGGACGATCACGGTGTCGGCGACCGTGTCGTGGCGGACCTGCACCGCCGGCGCGGCCGCGCCCCCACAGGCGGGGAGGGCGAGCGCGGCGATGGCGATGACGATCCTCCGGTGTGCGTGCATGCGGGCGTCCGGTGTCGGGGAGGCTGCCAACCCCCTCAGATGGCCGGTGCAACGGGAGGGTTGCACCCGCAAGGTTGCGCGCCCCTCGCGGCGTGTCCAGCCCATACGTTCCGCTCCGTGCGCGCGGGTCGCGTGCCGGCCTGGAGGGCCTTAGATTGCACGGCTTTCGGTTTCAGCCGGGTCGAGGTGACGGGTGGACGTGAGATCAGTGGACTTCCTGAAGCGGCTGCTGGACGCGCCGGGGCCGAGCGGGTTCGAGGCGCGGGCCGCGCGCGTCTGGCGCGAGGAGGCGGAGTCGTTCGCGGCGGAGGTCACCGCGGACGTGAGCGGCAACTCGCTGGCCACGATCAATCCCGGCGCGTCCCCGCGGGTGATGCTGGCGGGCCATATCGACGAGATCGGCCTGATGCTCACGCACATCGACGAGCAGGGCTACCTCTATTTCGAGGGGATCGGCGGCTGGGACCCGCAGGTCCTGGTCGGGCAGCGCATCCGGCTCCTGGCCAGGAACGGCGACGTAGTCGGCGTGATCGGCAAGAAGCCGATCCACCTGATCAAGGGGGACGACAAGGAGAAGGCGTCCAAGGTCGAGGACCTGTGGATCGACATCGGCGCCGGGGACCGGGACGCGGCGACGCGGCGCGGGGTCCGCGTCGGGGACCCCGGTGTGATCGACGCGCGGATGATCGAGCTGGACGGCGAGCTGATCGCGAGCCGGGCCATCGACAACCGCATCGGCGCCTTCGTGGTCCTGGAGGCGCTCCGGCTCCTCTCGCAGGACCCGCCGGCGGCGAGCGTGACGGCGGTGGCCACGTCCCAGGAGGAGATCGGCTACGCCGGTGGCGGGGCCCGGACCAGCGCGTACACCCTGGACCCCGCGGTCGCGCTGGTGGTCGATGTGACGTTCGCCACGGACTCACCCGGGATGGAGAAGAAGGAGCTGGGCGAGCACAAGCTGGGCGGCGGCCCGGTGCTGAGCCGCGGGTCGGCGGCGCACCCGGTCGTTTTCGACCGGCTGGTGGCGGCGGCGGAGCGGGAGGGGATCCCGTACACGATCGCGGCCCAGGCGCGCTACACGGCAACGGATGCGGACGCGATCTACCTGTCGCGGGCCGGGGTCGCCACGGGGCTGATCTCGGTGCCGAACCGGTACATGCACTCGCCCAACGAGGTGGTGAGCCGGACCGACCTGGAGCAGGCGGCGCGGCTCATCGCCGCGTTCGTGCGCGACCTCGAGCCCGCCCCGGACTTCGTGCCGCGGTAGCGTGGAGATCATCGACATCTCGCACCCGCTCGGGACCCACACCGCGGCGTGGCCGGGCGACCGGCCGTGCTCGGTGGAGTGGACCCTCCGGCGCGACCGGGGCGACAGCGTGAACGTGGCGGCGCTGGCCACGAGCGTGCACGTGGGGACCCACGCCGACGGGCCCCTCCACACGGGCGATGGCCCGGCCGCCGGCGCGCTGCCGCTGGAGCCGTTCCTGGGCGCGGCGGTCGTCGTGGACGCGCGGCCGCACCTCCGGGGCGAGCCGCCGCTGGTGGACGAGGGCGTGCTGGAGGGCGTGGATGCGGCCACGACGCCCCGGCTGCTGCTCCGGACGCGCGACCACGACGACCCGGCGCGCTTCCCCGGGCGCTTCGCCGCCCTCTCGCCGTCCCTCTGCCGCCGGCTGGCGGAACGGGGCTTCCGGCTGGTGGGGACGGACGCGCCATCGGTGGACCCGATGGACTCGAAGGAGCTGGAGGCCCACCGCGTGCTGGTGGAGGCGGGGATCCCGAACCTGGAGAACCTCGCGCTTTCCGGGGTACGACCTGGCGCGTATACGCTGGTGGCGCTGCCCCTCCGCCTGGCGGAGGCCGACAGCTCCCCCGTGCGGGCGGTGCTGCTGAGAGCCGGGATTCCGGAGCACGGCGTCGGAGGACAGAGATCTGAATGCTGAAAACCGGGCTCCGAAAGTGACCGTCCCCATCGTCATCCCCTGGGACCTGTACCAGGGGAAGCTGGTGGTGTGGTGCGAGGCCGTGGCGGCGGGTGCCCGGCGCGCGGTGCTCCTGCCGCGCCTGGACACGGTGTTCTCGCCGGTGGAGGAGGACCCCGCGCGGGAGCGGCCGTACGCGTCGCTGGACTGGCGGCTGATCTCGCCGCGGGAGCAGGACTGGACGAAGTACCGCGAGATGGTGGAAAAGCAGGTGGCCCGCTACGGTATCCGCCATCACATTCAGCGGGTGGAGAGCGTGGCGGAATGGGTGCAGGGGCGGAAGGTGGTGGTGCCGCAGTACCACCTGTGGCTCTACCGTGAGGAGCCGATCGCCGGGGCGATCGGGGATCTGTACGCGGAGCCGGACCCGCGGGAGCGGCAGCGGCTCTGGCGCGAACTGCTGGCGTGGCAAGCGCCGGCCCCACTGTTGACGGAGGAAGATTGAAGGCGATGGAGACGACGAAGCTGGTGAAGGAGCTGCAGGGCATGAAGGAATCGGGCTACCTGTCCGATCCGATCCTGCGGAAGGCGGTCCGTACCCTCGAGCAGGCCGATGAGCGGTTCGACTGGGTGGGCGTCTACCTCATGAAGGAGGGGGAGGACAAGCTCTGGCTGCACAACTACGTGGGGGAGCCGACGGAGCACGCGATGATCGACGTGGGCCAGGGCGTGTGCGGGACGGCGGTCGCGGAGAAGAAGAACCAGAACGTCCCGGACGTGTCGGAGGTGGAGAACTACCTCGCGTGCAGCCCGCGGGTGAAGTCGGAGCTGGTGGTGCTGATCCGCGCGGGTGACGAGATCCTCGGCCAGATCGACATCGACAGCCACCAGAAGGCCGCCTTCCAGGAGCAGGACGAGCAGGAGGTCCAGGCGGTGGCGGACAAGCTGGCCGAAGTTCTGATGGCCGATCGCCACTGAGCCGACCTTGCTGCGGACCGTCCTCGCGCCGAACGACTCACCGCTGACGCTGGACGGCACGCGGACCTACCTCGTGGGTCGCCGCCGGGTCGCCATCCTGGATCCGGGCTCCGACCACCTCGCCCATCTCGACGCCGTCGCCACCGCCGTGGGCGACGGCGCCGTCACGTCCGTGCTGGTCACGCACCACCATCCCGACCACGTCGCGGGCGCCGGCGCGCTGGCGGAGCGCTTCGACTGCCCGGTCCGCTCGCACGCCGGCCGCACGCTGCACGAGGGGCAGCGCATCGATACGGACGCGGGGGACCTCGTGGCGCTCTCCACCCCCGGGCACACGGCCGACCACGTGGCCTTCCACTGGCCCGCGGAGGACGCGGTGTTCTGTGGCGACCTCATGATGGGGGGCCACGACACCGCCCTGGTGGCGCCGCCGGAGGGGCGGCTCGGCCCCTACCTGGCGTCCCTGGCCCGGATCCGCATGCTGCTGCCGAAAGTGATCTATCCCGCGCACGGACCGGCGTTCCAGAACCCCGGCCAGGCGCTGGACCGCTACATCCGCCACCGCGAGCTCCGGCAGCACCAGGTGCTGGACGCCCTCGGTCGCGGCGTGGGGGACTACGAGGGGCTCCTCGACGCCGTGTACGGGAGCCGCCTGGATCCGGCGCTCCGCCGCCCGGCCATGGCGGCGCTCAAGGCCTACCTGCAGCACCTCCAGGGGCTGGGGCGGATCCGCCGGCGTGGGCCCGGGTGGGAGGTGAAGGAAGCGTGAGCGCGTTCGCGGAGCTGGAGGCCGCCGCGGTGGAGGCCGCCGCCCTGGCGCACCTCGGTCGGCTGGTGGAGCTGGAGTCCCCTTCCGGCGAGGAGGCGCGGCTGCGGGCCGTCGCCGCGTGGCTCGCGGGACGGCTCGCGGCCCTCGGCGCGGACGTGGAGACGATGGACGTGGCGGGCGTGGGAGAGCACGTGATCGCGCGGATCGCCGGCGCGGACGCGACGCTCGAGCCCATCGTCGTCCTGGGCCACCTGGATACCGTCCACCCGGTCGGCACGTTCGACCCGGTGTTCACCATCGAGGAGGACCGCGCACGGGGCCCGGGCGTGTTCGACATGAAGGGCGGGTGGGCCTGCGTGCTGGAAGCGCTGGTCCGCCTGCGGGTTGCGGGCGCCGCGCCGCGGCGGCCCACCGTGCTCCTGGCCACGTGCGACGAGGAGACCGGCTCCGGGAGCTCCCGCGCGCTGATCGAGCAGACCGCCCGCGGGGCGCGGGCGGTCCTGGTCCCCGAGCCGCCGCTGCCGGACGGGGGGGCGAAGACGCGGCGCAAGGGCGTCGGCGGGTACCGCCTCGAGGTGACCGGCCGTGCGGCGCACGCCGGCGTGGACCCGGAGCGAGGTGTCAACGCCATCGTGGAGCTGGCGCATCACATCCTGGCCGCGACCGCCCTGGCGGACGGGGAGAGGGGGACGACGATCAGCGTCGGCGCAACCGGTGGGGGTACGGCTTCGAACGTCGTGCCGGCCTCCGCATGGGCGGTGGTGGACGTGCGGTTCGCCAGCGCCGCGGAGGGGGATCGGGTGGACGCGGCGATCCGGTCGCTCCGTCCCCGTCTCCAGGATGCGGCGCTGCGGGTCACGGGCGGCGTCAACCGCCCGCCCGTGGAGCGTACGGAGGCGAACGCGGCGCTGTACGGTGCCGCCCGGGCCCTCGCCGCCGAGGCGGGGTGGGAGCTCGGTGAGGGCTCCACGGGGGGCGGGAGCGATGGCTCCTTCACCGCCGGGATGGGCGTTCCCACGCTGGACGGCATCGGCCCCCGGGGCGGCGGCGCCCATGCGGTGGACGAGCACATCGTGGTCGGTGACCTCCCTCGCCGCGTCACGCTGTACGGCAGGCTGCTGGAGACCCTTTGATGGGGCTGGTGCTCCGACCGCTGGAGGGCGCGGCCGACTACGCCGCGTGCGTGGCGCTCCAGCGGCGGACCTGGGGCGAAAGCTTCGCCGAGGTGGTCCCCCCGTCGCTCCTCATGGTCACGCAGGAGATGGGCGGAATCGCCAGCGGCGCGTTCGACGGCGATCGGCTGGTGGGGTTCGTCTTCGGCATCTCCGGGCTGAGGGATGGCCGCCCGGCGCACTGGTCCGACATGCTGGCGGTGGAGCCGGCGCACCAGGGGCGCGGTGTCGGCCGGCTGCTGAAGCTCCACCAGCGGGAGCGGCTGCTCGCGCTGGGCATCGACCGCGTGCTGTGGACGTTCGATCCCCTCGTCGCCCGGAACGCCCACCTGAACCTCAACCGGCTCGGGGCCATCGCCCGCACGTACAGGCGGAACGCATACGGAGAGAGTGATTCGCCGCTGCACGCGGGGATCGGCACGGACCGGCTGCTCGCCGAATGGGAGCTCGACTCCGCACGGGTTCACCGGCGCATCGCCGGCGCCGACCCCGGCGCCGCCACGGAGGAGGGTCCCCTGGTGGCCCCGCCGGAGCCCGGCGATCCTTTCCCCCGCCCTGGCGGCCTCCGGCCGGAGCCGGGGGCGCCGCGGGTCCGGGTGGCGATCCCGGCGGACATCCAGGCCCTCAAGGCGGCGGACCCGGCGCTGGCAGGGGCGTGGCGGCGGAGCGTGCGGGAGGGGCTGGAATGGGCGTTCGGAGCCGGCTACGTGGCCGTGGCCCTCGGCGGTGCGACGGATGGGGTCGCCGCCTACACCCTCACCCGGGGCTTCTGACGGTACAGCTCCTCGTCCGCGGCGCGCAGGAGGTCCTCGGGGCCTTCCATCGCCGGGTCGAACGCGGCCAGGCCGGCGGAAAGCCCGATGGGCCCGCGCCCCAGCTCGATCGCCTGCCGGTCGAACCGGTCACGGACCCGCTCGACGAACGACCGCGCGCCCTCCGGGGATGTATCGGACAGCAGCGCCACGAACTCGTCGCCGCCGTAGCGGGCCACGAGGTTCATGGCCCGGGTCTCGTCCCGCAGCGACCGGGCGAATGCCAGGAGCGCTTCGTCGCCCGCGAGGTGGCCGAACGCGTCGTTGTACTGCTTGAACTCGTCCAGGTCGAACATCACCGCGGTCAGCTCGCGCCCACGCCGGGCGGCCGCGAATTCGCGCTCGAGCTCGCGTTCCAGGGAGCGCCGGTTCGCCAGCCCCGTCAGCGGGTCGGTCACCGACAGGACGGAGACCTGATGGAAGAGCCGGGCGCGCTCGATGGCCATGCCCGCCTGATCCGCCATGGCCCCGAGGAAGGCGAGGTCCTCCGGATCGAAGGGCTCGCTCCGGATGCACGCGTAGAGCGCGCCCGTCGTCTCGCCGCGGAACGCGATGGGGGCCGCGGCGAAGGGCGAGCGGCCCAGGAACCGCAGGCTCTGCGGCTGGATGTACGGGTCGGTGGACGGGTCCACGGTGGCGCGGGCCTCGCCATGCTGGACGACCCACCCCGTGAAGCTGCCGTGCACCGGGAAGCACAGCCCCATGACGTCCGCGGGGAGCCCCACCGCCGCCCGGGTCTCCAGCATGGTGCCGTCCTCATTGACCAGCTCGATGCCGGCCGCCCGGGTCCGCAGGACCGTCCGGGCCGCGCTGGAGATCACCGCCAGCGTGGTATCCAGGTCCGGCGCGGCCGCCAGCGAGTGAGTCACTTCCAGCAGCGCCCGCGTGTACGCCAGCTGCCGCTTGCGATTCTCCTCCCGGTCCGTGAGAGAGACCGCGTGCGCCGTCCGGAGGGCGAGGATGGCACCCAGCAGGGCGATCACCACCACCGTTTCCGGCCGCGCCGCCGGCCGCACCGCCACGTCCACGACCCCCACCGCCAGGAACAGCGCCGTCATGGGGACGATCATCCGGCGGACGCCCTCGTAGGCGAGCCGGTGGCGGAGCATGTCCGGCGCGGTCGGGGGCACCGTCCGGGCCGTGAACCCCGAAAAGGCCACGAGCAGCCAGCCCAGCAGCCACAGGTAGTCGAACGGGTCCCCCAGGGCGAAGGGTTGCGGCTCCAGCCCCGCAAGCGACAGCATCCCCCCGGCCGCCAGCACGACGCTGGCCCCCAGCAGCGCCGCCGCCGATCCCGGCGCCAACGCCGAGCTGCGCCGCAGCACCAGCAGGGAGGACAGGAAGATCGGCAGCAGCCCCAGCGCCTGGAGAGACGCGACGATGGCCAGCTCCCCTCCCGCGAGATCTCCCGACGCCAGGAGCGGCTCCACGACCAATCGCAGCACCACCGCGGTCCCCGCCAGGACGATCAGCATGGCGTCGGCGACCAGCGCCGGCCCGAGCGCGTCCCGGCGGGAGCCCAGCGCCAGCCAGGCGCCGGCGGAGAGGAGCAGGTACGGGACCAGGGACAGATAGGCCGCGAACGGGACGTCCCGCGGCACGAGCACGTGCATCTCGAACGCCCAGACCACCTGCGTCACCAGCCCGCACGCCGCGGCGGCGGCGAACGCCCAGCTCGCCACCCGCGCCCGCTCGTCCGCGCGCCGCGCCGCCGTGACCCACCCCACCACGGCCAGGAACGGCGCCAGCAGCCAGGGGATGTTCCCCCACGGCGCCGCCGTGGGCGCCAGGATGATCACCGGCGCATACGCCGCCAGCGTGGCCAGGAGCCCCAGCGCCCACAGGCCACGCACGTCCGTGGACCGGCGGACCGCGTGGGCCGCCGCCTGACGCAGAAATTCGGTGCTCGTCCTGGGTAACTCGACGCGCATGGCGCCGTTCGGTCCCGGGTTTTCGGAAATCGGAGGGCGGGGGAGAGTGGCGGAACGCCAGAAGCACGGGGAAGATAGGGCGGACAGGTGCTTTCAACAAGGACTTCGTGAGCCATGCGGATCGAACGGATCGTAGTGCGCGAGGTGGGTCTCGAGCTGCGGGAACCGTTCCGGATCTCGTCAGGCCTGACGAGACAGCGGCGGATCCTGCTGGTGCACATCGAGGGCGATGGGGTGGACGGTGTCGGCGAATGCGTGGCGGGGGAGGCGCCGAACTACTCGTACGAGACGGTCGAGACGGCGCGGTGGGCGCTGGAGTCGCACCTGGGGCCGGCGGTGCTGGGGGCGGAGGTGGAGGGGCCAGGCGAGATCCAGGTCCTGCTGGAGGGAGCGGCGAAGGGGCACCGGATGGCGAAGGCGGCCATCGAGATGGCCGTGTGGGATGCGGACGCGAGGAGGCGCGGGGTATCGCTTGCGTCGCATCTCGGGGGGACCAGGGCGAGCGTGCCGGCGGGTGTGAGCATCGGGATCCAGGAGAGCATGGAGGGGCTCCTGGAGCGGATCGGCGGCTTCCTGGCCGAGGGTTATCGTCGGATCAAGCTGAAGATCGAGCCCGGCCGCGACTTCGCGGTGCTGGACGGGGTGCGGGCGCGGTATCCGGAGATCCCGCTGACGGTGGATGCGAACGCGGCGTACCCGGTGGAGAGCCTGGCGCGGGTGGCGGAGCTGGACCGGTACGGTCTCATGCTGGTGGAGCAGCCGTTCGGGGAGGACGAGGTGCTGGCGCACGCGGCGCTGCAAGCGCGCCTGGAGACGCCGGTCTGCCTCGACGAGACGGTGACGAGCCCGGCGCGGTGCCGGGAGGCACTCGCGCTGGCGGCGTGCCGGGTGGTGAACATCAAGCCCGGCCGGCTGGGCGGGCACGGGGCGTCGCTGGCGGTCCACGACCTCTGCGCGGCGGCGGGGGTGCCGGTGTGGTGCGGGGGCATGCTGGAGTCGGGGATCGGGCGCGCGCACAACGTGGCGCTGGCGAGTCTCCCGAACATGCGGCTCCCGAACGACACATCCGCGAGCGCGCGCTACTGGGCGCGGGACGTGGTGGCGCCGCCGTTCGAGCTGGACGGGGAAGGAATGGTGCGGGTGCCGACGGGCCCCGGGATCGGCGTGGAGCTGGACGAGGACTACCTCGCCGCCCTCGAGGTGGGGCGGGTGGAGCTCTACTGAGGGCCCCGGGGTCCGGCGTCGTCCTCCTCCCGGGGGAGGCGCCGCGCCAGCCGGAAGACCTCGGCGAGGAACCAGGCGAACACGGCGCAGGACCCCAGGATCAGGGTCCAGATCGCCGCGGCGGTGGCGAGGCCCCAGGCGCTCATTGGCGCACCTCCCGGTCGAGCGACGGGTAGCGCCGCCCGCGCCCCTGCCCGAGGGCGAAGCACGCGCCCGAGACCGGCAGCGCCACCAGCACGGCGTACTCCTGCCAGAGCTCGACGGACACCCCGCCGGCCGAGACCACCCAGATCACGGTCCCCCACTCCGCGCTGGGCCGTCCGAGGAGGTTCACGGCGGCGTAGAAGAGGACCGCCGAAAGCAGCCCGCCCAGGCTGGACCACAGCCCGGCGCGGGCGCTGGGGGGGACGGGGAGGTAGAGGGCGGCGAGGATGGGGACGAGGGCCGCGGCGATGAGGACCGTGGTCATGAAGATCCAGGCCGAGACCATCGACTGGAAGAACAGCGCGAAGAACACGCTCACGAAACCCGCCACCACCACCATCCAGCGGGTGTGCCGGAGCTGCTCCGCGTCCGTCATCGGGGCGCGGCGGAGGGGGCGGTAGAGGTCGTAGGAGAGGTTCCCGCCGGCGATGAGCAGGTAGGAGTCGATGGTGGACATGGCGGTGGCGACGACCCCCGCGACGAAGAGCCCCGTGAGCCCGGCGGGCAGGACGCCGACGACCAGGGTGAGGAGCGCGTACCGAGGCTCGGTCTGGACGCCCGCGGCCGCCGCGGCCATGCCGAGGACCGTGACCACCCAGTCGAAGGATGCCCAGAGGAGCAGCCCGATGGCGAGGGCGGCGAGCACCGCCCGGTAGCTCACCGCCGCGAAGATCCGCTGATAGAACGCGGGCTCCACGAGCACGCTGAGGGCGGAGAGCCCGAAGACGAGGAGCACCCACCCCGGGTAGCTGCCGCGGGGGTCGAAATAGGAGGCCGGGAGGGCCCGCTGCAGGCCCTCCACGCCGCCCGTCGCGTCCAGCGCCAGCAGCGCGGCGACGCCGAGCGTCACGCACATCAGCGTGAACTGGACCGTGTCCGTCAGGGCGTCCGCGATGAGCCCCCCCATGAGCGTGTAGGCAATGGATACCGCGGCGCCGAGCAGCACGCCCCATGCGAAGGGGATCCCCAGCACGACGTCCAGGAGGATGCCGAGGCCCATGACCGCGAGGAGGGGAAGGGAGTAGAGGAAGCTGGCCCCCGCCACCACCACCTGGGTGCCGCGCCCGTAGTAGTGGGCCGCCACATCCGGGAGGGAGAGGAAGTCGTGCCGCTTCAGCCGCCGCGCCACCAGCAGGGCGGCCACGATGATCGCCAGGTAATACGGTCGCAGGTAGTAGAACCAGCCGACCACGCCCTCCACGTAGCCCACCTCGGAGCCGCCGAACAGCACGTCGAGGCCGTAGTAGGTGGAGACGAGGGTGCAGACCAGCAGGGGCGTCGTCATGCGGCCGCCCGCGACGAACCAGTCCCGGAACGAGACGATGCGGCGGGAGACCGCCCACCCGAGGACGAGGATGCCCACGATGTAAACGCCCAGGATCAGCAGGTCCGTTGTGGTCAACGCGCCGCCCGGGCGGCCTCCTGGAGCAGCTCCCACGCCCGGCGAACGTGCGCCTCGCGCGTGCGCAGGTTCCCGATGGCGATCCGGATGGCGAACCGTCCCCGCACGCGGGTGTGGGAGAGGAACACCTCTCCCGAGGCGTTCGCCCGGTCGAGGATCTCCTGGTTCGCCGCATCGAGCCGCGCCTCGTCGGACTCCCCGGGCGGGGCCCACCGGAACGCCACGACCGAGAGCGGGACGGGGGCGAGCCGCTGGAAGTCGGGGGCGTCGTCCACCCACTGCGCGAAGAGCCGTGCGAGGCGGCAGTGCTCGCGGATCGCCTCGATGATGCCCTCCCGGCCGAAGTAGCGCAGCACGAACCAGAGCTTGAGGGAACGGAATCGCCGGCCGAGCGCCACACCGTAATCCATGAGATTGGTGACACCCGACTCGGCCGTTTTCAGGTACTCCGGCGTGAGGCTGAACGCCCGCCGCATCACGTCGGGGTGACGGGTGTAGGCCACGGAGCAGTCGATGGGGACGAACAGCCACTTGTGGGGGTTCACCACCAGCGAGTCGGCGCGCTCGCAGCCGTCCAGGACGCCCCGCAGCTCCGGGACGATGGCCGCGGCCCCGCCGTAGGCGGCGTCCACGTGGAGCCAGAGCCCCTCGTCCCCGCACAGGTCGGCGATCGCGGGGACCGGGTCCACGGCGGTGACCCCGGTCGTGCCCACCGTCGCGACCACCGCGAGGGGGCGCAGTCCCCGGGCGCGGTCCTGGCGCACGGCGCGACCGAGGACCTCCGGCACGATCCGGAAGGCCTCGTCGGTGGGGAGCCGCACCACGTTGTCGGCGCCGATCCCGAGGGTGATCACCGCCTTGTCCACGCTGGAGTGCGCCTCCTCGGAGCAGTAGACGCGCAGGGTGGGCAGGTCGCGTCCGGTCATGCCGTGCTGCCGGATCCCGAGGTCCGCGGCCTCCCGCGCGGCGGCCAGGGCGTGGAGGGTGCTGATGGAGGCGGTATCGTTGATCACGCCGTGAAAGGCGTCCGGGAGCCCCAGGAGGCGGCGGAGCCATCCGAGGGTGACCTCCTCCAGCTCCGTCTGGGCGGGACCACTGCGCCAGAGCATGGCGTTCACGTTCAGCGCGGCGGTCAGCGCCTCCGCCAGGATCCCGGGCCCGGAGCCCGTGATGGCGAAGTAGGCGAAGAAGCCCGGGTGGTTCCAGTGCGTGGTGTTGGGGACGATCAGCCGGTCGAAGTCCTCGAGGATCCGGTCGAACGGCTCCGGGGATTCCGGCGCCTCCGCGGGGAGCGCGGCGCGGATGGCGCCGGGGCGGATGTCCGGCAGGACGGCCACGTTCTCCGGGGCGGCCAGGTACGCGGCGATGCGGTCGATGACGGCGCGGCCGTGCTGGCGGAGCTGCCCTGCATCCATGTCGCCGGTCATGCGGGCGAAAGTAGGCGTCGCGGCGGGTCCCGTCTACGTCCCGAGCACCCCCTCCACGATCCCGGCCAGCGCAGCCGGCGTGAACGGCTTGCTGATGTGCGCGGCGCCCGCTGCGGCGCTGCGGCGAGCCGAGCGCTCCGCATCGCCACTGCCGGAAATGAAGATCACCTTGAGCCCCGGGTGCGACCGGGAGAGGGAGGCGGCGAGCTCCGGGCCGTTCATCCCGGGCATGACGACATCCGTGAGGAGGAGCGCGATATCCGGCGCGTGGACCCCGAAGAGCCGCAGCGCGGCCTCGCCGTCCTCCGCCTCGAGGACCACGAAGCCGCTCCGCCGCAGCGCCTTGGAAACGAGCCGCCGAACCCGCGGCTCGTCCTCCACCACCAGCACGTTGGAGACCTTCGCGTGTGCCATCCGATCCTCGCCTTCGAACCGCACGCTCCCCCGCCGGAAGTCTCGGACGCGGACGGGGTTCCTTTACGGCGCGGGTGCGCGGCGCCACTTTCCCCCCATGCGACGTTCTCTCCCGATCCTGCTCGCCCTCGCGTCCGCCGCCGCCTGCGCGCCCGCCCGGACGGCGGCGCCGCACCCGGGGCCCGCTCGCGGCCTCGCCGCGGTCGTCGATTCCATCGCCACCACCCCGCCCCTGCACCGGACGCACTGGGGGGTGGAGGTGGGCGTGATCGGCGGGACGGTGCTCTTCCGGCGCAACGCGGACGACCTGTTCATCCCCGCCTCCAACGCCAAGCTGCCCACGCTCGCCGCGGCGCTGGACCTCCTCGGCCCCGGGTACACGTGGATGACCGAGGTGGAGGCGCGCGAGGTGTTCGACGGGGTCGCGGGCGCACTCGTCGTCCGCGGGAGCGGCGATCCGACCTTCTCCCTCGCGTTCCACGACGCACCGCTCGCGGCCCTCGACTCGCTCGCCGACTCCCTCGCGCTGGCCGGCGTGCGGGAAGTGGCCGGTCCGCTCGTCGTGGACCAGTCCCGCTTCGATTCGGTCCTCGTCCACCCCGCGTGGGAGCGCTACGACGTGGACTGGTACTACGCGGCTCCGGTCGCGCCGTTCGCGGTGATGGCAGGCGCCTACCCGGTGGTGATCACGCCGGGCGCGGTGGGCGAGCCTGCACGCGTGGAGGTGACCCTTCCCGCCGGGCTGATCGGCCTCGACAGCCGCGTCGCCACGGTGGACGGGGAGCGCGGCTGGAACGACGACGTGCGCCGGATCGCGGGCGCGGATTCGGCGGTGCTGCGCGGCGAGATCGGGGCGGCGGCGGGCCCGGACACTTCCTGGCTCGCCCAGGACGAGCCCGGGCGTCTCGCCGGGCGGGCGCTGGCCCTGGCCCTGGAGCGTCGCGGCATCCGCTTCGCCGGGGACGTGGTCGTGGCGCGGGACAGCGCTACCCTCGCGGCGACGCTCCCGGCGGGCGGGGGCCCCCGCGTCCGCTGGCGGTCCGCGCCGCTGGCGGACGCCGCGAGGCCGGCGCTCGGGGAGAGCGACAACTGGATCACCGAGCAGGTCCTGAAGACCCTCGGCGCCGAGCTGGGGGAGCGCGGGAGCTGGAGCCAGGGCACCGCGGTGGTGGAGCGGTTCCTCACGGAACGGGTCGGCGTGGATTCCTCCGCGCTCTATCTCCGGGACGGCTCGGGGCTCACGGCCCAGAACCTGATCACGCCCCGCGCCCTCGTGCAGCTCCTGCGGTACGCGGCGGACCGGCCGTGGGGCGAGGCCTTCCGGGATGCCCTGGCATCGCCGGGCGAGATCGGCACCACCCTCGAGGAGCGCCTGGCCTGCTGCCCCCGGGTCGCCGCCAAGACGGGTACGATCCGCCACGTGAACGCACTCAGCGGCTATGCCACCATGCCGGACGGGTCCGTGCGCGTGTTCAGCATTCTCACCAACGCATCCGGGCGGCCCGCCTCCGAGGTGCGGCGGGCCATGGACCGGATCGTGGAAGCCATCCTCCAGAACGGGAGCTGACGACAATGGACGAGAGACAGCCGGGAGCAGAGCCGGGGACGCCGCCCCTGACCGGGCGCCCCGCCGACTACCGGACCCCGCCGCCCCGGCGGGGCCGGATCGTGGGCTGGGGGCTCCTCCTCATCGTGCTCGCCTTCCTGGCCGGGTTCGGCTGGCAATACTACCGCGCGAGCACCATCGAGGCGCGGCTCGAGCGGACGGAGCAGGAGCTCGCGGTGGAACGGTTGAGGGTCGGTCTGGCTCAGGCCGCCGTCGCGGCGCAGTCCGGGGACTTCGAGGCGGCCCGCCAGCAGATGAGCGATTTCTTCACGGCCATGCAGGCGCGCCTCGATCAGCTGCCGCCCGATGTCCGCGCGGTCGGGGCGAACATGCTGCGCACCCGCGACGACGTGATCACCGGCCTCTCCCGCGAGAACCCCGAGGCCGCCGACGGACTGTACCGGATGCTCCTCCGCTTCCGCACATCACTCGGGGATCCGCCCCCCCGCACCGACCCCGCGACCCTGGACACCCTCGGCACGCCGGCCGGGTGAATGCCGGTCAGGACGGGCGGGACGGGTCCGGGGCGGGCGTCGGGGTCGGCGTCGGCCGCTCCGCCGCCACAGCCTCCAGCGCCGCTCGCGTGGCGCGGTACCCCTCCTCGAGGAAGTAGTCCACCGCGTCGAAGTCGAACGTCGAATAGGTCTCCACGTCCGGCCGCACCCACGTGATCGGCGGGCCGAACCACGCGTCCTCCACCACCGAACGTCGCGCCCAGGCCATGATGTCGGTCACCCGGTGGTGGATCGCGATCATCCCCTTCTCCACCGTGTCCCGCGCGTCCTTCTTCTTCCCCGCCGACGCGTGCACCGCGATGATCCACGTCGCCCCGCGATCGGCCGCCCGCGTGATGGGCAGGGGGTCGATGATCCCCCCGTCCACCAGGTGCATCGCGTTCACCCGTACCGGCGGATAGAACACCGGCAGCGACGTCGACGCGTGGACCGCATCCACCAGACCCACGTCCGTCCGCCCACCCGCGCCGAACCACACCATGTCCCCGCTCTCCAGGTCCACCGCGTTCACACCCAGCGGGATCGCCAGCTCCGTCCACTCCTTCACCGCCAGAACCCGCTCGATGTACGACCGCAGCGCCAGACCCCGGAACACCGCCTGCTGCCGGATCCCGTTGGGCAGCACCGCCCAACGGTTCACGTCCACGATGTCCGTCTTCGTCAGCGCTCGGGCCTGCGCCTCCAGCCCCTCCACCGACGCACCGCCGGCTATGCTCGCCCCGATCAGCGCGCCGATGCTCGTCCCCACCACCTCCGCCACCTCGTGACCGGCCTCCAGAATGGCCTTCCACGCACCCACATGGGCCACTCCCTTCACCCCGCCTCCCCCGAGAACCAGCACGATGCGCTCCATGGTCGAGCAAGCTACCGGCGCCCGTCCGACCGGTCCAGATCGACGCGCACCTCCACACGCCTCGCCCCCCCGCGGCGGCGCGGAACGGCGCGCCCGTTTCGGGGTTGCATGGACGTCGCGGGGCGGGTATAGTTGAGATCAAGAATCATTCTTGTTTGCGCCTCACGGCTCGGGCCGGGAGGCGACTTTTGTCTGAAAGCGAGAGCCGAGTCTGGAATGAGTGAGCCGATCCTGAAGATCGAGGACCTGCGGGCGCGGGTGACGGAAGGCGACGGAGTGGAGATCCTGCGCGGGGTGACGCTGTCGATCGAGGCGGGGAAGATCCACGCGATCATGGGCCCGAACGGTTCGGGGAAGAGCACGCTGGCGAAGGTCCTGGCGGGGCACCCCGGGTACGAGGTGACGGGGGGCGGGGTGACGTTTCGAGGGGAGGACCTGCTGGCGCTGGAGCCGGACGAGCGGGCGCGGGCGGGGGTGTTCCTGGCGTTCCAGTACCCGGTGGAGATCCCGGGCGTGTCGATCGCGAACTTCCTGCGCACGGCGGTGCAGGCGAGGAAGCCGGAGGAGGAGGTGGATCTGTTCGAGTTCCAGGAGCAGCTGCAGGAGAAGATGGCGCTGCTGGGCATGGACACGTCGTTCGCGCTGCGGAGCGTGAACGAGGGGTTCAGCGGCGGCGAGAAGAAGCGCAACGAGATCCTGCAGCTGGCGATGCTGGAGCCGTCGCTGGCGATCATGGATGAGACGGACTCGGGGCTGGACATCGACGCGCTGCGGGTGGTGTCGGCGGGAGTGAACCAGCTGATGCAGGAGCGGCCGGACATGGGCGTGCTGCTGATCACGCACTACCAGCGCCTGCTGAACTACATCAGGCCGGACCACGTGCACGTGATGGTGGGGGGCCGGATCGCGGAGAGCGGGGCCGCGGAGCTGGCGGAGCAGCTGGACGCGGATGGGTACGACAGCTGGCGGGAGATGGAGGCGGGGTCGCCGGCGTAGGTCGAGGTTCGACCGGCCGCGCCTGACGGCACGAGCCTTTCGGCCGGCCGCGCCTTTCGCCTTTTGGCGCGAGCCTGTCGGCCGCCGGCGCTGACGCGCGGCTTTCGATACTGCGAAGGCGTGCAGGGCGAGGAACCGGGCCGCTACCGGCCCTGCCCGGGCGCACTCGGGGGAAGAGCTGGAGGACCGGAGCGGCGGTGCCGAGCGGGATGAGCCGGTCGCAGTAACGAACCCCGCGAAGCGGGCCGAGGCCGCAAGGCCGAGGTTCGAACGTCGGAAAGCCGGCCGGACGGAAGTGCAGGAACGACGAGACGAAGCAAGCCGTGCCCACGAACGTGGAGATGGATTAGATGCCACACGACGAGACGGTCGCGAACCTCGGGCTCGAGGAATACAAGTACGACTTCCGGACGGAGGACACGCCGCTGTTCCGGCCGGAGCCCGGCCTCAGCGAGGAGGTGGTGCGTCAGATCTCGGCGAAGAAGGACGAGCCGGAGTGGATGCTGGAGTTCCGGCTGAAGGCGCTGGAGGTCTACCGTCGCAAGCCGATGCCGACGTGGGGTGCGGATCTGTCGGACCTGGAGCGGGTGCTGGAGAGCATCTACTACTACGTGCGTCCGCAGGAGAAGATGGAGCGCTCGTGGGATGACGTGCCGGAGAACATCAAGACGACGTTCGAGCGGCTGGGGATCCCGGAGGCCGAGCAGAAGGTGCTGGCGGGGGTGGGGGCGCAGTACGAGTCGGAGATGGTCTACCACTCGCTGAAGAAGGAGTGGGAGGACAAGGGGATCATCTTCGAGAGCATCGAGGAGGGGCTGCGGCAGTACCCGGAGCTCTTCCGCGAGCACTTCGGCACCGTGGTCCCCACGGCGGACAACAAGTTCGCGGCGCTGAACTCGGCGGTGTGGTCGGGCGGGTCATTCGTCTACATCCCGAAGGGCGTGAAGGTGAACACGCCGCTGCAGGCGTATTTCCGCGTGAACCAGGAGCGGATGGGTCAGTTCGAGCGGACGCTGATCATCGTCGAGGAGGGCGCGGACGCCCAGTACATCGAGGGGTGCACGGCGCCGGTGTACTCGACGGAGTCGTTCCACAGCGGCGTGATCGAGATCGTGGTCAAGGACAACGCCCGGTTCCGGTACGTCACGATCCAGAACTGGTCGAACAACATGTACAACCTGGTGACGCAGCGGGCGCTGGTGGGGCGGCACGGGCACATGGAGTGGATCGACGGGAACCTGGGCTCGAAGGCGACGATGAAGTACCCGTCGTGCTACCTGGTGGGCGAGGGCGCGCACGGGTCGATCCTGAGCATCGCGTACGCGGGCAACGGGCAGCACCAGGACACGGGCGGGAAGGTGGTGCATGCGGCGCCGAACACGTCGTCGCAGATCATCTCGAAGTCGATCAGCGTGGGGACCGGTCGCTCGACGTACCGGGGGCTGGCGAAGGTGTACGAGGGCGCGACGAACGCGAAGAGCAACGTGGAGTGCGACGCGCTGCTGCTGAACGAGACCAGCCGGACCGACACGTTCCCCTACATCGAGATCGAGGAGAGCACGGCGAGCATCGGCCACGAAGCGAGCGTGTCGAAGATCGGCGAGGAGCAGCTGTTCTACCTGATGAGCCGGGGGCTGGCGGAGGACGAGGCGGCGGCGCTGATCGTGCGGGGCTTCATCGAGCCCATTTCGAAGGAGCTGCCGCTGGAGTACGCGGTGGAGCTGAACCGACTGATCGAGCTGGAGATGGAGGGGAGCGTTGGCTGAGCTGGCCATGGCGCCGCGCGCGGCGGCGAAGAAGGGTCTGCTGGGGGGGCTGGAGCGGGAGGAGGCGCTGAGCCGGGGCGCGGACGAGCCGGGCTGGCTGCGCTCGTTCCGCGCGGCGGCCTGGTCCGCGTACGAATCGCTGCCGCTGCCGACGAGGGCACTCGAGGAATGGCGCTACACGGAGGTGTCGCAGCTCGCGCTGGACGAGGTGCGGCCCGTGGAGGGCGGGATCAGCATGGTGCCCGGGGCGGCGCGGGCGCTGCTGGAAGGCCGGGAGGCGGCGGGGACGGCGCTGCTGGTGGGCGCCGCCGTCGCGGAGATCACGCTGGACCCGGCGCTGGCCGAGCAGGGGGTGATCCTGACGGACCTGGCCACGGCGGCGCGCGTGCACCCGGAGCTGGTGCGGAAGCACCTGGGCTCGGCGGTGCCCGCGGACCGGGACAAGCTGGCGGCGCTGAACGGCGCCATGTGGACGGCGGGTCTCTTCCTCTACGTGCCGCGGAACGTGCGGGTCGAGAAGCCCATCCGCGTCGCCCGCTGGCTGCCGGAGGCCGGGATCGCCGTGTTCCCGCGCACGCTGATCGTGGCGGAGGACAACAGCCACGTGGCGTACGTGGACGAGTTCGGATCGCCGGACTTCGAGGAGGCGACGCTCTCGCTGGGCGTGGTGGAGATCGTGGCGCGGGCGGGGGCGGACGTGCAGCACGTGGCGCTCCAGCAGTGGGGGCGGGGCGTGCGCCACCTGTCGATCCAGAAGACCCTGGCGGGCCGGGACGCGAACCTGGACACGCTGGTGGTGAATCTCGGCGCGACCGTCGCGCGGGTGGACCTGGCGGCGCAGCTCGAGGGGCCGGGGAGCCGGAGCGACATGCTCGGGCTCTATTTCGCCCGCGACGACCAGCATTTCGACCACAACACGCGCCAGGACCACGTCAGCGACCACGCGAACAGCGACCTGCTGTACAAGGGGGCGCTGTACGACCGGTCCATGGCGATCTTCCGCGGCATCATCCGGGTGCATCCCGGGGCCCAGCGGACGGACGCGTACCAGACCAACCGGAACCTGCTGCTGTCGCCCGATGCGCAGGCGGTCTCGCTGCCGAACCTGGAGATCGAGGCCGATGACGTGAAGTGCTCCCATGCCGCGACGGTGGGCCAGCTGGACGAGGAGGAGCTCTTCTACCTGCTGAGCCGGGGCCTTACGCCGCAGCAGGCGGAGCGGCTGGTGATCTTCGGCTTTTTCGGCGAGGTGCTGGACCGCCTGCCGCTGCCGGGGGTCGTCGAGGAACTGAAGGCGGCGATCGAAGCGAAGATCCGCTGATGCCGGGGTGGGTGAGGGTGGCCGCGCGGGCCGATGTGCCCGAGCGCGGGCTGCTGGCCGTGCGCGCGGACGAGGAGAGGATCTGCCTGGTGAGCACGGGGGACGGCGGGCTGTATGCGCTGAAGGACCGGTGCACCCACGCGGATTTCCCCCTCTCGGACGGCGAGATCATGAGCGACAACAAGCGCCTCGAATGCAAGTACCACGGCGCGAAGTTCGACGTCGCCAGCGGGCGGGCGGTGGCCCTGCCGGCGATCCGGCCGGTGCAGACGTACCCCGTGAAGATCGAGGGGGAGGACGTCCTGGTGGAGCTGGAGTGACATGAGCGAGAGCGGGCTCGAGGGCACGCGTGCGGGCGGGGCCACACTCGCGGCGGAACGAGCCGCGGGGCGTGGCCCCGGCCCGTTGGATCCCGTGCGGGTCAAGGAGCGCTTCCCGGTCTTCCGTGCGGACGGCCCGAACGCGGGGCTGGCCTACCTCGACAGTGCCGCGACGGCGCAGCGGCCGGACGCGGTGCTCGACGCGGTGGCCGACTTCTACCGCAACGACAACGCGAACGTCCACCGGGGCATCTACGACCTCTCGCGGCGGGCGACGGAGCGATTCGAGGCGTCGCGCCGGATCGTCGCCCGGTTCATCGGCGCGCCGGACCCGGCCGAGGTGATCTGGACGCGGGGCACCACCGAGGCGATCAACCTCGTGGCGGCGACGTGGGGGGCCGAGAGCATCGGGCCGGGCGACGAGATCGTCCTCACGATGCTCGAGCACCACTCGAACGTGGTGCCGTGGCAGCTCCTGGCGCAGCGGGTCGGCGCAAGGCTCCGCTACGTGGACATCGACGAGCACGGGCGGCTCCGGCTCGACCAGCTCGACGAGCTCCTGAAGGGGCGGGTGAAGCTGGTGGCGCTGAACCACGTCTCCAACGCGCTGGGGACGATCAACCCGGTGCGGGAGGCCGTGGAGCGCGCCCACGCCGCTGGCGCGCTGGTCCTGGTGGACGGGGCCCAGGCCGCCCCGCACCTGCCGGTGGACGTCCGGGCGCTGGGGTGCGACTTCTACGCCCTGTCCGCCCACAAGATGGGCGGCTCCATGGGCATCGGGGCGCTGTGGGCCCGTCGCGAGCTGCTCGAGGCCATGCCGCCGTACCAGGGCGGGGGCGAGATGATCGACGTGGTCCACCCCGACGAATCCACCTGGGCGGAGCTGCCCCACAAGTTCGAGGCGGGAACGCCGAACGTGGGCGGCGCCGTGGGGATGGCGGCGGCGGTCGAGTTCCTGGAGTCGCTCGACGCAGGAGCGGTCTCGGCGCACGAGAGCCGGCTGGTGGCCTACGGGCTGGAGCGGCTGCGTCGCGTGGACGGGCTGCGGCTTTTCGGCCCGCCGGACCCCGCAGACCGCATCGCGGTATTCTCGTTCGCGCTGGCGGGCGTGCACCCGCACGACGTGGCGACCATCCTGGACGCCGAGGGGATCGCGGTGCGGGCGGGTCACCACTGCACGCAGCCGCTGATGCGGCGCCTCGGAGTCCCGGCGACGACCCGGGCCTCCTGCTGGGTGTACAGCACGACCGGGGACCTGGACCGGCTGGCGGAGTCGCTGGGGAAGGCCAGGGAGATGTTCGGATGATCGACAGGAGCACGCCGGCGCTGGGCGACCTGTTCCAGGACATCATCCTGGAGCATTACCGGCGGCCCCGTAACAAGGGGGCGCTGGAGGGCGCGACGGTGGACGTGCACATGAACAACCCCACCTGCGGGGACGAGGTGCACCTGCACCTGGCCATGGAGGACGGCGTCGTTCGGGCCGTGGCGTTCGAGGGGGAGGGGTGTTCCATCAGCCAGTCCTCCATCTCCATGATGACCCAGATGCTGAAAGGGCAGCCCGTGGAGGAAGGGCTCCGGCTGGCGGAGCGCTTCAAGGAGATGATGCACGGCGATCCGGACGCCGCGAAGGACAAGGACCTCCGGGACGCCCGCGCCCTGGCCGGCGTGTCGAAGTTCCCCACCCGGGTCAAGTGCGCGCTGCTGGGGTGGAACGCCTTCGAGGAGGCGGCGAAGAAGACGTCGGAGGACTAGTCGCCGTCGCCGGCGACGGCGCCGTCCCGCAGCGCGTTCCTGACGATGTACTGCACGCCCAGCGAATCGCGGACGACCCCGTAGACCGCCCCATCGGTGAAGACGGGCGCGCTGCCCAGCCCCTCGGCCGTGGTGACGGTCCCGAGGAACCGCCCTTCCGGATCAAAGACGTGGTAGCGGGCACCCACTTCGTCCGCCGGCCCCGTCAGCCGGACCCAGATGTGCCCGTCCGCGGCGACGTGGAACGTAGACACCGGCGGCTTCGCGGAGGGGATCCGGCCCGGATCGACCCGTCCTCCCTGGCGGCGGAACCACTCCAGCCCCTCCAGCGCCTCGTCCCGGTCGGCCTCGGTCACGGGGATCGGGGGGACGGGCGGGCCGTGGATGACCCGCACCGTGTCGCCCTCCATGTCCATCCGGGTCAGCGTGTACTCCCCGGTGCGGGCGGTCCAGAGGTACCCGCGGGGATCCCACCGCTCGACCTGGTCCGGTGCGAACGGGACGGTCGTCGAGATCCGCCCGGACTCGGTGGTGAGGACGAACTCCTCCGCCTCGAACCCCGGGAACCGGGCAGTGTCCGCCGGCTGGAAGCCGCTGTCCATGACGAGCACGGCGTGGCCGCCGGCGGCGAACACGTTCTCGTGGAACCGGCCGGCCGCGTCGAACCCGCCATCCCACGGGAGGGAGTAGCCCCCCACGGCCCGCTGGAACTGCGTCCGGGGCTCGGCGTCCATGGAGAAGACGGCGTACCGCGCGTTCCGGGGGTCGACCACGTAGAGCGTCTCGCCGTCGGGCCCCGCCGCCAGCCCGATGGGGTCGCGGAACTCGCCCGGGCCGCCGCCCTCGCGGCCCACGGTCCGGACGTGCCGGCCGTCCGGGGCGAAGGTGCGAAGCTCCTTCGCCTGCCGGTCGAGCACGTGGATCCGACCCCGGCCGTCCACCGCGATCCCGGCGACGCTGCCGAACAGGTCCGGTCCCTCGCTGAGCGCGGAGCCGATCCGCAGTTCCTCCCGAACGCTCCAGCCCGCGTCCTCGTCCCACAACCCCTGCGCCGGGTTCCGGACGACGACCACTCCGCTCGGGAGGGTGTCGATGCGGCCGGCCCACCTAGCCGGGGCCCCATAGCCGCCGCACGCGACCAGCGGAGCGAGGAACAGGAGCAGGAGCAGGAGCAGGCGGGGCAGTCGTGTCATGGTCCGTTGGGCCCGAGGGATCGAGTGGTCAACGCCGGCGCCCGGCCGGTCCCGGGGTCCAGCCTCCCGCCAACGCGCTGCACCACCGAGTTCTGACACCATCCGGAGCGGGTCCGTTGCCTCAGAACTCGTCCAGCAGCCAGAAGGCCTCTGCGGTGGCGAACGCCCGGTCCAGCACCTCGCCGGCCGCACCCCCGGCGCGACCCTCTTCGATGCGCGCGCGGCCGAGCCGGTTCGCGGCCGTGGGCGCGATCTCGCCGGCCAGGATCCGGGCGAACGTGGGCGCGTCGGTCTCCAGCCGGGCATCCGGGGTGGGCGCGGCCGCCGGCAGGGGCTCGACGACCTCCGGCGCGGCGCTTCCCCCGGCCGTGGTCACCACCCGCCACGGCCCCGCGTTCGCCGGCATCTGCGGGTCGTCGACGACGAGGACCAGCGTTCGGGGGTCCGGCTCGCCACCCGGGAAGAGCGGCCGGGCGGCCAGCGCCCCGCGGGCGTCCAGCACCCTCAGCATGGGCCCGTGGACGCGGGTGGCCGTGGGGAAGTACAGCGACCGCGAGGCCCGGTACCGCGGCGGCCGGGGGTCTTCGAGCCGGTCCCCGAAGCGCTCTTCCGGCCGGGCAAAGTGAAGGCCGAGGGGCCACTGGTCCCGCTGGGCGGCCAGGTGCCCCAGCAGCCCGCGGTAGGCGCCCTCCGTCTCCGCGATCAGCTCGCGGACGTGGATGACGCCATCGGCGGGCGAGCGCGCGGGCGCGTGGCGGAGGATCGCATAGCCGGCGACGCCGCCCCGGTCGAAGACCGCGAACCGGTTCCTCCCGGTCCGACCCTCGAACGCGGCCTCCTCGTCCAGCGGCCGCACTCCCAGCTCCTCGCCCGCGAGTCGGTACGCCCAGATGCGGCGGTCCCGGGCGAGCGGGCCGTTCGACCGCCGGGCGACCCGGCCATAGCACGCGACGATGGCCTCTGCGTCCGCGGGGAAGCGGGCGGGGCGGACATCGCCGGCCTCCGCGTAGGCCGGCAGCGAGTCCGTCCGGAACCGGTGCCGCAGGAGCCGGCCCACCAGCCCCCATCCCAGGCGCTCGTAATACGACGGGCGGAACGGGTACAGGGTGCTGAGGACATCGCCCCGTGCCCGGGCCTCGTCGAGGGCGGCCCCGCAGAGCGTGGCGCCCAGCCCCTGGCGGCGGGCGTAGGGCGCCACGGCGACGGCGGCGAGCCCCATCATGGGGAGCGCGGCGCCGGCGAGGTGCTGCGTCATGCGGTAGATCTTGCACGCTCCGGCGAGGCGGCCGTTGCCGTCACGGGCGACGAGGACGGTCTCCAGCCCGCCGTACCGCCCGCCCGTCTCGAGCATGCGGGCGCGGTCGGCCGCGGTGCGGCGGCCCGGAAAGGCCTCGCACCACAGGCCGGCGATGTCCCCGGTGTCCTCGGCGCGGGCGAAGCGGATCTCCATGCCGGGATATGGCCCCGCGCGGGGGCGGCGTCAAATGGCGGGTCTGGTCGCCCGCTTGCATGCCGGCTGCCAGGGCCGCGAGGTTGGTCGGAACCCGATGGGAGGAGAGGGAATGAGCGGTGGAGCGGACGGCGCGGGTCGGATCGGTCGTCGCGTGGCGATCATGGAGGGGTGCAGGACGCCGTTCACGCGGTCGGGCTCGGTGTTCCGGGACCTGACGGCGATCGACCTCGGCACGCTCGCGGTGCGGGAGCTGATGAACCGGGGGGAGCTGGAGGCGGACGCGGTGGACGAGGTCGTTTACGGCACGGTCGTCCATTCGGTCCAGGCCCCGAACATCGCGCGCGAAGTGATGCTGAAGGCCGGGATCGACCCGAAGACGCCCGCGTTCACCGTCAGCCGGGCGTGCGCAAGCTCGAACCAGGCCATCACATCCGCGGCGGAGAAGATCGCCCTGGGGCAGGGGGACGTGGTGGTCGCCGGCGGCGCGGAGTCCCTGTCGGACATCCCGATCCTGGTCTCGAAGCCGCTCCGCGACCGGCTGGTGGCCGCGTCGAAGGCGAAGTCGGTAGGCGCGCGGCTGAAGGCGTTCGCGGGGTTCCGCCCCGGCGAGCTGGCGCCGCAGACGCCGGCCATCGCGGAGCCGTCGACGGGCGAGACCATGGGCGAGAGCGCCGAGCGCATGGCCAAGGAGAACGGGATCACCCGCGAGGAGCAGGACCGCTGGGCGTTGCGGTCGCACCAGCTCGCGGCGGCCGGCACCGCGGACGGGCGGCTGACCGCGGAGATCGTCCCCGTCTACCTGCCCCCCGACTACGACGAGGTCGTCGACCGGGACAACGGCATCCGCACGGACACGACCCTGGAGAAGCTGGCGTCGCTCCGGCCCGTGTTCGACCGGAAGTACGGCACCGTCACCGCCGGGAACGCCTCCCCGCTCACCGACGGGGCGTCGGCGGTGCTGCTGATGAGCGAGGACCGGGCGGGAGCCGAGGGACGGGAGCCGCTGGGCTACATCCGCAGCTGGGCGTACGCGGCGCTGGCGCCATCGGAGCAGCTGCTCCAGGGGCCCGCCTTCGCCGTGCCCATGGCGCTGGACCGCGCGGGCGTCACCATGCGGGACATCGAGCTGTGGGAGATGCACGAGGCCTTCGCGGCCCAGGTGCTCTCCAACCTCCAGTGGCTGGACTCGGACACGTTCGCGCGGGAGAAGCTCGGCAGGGACGGCAAGGTCGGGATCCTGCCCGAGGACCGCATCAACGTCATGGGCGGGAGCATCGCCATCGGCCATCCCTTCGGCGGGACCGGCGGCCGGCTCACGATCACCCTGCTCGAGGAGATGAAACGGCGGGGCGCGGGCCTCGGCCTCATCAGCGTGTGCGCGGCGGGGGCGCTCGGGTTCGCCATGGTGGTCGAGCGCGCGTAGTCGCGGCGCCCGCCCGACCGCGTCACTCCAGCTCCGGGTCCAGCCTCCGGAACGTCCGCCACGCGATGAGGGCCCGCCGCGGCCCGTAGGCCTTCCCCCACGACCCGTCACGCTGCTGGGAGGCCGTCAACAGCCGCGCCCCGTGCCAGAGCGCCCGGCGGCTCCGGTCCGTGAACACGTCCGCGTCCACCGCCGCCCCGAACACCTCCAGCGCCTGGAATGCATCGGCGTCCACCCAGCTCCCGTCCCCCCGCTGCCGGCCTCCGACGATCCGGAGCCCGCCCTCCGCCGCGGACCGATCCTCCGGCTCCGGGGACAGCAGGAGGGCCTGGATCGCCGCGAGGAGGCTCCCCGTGGAGAGGCCGGCGGGAACGTGGTCATCCCACCCGCCCAACAGGCGGCGCAATCCGGCCAGGTGGAGCCGGACATCCGCGCCGCCCTCGCTCCAGGCCATGAGGCAGCGAAGCGCCAGGACCGAGGCCACGAAGCGCACCTCGGCGTCCCCGGCCAGCCGCAGCCCCGCCCGCAGCCATCCCTCCTCGTACGGGACCTCCGGAGGGCCTGGCGAGAAGAACCCGCCCATGAAGTGGTGGCAGGTCCCGCGCTCGTGACGATCCGGCGTGCACCCGTCGGTCCAGGCCCCGCTGACGTTCTGGCGGTCCCGGACCCAGTCGAGCCCCCGGTTGATCTCCGGCTCCCGCTCCACCACACCCGCGGCCGACCGGATCTCCTGGATCGTCAGCAGCGCCGCGGAAGTGTCCAGGAGCTCGCCACCCCACGCGCCCCCCTGGTCCTGGTCATCGAGGATCCGCCGCACCCACCGCCGCGCTCCCTCCTGTGACTCCGCCACCCCACCCTCGTGAGCCACGATCACCGACTCCGGCGCATCCTGGATCAGCAGCCACCCCTGCGCCGCCGCCAGCGCCCGCTCCACGGATTCCGCGGTCATGCAAGGAACTCCCGCACGAACCCGGTGAGCGCGGCGTGTCCGGCCTCCACCTGCTCCACTTCCACCGACTCGTCGGCGGAGTGGGCATCCTCGATTCGACCGGGGCCGAAGCAGAACGCCGGCGTCCCCGCCTCGTTGAACACCACCGCCTCCACCCACGCGCTCATCCCCTCGATCCGCGGCTCGATCCCCACGCCGGCCAGGACCCGGGCGAACGCCGCCACGACGGGGTGATCCGGCGCGACCTCGCTACCGTTGCGGTGCAGCACCACATCGATGTCCGCCCGCAACGTCGGCGCGTCGGAGCGGAGCCGGCCCAGGAGATACTCCACCTCCGAGCGCGCGGCGGCGGCCGTGTCGCCCGGGAGGGTGCGGCGCTCCAGGACGAGGCGGCAGGAAGAGGGGTACACGGAGGGGGCGGTGCCGCCCCGGATCGTCCCTGCGTGAATGGAGGCGTGCCCCAGGAGGGGGTGGCGGCGGCGCTGTGTGAGCGTGGCCTCGAGCTCCTCGAGCCGCGCGAGGAACTGGCCCGCGTGGCGGATCGCGTCGACGCCGCGATCGGGGCGGGAGCCGTGGGCGGCGCGGCCGTGGAAATCGATGCCGATCCAGACGAATCCCTTGTGGGCCGGCATGATGGCGAGCCCGGTCGGCTCGCAGACGATGGCGGCATCGGCCCGGAGCCCGTCCTGGACGAGGCGGCGGCAGCCGATCCCGGCCTCTTCCTCGTCCGCGGTGAGGGCGATGATGAGCTCGCCCGTGAAGCCGGCGGCGGCGGCGTCGCGGCCAGCGGCGAGGAGGGCGGCCACCCCCGCCTTCATGTCGCAGGCTCCGCGTCCCCACACGCGGCCGTCGCTGATCCCGGCCGAGAAGGGCGCGATGGTCATGCCCTGTGTGCCGACGGTGTCCAGGTGGCCGTTGAGGATCAGGGACCGGCCGGGGCCGTGGCGGAGGCGGGCGAGGACGCTCGGGCGGCCGGGCTCGGCCTCCACGATGCGGGTGTCGAAGCCCCACTCCCCGAGCCACCCGGCGGTGAGCCGGGCGATCTCGCCTTCGCCCGTTCCGTCCGGCTCCATTCCGGGGTTGACGGAGGGCGTGGAGACGAGGGCGCGCAGGAGGTCGAGGACGTCCCCGGCCGCCGCGCCGGGTCCGTGGACGACGGGGCCTTCAACGTGGCCTGGCTCGTGCTCGGGCATTAAACTTGAACCGACGCCCGTCGCAACCCGAGAAACGCGGGAGGGTCTATCCGTACCATCAGTGTCAGTCTGATCGCCATTGCCGCCGTCGCAGCCTCCGTTCTCTTCACCAAGG
Source organism: Longimicrobiales bacterium (assembly GCA_035513575.1). GTDB lineage: Bacteria > Gemmatimonadota > Gemmatimonadetes > Longimicrobiales > RSA9 > JAHWKI01. The sequence goes on along the minus strand of DATKBW010000088.1, from coordinate 14,239 downwards.
CGCGCCAGCCGCGGCCGATGGGGACCGAGGTCGAGACCGGGCCTGTCGAGGGCGTGTTGCTCGACGCGATCCGCCAGGCCGGCTTCTAGTCCGGCGGGGACCGCGCGTCCCCCCGGGCCGTCCGGGTCCCTCCCGGACGGGGAGCGTCCCGTGCCCGTCAGCCCTGCTCGTCGGCCGACGAGTGATCGTGCAGGATCCTCCACCGCCCATCCCTCAGCGCCATCGCGAGCGTGAAGAACCCCGTCGCGGTGGCTTCGCCCGTGGCGCGATCGGTGAGGATGTAGCGCCCGACGGTCGTGGCCGTGCCGGGGCCGGTCACCCGCACGTCCAGGATCTCGAAGCGCAGCGCGTCCTTCGGTGCGCCGGTGCTCCAGTACCCCTCCGCGTACAGCCGCCGGATCTCCGCCGCCCCGCGGATCAGCCCGCGGGAGCCGACGAACGTGGCATCCTGCGCGTAATCCGAGACGAAGCCATCGAGATCGCCACGGTTCCACGCGGCGGCCGAGGCGTTGTGCATGGCGACGATGTCGCGTTCGGCTGCTTCTGGGGAGGGACCGGGACCATCCGGCGCGCCGGTGGCGCATGCGATCGCGGAGAGGAGGAGCGGGAGCGCAGCGCGGCTAGAAATGCGCGCGGTTCTTTTCAATGTAGTTCGTCCACTCCGGGGGCACGTCGGTATCGGGGAAGATCGCGGTGACGGGGCATTCGGGCTCGCAGGCCCCGCAGTCGATGCATTCGTCGGGGTGGATGTAGTACTGGTCGTCGCCCTCGTAGATGCAGTCGACCGGACACACTTCCACGCAACTCGCGTCCTTCGTGCCGATGCAGGGCTCCGTGATCACATATGGCATTCAGACACTCCACCTTCATCCGTTGCGGGGAGCGAATAGTGCACGCCGCGCCCCGACGGTGCAAGGGCCGCTCGCGGCCGTTCGGGACCGTCTCACGGGGCCCCCGGAAACCGCTTCCGGAACGTCCGGCACCACCAGGCGAGTCGCCGGTCCAGGACCGGGTGCGTCCGAGCGGCGGCGGGGGCATACGCGGCACAGGTGAGGTCGTGATAGCCCCGCCACTCGCCCGGGTCGCGCAGGTGGAGGTGGCGGGCGTGATCCAGTCGCTCCGCGAGGGCGACCAGCCGGACGGTCGCGTCCGCGACCACGAGCCGCTCGAGCACGCGACCGTGCTTCGATGGGTCCGGGACGGCGGCGGCGAGCGCCCGGACGTCGTCCGGGAGGCCGGCCGCCGCGTGTGGCCCCGGGCGGAGCGCGGGGTCGCGGGTCTCGGTGATGAGGGCCGCGGCCAGGACCGCGGCGTCGGCCACCTCCGCATCGTCCATCAGGATGATCGCCGTGCGGGCGGGGTGCAGGTAGTCCGGGTGATGCTCATCCAGTCCGGCCCGGAGCCGGGGCTGCATGGCCGTGTCGAAGGCCCTGGCGATCAGCGCGCGGCCGGGCGCGCCGATCCCCAGGCGCTCCGCGGTGTCCGCCAGTCGCGCGGCCATGGACGCCGCGCGCCCCCCGGTCACGTCCGCGGCCGCCATGGCGTCTCGTCCCGCCCCTCCCTGTGGTTGACCAGTCGCGCCAGCTCGAAGAGCAGGTCGGAGAGACGATTCAGGTAGGCGAGGATCGACGGATCCACGGGCTCCTCCGCGGCGAGGCCCACGACGGCCCGCTCCGCCCTGCGGCATACGGTGCGGGCGAGGTGGAGGGCGGCGCCGCCCTCGCCACCGCCGGGGAGGATGAACGACCGGAGCGGCTCCAGCTCGGCCGCGCAGGCATCGATCCACGCCTCCATCTCCCCCGGTCGGCCCTCCGGCAGCGGAGGCAGGTGAGCCCGGGACCGGGCGTCGGGCGGGGTCGCCAGGTGGGCGCCGAGGGCGAAGAGATCTTCCTGCACGAGCCGCAGCCGGCCGGTGATGCCGCTGTCCGCCACGCGGACCAGGACCCACCCCAGGACGGCGTTGAGCTCGTCCACCTCGCCGTACGCCCGCACGCGCGGCGCGGATTTGGGGACCCGGCCGCCGCCGAACAGACCGGTCTCGCCCGCGTCCCCCGTGCGTGTGTAGATGCGTGCCATGCGGGAACCTATGCCGGGGCCCGGCGGAGTGGCCAGCGCGGGATCAGCGGACGGCCGGCTCGAGGAGCTCGAGGGTGGCGTGGTCGGCGTCCAGGCGCGCCGCGACGCCGAGGGGGAGCGTCCAGTTCTCGCGGCCGTGGCCGAACGGGAGCCCGAGCACCGCCGGCACCCCGAGCGGCGCGATCAGCTCGCGGAGTACCTCTTCCAGACACGGCTCGGCGCCGGGCTCGCCGCGCAGGACCGGCGCGGGCATCTCCGTGAACTCGCCGAACGCGATTCCGGCGATGTCGTCGAGCAGCCCGGCGAGACGGAGCTGGGTGATCATGCGGTCGATCCGGTAGAGCGGCTCGGCGATGTCCTCGACGAAGAGGATGGCGCCGCGGGTATCCGGCTGGTAGGGCGTCCCGCAGGCTGCCGCGAGGAGGGCGAGGTTTCCACCGACGAGTGGTCCCTGTGCGGCACCGCCGACGAGCGTGACCGGCGGCGCGTCCACCTCGACCCCCACGGGCAGGACCCCCGCGGCCTCGCTCCGCCCGAGGACCGAGCGGAACGTCGCTTCGGTGGCCGCGGGGAAGTGGGGGTGCCCCGCGTGGGGCCCGTGGAACGAGACGACCCCGAGCTTGTGGAGCGCGAGCTGGATGGCGGTGTTGTCGCTGAAGCCGATGAACGCGCGAGGGTTCCGGACCAGGGGCGCCAGGTCGACGAGCTGGAGCGTGCGGAGCGTGCCGTACCCGCCGCGGATCGCCCAGATCGCGGCCACATCGCCGGCGATGGCGCCGGCCAGGTCGTCCGCCCGCTCCCGGTCCGTTCCGGCCAGATAGCCCGCGCGGGAGCGGATGGAGCGGCCCGGGACGGGCTCGAAGCCGAGGGCGCGGCAGCGGGCGTCGGCGATCTGGATCTTCTCCTCCCCGACCGGGCCGGCGGGGCAGATGAGGGCGACGCGGTCGCCCGGTCGGAGCGCGGGTGGGCGGATCACGCCCGCGAAGGTGGCAGGGCCCGGGCCGGCGCGCCAGCCTCAGAACAGGGCGTCGACGTAGAGCTCGAGCCGCCAGGCCCGCTCGGGGTTGAGCGCCCGGGCGAGGTCGAGGCGCAGCAGCCCGTCCAGGAAGCTGGCGCCCACCCCCGCGGAAAGGAGGCCGGCCCCGGCCCGGAAGGTGTCGGCGTCGCCGGCCCACCCCGCGTCGGTGAAGAGGGCGAGGCGCGCGGCGGGGAAGGCCGTGGCGACCTCCACCCGGCCGCGCACGTAGTCGGCCCCCGTGGCGGCCGCGCCACGGAACCCCCGCACGGTTGCCGGCCCGCCGAGATACCAGAGCGACTGCCGGGGAGCCCGGGGCTGGCGGCCGTCGGGCTCGCCGGGGATCGTGGCGTCGCCGGCCGTGCCCAGGATCGTCCCGCCGCCGACTTCGACCGCGCCGAGCAGCGGTCGTCCCAGAGGGAACGCCGCACGGGCGGAGAGTCCCGGGCGGACGAAGGTGAAGTCGCCGGTCTCGGCGGTGGCCTCGGCGCGCACCCCCCACCGGAAGCCGCCCGGATCGAGGCCACGGTTGACCTCCACCGCCGCGGCCACCCCGAGCTGGTCCGCGGGGTCCGCCTGGATGTTCGCCGGGAAGCTCCAGCCCTCATCGAAGAGGCCGGGAAGGCTGAAATCGGTGTTCCGGTCCACGCCGGCCTGCCGCTCGGCGAAGAGCCGGAGCTCGTAGCGGGATTCCGCGGGCGCCGGCGCCACGCGGAGCTCCGCCCCGGTCGCGCGGAAATAGCTGCCGTCGTCGCGGCCGAAGAGCAGCGCGTTCATGGAGTTGCCGACCCCGAGCGGATTCACGGCGGGGTCGGCGACGGCGAGGCGATGGTATGCGGCGGCGCGCCAGGTCCGTCGCAGCGTCGGGAGGTCCACGCCGAGCTCGGCCGCGGGCTCGAGATCGGCCGTGCCCAGCCGGGCGGTCACGTCGACGGCGGCGCGGCCGAGTCCGAGGTCCATGCGCGCGCCGGCGGACAGCCCTTCGACGCGGTTGTAGCGCACGAGCCCGCGCCTGGCCTGCCACGGCCAGGAGAAGCGGGGCCGCTCCAGCTCCCACGGCGTCGGGGGCAGCGCCCCGAGCCGCCGCCCCAGGTCCCGGATCTCGCTCTCCGTGATGAGCGATGCCCCCTCGTCGTACAGGGACCCCGGGAGCATGGCGCTGGTCACGAGACCGGCCGAGTCCCGCACCGTCACGATGGTCCCGTGCTGGAACGGGCGGGCGCGGGCGGTGGGGTCCCCGGCGAGCTTGCGCATGACCGGCGGGAGCTCCGGGAGCCCGTACCGGTCCGGCTCGACGTCGTAGTCCGAGTACGTGATCTCGAAGGACACGGGGAAATGGGCGGGCCCCAGCTGGAGGGACCCGTCGAGGAGGACGAGGCGCGGCATCCACCAGCGCATCTCCCAGAGCCCGTACTCCACGGTCATGTAGCGGACGTCCAGCCGCACCGGCTTCAGGATCCCGGGGACGTCATCGGCATCGTCGTCGTCCGGATCGATCCGTCGGAGATCCCGCTCCAGGTCGAAGTCGCGGGAGGGGCGAAAGACGGCCTGGACGATGGCGTGGCTGTCCCGCTCGATCCAGAACGAGCCGGTGATGAGCCGGATGTCGCGCTCCCGGGGAGTGACGCGGAGCTCGACCAGCCGGATCTGGCGGCCGTCCGGCAGCCGGATGTCGGTGCTGTCGCCGATGGCGTACCTGTAGACGGCCTCGCCACCTTCCACCAGGGGGTGCCACGCGAAGCCGGGTCCGCTGATCGAGAGGACGAGCTCGTTGCCGCCGGGCCGCGGCACCATGCCGACGACGAACTCCTCGAGATCGTCCGGGATCCGCAGCCCCGGCAAGGCCACGGGGACGGCCTCCCGCGCCCCCAGCACCTCCACGGTGGTGGGACCGTCCCGCCGCCAGTCGACGACCGCGGCGGTCTCGCGCCGGTAGAGCAGACGGTCCCGCCGGAGGGCCCGGAGGCCGACCGACAGGCGCTGCCGGACGGCCGCGCGGTAGCGGAAGACGGACCCATCGATCATCCCGCGTCGCGCGCGGGCCTGGCGCACCAGCTCACGGGCCTCCGCGGTGGCGTACGCGGTCGCCAGCGCCGCGGAGTCGGGGCGGAACGCCGGCTGCGAATCGGCCGGCGCGGGGGCACCCTGAAGGACCGCGAGGATCAGTGGAGTCCACATCCCAGGAAGATCACGGGTGGATCGGCTGGCCACCATACGTGGCGCGCGGCGCCGGAGTTCCCGTAATGGACCCTCTTCGCTGGTCCGGGTCTCGCGGCGCGCCTATCTTGCGGCAGGGCACCCGGACCGGATCATGGGATGGCGGACGACCAGCATCGCGGGGAGATCAACCGGCTCTACTGGGGCTCCGATGCCTCCGTCGGCGAGATCGCGGACCGGCTCGGCGTGTCCCGCCGCGCGCTCTACGACAGCATCGACGCCCGCCCCTCGGGCGCGGCCTGTCACGACTGCGGCGCGGAGCTCGGGTTCAGGAACCGGACGGCGGCGGAGCGGGGTGAAGCGTCCTGCGCCGCGTGCGGCAGCGAGCAGCGCATCGGGGCGGGGATCGGCGCCGCAGCCGGGGCGGGGATCGGCGCCGCAGCCGGGGCGGGGACCCGCAGCGCGGCGCGGCCCGCAGCGCCGGGGCCCGACATGGAGCAGGAGGCCCGCGCCAGCCGCCTGTCTCCGATCCCGCCCCGGCGCGTGCCGGGCACGGCCCATGGCCCGGTGCTGGGCGGCGCCCTCCTGGCGGGCGTCGCGGCGGGGGTCGTCGTCGGCTACCTGATCCGGCGCTCGTGAGTCCGACGTCCGCCCCATGACCCTGGGAGCCGCCCTCCCGCGGGTCACCACGCCCGTCCCCGGGCCCCGATCGCGTGCCCTCGGCGCGCGCCTGGCCCGCGTGGAGAGCCGCAACGTGACCCGCATCGATGAAGCCGGGCCGATCTTCTGGACCGACGCCGCGGGCGCCAACGTCCGGGACGCCGATGGCAACATCTACGTGGACCTGACGGCCGGGTTCGGCGTGGCGGCGGCGGGGCACGCGGAGGCGGGAGTCGGCCGTGCGGTGGCGGAGCAGGCGTCGCGTCTGATGCACGCCCTGGGAGATGTGCACCCCGCGGCCGTGAAGGTGGAGCTGCTCGAGCGCCTCGCCGCCCTCGCCCCGGGGGACCTCTCCGTCTCCATCCTCTCGGCCAGTGGCAGCGACGCCGTGGAGTCCGCGTGGAAGACGGCGACCCTGGCCACCGGGCGGCCGGGCATCGTCGCGTTCCGGGGCGGCTATCACGGCCTCGGCTTCGGCGCCCTCGCCCTCACCCACGACGCGCGCTTCCGGCAGCCGTTCCGACGGCAGCTCTACGCCGGCGTGCGGTTCGCGGCGTTCCCGGACCCCGGCCGGGGGAACGGCGCGGCCGCGAGCCTGGAAGAAGTGCGGCGCCACATCGCCGACGCCGGCGGCGGCCCCGACGCGGTGGGCGCGGTCTTCGTGGAGCCGGTCCAGGGGCGCGGCGGGATCAACGTCCCACCCGCCGACTTCCTTCCGGCGCTCCGACAGCTCTGCACGGAGCTGGGCGTCCTGCTCGTGCTGGACGAGGTCTACACGGGCTTCGGCCGGACGGGGCGCTGGTTCGCCTGCGAGCACTGGGACATCGAGCCGGACCTGCTGGTGGTGGGAAAAGCCCTGGCGGGCGGGCTGCCCCTCAGCGCGGTGATCGGGACGCCCGCCATCATGCAGGCCTGGCCGGCCTCCGAGGGGGAGGCGCTGCACACCAGCACGTTCCTCGGGAACCCCGTGGCCTGCGCGGCGGCGCTCGCCCAGCTCCGGGCGATCGAGCAGGGCGGGCTCGTGGCGCGCGCCGCGTCGCTCGGGCGATGGCTTCGCGGCCGTCTGGACGCGCTGGCGGGGCGGTCCGGCGTGCAGGGGAGCCGCGGGCTCGGCCTCATGCAGGCGCTGGTCTTCGGGGGCCCCGACGGGGCCGAGCGGGCCCTGCGGGTCGCCGGGGCGGCGCTCGGCGCGGGTGTCATCGTGCTGACGGAGGGCCCGGCACTGGCTTTCACGCCCCCGCTGACCATCACGGAGGCCCAGCTGGAGGCGGCGCTCCGGGTGATCGAGCGAGCGCTGGCCCGGGAGGGCTGATCAGCGGGCGGCGTCCAGCTGGCGGGCGAGATCGAAGTCCTTGGGCGTGAGCCCCCCCTTGCTGTGCGTCGAGAGCGCGCAGGCCACGCGGTCGTAGCGGATGTCGATGTCGGGATGGTGGTCGGCGCGCTCGGCCAGCTCGGCGATCCGGACGACGAAGGCGATGGCCTCGGCGAAGGAATCGAGCGTGTAGGTCTTCCGGATCAACACCCCCTCGCGGGTCCAGCCGTCGAGGGCGTCCAGCCGGGTCCGGATCTCCGCGTCGTCGAGCAGTTCCATTCGAGCCTCCGGGCGATGGTCGGAGAGGCAACGTGCGGGAGGGCGTCCCGGCGGGCAAGCGGCGCCCCGCGGGGAAGTGGCCGGCAAGCGTTGCCTTTTCCGGGACGCGCGGCCACCTTCCACACGCATCGTGGGGGGATATCTCATCACCGGCGCGACGGGCTTCGTGGGGTCGCACCTGATCGAGGCCGTGGCCCGGAACGGCCTGCGCACCCGCGCCCTGGTCCGGAGGACCAGCGATCTGGCGGTCCTGGAGCGGCACGGCGTCGAGCGCGTGGTCGGGGACCTCAGCGACTCCGCCGGGCTCCGCGAGGCCGTGGCCGATGCGGACACGGTGCTGCACCTGGCCGCGGCGACCCGAGCGCTGCGGCCCGGTGCGTTCCACGCCGTGAACGCGGAGGGGACGCGGCGGCTGGTCCGGGCGATGGAGGAAGACGGTCGACCCCGTCGGCTGATCTACCTGAGCTCGCTCGCCGCCGTGGGCCCCCGCGCCGAGATGCCGGCCGGGCCGGAGGACGAGCCGCACCCGGTCACGGCGTACGGGCGGAGCAAGCTCGAGGGGGAGCGGGCCGCCCTCTCGTCGGCCCGGCTCTCGGTGGCCGTGCTCCGGGCCCCCGCCGTGTATGGCCCCGGGGATCGCGACCTGCTGACATTCTTCAAGCTCGCGGATCGGGGAGTGCTGCCCCTGGTGGGATCGCCGGAACGGCGGCTCCAGTTCGTGCACGTCCGCGACCTGGTCGAGGGCGTGCTGGCCGCCGCCGGGGCGGAGGCGACGGGGATCTTCCACATCGCGGAGCCGCGGGGCTACGCGTGGAGCGAAGTGCTCGACCTGCTGCGGGCGGCGGTGGGTCGCCGGGCCGTGCGGATCCCGGTGCCGTCGGGGCTGTTGCGGGGCGCGGCGGCCGTGGCGGAGGCGGTGGCGCGGGCGCGCGGGAAGGCCGGGATCTTCGACCGCGACAAGGCGCGCGAGGTGCTGGCCCCGGGGTGGTTGTGCGAGACCGACCGGGCCCGTCGAGAGCTGGGGTACGAAGCGGCGGTGCCGCTGGAGGAGGGGCTGCGGGAAACCGCGGCGTGGTACAGGTCGTACCATTGGCTTCGGCCGGTGCGGGCTTAAGGAGACGTGGTGATGAGCTTGTTCGACAAATGCTACGGGTTCACGAAAGCGCGCGAGGTGCAGGCCTCGGGCTACTACCCGTATTTCCGCGCGATCGAGGACTCCCGGGACACCGAGGTGGTGGTGGAAGGCCACCGCAAGGTGATGGTGGGGTCGAACAACTACCTCGGCCTGACGCACCATCCGGACGTGCTCGACGCCGCGAACCGGGCCATGCGGAAGTACGGCAGCGGGTGCACCGGGAGCCGGTTCCTCAATGGCACGCTCGACCTGCACGAGCGGCTGGAGGCCGAGCTGGCGGCGTTCCTGAACAAGGAAGCCGCGCTGGTGTTCTCCACGGGGTTCCAGAGCAACCTGGGCGTGATCGCGACGCTGGTGGGCCGCAACGACCACGTCTTTTCGGACAAGCTGAACCACGCGAGCATCGTGGACGCGATCCGGCTCTCGTCCGGGACCGTGCACCGATACGGTCACAACGACATGGCGGGGCTGGAGCGCCGGCTGAAGGAAGCCCCGGAGAGCGGCGGCCGTCTGATCGTCACCGATGGCATCTTCTCCATGGAGGGCGACATCGTGGACCTGCCGGCGATCACCTCGCTGGCGGAGATCCACGGCGCCAAGGTGCTGGTCGATGATGCCCACGCGTTCGGCGTGCTCGGCAGGCGCGGCGCGGGCACCGCGGAGCATTTCGGCCTCGAGAACGAGGTGGACCTGATCGTCACGACGTTCTCGAAATCGCTGGCATCCATCGGCGGCGTGGTGGCCGGGCCGGAGCCCGTCATTCATTACCTGAAGCACCACGCACGCCCGCTCATCTTCAGCGCGAGCATGCCGCCCTCCGCGGTGGCCACGGTGCTCGCCGCTCTCGACGTGCTGCGGCGGGAGCCCGAGCGGATCGCGCGGCTGTGGCGGAACACGCGGCGCATGCACGCGGGGCTCCGGGACCTCGGTTACGACGTCGGCCGGGGCGAGACGCCGATCATCCCGGTGGTGATCGGCGAGCTGGACCGCATGCTCGTGTTCTGGAAGGAGCTGTTCGATGCCGGCGTGTTCACCAACCCGGTGACGCCGCCGGCGGTCCCGGAGAATTCCTGCCGGCTGCGGATCTCGCTCATGGCCACGCACACCGACGAGCAGGTGGACCACGTCCTGGAGGCGTTCGCGCAGGTGGGCCGCCAGATGGCCGTGATCTGAGTGGGGCCCGACCACGGGAGCGCCGCCCCCGTCGTCGTTCCGGCGCGGGATGGGCGGCTGCTGGACCGCTTCATCCGGCTCCCCTGGGCGATCTACCATGACGATCCGGCGTGGGTGCCGCCCCTCCTCGCGGACGTGCGGAAGGTCCTCGACCGCTCGCACCCCTTCCACCGCCACGCGGACGTCGAGTACTTCCTCGCGCTCCGGGGCGACGACGTGGTGGGTCGCATCGCCGCCATCGTGAACCACGCCTACAACGATTTCCACGAGGACCGTACGGGGTTCATCGGCCTGTTCGAGAGCGTGGACGACCCGGCGGTGGCGGGCGCGCTCCTCGACGCGGCCACGGCGTGGCTCCGGGAGCGGGGGATGCAGGAGGCGGCCGGCCCGTTCAACCTCTCGACCAACGATGAGCTCTACTCGCCCGGCATCCTCCTGGACTCCTTCGATCGGCCGCCGCTGCTCCTGATGGGCCACAATCCCGCCTATTACGCGCGTCTGTTCGAGGCGGCCGGGTGGACGAAGACCAGGGACCTGCTGTCGTACTGGCTCCAGGCGGACGCGCCGCCGGAACGACTGGTCCGGGCGATGAACCGGCTGGCGAGCTCGATCGAGGGCCTCACCATCCGGGAGATGGACCTCCGGCACCTGGACCGCGAGGTCGAGCGGGTGAAGGAGGTCTACAACGCGGCCTGGGAGCGGAACTGGGGGTTCACGCCGCTGACGGACGCCGAGATCCGGCACATGGCGAAGGACCTGAAGCCGATCATCGACCCGCGGCTCGCGCTGATCGCCGAGGTGCGGGGCGAGCCGGTGGGGTTCGCGCTGGCGCTCCCGGACTACAATCAGGCGCTGAAGCACCTGAACGGCCGGCTCCTGCCCTTCGGCATCTTCAAGCTGCTCTGGTACCGGCGGCGCATCGACCAGGTCCGGGTGTTCACCCTCGGGCTGAAGCCGGCCTATCGCCGGCACGGCATCGACGCGCTGCTGTATCTCAGGATCTACCAGAACGGGCTGCCGGCGGGATTCGGGCGGGGCGAGGCGTCGTGGATCCTCGAGGACAACTGGGAGATGCGCCGGGCCCTCGAGCGGATGGGCGGATTCGTCTACAAGACCTACCGGGTGTACGGGAAGTCGCTTGCCTGACCGTGGGGCGCGCACGGATCGCATCCTTGCCGGATACGCCCTGATCGCCGGCGCCGCCCTCGCCTTCCCTCACCGCCCCGGGACGTGGCCGCTCCTCGCGGCGGGTCACATCGCCGTGTGCGCCCTGGCGCTCCAGGTCGCGCGGATCCGGCCCGGTCTCGAGCGGCCGGGCGCCCGCCGGTGGGTGCGGGTCCTCGCCGACTGGTACCCGCTGCTGGTGATCCCCCTCCTCTACTCCGAGCTCGACCTGTTGAACGCCGCCGTATGGGACGGGCGCTACTTCGACGCGACCATCCTCGAAATCGAGCAGTGGCTGTTCGGCGGCCAGCCCAGCATGACCCTGGCGCGCTCGGCGCCGTGGCCGGCGCTCTCCGAGCCCCTGATGGTCGCCTACCTCTCCTATTACCCGATCATCTACGTCCCGCCGCTGATCCTCTACCTCCGGGGTGACCGCCCGGGGTTCCGGACGATGCTCGCCCCGCTCGTCCTGGCGTTCCTGCTCCACTATCTCGTGTTCATCTATTTCCCCGTGCAGGGCCCGCGCTACCTGTTCCCCGCGCCCGGCGGGTCCGTCGGCGAGGGGCCCCTGTTCCGCCTTGCCAAGGACATCCTCGATGCGGGCTCCAGCCGGGGCGCCGCGTTCCCGTCCTCCCACATGGCCGTCGCCGTGGCCCAGACGGTCGCGGCGTTCCGCCTGCTGCCCCGCTCGGGTCCACTCCTCGTCGTGGCGACCGTCGGACTCGGGGTGGGGGCGGTGTACGGCGGGTTCCACTACGCCACCGACATGATCGCCGGGACGCTGACGGGGCTCGCCGTGGCGCTGCCGTTCCTGGTGCTGGACCGGCGAGCCGGCCGCCGATGAAGCCGCGCCTGCTCCGCGCCGCCGGGCTGGCGGTGGCGGTCGCCTCGGCGCTGACGTACGGGCTCCTGGATCCGCTGGCCTGGCCCGCGCGGGCATTCACCACCTTCCTCCTGGTTCCGCTCCCCGCCATCCTGGTGCTCCAGACCCGGCTCGTGCACCTCCTGCCGGAGGACGGTGACCGGGAGGCCGTTTACCTCTCCTCCGCGGTCTCCGTCTGGACGCTCGCGGCGGCGGCCATGCTGGCCTCACGCTTCAGCGGCTTCACCCGCGCCGACCTGTGGCTCACGTCGCCCGCCGTTCCGACCCTGCTCGGGGCGGCGGCCGCCACCGTGGCCGGCGGCGCGGCCCTCATGGCGGCCGCGCGCATCCTCCACGTCCGCGAGACTCCCCTCATCCGGTTCCTGCTCCCCAGGACCGGAAGCGAGAAGATCGCGTTCGCGGGACTCTCCGTCTCCGCGGGGATCGCCGAGGAACTGGTCTTCCGCGCCTTCCTCATGGCGGCCCTGCTCGCGGCGGGGGCGACCGTCCCCCTCACCATCGCGCTCAGCGTCGCCGCCTTCGCGGTCTCCCACGCCTATCAGGGGATGGTCGGGATGATTCGCGTGGCGCTCCTGGGCGCCCTGCTCACCGCCCCCGTGCTCCTCACCGGCAGCATCTACCCGGCCATGATCGCCCACGCCGCCCTGGACCTCCTGGCCGGGCTCGTCCTGGCGGACTGGCTCGCGGGGGAGCCCGATCATTGACACGCCACCCCCGGCGCTGACAGGTTTCGATGTACTCCACAGGATACTCTGTGACAGAACGGCGCAGAAAGTTCGCCCACCCGACCGGCCCCGCCCGGGGCCCGGGGCGAATGTCGCCGCTCCACTCCGTCCCGATCTCCGGCTTGCTGTGCGTTCCCTGTTGTAGACTGCATCAGGAATCGTCAGACCATCCCCGGGATGCGCCGTGCGGGGAACCGGGAACGGCGATTGCACGTATGGAGAGGTACGATGAGCGGATCGGAGCCCTCGTGGCACGGCCCGAACAGGGAGGGGGAGACGGTGATCTTCCGGATCGCGTTCGAAGAGATTGCGGCGCTGAACTCTGCGGCGGAGCGGCTTCTCACGTCGGAGGGTGACGTGGCGGTGGTCGCCCCTCCGGAGGTGCTGGCCGAGGTGGAGTCGCGGCTGCCGCTGGAGGGTGACTTCTCCGTCGGCACGCTGGCGGAGCAGCGCCGCCTGCTGGCCGCGGTCGACTACATCCTGGATCACCTGAAGCGGCGGATGGACGCGATCATCGCGGACCAGTACGTGGGGTCGGACGACTCCGTGAACGCGTATTTCGATTATGCCAACGTGCTCACGATCCGGCTGCGGCTCATAGAGGCCGGCCGGGAGATGGCGGCCATGGTCGAGGTCATGATCGGAGGGCCGGTCACGGCCGAGGCCGCCGAGAGCATCACGTTCCCCGACTGATGCGGTCGGGGATGGGAGCGGTGGCGAGACGGCCGGCCTTCGGGTCCGGCCGTTGTCGCATCCGGAGGTCGCGTTGACGCGCCCGCCGACCCCGGACCTGACAGGCCGCACGGTGATGGTCACCGGCGCGTCCAGGGGTCTCGGGCGTGCGTTGTCGGAAGCGTTCGCGGGCGCGGGCTCCAACCTGGTGCTCTGCGCCCGTGGGGCGTCGCCGCTCGAGGAGCTGGCCACCGATCTCGGTGCGCGTGGGGCGGTCGTCGAGTGGGCGGCGGCGGACGTGACCGACGCGGACGCCATCGGGTCGCTGGTCCGCCGGGCGGAGCGGCGCCTCGGGGGCGTGGACGTGCTGGTGAACAACGCGTCGCTGCTGGGGAGCCGTGTGCCGCTGGCGGCGCAGCCTCTCGAGGAATGGCGGGCGGTGCTCGAGGTCAACGTGACGGGCGCCCTGATCGTCACCCGGGCGGTGCTGCCGGGCATGCGGCAGCGGGGGGGCGGGTCCATCATCAACGTGTCCTCGGGCGTGGGTGACCAGCCGCGGGTCGGGTGGGGGGCCTACGCCGTGAGCAAGTGGGCGCTCGAGGCGCTGACGTGGAACCTCGCGCTCGAGGAACGGGGCGCCGGGATCCGGGCGAACGTGGTGGATCCGGGCGGGATGCGCACCCGGATGCGCCGGGCCGCGTATCCCGATGAAGACCCGGGGACGCTGCCGGAGCCCGACGCGGTGACACCGGTATTCCTCTGGCTGGCTTCCGACGATGCGGCCGGGTGGACGGGGGAGCGGCTGCGCGCGCAGGAGTGGCCCTAGAGTGTCCCCCGCTCGTTCTCCTTTCACGTCGGGATTCGGCGTCGGAGCGACACAGCATGCGAAGGAGCGGCGGCGCGTGCAGCCCCGACGTCGCTCAGCGCCGTGGATCGAGAACAGAGGGAGTACGAGGGGCAGGAATTCTCGACTCACGCCGCCGCAGGG
>DATKBW010000087.1:0-3793 GCA_035513575.1 Longimicrobiales bacterium | reverse complement strand
GCACGGGCGTCTCCGGGCCGGGGCGGCGGTCGGCGTCCGGTCCCGTCGGCGCGCGGGTGCGGGGCGTGTCCGGGGTCCACGTCAGGAGCGACCGAAGCTCCTCCCGGATCGGGGTGGCGCGCCCCGGCTCGGTCCAGCCCCGCCGCACTCCTTCCACGGCCTCGAGCTTCGCGCGGAGGCGCGCGTCCCCCGGCGCCCGGTCCAGCAGCTGCTGGTAGACGGCCGCGGCGCGCTGGTGAAGGCCCTGGCGCGCGTACAGCTCCGCCATCGTCTCCGTCACCACCTCCCCCGGCTCCGGGAGCGGGGCCGCGGTCTCCGCCTCCGCAGCGCCGTGACCGGGACTCGCCGGGGGGCGCACTGCGGAGACCGCCGTGGCCCCGGCCTGCTCCGGTCGACCCCCACCGTTCCCGCCCCGGGGAGCCCCCGCGGCGCCGCGGCCGTTTGCCGCCGCGCCGCCCCGCGCGATCTGCCGCTCGAGGCTTTCCACGCGCAACAGCAGCGCGTCGTCGCTGCCGATGCGGGAGAGCCGGCGGAAGAGGGTGACCGCCTCCTTCAGGCGGCCCCTCCCCGCCGCGATCTCCGCCAGCTGCTCGAGGGCGACCTGGTTGTGCGGGTCGAGGTCGAGCACGTGGCGAAACGCGTCCTCCGCTTCCTGTCTCTTCCCCTGGTCCATGCGGAGCCTGCCGAGGATGACGTGGGCGCTGGAGTACTCGGCGTGCCGGCGGAGACCGGCGTCGAGGAGGCTCTCAGCCTGGGTATAGCGGCCGGCGCGTCGATAGGCGTCCGCCAGGTGGGGAAAGACGAGGCCCTCCGGATGGGCCGCATGCAGCAGCTCCAGCCGGCTGATCTCATCGCGGAGGGATGACGCCATGGACCGGCCCCGTTAGGCGAACGCAAATACGGTTCGCCTCGAAATATGCGACCATCCCACACGTGCGCACAAGCGCGACGCGAGCGACATCGCGAGCGGGTGAGGCGCGCGGCGCCCGTGATGCAGAGGCCCCCGGACGCCTTCCGGCGCCCGGGGACCCCTGAAATCCGAAGCCGAAGCTCCGAGCTCCGAGCTCCGGGATCAGTAGATGTACACGGGGGTGCCCACGTCCACGAGGTCCGCGAGGGCCTCGACGTCCTCGTTCCGCATGCGGATGCAGCCGTGGCTCGCGGCGCTGCCGATGCTCTCCCTGTTGTAGCGGTGGGTGCCGTGGATCAGGTACCCGTCCCCGAGGGACAGCTTGATGGGCCCGAGTGCGTTCGGGATCATCCTCTGGGGGCTGCCGATCGGCGGCACGAAGATCTGTCCATCGAAGATGATCTCGGTGCCGGGCGTGAACGGCCACCAGTTGCCCCAGCGGTTGATGCGACCGACTTCCTTGCCCCGGACCTCGATGTGGGTGCCATCGGACAGCTCGATCCGGTCACCATCCTTCAGGTGCACGGGCTCGAGCCCCCGCTGCACGGCCTTTTCGTAGTAGTGCCAGTCCGGCGGGATCCAGTTGGGGTCGGTCTGCTTCGCGAGGATGCGTCGCTGCCCGCGGGGCGTATCGAACCGGTACGTCCGATCCGCGAACCGGAAGACGCCGCCCTTGCCGATGGCGATGGGGGCCGCGAACACGGTGTCGCCGCTCACCACGAGCCAGAGCCGCTTCCGCTCCAGAGAGACCATGATCTTCTTGCCCTGGTCGGCGACGGCGGCCTCCCAGATCTCCACGTTGTGGCGTGGCCGATCGTGGATCGGGTGGATGCTGGGTGGCGCACCCGCGACCAGCATCGCAGCCGCGACTCCGGCGGCACCGGCCGTGAGGCCGAGCCCCCCGGACCTGTAGCTGAATGGCTTCATGATCTATCCCGTCGCTCTCTGGAGTCACGTTCGTTCGGTACGCGCGACTACAGTGCACATCCCGGACCACGGCGCGGGCCGGGCCGACGGATTGCTAACTCTTTGTGAATGTAAAGGTTACAGCGGGCCGAAAGGAGCCCGATCCGCCGCGGTTCAGGCGAGCTCCGGAACGCCGATCCCGCGGGTCGCCAGCAGCCGCTCCAGCGTCTCCCCGATCTTGTTGTTGGGCGTCGATGCGCCGGCGGTGAAGCCGACCGCGATCGGCCCCGCCGGCAGCCAGCTTTCCTCGCGCAGTTCCGGGGCATCCGCGTCCAGCTCCGGCTTGTGCCGGATGGTCCCCGCCTCCGGGTCGATGCAGGTGGCATCGCTGATGTGGTAGGTCCGGGCATACTCCCGGCACAGATGGGCCAGGTGGTTCGTGTTGGAGGAGTTGTACCCCCCGATGACGATCATGATGTCCGGCGGGTCCTCCATCAGCTTCTTGACCGCGTCCTGCCGCTCCTGCGTGGCGGAGCAGATGGTGTCGAAGCTGCGGAAGTGCTCGTCGGTGGCGTCCGCGCCGTAGCGGCGGGCGAGGCTGGCGCCGATGGCGTTGGCGATGGCGAGGCTCTCGGTGGAGAGCATAGTGGTCTGGTTGGCCGCACCGACGCGTACGAGGTCACGGTCCGGATCGAAGTCCGGCGAGGCCTTGTCGCGGAAGTGGGCGATCAGGGCGTCGCGGTCGAGGGCGTCACGGCCGGCCTCGATGTAGTCCATGAGCAGCCGCGCCTCGTCCATGTTCCGGACGATGACGTAGCGGCCGCCGTGGTTGTTGACCTGGGAGGCGGTGGCGCGGGTCTCCTCGTGCTGGTACTTGCCGTGGATGATGGCGGTGAAGCCGTCCCGGGCGTAGCTGTCCACGCGCTTCCAGACGTTGAGCACGGAGCCGCAGGTGGTGTCGATGAGGATGCAGCCGATGCCTTTGAGCGTCTCGAAGTCGTGGAGTGTGACGCCGAAGGCGGGAAGGATGACGACGTCCTCGGGCCTCACGTCGCCGAAGTCGAATCTGCCGTCCGGATCCGGGTAGATGAACGTGATGCCCATCTCCCGCATGCGCTGGTTGACGTGCGGGTTGTGGATGATCTCTCCGACCAGGTAGATGCGCCGGTCGGGGAACTTCATGGCGGTCTGATAGGCGTAGTCCACCGCCCGGTCCACGCCATAGCAGAAGCCGAACTCCTCGGCGAGCTTGACGGTCACATCGCCGAACGTGGCCGTATGTCCTTCCGCTGCCTTGATCTGCGCGACGATGGCGCTGTGGTATTCGGCATCCAGGACGGGCTGGACCTCCTTCTTGAGGCCCAGTCCGCGCCGGAAATACGTTTCTGCTTCGGCCATCCGCTCTCCCGCACCCGCCTGGTGGTGGCAACGCTGCATCGAACCCCCGGTCCGTACCGGTGTTCCGTCCGGTCAGTCCCGCCCGCTGCCGACCTCGTCGCCCAGGCGGAACCGCGTCAGGTACTCCACGTCCATCTCGTCCGTCACGACGGCCCAGACCCGCTCCCGATCGAAGACCGGCTGGGGGGAGGCCTGGAAGCGTGCGGGCGGCCGGATCTGCCCCAGGTACGTCCCGTCCTCCTCGAACACGTCGAACACCACCGGCTCGCGCCACCGGTTCGGCGGCGCGGCGCCGGGGTCGCTGGAGGTCTCGATCTCCTCCTCCGGGATGCGTTCGCCCGGCTGCCAGAGCTGGACGTAGATGCGGCCATCGCGGCCCGTCAGGATGGCCCGGTAGGGCGGCTTCGTGCCGGGGATCCCGGGGCCGTTCCACTTCCAGTCCGGCAGCATGCGCCGGAAGTTGTGCGTGGCCCTTTCCTCGGCATTGGCCTTCTCGTCACCGTCCACCGCGACCGGCTCGACGGCGCGCTCGATCCGCAGGACGCCGCCATCGGGGCGGAAGACGTCGAGCGCGTAGCG
>DATKBW010000086.1:0-48396 GCA_035513575.1 Longimicrobiales bacterium | reverse complement strand
GCCCCGCCGGGCCCCGACGCGGGGCGCAGCGCCCTCGCGCCTTCGCGCCCACGCCGGCGCGCCTCCAGCGCCGCGAGCAGCGCCGCCAGGGCGTACGCCGGCTCCGCCAGGAAGAGCACCATCCCGAGCGGGGGCCCGAGGGTCGAGGTCTGGATGGCCGGTACGCGCAGCCAGGCCGAGGCCGCGAACGAGGCGACCCCCAGCACCACCACCCCCAGCATCCACCGCCCCAGCATCCGGCGGTGCCCCGGGCCGGGACCCTCCGGCCCTCCCACCCAGACCCCGGCCGCCACCGCCGCGAGGGCCACGCCCACGAGCAGCCCCGCGGACGTCAGGAACCCCTGCCCCGCGTAGAGGAGGAGGGCGCCGCCGGCGAACAGCGCGATCCCCAGCGCCGCCCCGACGGTGGCGGCCGCCGCCGTCGCGGGAAGCTCCCCCCGGCGCCGCACGGTCAGTGTGCGACGCGGCCGTAACCGCCGCGAAAGTAGAGGAGGGGCGGGCCGTCCATCGCGTCACCAGCGACGACTTCGCCCACGAAGATGGTGTGGTCGCCTCCGTCGTACACGGCCCAGACGCGGCAGTCCACCCAGGCCAGCGCCTCGTCGAGCACCGGTGCCCCGGTCACTTCCGGCCGGTGGGCGGCGCCGGCGAACTTCCGCTCGGAGGGGTAGTCGGCGAACCGCCTGGCCAGCGCGTCGTCCCCGGCCCCGAGGATGCTGATGGCGAACGCGCCGGCCCGTTCGATGCATTCGTGCGTGTCGGCCGTGCGCTCGACGCACGCCAACACGAGCGGCGGGTCCAGCGATACGGACGCCACCGCGTTCGCGGTCAGCCCATGGAGGGGGCCGCCGTCCGGGTCCGCCGCGGATACCACCGCGACGCCCGTGGCGAGATGGCCCAGGATGCGGCGGAACTCCGCCGTTTCAAACGACATAGGCGCCTGACGGCTCTCCGCGCGTTGCGTGGGTGATCGGCGGTCTCTTACCTTCCGCGGGTGGGAACGGCAATGACGGAAACTTCCGGTAAGCGGCGCACCTCCGCGGTCGCGCGCCTCGCGGCGCCCCTGATCCTAATCGCTGTCGCGGGCTGCGACAACGTCGAATGGGGGGGCGTCCAGTTCGCCGTGGTCCCCCCTCCCGAGCGCGTCGAAGTGACGGCGTCGGAGCTCGAGGCCGCCGACCGCCTCCCCGACGGACCGGTCCTCTATTACGTCCGCCGCGACAGCGTCCGTGCCGAGGTCACCCCCGTGGGCGCCATCACCGACGAGGGGATGGAGCCCCTCGAGCCCGGGGCCGATCCCGAGGGTTTCGGCAACCGCTTCATCGCCGCCTATCTCCGCGAGGGCGCCGAGCTCACCCTCTTCACCCGCGGCCGCCGCGCCGGGACCCTGATCGTGGATTCCGCCCGCGTCCCCACCGCGGATGCCTGCAAGCGGGTCCCCCGGGCCACCGGCCTGCTGGAGCTGTCCGGCGGTGCGGGCGAGGCCACGGAGTTCCTGGCCATGGCCCGGACCCAGGCGCCCGATGGACGGGCCATGCCCGGCGATCCGCAGATCGAGCGGCGCATGCAGATCCTGGGGCCGATCCTGGCCGAGCGCACCCTGCGCGCACGCGGCGCCCAGCTCCCGAACTGGGCCACCGCGGGCCGCCAGATCTTCCCCTTCCCCTCGGCGGAAGCGCGCGACCTCGCCTTCACGGCCACGTTCCTGGTGGACGACGAGCTACAGGTGGGCAACGACGACCAGGGGTATTCGCTCTTCGTCGTCTACACCCCCCAGGCCCAGGCCGGCTACGACACCGCGTACGTCTCCTATCGGAGCTACCCCCAGGGCGGGAAGGCGGCGCCCCGCGTGATCGATTTCCTCGACTGGGACCGCGACGGCACGCCCGAGCTGCTCCTCGAAGTTTACGGCACCCGCAACAGCTGGTTCGAGGCCATCGGCGCAACGGACGGCGGCTGGACGCGCATCCTCCAGGACCGCTGCGACCCCGCTCCCCCGGCCATGGCCGCCGACTCGGCCGCCGCCGACACCGCGGCGGGACGCGTCGCTCCGACGACGCCCCAGCGCCAGGCGCCTGCCGTCCAGCCACCACCCCGGCCCACCCCTCGGCCGGACACCGCGCGCACCACCCGGTCCACGATCCCCGTCCCCGACATCGAGCCGGCGCTCCGGCTGGCGGTGCCCCGCCCGCCACCGGATTCGTCCGGCGGGGCGTAGCCGGACTTCCCTCGACCGCTCTCCCCGCGTCCGGCAGTCGGACTTGACTCCCTGTCGATTCCGGACCACCTTCCCGGCACACATACGCGCACGGGGCCACCCGGAAGCCGGTGAGAAACCGGCGCGGCCCCGCCACTGTGAGAGGCCCGGACAGGAGTCCGGAGCAGGCCCGCTCAACCGCCACTGGGTCGGACGACCCGGGAAGGCGAGCGACGCTGCCTCGAGCCAGGAGACCGGCCCCGCGCGCGCCCGAACGAGCCCTTCGTGGGAGGGGGATCGGGGTCGCGCGTCCCGCAGGGACCCGATCGGCCCGTCCCCCCTGAGGGAGGCGGGCCTTGGCTTTTCCAGGCAGAGACATCCGGGTTCGGCGGCGCGCCCGCGCCCGCGCCCTCGCCCTCGGCGTAGCGGCCGCGCTGAGCCTCGGCGCCGGGCTCCACGCCTGCCGCCCCGCCGGTGCACCGGCGGAGGGCGCCATCACCATCCAGGACGGCGCGGGCCGCACCCTCTCCCTCGAAGCGCCGGCCCGCCGCGTGGTCTCCATGATGCCGTCGGTCACCGAGTGGGTGATCGCCCTCGGGGCCGCCGACCGCCTCGTCGCCAGGACCGACTACGACGGGGATCCGGCCGTCGCGCATCTCCCCTCCATCGGCGGCGGGCTGACCCCCGGCATCGAATGGCTGGCGGCCCGACAGCCGGACCTCGTCTTCGCCTGGCCGGACGCCCCCAGCCGCTCGGTCGTGGCGCGCCTGGAGGCGCTCGGGATCCCGGTGTACACCGCGCCCAGCGAGACCATCTCGGAAGCCCTGCGCGTGGCCGCCGACGTGGGCACGCTCCTGGGTTTGGAGCACGCCGCCGACTCGGTCATCGCCGCGGTTCGCTCCGGCCTCGACAGCGTGCGGGCGGCGGTGGCGGACCGCCCCCGCCCCGGCGTCCTCTTCCTCATCGGCATCGACCCCATCATGGCCGCCGGGCCGGGCACCTTCATCGACGAGCTGCTCGCGGCCGCCGGCGGCCGCAACGTGCTCGAGGGAACCGGGCTGCGCTGGCCCCAGCTCTCTCTCGAGGAGGTGGTCACCCGCGCCCCTGATGTCATCATCGTCGGCAGCGCCGGTGTGGACGATCCGGCGGCGGCATTGCGCGGGCGCCCGGGCTGGCGCGAGGTCCCCGCCGTACGGGCGGCGCGCGTCCACACGGTGGATCCGGACCGCGTCAACCGCCCGGGCCCGCGGCTCGCCGACACCGCCGCACGCCTCGCACGCCTGATCCGCGGCGCCGGCTCGTGAGAAGCCGCGCCACCCCGCTCCTCGTGCTGGCGGCCGTCCTCCTCGCCGCCCTCGTCCTCGCCCTCGGGGTGGGCGCCGCTCGCGTCCCCCCCGCGGACGTCGTGGGCGCACTCCTCGGCGGCGGCGACGCCACCACCCGCGCCATCATCCGCGACCTCCGCCTCCCCCGCGCCATCCTCGCCCTGCTCATCGGCGCCGGCCTCGGCGTGGCCGGGGCCGTCTTCCAGGCGCTCCTCCGCAACCCGCTCGCGGAGCCCTATGTGCTCGGCGTTTCCGGGGGCGCGGCCGTCGGGGCCGTCGCGGTGATCGCGTTCGCCGCCACGGCCCCGGCATGGCTCCTCCCTCTCGCCGCATTCGCCGGGGGCGTCGGGACGATCGCCCTCGTCTTCCGCATCGCGGCCTCGGTGGGCCGAGCGCTGGACACCCACGTCCTCCTCCTCGCGGGGGTCGTCGTGGGCGCCTTCTTCAACGCCGTGATCCTCCTGCTCCTGACCCTCGCCGACGTGGAGACCTTCCGCTCGGCCATCTTCTGGATGATGGGGAGCCTGGCCTCCGCGACGTGGTCCGGCGTGGGCCTCCTCGCGGCCTACCTCGTTCCCGCGCTCCTGGCGCTCCTCGCCCTCGCCCGGCCCCTCAACCTCATGGCCGTGGGCGAGGAGACCGCGCTGTACCTGGGCACGCCCGTCGAGCGGGTGAAGCGCAGCGCCTACGTGGTCGCCTCGCTCCTCGTGGCGGCGGGCGTCGCCGCGGCCGGCGTCATCGGCTTCGTGGGGCTCATCGTCCCCCACGCGCTGCGGCTCCTCTGGGGCGGCGACCACCGGCTCCTCCTGCCCGGCAGCGCCCTCGCGGGCGGCGCCTTCCTCCTCCTGGCGGACACCGCCGCGCGAACCGTGGCCGCGCCCGGCGAGCTTCCCGTCGGCGTCGTGACGGCGCTCATCGGCGTCCCGGTCTTCGTGCTCCTGCTGACCCGGCGGGCGACGTGAGCGCGGTCTTCGAGAGCCTGGAGCTCGGCTACCGCTACCCGCGTGCTGCGATCGACGCCGTACGGGACGTCCGGGTGGCGATCCCGGCGGGGTCGCTCTACGCCGTGATCGGCCCGAACGGCTGCGGCAAGACGACGCTCCTCCGCCTGCTCCTGGGCGCCCTCCGGCCATCGGTCGGCTCCGTCCGCTACGCCGGCCGCGACGTGGCGGACTGGCCGAGGCGTGACCTGGCCCTCCGGATCGGCGTGGTGCCGCAGGTGGAGGAGCTGGTCTTCCCGCTCTCCGTGAGAGAGCTGGTGGCGATGGGACGCTACCCGCACCTCGGCCCCTGGCGCTCGGAGGGCGGGGAGGACCGGCGCGCCGTGGACCGGGCACTCGAAACCTGCGCTGTCGCCGCGCTCGCGGACCGCTCGTTCGACACGCTCTCCGGCGGGGAGCGCCAGCGCGTTCGCGTGGCTCGCGCCCTGGCGCAGGAGCCCGAGACCCTCGTGCTGGACGAGCCGACGGCCTCCCTCGACATCGCCCACGAGATGGGGATCTTCGCGCTGCTGCGGCGCCTCGCCGACGGCGGCGTCACCGTCGTCCTGGTCACGCACAACCTCAACGTGGCCGCCCGCTTCGCGGACCGGCTCCTCCTGATGCACCGCGGCCGGACTGCCGCCGAGGGCGACCCCGTTCGCGTCCTCGCCCGCGACGTCCTCGAGCCCGTTTACGACTGGCCCCTCGCCGTCGCCCCCCACCCGGGGCCCGGACCGGACGAGGGATCGCCGCAGATCCTGCCACTCAGAAAGGAACCATCATGAAGACCGGAAGACCGACTCGCCCGCGCCCCGCTCCGGCAGCCGCGCTCCTCTTCGCCCCCCTCCTCCTCCTCGGCGCGCCCGTGGCCTCCGCCGCGCAGGAGACGGCGGGGCCGGACGAGGCCCGGCAGGACACCTTCGCCCTCCCGCAGATCGTCGTCACCGCGACGCGCGTCCCCCTCCACCGCGATGCGCTCCCCACGCCGGTCACCGTCCTCACCGGCCGGGAGCTCCGGGAGCGCGGGATCCGCACGGTGGCGCAGGCGCTCCGGGATGTCCCCGGCGCCGCCGTGGTCCGATCGGGCTCCCACGGCGCCCAGACATCCCTCTTCCTCCGCGGCGGAGAGAGCGACTACGTGAAGGTCCTGGTGGACGGGGTCCCCGTGAACGAGCCGGGCGGCGCCATCGACTTCGCCGACCTTTCCACCGACCAGGTCGAGCGGATCGAGGTCGTGCGCGGGCCGGTCAGCGTCCTCTATGGCACGGACGCGGTCGCCGGCGTGGTGCAGATCTTCACCCGCCGCGGTCGCGGCGCACCCTCGCTCGCGGTGACGGCCACGGGCGCGCGCGGAGAGCGCCCCGCGGCCGACGACGGCTACGGCGCCCTCGACGCCGAGGCCACCCTCTCCGGCAGCGCCGGCCCGATCGCGTACACGGTGGGCGGCGGTCGATTCTGGACGGACGGCAGCTATCCCTTCAACAACGAGCGCTCGCTGAGCGTCGGCACGGCCCGGGTCGCCTGGATCCCGGGCCCCGCCACCGAGCTCGCCGTGACGACGCGTTACGCCGCCAGCGAGTCGCACTTCCCCACGGACGGGGCGGGGAACCTCGTGGACGAGAACGCTTTCCTCGACCGGCGCATGTGGACCGCCGCACTCGAGGCGGGGCGCCGCCTCACCGACCGGATCGACGCGCGGGTGCAGGCGGGGCTCGCCTCCCGGGTACAGGACGCCGTGGACCGCCCCGATGGCGCCGCGGACACGTCCGGCGTCTACGCCTCCGAGCTCGCCACGGCCGTGGACCGCCGCACGCTCGACGCGCGTCTCTCGGCCGAGCTCCCCCACGCCATCCTGACCGCCGGGGTCGCCCTGGACTGGAGCGAAGGCGCGACGTCCTATGCGTCGGAGAGCGAATGGGGCCCCGCCGCCGCCGAGGCCGAGTACGGCCGCGCCAACCGCGGCTATTACGCCCAGCTGCTCGCCAACCCCATGCGGCCCCTGAACATCACGGTCGGCGGCCGCATCGACGACAACGACACGTTCGGCGGCTTCGAGACGTTCCGGGTCGGTGCGGCCTACGAACTCCCCTGGCGCACCCGGCTCCGGGCGGCCATCGGGCGCGGGTTCCGCGAGCCGACGTTCGGCGAGAGCTTCGGCAGCGGGTTCGGCGACCGCGGGAACGCGGCCCTCCTCCCGGAGCGGTCGCTCAGCCGGGAGGTCGGTGTGGAGCACGGCGTGGGCGCGAGCGTGCGTCTGGGCGCCACGTGGTTCCACCAGCGCTTCGAAGACCTGATCCAGTTCACCTTCACCACGACGGGTCCCGACGCGCCCAACTACTTCAACGTGGGCGCCGCCAGGGCGGAGGGCGTCGAGCTGACCGCCGAGGCCGGGCTGCACAGGCTCACGGTCTCGGCGGGGTACACCTGGCTCGACACGCGGGTGCTCGATCCCGGCCTCGCCACCGACGCCAGCTTCGTCCAGGGACGGCCGCTCCTCCGCCGCCCCGCCCACTCCGGCTCCCTCGCCGCCCGGTACCGGCTCGACCGCGGCGTTCTGGGGCTCACGATGAGCCTCGTGGGCGAACGGGAGGACGTGGACTTCGGCGCAGCGTTCCCCTTCCCCCGGGTCACGCTCCCCCCCTACGCCACCGTCGACCTCGCGGCGGAGCACGCCCTGCCGTGGGTCGAGGGCCAGGCCGTGAAAGGGGTCCTGCGCGTCGAGAACCTCACCGGCGCGGAGTACGAGGGTGTCCGGGGCTTCCCGGCCCCGGGGCGGCTCCTCCACGTGGGCGTGCGCGTCGTCACCGGCGACAGGTAGGCCAGCCCCCGCGACACGCCCCCGGGGCCCCGGGCGCGACGCCGTCCAGGACGGCGTCCGCCACCGCGGCCGCTACCGCGCGTCGTCGCCGGCGAGCAGCTTCCGGTAGCTTTCCAGCCGCGCGCCCGAGACCCGCCCCGCCTCGACCGCTCCCGCGATCGCGCAGTCCGGCTCGTGCGTATGCGTGCACGAGCGGCTGAAGCGGCACTGTCCGAGGTAGGGGCGGAACTCCGGGAAGCACTGGTCCAGGTCGCCCGGCTCGACCCCCCAGAGGCCGAGCTCCCGCAGGCCCGGGGTGTCCGCCACGTAGCCGCCGCAGTCCAGGGGAATCAGGCGCGAGGAAACCGTCGTGTGACGACCCTTTCCCACCGCCTCGCTCACCTCGGCGGTCCGGAGCGCCAGCCCGGGCTGGAGCGCGTTGAGCAGGCTCGATTTGCCCGCACCCGACGGCCCCGCGAACACGGTGACCCGGCCGCACACACGCGCCCGCAGCTCCTCCAGTCCCTCGCCTTCCGTCACACTGGTCCGCAACACCTGGTAGCCCAGCGCCGCGTAACCCTCCAGCCCGGCCTGGGTGGCGCGGGCCTCCTCCGGGTCGATGCCCGCGGCCGCCCGCGCGGGATCGGCCAGGTCCGTCTTGTTCGCGACGATCACGGCCTCCATGCCGCTGGACTCCGCCACGACGAGGAACCGATCGAGCAGGCGGAGCCTGGGCGCCGGCCGTGCCAGGGCGAAGACCGCCACGAGCTGGTCCACGTTCGCCACCACCACCTTCGCGCGCCGGCCGCCGCTGCCGGGCGCCCGCCGGGCCAGCTCGGTCCGCCGGGGCTCCACTCCCTCGATCGTGTGCTTGCCGTCCTCCTGCCGGTCCACGAGCACACGGTCCCCCACCACCACGGCGTCCCCCGTCCGCTGTTCCCGCTTCAGCCGCCCCCGCAGCACCGCCTCCACCACACCTCCCGGATGCAGCTCGACCTCGTAAACCCCGCCCGTGGCGGTGCGTACGAGGCCGTGAAGACGTCCGCTGCCGGACGACGTCATCAGGCGGCGAAGCTCTCCAGCGCCGTGCCCATCTCCCCCTCCCGGAGCCGCTTCAGCGCCCGGTCCCGGAGCTGCCGCACCCGCTCGCGGGTCACCCCCAGCATGTTCCCGATCTCCTCGAGCGTGTGCGTCTCTCCCCCGTCCAGACCGAAGTACAGGCGCAGCACCTTCGCGTCGCGCGGGTTCAGCGTTTCCAGCGCCGCATCGATATGCTCGGCGAGCATCCGCTCCTCGACGTCCTCCTCCGGCTCGCTCGCCTCGTCGACGATGAACCGTTCCACCAGGTAGCTGTCGTCCGAGTCGCCGATGGGCGCGTCCAGCCGGATCTCCGCCGAGTTCAGCGTCTGGAGCTGCTCCACGACCTCCGGCGTCAGCTTCGCCGCCGCCGCCACTTCCTCCGTGGTCGGGTCCCGGCCCAGCTCCTGCTTCAGCCGCTCCCGCTCCCGGAAGATGCGCGCGAGATCGCTCGCGCGGTTCAGCGGCACGCGCACCGCCCGCCCCTGGTTCGCCAGCGCCGCCAGGATCGCCTGCCGGATCCACCACACGGCGTAGGAGATGAACTTCACGCCCTGGTCCGGATCGAACTTCCGCGCCGCCGTGACCAGCCCGACGTTCCCCTCCTGAATCAGGTCGGAGAGGGACACACCCCGGTTCTGGTACTTCTTCGCCACGCTGATGACGAACCGCAGGTTCGCGCGAGCGAGCGCCATTACGGCCTCCTCGTCGCCCGCCTGCGCCAGGTGGCCCAGCTCGATCTCCTCCTTGGGCGTGATCAGCTCGTGCTGGCTCACGTCCCGCAGGTACTGATCGAGGGCGGTCTGATCGTCATAGCTCGCGCGGAAGCTCGCGCTCCGCTTCCGCCGCCGCTTTTTCGATTCCGTCGCAGCCATTTCGCCACCGTTATGGTTCAGGCGCCGGTCCGCTCCGCCGCGCTCGACCTACAGAGCTTCGGCGTCCGCCCGGCCAACTTTATTCATCGCAAGGTCTTTGCCGACAAAACCCCGTCCGCCGCGCGCCGCGGCGACGGGATCTGCTGTCGTCGCGGTGATATAAACCCCGGCCCGAAGGCGGAGTTCCCGGCGGCCGCACGGATGGCTTGACAGGTACACCGAATGCCATTACCGCGGCCCTCGTGGCAGGGCGAGCGGGGGGTCCGCGGCGGCGGATTCAGCGTCGGGGACCGGAGGTGTCCGGCGGGGGGCGGACGGGCTGGCCCAGCGGCCCTCCCGAGGGGGGCCTCGGCGGCGCCTCCGGCGGTTCGGCTGCCGAATCGGGCGCCGCTGCGGCCACGGGGGCGGCCGCGCCCACGGCACGCGCGCCCACCCGGGCGTCCCGTAGCGGGTCCTGGCGGAGGAGGGAGTCGAGCGTGGGCGGTGCGGGACCGCCGCGTCCGGCCGCGAGCTGCTGCCGCAGGTCCGCGACGGACGCCGTCATCACATCGACGTCCTCCTCGACCTCGGAGAGCGATGCGCCCCGGCGCAGCTTGGCCACGACCCGGTCGGCCATCGCCTGGAGCTGACGCAGCCGCGCCTCGACGTCGTAGCCCGCGGCAAGCCAGTCGAAGGGGCGTCGGGCCTCCATGAGCCCGTCGGTGATGGCCTCGGCCTGGAGCAGCCGATCCGGGTCTCCCTCCATCCCCGCCACGAGCTCCACCCCGAGCCGCTCGAGCTGCTCGTCCAGCGTTGCCGTCATCAGTCGCGGCGACACCATGGCCGCGGCCGGCGGTGCGTCCTGGCCCTGCAGACGCTCCTCGCCCGGCTCACGGGCGCACGACACCCCGGCGAGCGCGCAGGCGCCCGTCAGCAGGAGCAGTCGGGGAGTTCGAGTCGCTTTCATGGATCCGCGCTACCGTTGGGCAAGCCATGTGCCGGGCCCCGCGCCGGCCCCCGGCCATCCGCGGTTGCCGGACCGGTCGCCGCCCCTTCACCTTGTCGCATGAACTTCACTTTCGCGGGCCTCACCAACCAGGGTCGCGTCCGCGAACGCAACGAGGACGCGCTCCTCCAGCGCCCCGAGCGCGGGCTCTTCGCCGTGGCCGATGGCATGGGGGGCCACGCCGCCGGCGATGTGGCCAGCCGCGTCGCGGTGGACGTCCTCGACGAGCACACCCTGGCCGCCGGGCGCGACCCCGGCCGCGCCGATCTCGCGTCCGCCATCGGGGCGGCCCACCGGGCGATCCTCCGGGCCGCCCGCGCGGAGCCGCAGCTCCACGGCATGGGAACGACGCTGACGGCCCTGCGCATCGGTTCCGACGGGAGCTGCACCATCGCGCACGTGGGAGACTCCCGGGCGTACCGGCTCCGCGAGGGGTCTTTCGAGCAGCTCACCCGGGACCAGACGTGGGTCCAGGAGCAGGTCGAGGCCGGGGCCCTCACCCCCGCCCAGGCTCGCCGCCATCCGTTCGCCGCCGTCATCACCTGTGCCCTCGGCATCGAGGACGTTCGGCTGGACATCCAGCTCCTCGAGCCCCCCTGCGCCGCCGGGGACCTGTTTCTCCTGTGCAGCGACGGCCTCACCGCACGCCTCGAGGACGAGGATCTCGCCGACCTCCTCGCCGGCCGAGAGGACCTCGAGGAGGCCGCCCGCACCCTCGTCGACGCGGCGAACGCCGCCGGCGGGCCGGACAACATCACCGTGCTCCTCGTCCGCATCAGCGCGGACGACGAGCAGCCCGCGGGCCCGCCGCGGTGAATGCCCGCTCCCCGTCCGAGGGGCGTCCGCCGCCTCAGGCCGCGCCGGGCGTTGCTTCCTGCTCCAGCGCCCGCTCGAGTCGCCGCCGCACCTCCGCATCGCCCACCCCGAGGGGCGCGGCCGTAAACACGTAGATGCTCCCGGACGCGACGTACTGCGCCTCCTGTGACGCCCGCGTCAGGGCGAAGCCGTCCTCCGGACCGAGGTCCCGGACGTTGCGCACGCGGTTGTCGGGGAACCGCACCGGGAGGTCCGTCGCCAGCATGGTCGGCTTGGCCGGGAAATCGACGATCACCCCGCCGCGCTCCACGCCGAACTCCCGGGCGAGCCGGGTCTCCGCGGCCAGGATGCGCTCCGCGGACGGCTTCGCCATGACGGAGAGCGGGAGCGAGGCCGCGGGCTTGTAGAGGTCCCGGGCGAGCAGGCGGTCCAGCAGCCGGATGACGAAGGCGGTCGTGGGACTCCCCGACCCCTGCGCGTCCCTCACCCGCACGCCCACCACCGTGAAGAGCTCGCTGTCCGACCACTGGTGCAACTCGCCGATCTCGATCAGCCGCTCCTCGATCGCCCGCAGCACCAGGGTCCGCAGCATGGCCATCGCGGCCCGGACCGACCGGTGGAAATAGACGTTCCGGTACAGCGTGCTCTTGCTGTAGAGCATCTGCTCGAAGCTCGTCAGCCCGGAGCTATCGATCCCGATCCGGGACGACCCGCTCACGGGGTCCGCCACCAGCGTGATCGCATCCCGCAGGTGACCCTGGTCGTACCCGATGGGCAGGCCGCAGTGATAGGCGTCCCGCGCGATGTAGTCCATCTTGTCGGCGTCGCAGTTGCCGGCGACGATCCCCGCCAGGGGGTTGCCGCTCTCCTGCTTGATGATGGCCCCGATCCGGCCGGCGGCGTCGGGGCTCCCCAGGCTCCCCAGCACGTCGCTGATCTCCCCCGACTCCAGGCTTCGGGCCCCGACTTCCTCGTGCTCGACGCCCGGAATCCCGAACTCGTGGAGCAGGTGCGCAGCCAGGTGCTGGGACAGGTCGTGGAGCAGACCGGCGTACGGGATGATCCGCACATCGTCCGGCGGCACCGCCCCGAGCTCCCCTTTCCGCTCCAGGCTCTCGACGATGGTCCGGGCCAGGTGGTAGACACCGACGGAATGCTCGAACCGCGTGTGCATCGCCGACGGGTAGACCAGCGATGCCAGGCTGAGCTGCTGGACCCGGCGCAGCCGCTGGAACGCGTGCGTGTCGATCAGCTCCCGCGCGAACGGATCCAGCGGGATCGGTCCGTAGATCGGGTCCCTGATCACCGAATATCCCGCCATGGCCCTCCTCCCACCGCACGTCCGGACTCCGTCCTGCGGAACCCGGCCCGGGACGCCGCGCCTCGCCGGCGCCCGGCTGGCACCCCTCAGGGCCCGGCGGCGCTCACTTCCGCCGATACGTTCGCCGCGAATTTCTCGAAGTTCTTGCGGAACATCTCCACCAGCTGCCCGGCCTGCTCGTCGTACTCCCAGGGGTGCTCCCAGGTCAGGCGCGGCCGGAGCACCTCATCGGGCACGCCCGCGACGTGGTCCGGGACGCTCAGCCCGAACACCGGGTCCGCGTGCTTGCGGGTGTCCGTCAGCTCCCCCGTCAACGCCGCGGTCACCATGCGACGCGTGTGCGTCAGGTTCATCCGCCTCCCCACCCCGTACCTGCCGCCCGTCCAGCCGGTGTTCACGAGCCAGGTCTGCGCATCGTGCTCCTCGAGGAGGCGGCCCAGCAGCTCCGCGTAGCGGCTCGGCGGCAGCGGCAGGAACGGCGCCCCGAAGCACGCGCTGAACGTCGCCTTCGGTTCCGTCACACCCTTCTCCGTCCCCGCGACCTTCGCCGTATAGCCCGAGAGGAAGTGGTACATCGCCTGCGCGCGCGAGAGCCGCGCCACGGGCGGAAGGACACCGAACGCGTCCGCCGTCAGGAAGATGACGTTCCGGGGGTGCCCGCCTCGCTTGTCCCTCACCGCACCCTCGATGAAGCGGAGGGGGTAGGAGGAGCGCGTGTTCTCCGTGATGGAGTCGTCCTTCCACTCCGGCCGGCGCTCCTCGTCCAGCACGACGTTCTCGAGGATGGCGCCGAACCGCTTGCTCGCCGCCCAGATCAGCGGCTCGCCGTCCTTCGAGAGCCGGATCACCTTCGCGTAGTTTCCCCCCTCGAAGTTGAACACCCCGTCATCCGACCAGCCGTGCTCATCATCGCCGATGAGGTAGCGGTCCGGGTCGGTGGACAGCGTGGTCTTCCCCGTCCCCGAGAGGCCGAAGAACAGCGCGACGTCGCCGTCCTCTCCCATGTTCGCGGAGCAGTGCATGGGAAGCACCCCCTGGATCGGGAGGAGGTAGGACATGACGCTGAAGATCGACTTCTTGATCTCGCCTGCGTACCGCGTCCCGCCGATCAGCACCTGCTTCGCGCCGAAGTTGACCACCACGAACGTCCCGCTCCGCGTGCCGTGGCGATCCGGGTCCGCCTGGAACTCCGGTCCGTGGAGGACCGTGAACCCCGGGTGGAAGTGGCTCCTGTGATCGTGGCCCGGGTCCAGGAACATGTTGTTGACGAACAGCGAGTGCCATGCGCTGGGCGAGACCACCCGCACGTTCATACGGTACTGGGGATCGGCCCCGGCCCAGACGTCGCGGATGTAGAGGTCGTCATGCTCGTTCAGGTGATCCACCAGGTCCGCACGCAGCCGCTCGAAGCTCTCCACGTCCAGCGGGACGTTCACCTCGCCCCATGCGATGTCGCCCTCGCTGGAGGGCTCCCGCACGGTGAACTTGTCCTTCGGGGACCGCCCGGTGTGCGGGGCCGTGACCGCCACGAAGGAGCCGTCCACCGAAAGCTGACCCTCGCCCCGCCACACCGCGTGCTCCACCAGCTCCGCCGCAGGCCGGTTCCAGTGGATCCGCCCCGAAGGGCTGAGCCCGTGCTGGCTGAGGTCCGCTCGCTCGGTCGTCGTCGCCACTCGTCTGCCTCGTCGTAATTAACGGGTTCGTCCGCCCGCGGGGTCACGCCGCTGCGCGTCCACCACGGCGAGCGCCGTCAGGTTCACCACATCGGCCGCCTCGCCACCGCGCTGCAGGACGTGGACCGGCCGGTTCATGCCCAGCAGGATCGGCCCGATCGCCTCCGCCCCTCCGAGCCGGCCCATGAGCTTGTACGCGATATTCGCGGCGTTCAGGTCGGGGAAGATCAGCACGTTCGCCGGCGCGCCCAGGGTGCTGAAGGGGTAGCGCTGGCCGAGGATCTCCTCCACTACCGCCGTGTCCGCCTGCATCTCGCCGTCCACCTTCAGATCGGGTCGCGCCTTCTTCACCAGCGCGGTCGCCCGGCGCACGGTCTCCGCCTTCGGGTGCCGGGCCGAGCCGAAGTTGGAGAACGACAGCATCGCCACCCGCGGCTCGATCCCGAGACGCGCAACGAAATCCGCCGACAGCTGGGCGATCTCCGCGAGGGTTTCCGCGTCGGGGTCGATGTTCACGGTCGTGTCCGCGAAGAACATCAGGTCCTGCTGCAGCACCATCATGTAGAGCCCCGCCACGTGCTTCACCGCCGGGTCGACCCCCACCGCCTCGAGCGCCGGCCGGATCGTTTCCGGGTAATGGGAATCGATCCCGGCGATGGCGCCGTCCGCGTCGCCCTCGGCGACCATCATGTAGCCGTAGTAGGTCGGCTCGCGCAGGCGCTCGCACGCCTCCGCCAGCGTGATCCCCTTCCGCTGCCGTCGCTCGTAGAACCGCTGCGCGTACCGGTTCCCGCAGTCCTCGTCGCCGCGGGCGTCCACGACCTCCACGCCCGTCAGGTCGACATGGAGCTCCTCGGCCCGCTTCCGGATCCGCTCCGGGCGACCCAGGAGCACAGGCTGGACGATCCCCTCGTTCCGCGCCTGTGCGACGGCCCGGATGATCCGATCATCCTCCCCTTCGGGGTAGACGATCCGGCGCGGATCCCGCTGCGCCATGAGCATGATGTCCCGCATCACCTCGCGACGCCGCCCGAGCCGCGCCTCCAGCCGGGTCCGGTACTCCTCCGGATCCAGCTCCAGCCTCGCGACGCCGTCCTCCACCGCGGCCCGGGCCACCGCGGGGGCGACCCAGAGCAGCACCCGGTGATCGAACGGCTTCGGGATCAGGTAGCGCGGCCCGAACCGGAACGCCTCGTCCCCGTACGCGTGCGCCACCGATTCCGGCACATCCTCCTTGGCCAGCGCGGCCAGCGCCCGCGTCGCCGCCAGCTTCATGTTGTCCGTGATCGACCGGGCCCGGACATCCAGCGCGCCGCGGAAGATGAACGGGAAGCCGAGGACGTTGTTCACCTGGTTGGCGAAGTCGCTCCGGCCGGTCGCCATGATGGCGTCGTCGCGCACCGCGAAGACCTCGTCCGGCAGGATCTCGGGGTCCGGGTTCGCCAGGGCGAAGATCACCGGCCGCGCCGCCATGGTCTTTACCATCGCGCCCGTGACCTGCCCTGCGACCGACAGGCCGACGAAGACGTCCGCGCCCGCCAGGACATCCGCAAGCGTGTGCGGCCCCTCGACCGCCTGGGCGTACCGGGCCTTGTACTTGTTCATCCCCTCCGTCCGACCGGCGGTGATGAGGCCCTTGCTGTCACACAGGAAGATGTGCTCCCGCTTCGCCCCGAGCCGGATATAGTGGTCGGCCGTGGCGATGGCCGAGGCACCCGCCCCGCTGAAGACGATCTTCACCTCCCCGATGTCCTTCTCCACCACCTCCAGCGCGTTCACCAGCGCCGCGCCCGAGATGATGGCCGTGCCGTGCTGGTCGTCGTGGAAGACCGGGATGTCCAGCCTTTCCTTCAGCGCCTCCTCGATCTCGAAGCACTCGGGCGCCTTGATGTCCTCCAGGTTGATCCCGCCCAGCGTCGGAGAGAGCATCTCGCAGAACCGGATGATCTCCGCCGGGTCTTCCGAGTCCACCTCGATGTCGAATACGTCGATGTCGGCGAACCGCTTGAACAGGACGCCCTTCCCCTCCATCACCGGCTTCCCCGCGAGCGCTCCCAGGTTCCCCAGCCCGAGGACCGCCGTGCCGTTCGAGACCACGCCGACCAGGTTCCCACGCGCCGTGTACTTGAAGGACTCTTCGGGGTCCGCGGCGATGAGGCGGCACGGTTCGGCCACGCCGGGCGTGTAGGCGAGAGACAGGTCCCACTGGGTGCCCACCGGCTTCGTGGGCACGACGGCTATCTTTCCCGGGCGGCCCTGCGAATGGTAATCCAGCGCCGCCCGCTTGCGGTCGTCAGACATGCTGCTCCTTTGGGGTTTGTCCGAGCAAAGTACGCTACCGCGCCCTCCGGGCTCGTGCAAGCGACGAAACCCCCCGCCCGTGGCGCGTGCCCCGGCGTGGCGCGATTCTGGCACGCCCGCGGCGTGACCGGTCCTTCACCGCCGAACACCGCCGAAAACGTGATCTTCAGGCACCACCCGCACCTCGTGGCGAGCCCGATCCCGCTCGCCGTGGTCCTCCTGACCGCCGCTTCCGCCGCGGCGCAGGAGGCCGACCCCGGCGTGTGCCCGTCCGGGCGGGTCGAGCACATCTTCATCGACAACCACTCCATCTTCGACACGTCCGACCCGGACCTGGACCCTCGCTTCCGCTGGGCCTACTCCGCGGCGAACCGGCTCCACGTGCGGACCCGGGACGGCGTGATCGAGCGGGAGTTGCTGTTCGCGACCGGCGATTGCTTCGATCCGGTCCTGCTCGAGGAGTCGGAGCGGCTCCTGCGCGGGCACCCGTTCATCGCCCGGGCCGACATCTACGGCCTCCAGCAGCCGGGCGGAGGCTACCACGTGGTCGTGGACACGGAGGACGAGTGGTCGACGCAGGTCGAGGTGCGGGCCGACCTGGCGGGCGGCTTCGAGCTCAAGGGCCTCGACCTGCGGGAACAGAACCTGGCAGGGACGGGACGTGAGCTGGGACTGTTCTACCGCTCCGACGAGGCCGTCCGGACGTACGGCGCCCGCTACCGCACGCCGCAGTTCCTGGGCACCCGCTGGGACATGCAGGTCGCGCTCGGGAAGACCCGTACCGGCAACCTCATCGAGCAGCAGATCAGCTACCCCTTTCTCGGCGAGGTCGGCGGCTGGGGGTTCCGCCAGCTGCTGACCCACCAGGACCGCCTGTTCGACTACATCCTCCCGCGGGGCCATTCCGCGTGCCCGGAGGAGGGCCCCGACTGCCGGGTCCTCGTCCCCGTGCGGGAGCGCGGCTTCCACGCGGCCACCCTCCGGCGTGCCGGACGACGGGGGAACCTGACCGTGTTCGGCGGCGGGTTCTCCTTCCAGGAGGTCGGCTACCCCGGCGAGGAGATCACGCTGGTGGAGGGCGGCCGGTACGAGGATCGTGCGCCCGCGCCGCCCGAGCTCAGCGCGGAAGCCGGCGAGCGGATGGAGCCGTTGCGCAACATCCGGGGGGTGGTGCTCCTGGGCAAGCGGAACATCGTCTGGCAGCAGCGCCGTGGGCTGGACAGCTTCCGGGGGGAGGAGGATGTGCGGATAGGGGCCGAGGTGGAGGTGGCCTTCTCCCGCTCCATCCCCGCTCTGAAGTCGGACAACGACCTGTACGGCAGCCTCGACCTCTACGCGGCGGCCGGGCCGCCGTCCGCCTTTTTCGCCACGCGCCTCCGCGCGGACGCGCGCCGGGACTACGACGCGGGGCCGGACGAATACGAGATGAAGGACGTCTTCGCCGAGGGCGAGACCTTCATGTATCTGAGACCCGGCGGGTGGCTCGCCCGCCACACGCTGCTGCTCCGTGTCGCCGGCGCGGGCGGCTGGCACGTCCGGACGCCCTTCCAGCTCACCCTGGGCGGCGAACGGGCGCTCCGGGGCTGGGCCGACGAGCAGCTCCCCGGGGGACGGCGCCTGATCCTGACCGCCGAGGACCGCTGGTACTGGGGGTGGCCTTTCCCCGACGTGGTGGACGCGGGCACCTCGTTGTTCGTGGACGTCGGGCGGATCTGGCCCGGTGATGCCCCCTTCGGCCGCGACTCGGGCTGGCGCGCTTCCGTCGGCGCGGGGCTGCGGGCGAACTTCCCGGCCGGGGGCAGGAACACGCTCCGCGTCGATGCGGCCTTCCCGGTCGGCGCGGATGGCGGGCTCGGGAAGCTCCAGCTCCTGATCGGCGTGGGAGAGTACCTGGGTCTCCATTCCGACCCGACCGACCCCCAGTTCAGCCGCTCACGGCTCCCGCCCATCACCGGGAACCTCCTGCATTTCCCCCGTTGAGCCGCCGCCCATGACGTTCCTGCGGCGGGTGGATGGCGCGGAAGAGCGGATGGACGCGCCGGATGTCGACGCCCGACACCTCGAGGCCGCTCTCGATGACGTCACCGCCGTCAACCGCTGGCTCGGCGGCCGGCGCGCCCTCCTCCGCCACCTCGACGCCGCCCTCCCGGCCGGCCGGCACCGCGTCCTCGATGTGGGCACCGGGGCGGGGGACCTCCCTCGCGCCATCGCCGAGCGCGAGCGGGCGCGTCCGGTCCGCATCACGGCGGTCGACCTCCACCCCCGGACGCTCGAGGCGGCCCGGCGGAGGTCACGCCCCGGGCAGGGGCTGCTCTTCGCCCGCGCGGACGGGCTCCGGCTCCCGTTCCGGGACGGCGCCTTCGACCTGGCGCTCCTCTCCATGACGCTGCACCACATGAACGGCGACGCGCAGGTGGCGATCCTCCGCGAGCTCGCCCGCGTCGCCCGGGGCGGCCGCGTCCTCGTGGGGGAGTTGGAGCGGAGCGTGCCGAGCTACGCCGGCGCGCGCTTCCTCGGCGCCACCCTCTGGCGACGAAACCCCATCACCCGCCACGACGGACCGCTCTCCGTCCTCCGCTCCTTCACGCCCGCCGAGCTGCGCGACCTCGCCACCCGCGCCGGTCTGCGCGAGCCGCGCGTGCACCGCCACGCCTTCTTCCGCCTCGTCCTCCTGGCCGACGCGTGATGAGACGGAACCAGCGCGGCGGGCTCGACGTCATCGTGGTCGGGGGCGGACCCGCCGGCGCGGTGACCGCGCTGCTGCTGGCCCGGCACGGGCGACGCGTCGGCGTCATCGAGCGCGAGACCTTCCCCAGGGCCAAGCCGTGCGGCGACTGCCTCAGCGCCGCGGCGACGACGCTCCTGCGGGACCTGGGGCTGCTGGATGCCGTCCTCGCCGCCGGTGCCGCCCACCTGGACGAATGGCGCGTCCACGCCCCCGCCGGCCACGTGGCCCGCGGCCGGTTCCCCGATGACGTTGCCCTCGCCCTGGAACGCCGCCTCTTCGATGCCGTCCTCCTCGACGCCGCCGAGCAGGCCGGGGCGGTGACCCTTCGCGGCCGCGTCACGGACCTCGTCCGCGGGACGGAGCGCCGGGCCGGGGTGCGCGGGGTCCGCCTGATCGATGGCGCGGGCAGGGAGACGGAGCTCCGCGCCCCTCTGGTCGTGGGAGCCGACGGGCTGCGGTCGGTCGTCGCGCGCAGGGCGCGCCTGGTCCGGCGCCCGCCCCGACTGCGCAAGGTCTCGCTGACCACCCACGGCACGGGCGCCGCGGGGGGCTTCCGGCACGGCGAGATGCACCTCCTCGCGGACGCGTGCTTCGGCGTGGCACCCGCCGGCGGAGGGCGCTTCAACCTCACCCTCGTCGTCACGGCCCGCCGCGCGCCGGCGCTGAGGGTGCTCGGGGCGGAGGCGTTCCTCGAGAGCTGGTTGCTGCGCGCGCCGGCCGTGCGATCCCGGATCGACGGCGCCGCCCTGGACCGGCCGTACCTGGCTTCGGGCCCGTTCGACTGGCGCACCCGCTCCACGGTGGCGCCCGGCGTCGCGCTCGTGGGGGATGCGGCGGGGTACTACGACCCGTTCACCGGGCAGGGCGTCTACCAGGCGATGGAGGGCGCCCGGCGTCTCGCCGGCGCACTCCGGGGCGTCGACCTCGACGACCCCCGGGCGCTCCGCCGCTCCCTCCGGCGCCACGCCGCAGCGCTGCGCGCGCTCAAGGCCCCGGCGCTACGGCTGCAACGGGTCGTGGAGCTGGCGCTGGCACACCCCGACCGGGCCGATCGGGTGATCCGCCGCCTCGCCGCCGCCCCCGCCGTCATGGACCGGCTGGTCGAGGTCACCGGCGACCTGCGTCCCGCCTCCTCCTTGCTTTCACCGCGGCTCCTTTCGAGCTTCCTCTTCCCCCCCTCCCCGGAGGTCCGATGATTCGTATCGATGAGCGCGCCACGACTGCGACCCCGTCCACCGTCTTCCGCGTGGCCGCCGACGTCGAGCGCTGGCCCGAGATCCTCCCCCACTACCGCTGGGTCCGGTTCCGGGAAAGGAAGGGCTTCGCCCATGGCGTGGTGGAGATGGCCGCGTGGCGCGATTTCGCCGGACCGCTGCGCTGGCCCACCTGGTGGCTCTCGGCCATGGAGTCCGAGCCCGACGTGCCCCTCGTGCGTTACCGCCACATCGATGGGATCACCCGCGGCATGGACGTGCGCTGGGAGTTCGTCCCCGCCGTCGACGGCGGAACGCTGGCCCGCGTGGTCCATGAGTGGGATGGGCCCGGCTGGCCGCTGATCGGCCGCATCGCGGCCGACTTCGTGATCGGCCCCCATTTCGTCAGCGCCATCGCCGCGCGCACCCTCGCCGGCGTCTGCGCCGCCGCGGAGCGCGCCGCGGCCACACCAACCGCGCAGGAGAGTCACGGCAATGGCTGAGCTGCACCGCGTCGCCATCACGGGCATCGGCCCCATCACCGCGGTCGGCACCGGTGCGGACGGCCTCTGGGACGGGCTCCGCCTCCGCCGGTCCCCGATCCGGACGCTCACGCGCTTCGATCCGTCGCCGTGGCGGTCGCGCCTCGCCGCCCAGGTCGACGACTTCGATCCGACCGATTTCCTCGACCCCCAGCAGGCCCGGCGGCTCGACCGGTTCATGCATTTCGCCATTGCCACCAGCCGCCTCGCCCTGGCCGACGCGGACCTGAACCCGTCGGACCCGGACCCCGACGGCGTCGCCGTTCAGTTCGGCTCCGCGCTCGGCGGGATCGCCTACGCGGAGGAGCAGGTCGGCAGGCTCCTGACCGGCGGCATCCGCGCCGTGGACCCGCGGGTCGCCCTCACCACCTTCTGCGGGGCCGCCAGCTGCGGTGTCGCCATCGAGTTCGGCTTCACGGGGCCGAACGCCACGAACGCCATGTCCTGCGCATCGGGGACCATCGCCATCGGCGAGGCGTTCCGCCTGGTGCGGGACGGCACCAGCGACGTGGCGATCGCCGGCGGGGTGGAGGCGCCGCTGGCGCCCCTGTCGTTCGGCGCCTTCGCCCTGATCCGCGCGATGAGCAGGCGCAATGACGACCCGGAGCGGGCCTGCCGCCCGTTCGACCGCGGCCGCGATGGCTTCATCATGGGCGAGGGCGGGTGCGCCCTGGTCCTCGAGCGCTGGGAGCATGCCGTCGCCCGCGGCGCCCGGGTTTACGGTGAGCTCGCCGGATACGGCACCACCAACGACGCGCATCACATGACCGCGCCCCGACCGGACGCCGCCCAGTCCGCCCGCGCCATGCGCCTGGCGCTCCGCTCCGCGGGTCTCACCCCCGACGATGTGGATTTCGTGAGCCCCCACGGCTCGTCGACGCCCCTGAACGACTCGACCGAGACCACCGCCATCAAGGCCGTGCTCGGGGAGCGGGCGTACCGGGTCCCGGTCAGCGGGACCAAGCCTTATCACGGGCACGCCCTCGGCGCCTCAGGAGCCATGGAGGCGGCGGTGGCCTGCCTCGCCATGGAGCGGGGCTGGATCCCCCCCACCCTCAATTACGAGGACGGCGGGGAGGAGTGCGACCTCCCGTACGTCACCGGCCAGGGCCTCGACGTCCACCCCACCGTCTGCCTCTCTAATTCGTTCGGCTTCGGCGGGATCAACGCCTCCCTCGTGATCCGCCGACCGGCGGCCTGAGGAGGGGGCGTCCCCTTCCCACGACACCGGGCCTCCGTCACTTTCTCCCCATGACCCCCGTACTCCTCGGGCAGCTCCTCGGCGTTTCGTTCGCCTGCGGTCTGAACCTGTACATCACCGTGGCTGCCCTGGGAATCCTCTCCCGGGTCGGCCTCATCGACGGCCTCCCCCCGGGGCTCCGGGGCCTCGAGGGGCTCATCGTCATCGGCAGCGCCCTGACCCTCTACCTCATCGAGGCGGTCATCGACAAGGTCCGCCACGCCGACTCCCTCTGGGACACCGTCCACACTTTCATCCGCCCCCCGGCGGCCGCCCTCCTCGCCCTCGGCACCCTCTGGCCCGAGCCCCTGGCATGGAAGGTCGCCGGCGCCCTCTTCGCCTTCCTCGTCGCCCTCGCCGCCCACGCCACCAAGGCCGGCTTCCGCCTCGCCCTCAATACCGCCACCCGCAAGTGGCGCCTCACCGGCATCAGCTTCACGGAAGACATCGCCGCCGTGGCCTTCGCCGTCGCTGCCCTCGAAGCGCCGGCCACCGCGCTCCTCGCGGGGGGCGCCGCGCTCCTCCTCATGGCCCTCTTCGGCCACGGGCTCTTTCGCGCCTTCGCCCTCGGCATCCGCTGCCTCGTCGCACGCCTCCGCGCGCTGCTCGGGACGTCCCGCTGGCGCGAGGGAGCCGAGCTGCCCCGGGAGGTCCACGCCCTCCTCGACCAGCCGCCCATCGGCACCGCCGGCCCCCGGGGCGCTCGCGCTGGCGTGAACGGGATCCCCGGTGTGGGGGCCTACCGCAGTGGCTGGCTCGTCATCACCCGGCAGGGGCCCGTCTTCTTCTACCGCACGCTGTTCGGCGCCAGGCGCGTCGATCTCCCGGCCCCGGTCCGCGTGGCCGTGGACCATGGCCTCTGGGCCGACCTCGTCCGCGTCGATGCCCGCGACTCCCACTACACGCTCTTCCTCCTCAAGGACGGGCCCGCCGTGGATCTCGCCATTTCCGCCCTCACACCCGTGAGCACATGAGCATCGAGGAGTTTCGCCGCTTCCGGGAGCGGATGAACGAGCGCATCCTCGAGGCCGGGAACCTCGAGATCAGGCGCTTTTTCGCCCTCGACTCGCGCACCTACGAGGCCGGCGCGCTCGATGGGAAGACCAAGGAGCTCCTCGGGCTCGTCGCCTCCATGGTGCTCCGCTGCGACGACTGCATCACCTACCACCTCACCCGCTGCGTCGAGGAAGGGGTCTCCGATGAGGAGCTCTTCGAGACCTTCTCGGTCGGCCTCGTCGTCGGCGGCTCCATCGTCATTCCGCACCTCCGCCGCGCCGTCGCCACGGTGGACGAGCTTCGGTCCAAGTGACGGGCAAACAGAGGTTTACATGAAGTTACACCTGCCCTGAACGCGCGTTCTCCGCGTCATTACTCGCTTTTCGGGGGATCGGGGGGTTTACAGAAACGACACTTCCGCCTATATTCGGCCAGTCTGCAGGCCGACGTTTCCTCGAACGGCTTTCTGGGTGCGGATGGGGCGTCTCGTGGCCCGACAGCTCAGGTACTCTTTCGCTATGCAGCGAGCGTCGCACGCCGACGGTGCTCGCTGCTTTTTCGTCTCCGAGCAGAGGTAAGATCTCCATGTTCGTTTCCTCCCGCGCGCTCGACTCCTTCGACCAGTACCTCTTCGATGTCGAGAAGTATCCGCTCATCGAGGACCCGATGGAGGAGCGCGCACTGGCCGCCCGCGCCCGTGTGGGGGACAAGGAGGCGGCGGAGCGGCTCGTCACCGCCAACCTCCGCTTCGTCATCTCCTACGTGAAGAAGTACCAGGGCCGCGGGCTCGGCCTCGCGGAGCTCGTGTGCATCGGGAACGAGGGCCTGCTCAAGGCCGTCAAGAAGTTCGATCCGGACAAGGGCGTGAAGTTCATCTCCTACGCGGTCTGGTGGATCCGTCAGACCGTGCTCCAGGCGCTGGCGGAGCAGACCCGGTCCGTGCGCATCCCGCTGAACCAGAACTCGAATCTGGTGAAGCTCTCCCGTACGGAGACGGCGCTCACCCAGCTCCTGGGCCGGTCGCCCACGGACCAGGAGATCGCGGAGCACATGGAGGAGCCCATCGAGACGGTGCGGGCGCTCCGTCGCGTGGCCGCCTCCGAGCTGTCGCTGGACGCCCCCATAGACCGCGGGGACCGGGACAGCGCGTCCTTCGGCGAGCGGTTCGCCGGCCTGGAGAGCGAGGACATCGAGGAGACGGTGGAGGCGCAGGCCCGCCGCGAGTTCCTCGACAAGATGTTCGAACGCTACCTCACCGAGCGCGAGCGCAAGATCCTCTATCTGTACTACGGCCTGGACGACGGCGAGGAGCGGACGCTGGAGGAGAT
The DNA here is from genome assembly GCA_035513575.1 of Longimicrobiales bacterium. GTDB lineage: Bacteria > Gemmatimonadota > Gemmatimonadetes > Longimicrobiales > RSA9 > JAHWKI01. The sequence goes on along the minus strand of DATKBW010000086.1, from coordinate 24,022 downwards.
CGGCTCGCTGCTCGGCGTCACCCGCGAGCGGATCCGTCAGATCCGCAATCGCGCCTTCGAGAAGCTCCGTGAGAGCGCCGACGGCGATGCCCTCTCGACCTTCTGGGCCGCCGAGTAGAACACCTCCGAAGGTCCGGCGGCAGGGGGGGCGCCTCGACGTCATGGAGGCGCCCCTTCCGGTTTCACGCGAAGAACGCGAACGCCGCGAAGGTCGCGATTGCTGCCGGGTGTGGAACGGCGTGGCCGTTTCCTTCGGCCGCGGACCCCAACCAACCCGTCGCCTTTGCGCGACCTTCGCGTCCTTCGCGTGATCGTTGCCGGCCGTTCGACCGGCTACTCCGCTTCGACCAGCTCCGGCTCCGGCTCCGCCTCGGCCTCCGCCACGTCCAGCGCCGTGCCGTTCAGGCTCCGCCCCGACGCCGATCCCAGCATGACGAGCTCCCGCACCACGACATCGGATGTGGGGATCGTCACGCCGTTGCGCTCGTAGGAGTCGTACTGCATCCGACCCTCGATGTAGAGGCGGTCGCCCTTGCGGATGTACTCCTCCGCGAGCTCGGCCAGCTTCCCCCACACGGTGAGACGATGCCACTCCGTGCGCTCCTCGAACCCCGAATCCCGCGGGATGCGACGGCTCGTCGCCAGCGAGAAGTGCGCGACCTTGCTGCCGTTGCTCGTCTTCTGCACCTCCGGGTCCCGCCCCACGTTTCCCACCAGGATCAGCTTGTTCACCGACCGCGCCATGATCGCCTCCGTGCATGAGTGTGTGCGCGCTGTCGGGGGCGATGATTCGCTACGGAACGGGGCGCCGGAATGGCCGGTTGGGACGACTTCGTTTTTTCGGCTTCGCGGCCGGGGCCGGGTTCGACGTTCGACGTTCGGGGCTCGACGCCGGGCCGCCTCGGCGGAGTTCGAACTACGAGCTCCGGCCCGTGCCGGCTCCGCCGTTCCACGTTCACGTTCGCGGCGCGGGATCGTCACCGGTGTTCGATGAATCTGCCGGGCGCTCCGGCCTTCGGTCGCGCGCTGCTGGATCCCGAAGAGGGTAAAGGCCTACGCGGTCGCGGTCGCTTCGAGCATGGCCTCTATCCTGGCACCGAGCTGCTGCGGGTCGCGGCAGATGTCGAAGCGCCACTGGCCGAGCTTTCCCCAGTTGCTTACGGCTTCGGCCCACCGGGTGGCGGCCGTGTACTTCTCGCTGCTCGGCGCGGTCCCAATGCCCGGTCGGGTCGGAGCTTCGTCCAGATCTCAGATGAGAATCTGCACCGCGTGCTCCTGGCCAGCGCCCTCGTGTAGGGTGGTGGTGTGACCATCGAAAGCGCAGCGCGTGAACGATCTTATCTGGCCCGTGGATGGAATCACACGTTCGTGCACGGTTCCCGGGGTGTTCGGACCCTGAAGCCGGGAATTTGTGATCGCCCTGCGAAAGTGTAGGTTTCCTTCTCATGAACGTGCGAATCAACTCCCGGATCACGAGCCAGCTACTCGATCGCCCGGAAACGGGGATGGGGTGGCAGATGGTCGAGTTCCGCATGGGGTACGACCGCTCCCTGGTTCTGATCTTGAACGGCGAGGTGGCCGTGGAGCGCGCCGGCCGCCTTTCGATGGTTCGTGAGGGGTTCGATCCACTGTGGCTGCGGCGGAGCTGAAGGTGCCCGGGCCCGATTTGCGGTTGAGCGTGCTCCCATCGGCCGACCGTCGCGTTCGTGAGATTCTCGGAGGGGGCCGGACCGCTGGTCGCGATACCCCCGCGAGCGACGCGCCTGTGGAGGAATCGACTCCGGGGGAGCGCTTCCTCCGGTTCTCCGCATTCGAAAACGATTTCCGCATCCTGAACGATGGCTCTGTACGCGCCGGAACATACGTAACCACGTACGAGGACGGAAAAAGCGCACGTCCACACCGGGATGGATGCCGTCCGGAGGTGGTGTCGAGGTTATCTTCGAGAACGGCGCGCCGGCCGGAACGAAGTACGGGCAGGACCCGCATCCCGCCAGACAAGTAGGACGCACATGAGGATCTCTCTCGACGATCGATGGACCCGAAAGCTTCTGGCACTCCCGGAGTCCGGAATGGGGTACCAGCGAGTCCGCGTCCGCCTCAAGGATGGACGATCGGTGGAAAACGCGATCGCCTTGAACGGTCAGACTCTCCAGGTTCCGGACGATGCGCCGCGGTTCAGCCCCGCTGATATCGCCGACCTCGAAACTGCGCCGTAGGGCTTCCGCAGTACCGAACACCGGCAACGTAACCGGGCCTGGGATGGAAGCGTGGAACCCTGAAGGAAGCCCGGCGGAGAAGCCGGTCAATCCGAAGATCGAAGATCGATTCTACTTGCAGTCGTACCAGGTCCTGCCGACCCCCGTCTCGACCTTGAGGGGGACCGCGAGCTCGAACGCGCCCTCCATCTCTTCCCGCACGAGCCGGGTCACGGCCTCCATCTCCGCCTCCGGCACCTCGAAGAGGAGCTCGTCGTGCACCTGGAGGAGCATCCGGGTTCCGGCGACGCCCCGCCCGGCGCCTTCTCCGCCCGAGCCGCTCCGGCGCTGCCGCAGCGCCCGGTGGATCCGGACCATGGCGATCTTGATGATGTCCGCGGCGCTGCCCTGGACGGGCGCGTTGGTGGCCGCGCGCTCGCCGAACTGGCGGATGTTGTAGTTCTTGCTGCGGACTTCGGGGATGTAGCGACGGCGGCCGGCGAGGGTCTCGACGTACCCCTCCTCATAGGCGCGCTCGATCTGCCGGTCGAGGTACTTCCGCACATCGGGGAGCCGCTCGAAGTAGCTCTCGATGAACGTCTTCGCCTCCGCCACCGTCGTCCCCAGCTGCTTGGACAGCGCGAACGGCCCGATGCCGTAGATCGTCGCGAAGTTGATGGTCTTCGCGGCGCCCCGCATCCGCGGCGTGACCTGCTCCTCGCTCTCGACCGCGAACACGAGGGCCGCCGTCCGCTTGTGGATGTCGGCGCCGGATCGGAACGCTTCGGTGAAGGTGGCGTCGCCGGAGAGGTGGGCCAGGACGCGCAGCTCGATCTGCGAGTAGTCGGCCGACAGGAACAGGTGCCCCGCGCCGGCGACGAATCCCTTCCTCAGCTCCGCGCCCACCTCGGTCCGGATCGGGATGTTCTGGAGGTTCGGGTCGGTGGAGGACAGGCGTCCCGTCGCCGCCACGGCCTGGTTGAAGCTGGTGTGGAGCCGGCCGGTCCGGGGGTTCACCAGGATCGGCAGGGCGTCCACGTACGTGCCGCGCAGCTTTTCGAGCTGGCGGTACTCCAGGAGCAGCGTGGGGAGGCGGTGCCCCTCGGCGGCCAGCTCTTCCAGCACCGAGGCATCCGTGGACGCCCCCGTCTTGGTCTTCTTGAGCACCGGCAGCTCCAGCTTCTCGAACAGGATCTCCCGCAGCTGGAGCGTCGAGTTGATGTTGAACTCCTCCCCCGCCTCCTTCCAGATCTCCTCCTGGATCAGCGCCAGGTCCCGCTCCAGCTTCGTCGAGACCTCGCGGAAGAAGTCCAGGTCGATCCCGATCCCCGCCTGCTCCATCTCCGCGAGCACCTCGATGAGCGGCATCTCGATGTCCCGGAACAGCGCCTCGAGGTGGTACTCCCCGAGCTGCGGCTCCAGCCGCTCCCGCAGCCGCGCGGCGATGTCCGCCTTCTCGCACGCGTAGTCGCGGACCCGGTCCAGCTCGCACTCGGCCACGGGCGTCGCGTCCCGGCCCTTCCCGCACAGGTCCTCGTAGGCCATGGCGCTGTGTCCGAGGTGCTGCAGCGCCAGCGACCCGAGCTCCTGGTCCCGCCGGCCCGGCTCGATCAGGTACGACGCCAGCATGGCGTCGAATGCGACGCCCCGCAGCTCGACCCCCGCGCGCCGCAGCAGCACCAGCGCGTACTTCAGATCGTGCCCCGTCTTCCCCACCGCGGCGTCCTCCAGCGCCGCCCGGAGCGGCTTCATGTCCGGCGAGGTCAGGGCGGGGAGATTCTCTTCGGCCGCGGCCGCATCCGGGGGGGCGGCGTCATCGAGGCCCAGCTCCAGCACCTCGGTCCTAGCGCGGTGCGTGAGCGGCAGGTACCAGGCCTGGCCGGGGCCGAACGCCAGGGCGAGCCCGACGAGCTCCGCGCGCATGGCCCCGTCGGTGGACGAGCCCACGGCCCAGATCGCCACGCGCCCCCGGTCGCGGATCCGGGCGGCGAGGTCCCGGGCCTGCGCGGGTGATTCCACCACGCCATATTCGGCCCGCAGCTTCGCCGTCTCCGGCTCCGGGGCGGCGATCTCCCGCACCAGGCCGTGGAACTCGAGCTCGGCGAACAGCTGCTTCAGACGCTCCCGGTCCGGCTCGCCCACCGCGAGGGCGTCCAGGTCCAGCTGCACGGGGAGGTCCCGCATGATCGTGACGAGACGCTTCGACAGCAGGACGTTGTCCCGGTTCTCCAGCAGCGACTCCCGCGCGCGCTTGCCGCCGACCTCCTCCGCCCGGGCCAGGATCTCCTCGACGGAGCCGTACTCCTCGATCAGCTTGATGGCGGTCTTCGGACCGATGCCCCGCGCCCCCGGCACATTGTCGGAGCTGTCCCCGATGAGCGCGAGGTAGTCACACACCCGCTCCGGCGGCACGCCCAGGCGCTCGGACGCGTTCCGCGCATCCACCCACTCCTCGTCCACGTTGGCCTGCCCGCCACGCCCGGGGTTCAGCAGCGCCACCCCATCCCCGATGAGCTGGTAGAAATCCTTGTCCCCGGAGACGATCACGGTCTCCACCCCCGCTTCGGAGGCCCGGGCCGCCAGCGTCCCGATGATGTCGTCCGCCTCGTGATCCTCCAGCTCCAGGATCGGGATCCTGAAGGCCTCCACGAGCGAGCGCACCCGCGGCAGCGAGGAGCGGAGCTCGTCCGGCATCTTCTCCCGCGTCGCCTTGTACTCCGGGAAGATCTCCGTCCGCTGGCTGTCCCCCGAGTCCAGCACCACACCCAGGTAGTCCGGCTGGTAGTCCTGGAGGACCTTCAGGATGAACCGCGTGAAGCCGAACGCCGCCGAGGTGTTCTCCCCCTTCGACGTGGTCAGCGGGCGGCTGATCATGGCGAAAAAGGCGCGGTAGATCAGCGCGTAGCCGTCGATCAGAAACAGCCGCGGTCGCGTCTTTTCGGGTGCCTTGGCCATCCGGCCATTCTACCCGGGGGGGAGGGGGGTGTGCAAAGGCGGTCGGGTGGGAGGCGGGGGCATGGATCAAGCGAAGACCGCGGTGGACCGGGCCCCGAACGGGTCCGCCCCGCCACCGAGGAGATCGATGGCGGGGCGGGGGGCTCGGACCGTGGCGTCGCTACCTGACCTAGGCGGCGCCCCGATGGACGTTCGCGGCCTGCAGGCCCTTGTCCGTCTCGCGCACCTCGAAGTCGACCTCTTCGCCCTCCGCCAGCGTCTTGAAGCCTTCCATCGTGATCGCCGAGAAGTGAACGAAGACGTCCTCACCGTCGGGTTGTTCAATGAACCCGTAGCCCTTCGAGTCATTGAACCACTTCACCCTGCCTTTGGGCATGAAACCGTCCTCCTCAACAAGGGTGCCTGCATCCTGCTCGCCAGCGGTTGACAAGGTAAAAACCGGCCTTCGGGGGCGTCAAGGAAAACCTCGCAGCGCTAAAACCCAGCAAGGGCGCGAAAAACGGCCGCTCCGGCCACGGGGAGGTACAGATTGTCGTCGATCCGGAAGGTCGGAGCCTCGAGAATCGTGACCGTGAGGGCCACCGCTCCGGCGGCCGCCGGCCCCGCCCCCAGCCCTCCCGCGATCGCCGCCGCGGCGGCGAAGAAGGCGGCGCTCCCCTCGGCGCTTTTCCCGCCGCGGTAGCGGTGCCGACCCCAGCGTCGCCCCACCACCGCGGCGATGGCGTCGGCGATGCCGGCGAAGAGGATGCCGGCGATGGCGGCCCGCCCCGGCAGGAGCACGGCGGCGAGTGTGTAGCCGAGGGCGAGCGTGGTGGCGCCGGTGAGCCGGCGGGTCTCGCGCGGGCGGAGCAGCGGTCCGAGCCGCGCGCGGAACATCGCCTCGAAGCCCGGGCTGGCGAGGCGGAGCACCTCCGTCGCCAGGGCAAGGGCGGCGGCACCGGCGAGGAGCGCGGCGGCGAGCATCGCGGGCAGCCGCCACACGATGATGGCCGCGCCGAGCGATACGGCGACATGGATGCCCTTCCGCGCCGTTTCGCCCCGCTGGGCCGTCACGAAGGGATCAGCGGTCGTCGGCGGGGGCCGGCACGGCGTCGGGGTAGAGCGCCTGATAGATCGCCCGGTGGAAGAGCACGTGGCGTACGTAGTCCCGCGTCTCGGAGTAGGGGATCCGCTCCGTGAAGAGCTCCGGATCCTCATGTTCCGGGAGGTCCTGCCACCGCACGGCGCGGTGGGGTCCCGCGTTGTAGGCCGAGAGCACCGTCGGCAGGTGGTGCTCGCCGAAGCGGCGCAGCAGCTGGCTGAGGTAGCGCACCCCGAGGTGCACGTTGATCTCCGGCTGCTTCAGGATCTCGGGCGTGTACCCGCGGAGGCCGGCACCCTGCGCCAGACCGCGGCCCGTCTCTGGCATGATCTGCATGAGGCCGATCGCGCCGGCGGAGCTCGACACCGTCGGGTTGAACGCGGACTCCCGGCGGATCAGCCCCGCCACCAGGTAGGGGTCCACCCCGCGCTCCTGCGCCTCCGCCAGGATGATGTCGCGGAAGGGGAACGGATAGATGATCCGCAGCAGGCGCGGGTTCCACGACCCCTCCCGGCGCCGGATGTCCCACCCCATGTTCAGCCCGGTGAGGGTGTGCCCCCGGGCATTCAGCGCCTCCGCCAGCGCGTAGTCGCCGCCATCACGGCCCTGGAAATGGCGCCTGAGCCGTTCCACCTCGGCGACCAGGTCCTCGCGCCGGTCCAGCTCGCCGAGCAGGTCCACCCGGCGGAGCGCCAGCTGCGCCATCGAATCGACCTCCGCATCGCCGGGGGGCGCCGGCTCCAGCGGGATCTCCATGACGTCCGCGCCCAGGAGCTCCGCGGCCCGCATGCCGTAGTACGAGACCGGGTCCGCGCGCCGGACTTCGCGAAGCAGCCGCGCCGCCTCCGCCTCCCGCCCCAGCTGCGCGTGGGCCCGGGCGGCCCAGTAGGTGGCCTGCGCGGCGCGCCGGCCGTCGGGGTGCTGCGCGCGGTACTCCTCGTAGATGCTGGCCGCGCCCTGGTAATCGCCCTCGAGGAATGCCAGCCCCCCCAGTCGCATGAGCGCGAGCCCGGCTTCGTTGAGCGCCGGCGCCGCATCGGCCGCGCGCCGGTAGTAGGTCCGGGCGTCGTCGAGCTCGAGGTCGTCGTGCTTGAGGTCGGCCAGCAGGTAGAGTCCGCGGGCGGTCGCCTCCTGGTCCGGGAACCGCCGCGAGAGGGCGATGAGGGTCTTCTGCCCTTCCGCGCTTCGACCCTGCCGGTACTGCGACCGGCCCGCCACGTAGAGGGCCTCGGCGGCGATCCGGGGCGGCACCGAGTCGGCCGCCAGCTGGAGGAGCCCCCGCTCGGCCTCGGCGTAGCGCCGGGCATCGAAATGCGCCTTCCCGAGCTGCAGCCGGACCTGCGCCCGCTCGCCCGGCTCCCCGATCCCCGCCTCCAGATACCGTTCGAATCCGTCGATGGCCCGGGCCTGGTTGCCGTGCCGCAGGTACGTGGTGGCAATGGTCCGCCACTCCCCGGCGCTCGGCCCCAGCCGGCTGAGGCCCCGGGCCGCGTCCACCGCCACCGTCGCCCCCGGCGCCGCCTGGATCGCGCTGCGGTACGCCTCGCGGGCGAGCGCGGTGTCGCCCGCCTCCAGCCGCAGGTCGCCCAGCCACACCCACGCGAACGCCCGCCGACCGGCCGAGTCGGCGTCCCGAGCCGCGTCCATCGCCGCCTGTCGCGCGGCGCGGCCATCCCCCGACGCCCGGGCCGCCTCCATGCGGAGCGGCCACCCCCGCTCCGACACCAGATCCGGACCGGTCCGCGTCAGCCTGCGCCGGACTTCCGCGGTGTCCCCCGCGGCAGCGGCGACCTCGGCGGCGAAGAGGTGGATCCAGTCCTCGAACCACGGGAGCGTGGCCGCCGCGCTGTCGAGGACCGCCAGCGCACGCTCCGGCCGGCCGGCCCTGCCCAGCTCGAGGCCGCGCCGGACCTGCGCCCTCCCCCGATCGGCGTCCCCCGGCTCCGCGATCCGGATGTAGCGGGCCAGGGCCTCGCTGGCCTCGTCCGGCCGGCCCAGGTGGCTGCGGCTGCGACCCAGCAGCGCCCAGCCGGCGCCCCGCTCCACCTCGTCCAGCCAGCCGCGCCCCTCCAGCAGCGTGGAGACCCCGCGCCAGTCGCCCCAACCGGCGCTCAGGCGCGAAGCCAGAAGGATCGTTTCCGGGGCCGTATCGGGGAGCGCGGCCAGGTGCTTGCCCAGGATCCGGCTCGCGCGCCAGAACCGGCCCTGCCGCGCCGCGTCCGTCACCGATTCCGGCACCTCCGGATCACGGGCCGGCGCGCCGTCGGGCCCGGGGTAGGGCGCACCCCGGGTCGGCACGACCACGGCCGTGACCAGCAGGACCAGCATCAGGACGTAACGGATCATGGACTCGGCGCTCGCTTTGCTGGCAACAGGGGGGCGCGCGGCCCCGTGACACCATCAGATGGCCTTCCACGCACCTCGCACGGCGCCCACCCGCCGCTCCGAAGCGGCGTTGTCCCGCGCACGCGGACCTGCCAGGTGTGCATAGCCGGTGCAACTGTCGGACCGCGCCGCGGGCGCTACCGGACCCCCCCTCTCACCGCCCGAAACGAGGCCGCGGGGGCCACGATGGCACCGTGGTCGCCGCCGTGGCAGGAAAAAAGGTGGGCGGACCGGGAACTATGTGCACCGCGCCGCGCTGCGCGGGCCATCCAGGCCTGCGCCCCTCGATCGCGCCGCGCCCGCCGGGGGCGGGTAGCGTAAACGAGAAAGGCCACCAGACTGGTGGCCTTCCCGGGCGGAATGTGCTGCCCTGCGGCGTCACACGGTGGCGTGACCGCGGCCGATCTCCTGCAACGTGTCGATCATGCGCTGCGCCACCTCCTCCATGTCGATGACCATCCGGTCCACCTTCGACACGAAGTAGTTGTGCATGATGTTCATCGGGATCGCGATCACCAGGCCGGCCGCCGTGGTGATCAGGGCGATCTTGATCCCGCCCGCCACCAGCGTGGCCTCCACCTCGCCGGCCGCCTCGATGTTCTGGAAGGCGACGATCATCCCGATCACCGTCCCCAGGAAGCCGAGCAGCGGGGCCACGTTCGCGATCGTGGCCAGCCAGACCAGCCCGCGCTCGAGGCTCGCCATCTGGATGAGCCCGACGTTCTCGATCGCCTTCATCACCCGCTCGTTCCCCTCGCCGTGGCGCTCCAGACCGGCCAGGAGGATCCGGCCCGCGGGCGTATCCGATTCCCGCGCCGCCGCGATGGCGCCGGGGACATCACGGGCGGCCAGCCGCTCGTCCACCTCGCGCAGGACTGTCTTGGTCCGGGAGCTGGTCATGCCCAGGTCGATCAGCTTCCAGATGATGATGACGACCCCGATGGCGAAGGCGGCGCCCAGAAACCACATCATCCAGCCGCCGTCCTCCCACATCTGGACCAGCCATTCCATCGGGGAGAGGTCCGGCGCCGCCTGCCCGGGGAGCTGCAACAGGGCCAGGTTCAGGAACGTGAAACCGCTCAAGTTCTCCTCCATCGATCCGGACGGTCCCGCCCGGCCGTCGGGCGGGCAAAGCGCTATCCTATGCCTGGGTACGGGAACGGGCAAGGTAGACGGGGGCTGCCCCGGTGTCAACGCCCGTTTTGCCCTTCCCGTCGACGATCTTTCCGGGCGTCCTTTCGCGCCCCCCGGACGGCCCCGGTCCGCTCAGGGGCGGGTCAGCTCCACGAACGCCCGCTCCTTGATGCACGCCGCGAACTGGCCCGGCGCCTTCTCCGCGAGCGGCGGGACGATGGTGGCGCAGTCCTGGTCCTTCAGCGGGTGCGGGCAGCGCGGGTGGAACGGGCAGCCGGGCGGCGGGTCGATGGGGCTCGGCACATCGCCGGGGAGCACGATCCGCTCCCGCTTCGCCCCCGGCTCGGGGACGGGGACGGCAGAGAGGAGCGCGCGCGTGTAGGGGTGCCTGGGGCTGCGCGTGAGCTGCTCCGCGTCGGCGGTCTCGACGATGCGGCCGAGGTACATCACGGCGACGCGGTCGCTCACGTGCTCCACCACGCTCAGGTCGTGGGCGATGAACAGGTAGGCGAGCCCCAGGCGCTGCTGGAGCTCTTCCAGCAGGTTCACCACCTGCGCCTGCACCGACACGTCCAGCGCGGACACCGGCTCGTCGCAGACGATGAAGTCCGGCTCGACGCTGAGCGCCCGGGCGATCCCGATCCGCTGGCGCTGGCCGCCGCTGAACTCGTGGGGGTAGCGGCTCGCGTACTCCGGGCGCAGCCCCACCAGGCCCAGCAGCTCCCGCACGCGGCGGTCCGCCGCATCCCCCTTCGCCAGCCCGTGCACCTTCAGCACTTCCCGGATCGCGTCCCCCACCGTCAACCGGGGGTTCAACGAAGCGAACGGGTCCTGGAAGATGATCTGGGCGTCCCGGCGCAGCGACCGCAGCGCGTCCTCGTCCATGGCGGTGACGTCGCGGCCCGCGAAGAGCACGGTCCCTTCCGACGGCTCGATCAGCCGGAGGATCGCGCGTCCCGTGGTCGATTTCCCGGAGCCCGACTCGCCCACCAGCCCCAGCGTCTCGCCCTCCCGGACCCAGAACGTGACGCCGTCCACCGCCTTCACGTGCCCCTCGACCCGGGACAGGAACCCGGAGCGCAGGGGGAAATACTTCTTCAGCCCGCGCACGTGGACGAGCGCGTCGCCCGCCTCCACCTCGTCCAGCGTGCGGCCCCGCAGGTCGCTGTCACCCTTGGCCGGGGGGAGCGTCGTCGCATCATCCGGCTCGGCGGCCACCGCGGCGATCATGTCCGTCATGGCGCGACCTCCCCGGTGAACGCCGCGCCCGTGCGCTCCACTTCCACCCGCCGCTCCGGGTGCTCCACGAGCCAGCAGCGGGACCGGTGTCCGCCGCCCAGGTCGAACAGGGGTGGCATCTCCTCGCGGGTCAGCTCCCACGCGTACGGGCACCGGTCATGGAAGCGGCAGCCCCGGGGCCAGCGCGTCGGCGGCGGAACCGTTCCCGGGATCACGGCTAGCCGTCCGCCCGTCCGGTCCGGCCGGGGGACGGCGGCGAGCAGCCCCTGGGTGTAGGGGTGGGACGGTCGCGCGAAGATCTCCGCGACCGCGCCCTCCTCCACCACCTGTCCCGCGTACATGACGACGACGCGGTCGCACACCTCCGCCACCACGCCGAGGTCGTGGGTGATGAGCACGATGGCCATCCCGAGGCGCTCCCGCAGCTCGTCCAGCAGCTCCAGGATCTGCGCCTGGATGGTGACGTCCAGCGCGGTGGTCGGCTCATCGGCGATGAGCAGGTCCGGCTCGTTCGCCAGCGCCATGGCGATCATCACCCGCTGCCGCATCCCGCCGCTCAGCTGGTGCGGGTACTCGTCCACCCGCCGCTCCGGCACCGGGATCCCCACCAGCCGGAGCAGCTCGATGGCCCGCTCCCGCGCCTCCTTCCGCTTCACACCCCGGTGCAGCCGCACCGCCTCCCCGATCTGGTCGCCGACCGGAAAGACCGGGTTGAGCGAGGTCATGGGCTCCTGGAAGATCATCGCGATGTCGTTCCCCCGGACCGCGCGCATCTCCTTCTCCGACAGCCCCGTCAGCTCCCGCCCGGCGAACGTGATGCTGCTCCCCTCCTCGAGGCGACCCGGCTCCGACACCAGCCCCATCACCGACAGCGACGCCACGCTCTTCCCGCACCCGCTCTCCCCGACGATCCCCAGCACCTCGCCCTCGTCGACGTGGAAGGACACGCCATCGACGGCCCGGGCCACGCCGTCCTCCGTGTGGAAATACGTGCGCAGGTCGCGGACTTCCAGGAGCGCCATCAGGACCTCTGCCGTGGATCGAGTGCGTCGCGGAGTCCGTCGCCCACCAGGTTGAACGCCAGCACCGTCACGACGATGGCGAGCCCCGGGAACGTCGCGATCCACCACGCCCCGATCAGGTTCTGCCGACCGTCGGCGACGAGCGTGCCCCAGGACGGCGTGGGCGGCTGCACGCCCATGCCGAGGAAGCTCAGCCCGGCCTCCAGCACGATGGTGTTCCCGATCCCCAGCGTCGCGGCCACGATGACCGGCGCCAGCACGTTCGGGATCAGGTGCCGGAAGATGATCCGCCACCGGCCGAACCCCAGCGCCCGGGCCGCCTGGATGTACTCCTGCTCCCGCAGGCTCAGCACCTCCCCCCGCACCAGCCGCGCGGTCCCCGGCCACTGCGTCAGCCCCAGGACCAGGATGATCAGCGTGAGGCTGGGGTCGAACAGCGCGATCACCAGGATCAGGAGCACCAGGCGCGGGAACGCCATCACCATGTCGGTGAAGCGCATGATGACCGCATCGATCTTCCCCCCCAGGTACCCCGCCACCGCCCCCAGGAAGGTCCCCAGCAGGATGGCGATTGCCACGGCGATGAACCCGATGGCGAGGGAGATCCGGGCGCCGTAGATGATGCGGCTCAGGATGTCCCGCCCGAACTGGTCCGTGCCCAGCCAGTGCCGCGCGTCGGGCGAGAGGTAGCCCGTCGTCGTCAGGTCGCCCTGGGCGATCGGGTCGAAGGGCGCCAGCAGCGGGGCCAGGAACGCCACGAGGTACAGCACCACCACCAGCGCCAGACCGGCCAGCGCGGCGCCGTTGCGGCGGAAGTGGCGGGCCGCGATGGACCACTGCGAGTCGCCCGAGCGGTCCCGGACGCCCGGCTCGTCCCCCGCGTGGCGGGCGGCGTCGCGGCGGGCGTCCTCGGCGGCCGCGGCGCGCAGGTCGCGCATGGCGCCCAGCCACACCGCGGCCAGCCCCAGGACCAGCGTGGCGATGGCGATCCAGTCGTCGAGCGACCCGGTCTCGGCGACACCCGTGACGGCCTCCCACCCCAGCCACACCGCCGCCAGCAGCGCGCCCCAGGGGAGGAGGAACGCCATCCCGCGCGCGGGGGCGCCCATGAGGAGGTGCCCCGCGCCCGGGAGGATCGCGGTCAGGGCCGTGGCGAGTCCGCTCGCCCCACCGTGGGGGCGCTCCGTGGCCGTGGCCGCCCGCTCGTCGCGGCGGAGCGGCTCGCCCCGGTCCGCGCCCGCCCGCTCCGCCACCGGCTCGGGCAGCCCCGACTCCGGGTCCGCCGGCCGCTCGGGGCCCGGCCCCCGTTCCCGGTCGTGCCGCTCGCGCTCAGTCATAGCGGATCCGGGGATCGGCCACGGCGTAGAGGATGTCGGCGATGAGGGAGCCGAGCACCACCACCATGGCGAAGATGAAGCTGGTCGCCATGACCACCGGGTAGTCCCGCTGGTAGATCGCATCCACGATGACGCGCCCCATCCCCGGCCAGGAGAAGATCACCTCCACGAAAACGCTCCCGCTGAACAGCAGCGGGAGGTAGAGACCGAGGAGCGTGATCACCGGGAGGAGCGAGTTCCGGAGCGCGTGCTTCAGGACCACCGTCCGGCCGGGGAGCCCCTTGGCCCGGGCCGTCCGGATGTAGTCCTGGCGGATCACCTCGAGCATCTGGCCGCGGGTGTAGCGGGCGATCCCCGCGGCCATGACGAGGCTCAGCGTGAGCACGGGGAGTACCAGGTGCGCCAGCCGATCCCCCAGCTTGCCCCAGACCCCCATGAACTCGTAGTCCACGCTGGTCATCCCGGTGGGCGGGAGGGCGAAGGGGAGTCCCCACTCGTGGGCCTTGAGCGAGAGGAGCAGCATGAGCATGAGGCCGAGCCAGAAGGACGGCATCGAGTAGAAGAACAGCGACGCGACGCTGAGCACCCGGTCCGCCGCGCGGTGCTGCCGCACGGCCTGCACCACCCCGGTGGCGATCCCGGCCGCGAAGATGATGACCAGCGTGCAGGCGGCCAGGATCAGCGTCGGGGGGAGCGTCTCGAGGATGATGTCGATGACGGGGCGGCTGTGGGCGAAGGAGTAGCCGAAGTCGCCGCTGAAGAACGATGTCAGCCACTTCCAGTAGCGCACCGGGAGCGGCTGGTCGAGCCCGAAGTTGCGCCGGATCTGCTCCAGGACCTCCGGCGGGACGTTCTGGTTGAAGTAGAGGGCGGTGGGATCGCCCGGCGCCAGGTTGACCACGAAGAAGATGATCGTGGCGATCCCCAGGACGAGCGGGATCGATCCGAGGAGCCGCCGGGCGATGAAGGTCGCCATGCCTCAGCCGGTCCGGATCAGCGGACAGACCACTCGGTCATCGACTGGAACTCGCCCCGCTGGTCCATCTCGAACCCGTCGAGGGCGTCGCTGGTGGCGGCCAGCTCGTCCCGCCAGAACATGAACGTGAACGGCTGCTCCTCCTGGAGCACCTCCGTGAACTCCCGCCACACGGCCCTCGCGGCGTCCGCGTCCGTGGCCGCGGCGCCGCGATCGATGAGGGCATCCAGCCGCGGGATCCGGACCCCGCTGCGGTTCGCCGACTGGTCGATCGCCGCCTGGCTGGAATGGAACAGCGAGAACGGCGCGGACGCCATCTGGAAGTTGTCCAGCACCCAGTTGCTCAGCACCGCGTCGAAGTCCCGGCCCTTGTGCTGCGCCAGCATGGTCTGGAACTCCAGCACCTGGATCTGGACATCGGCCCCGATCCCCCGGAGCTGGCTCTGCAGCACCTCCACGATGGCCCGGTTCAGCGGGCGCTCGCTCGTGAGGATCGAGAACCGGAGCGGCCGCCCCCCCTTCTCCCGGACGCCGTCCCCGTTGCCGTCCGTCCACCCCGCCTCCTGGAGCAGCTGACGGGCCTGGTCGGGGTCGTGGGGGAGCGGCTCGATGTCCGGGTGGAACGGGTGCCAGGGCGGCACCGTGCTGGTCGCCGTGCGGCCGTAGCCGAACAGCAGTGCGTCGATGATCTCCTGCCGGTTGATCCCGAGCGTCATGGCCCGGCGCACGCGCGCGTCATCGAACGGGGGGCGCTGGTTGTTCCAGCCCAGGTAGTACAGCGTGTTGCCGGGGAACGAATACAGCGTGACGCTCGCGGTCTGCTTGATCCGGTTCGTCTGGTCCGGCTCCACCGGGATGTCGACCTGGACCCCGCCGGTGAGCAGCTCCGTCAGCAGCGTCGCGGGCTCCGGCACCACCCGGAAGACGATGCGCTGCGCGGCCGGCGGCCCGCCGAGGGCCTCCGGGAACGAATCGTTGCGCTCCAGCACCAGCCGCTCGTTCGCCCGCCATTCCACGAACCGGAACGGTCCGCTCCCCACGGGGTTCCGGTTGAAGGACGCGTTCGCCAGCCCCGCCGCGTCGATCCCCTCCAGCGCATGCTTCGGCACGGGCGCCCACCAGAAGTCCTCCAGCGCCTGGGCGTGGGGACGGGAGTAGGAGAACCGGATCGTCCGGGCATCCACCACCGTCGCGGACGCCACGTTGCCCAGGTACGCGGACCCGATCAGCGATCCCGCCTCCGGCGCCTTCGCCATGTCGAACGTGAACTTCACGTCCTCGGCCGTCACCGGCCGCCCGTCGTGCCACTTCACGTCCTCCCGCAGCGTGAACGTGACGGCGGTGTCCCCGTGCTCCTCCCAGGACTCCGCCAGGTACGGACGCGGATTGAAATCCTCGTCGTACTGGATGAGCGGCGTGTACAGGCCGTACTTCAGGATCTGGTCCGTGTCGATGCTGCTGTTGGTGATGGGGTTCAGCCCGCTGAAATCGCTCTGCATCCCCGCGACGACGGTCCCGCCGGCCCCGGAGCCGCCGCCGCCGTCACCGCCCCCGCACGCGGCCATCAGCGCTGCCAGTGCCAGCCCCATCACGTTCCGTACGCTCCGGGTCATGTCGCCCCGGCGATCGGTCGCGGCCATCGGTCCCTCCCGCTCCGGTTTCAGCGTCGCCACGTCCAGTCCGATGATGCGAATCTGGCCCGCAGCGCCTCCACGCGCGTGGTCTCCTCGACAGAGAGCGCGCCGGGCGCAAGAGCGGTGCCGAGCGTGTCGCTGAACCCCGTGGCCAGCGCCGCCACGAGCGCGTCCCGGCCCGGCGGTCCGCCGAGCTCCGCCTCGAGCGTGGTCCACCCCGGCGCCGATGACGCGGCCGGCCCCGCCCCGACGCCCGCGACCACCGCTGCGGCGACGGCCCGGACGAGAAGCTCCTCCGCCGGCGCCTGCGAACCCGACACCAGGATCGACCCGTGTTGGAGCACGACCCCGCGCTCGCACCGCTGCGCGCTCCCCACCAGCTTCCGCCCCCGCACCACCAACTCCCCGGCCGCCGGCTCGCGGAAGCACGCCGCGCTCCAGGACCCCGTGCCCGCGCGCGCATGCGGGCGCGTTCTTCCCCCACCCGGGGATGCCGCGCCCCGATCGCCGCCCGTCCCCGCCAGGTGCGCCGGCACCCCCAGCGCCCGGAGCCCCGCCACCAGCGCCCGGTTGATCGTCCCGTAGGCCGCCCGGGGCGTGCCGATCACCGCCACGGGGGCCACCACCGCGTAGGTCACCTCATCGGCGTGGAGCACCGCCTGACCGCCCGTCGGCCGGCGCACGAACGCGATCCCGCGCTCCCGCGCGAGGTCCCTGTCGTAGAGGCCCCGCGCCGGCTGGTTGCGGCCGAAGGAGAGGGTGGGGGGGTCCCAGCGGTAGAAGCGGAGGACGGGCGGCGCGCCGTCGCGGACCGACTCGAGGAGGGCCCGGTCGATGGCCATGTTGGTGGCGCCGTCGGCGGTGTGCGGATCACCGGCGCCGCCGCTCGCGGAGGTGGCGCCCCCGAGCAGGCGCCACCCCGCTACGTCGACCATTCCGTGCCGAGCGCCGGCTTCAACAGCCGTAGGGCCCGTGCCTCCTCGTCGGGGGCGACGCCCCTCCCCGCCGTGAACGCTCCCCTGCACTCCATTGCCGCACCTCCCTGTGCGGCGGTCACGTGCGCAGCGTGAAGGGCGGATACTCGTCGCGCATGAGGAGCATGTAGGCCTCCACGCGGATGCCCCAGGCGAACACCCCGAGCGCGAAGCCGTACAGCGTCTCCGGGTAGCGGCCGGTGAACAGGATCACGACCCAGGCGACCGCCGTGGTGAACGCCCACGCCAGGCTGAGCAGGCCCAGCACGACGAAGTGCGGGATCGCCAGGAACAGGCGGAAGGCGACGGTCAGCCGGTCGCGCGCCCCGTCCGGCTGCGACACCGCGAGCTCGGCCGGATACGCGCCGTCACCGAAGGGCGGGTACTCGTCCCGGAGCAGCGTCAGGTACGCGACCGCCCGAACGCGCCAGCGGAGGTAGAACGCCGCCAGCTTCCACAGCCCGTCCGGGTGGCGGCCGGTGAAGAGGATGGCGAACCAGGCCAGGACCGCGGCAAGGCCCGCGACGATGCCCAGCGCGCCCCCGGACCCGAACCCCGCTTCCCACCCTCCATCCGACTGCCAGGAAGCCGTGCCGAACACCGCGATGGGCCCGCCCACCAGGAGGATGTGGGGGATCGCGAGGAAGAAGCGGAACGCGGCCGTCAGCCGGTTCCGCGCCTCCGTCGCGGGCTGGATGTTGATCGCGACCGGGTATACCGCCGGGGCCAGGACCTCTGCACGCGCGTCCATCGCTTCCTCCCGCTCGAGATCGACGGCCCCGCCGCTCCCCCACCTGCTCGGCCCTCGCGGGCCCGTCCGTCAGTCGTGACGCCCGCCAGCCGGATCCCACACCGCCACGCCCACGCGGGAGTCCGCCGTGCCATAATACAGGAACCACCGCCCCTTGAAAGGGACCAGGCCTTCCACGAAGGTGGTGCCTTCCACGTACTGGCCGGTACGCTCGTACGCTTCGGTCGGCATGATGAAGGGCTCGTCCGCGCGATCCATGAGCTTCCAGGGATTGCCGGGATCGAAGAGCGCCTGGCCGCCCGTATAGACCTTGTGCGGGAGGCGCGGATCGCCGTGTTGACTGCTGTTGCCTGCATTGTACAGGACCACGATCCCGTGGGGGGTCATCAGCGCGGGCGGACCCGCCTCGACCAGCCACGAGTCGAAGTATCCCGGGCGCGGAGAGAGCACCTTGAGCGGACTGCCGTTCCCGTCTTCGAGGGGAGTCCAGTGGATGAGGTCGTCGGACGCGGCCATCAGGATGTCCGGGACGTTGAAGTACATCCAGTACTTCCCATTCACCCTGGCCGCGACAATGCGATCACCGATGACGCGGCTCAGGATGGCGCCCGACTTCGATTCGAGGTCGCGATACTTGCCGCCGGAGGCGGTTGCGAAGGCCGGCCCGTGCTTGGTCCACTGGACCAGGTCCGTCGAGGTGGCGACGGCGAGCCGCGGAATGTCGCGATTCCACTGCGTATAGGTCAGGACGTACAGGCCGGCATCGCTTTCGACGATGCGCGGATCCTCGACGCCGCCCGTCCACTCGTACCGCGCCTGGGCATCCCTGTCGGGATAGAGCACCGGCTCGCTCCGGCGCGTGAAGCGCAGTCCATCCACGCTCTCCGCCAGGCCGATCCGCGACGTGTGGTGCCCGATCTCGGCTCTGCCGGTCGCATCCTCGGCCCGGTAGAGCAGGTAGACCTTGCCGTCCCGAACCACGGCCGCAGGGTTGAAGGTCGCGTACTCCTCCCAGCTCACGATGCTGTCGTTCATCGGCGACAGGAACCGCGAGGACCGATCCGGCATGATCACCGGATTCACCGACCCTGGCTTTTCGAACGGCCCGAACATCCAGTCGCGCGTCTGGACGCCGGAGGACATCCGCGGCGCACAGGAGGAAGCCGCGCAGGACACCATCAGCGCGAGCAGGATCGGCAGCGCATGGCCGGCTGGACGTCGAGGACCTGCTCTTTGGGTGGGTGGCATCACTTCCCCAGGCGGCTGATCGCGGTGACGCGGCGGGAAGCCTAGACCGCTCCCGCGGTCTCGTATTCCGACACCGGCGGACAGGCACAGACCAGGTTCCGGTCCCCGTACGCCGACTGGATCCGTCCCACCGTCGGCCAGAACTTCAGCTCGCGGTGCGGCTCCGGGAACGCGGCCACCTCGCGGCTGTAGGCGTGGCTCCAGTCGCTGCTGATGACCATGTCCACCGTGTGGGGCGCGTTGTGGAGCGGGTTGTCCTCCTGGCTCCATGCCCCGTCCTCGATCTTCCGGATCTCCTCCCGGATGGCGATCATGGCGTCGCAGAAGCGGTCCAGCTCCTCCTTCGCCTCGCTCTCCGTCGGCTCCACCATCAGGGTGCCCGCCACGGGAAAGCTCACGGTGGGGGCGTGGAAGCCGTAGTCCATCAGCCGCTTCGCGATGTCGATGGCGTCCACGCCGGTCTCCGCCCTGAGCGGGCGCGGGTCGATGATGCACTCGTGGGCCACGGTGCCGTCGCGCCCCGTGTAGAGGACATCGAAGTGGCCCGCCAGCCGCTTCGCCACGTAGTTCGCGTTCAGGATCGCCATCTTCGTCGCCAGCGTCACGCCCTCGGCACCCAACATCCGGATGTACATCCACGAGATCGGCAGGATGCTCGGGCTCCCCCACGGCGCCGAGGACACCGCGCCGATCCCCCGCTCCCCGCCCGTCCGCACCAACGGGTGCGCCGGCAGGAAGGGCGCGAGGTGCTCCGCCACCCCGATGGGGCCCATCCCGGGGCCGCCGCCGCCGTGCGGGATCGCGAACGTCTTGTGCAGGTTCAGGTGCGCCACGTCGCCACCCCAGTCCCCCGGCCGGCTCACGCCCACCATGGCGTTCATGTTGGCGCCGTCGATGTAGACCTGCCCGCCGTTCTCGTGGACGATCCGGCAGATGTCCCGGATCGATTCCTCGAAGATCCCGTGCGTGGACGGGTAGGTGACCATGATCGCCGCCAGGCGGTCCCGGTGCTCCTCGGCCTTCTCGCGCAGGTCCTCCACGTCGATGTTGCCATCCCGGTCGCTCCTCACGACGACGACGTCCAGCCCCGCCATCACCGCGCTCGCCGGGTTCGTCCCGTGCGCCGACTGCGGGATCAGGCAGACGTCACGCCCGCCCTCCCCGTTCGCCTCCTGGTAGCCCCGGATCACGAGGAGGCCCGTGAGCTCACCCTGGCTCCCGGCGTTCGGCATCATGCTGACCGCGTGGAACCCCGTGATCTCCGCCAGCCAGCTCTCGAGCTGGCCGATCATCTCCCGGTACCCCTCCGTCTGCTCCCCCGGCGCGAACGGGTGCATGCCCCCGAACTCGCCCCACGTCACCGGGAACATCTCGGCGGTGGCGTTGAGCTTCAGCGTGCACGAGCCCAGGGGGATCATGGACCCCGTCAGCGACAGGTCCCGGTTCTCCAGTCGCTTCAGGAACCGGAGCATCTCCGTCTCCGAGTGGAAGCGGTGGAAGACCGGGTGCGTGAGGTACGCCGTCCTCCGGTTGAACGGCTCCGGGAAGTCGGGGTGCATGGCGGCGCCCTCGTCGTCCAGGAATCGTGACGCCTCGTCCCGGTCCAGCCCGGCCGCGGGGGCGGCGCCGGCGCCGAAGACGTCGATGAGGTCGAGGAGGTCCCGTCGCGTGACCGTCTCGTCCAGCGCCACGCCCAGTGTGAACTCGTCCAGCACCCGCAGGTTGATTCCCGTCGCCCGCGCCGCCTTCAGGATGGGGTCCGCCCGGTTCCCGCCCACCTCCACCCGGAGCGTGTCGAAGAACGGGCGGTGGACGATGGTGTGGCCCAGCCGCTCCAGCGCGTCCGCCAGCGTCGCCGTCAGCCGGTGGACCCGTTCGGCGATCCGCCGCAGCCCGTCCGGGCCATGGTAGACCGCGTACATGGCCGCGATCACCGCCAGGAGCACCTGGGCCGTGCAGACGTTGGACGTGGCCTTCTCTCGCCGGATGTGCTGCTCCCGGGTCTGGAGCGCCATGTAGTACGCGTCCCTACCCCGGCTGTCCTTCGACAGGCCGATGATCCGGCCGGGCATCTGCCGCTTGTACTCGTCCCGGCACGCGAAGAAGGCCGCGTGGGGCCCGCCGAAGCCCATGGGGACGCCGAACCGCTGCGTGTTCCCCACGACCACGTCCGCGCCCCACTCCCGGGGCGCCCGCAGGAGCGCCAGCGACAGCAGGTCCGCGCAGACGATGACCAGCGCCCCCGCCTCATGGGCCCGCCCGACCACGTCCGCGTAGTCGTACAGGGCGCCATCCGTGGCCGGGTACTGGAGCAGGACGCCGAAGACGTCCTCGCCGACCTCGAATTCCCCGTGGTCCGCGACGACGACCTCCCACCCGCGCGCCCGGGCCCGCGTCCGGACCACGTCGATGTTCTGCGGGTGGCAGGCGGCGGAGACCAGGAACCGCTTCCGGTCCCCCTTCGCCGCGGCCTGCGCCAGCGCCATCCCTTCCGCCGCGGCGGTGGCCTCATCCAGGAGCGACGCATTGGCGATGGGCAGCCCCGTGAGGTCGATGACCATGGTCTGGTAGACCAGCAGCGCCTCCAGGCGCCCCTGGCTGATCTCCGCCTGGTAGGGCGTGTACGCCGTGTACCAGCCCGGGTTCTCCAGGATGTTGCGCTGGATCACCGGCGGCGTGTGCGTCCCGCTGTAGCCCATACCCAGATAGGACCGGAAGACCCGGTTCTTCGACGCCAGGACCTTCAGCTCCGCCAGCGCCTCGTGCTCGCTCAGCGGCGGGTCCAGCGCCAGCGGGCGGTCCAGCCGGATCGCCTCGGGAACCGCGCTATCGATCAGGTCGTCCAGCGCGTCGTAGCCGATGGCCTCCAGCATCTCCCGGACCTCGTCCTCCCGGGGCCCGATATGACGGCGGACGAACAGGTCGGTGGGGGCTAGGGCGTGGCGTCTATCGTTCACGGACATCGAGATCCCGCTTTCTCGGCGTGGGACCGCCCGGACCGGGCGGCGGAGCACCGGATGATACCAAGCCGCGCCTCAAGGTGAAAGCCCGTGTCGCGACCGTGGGGAGGGTCCGGATGTGACCTTTCCGATACCCCCCGCGTCTATGTACAGCCGCCATTCCCCGGTAGCACCGAATTCAGGAGATTGCGCAATGAAGCGCCTCATGGTCCTCGCCATGGCCGTGGCCCTCTCGGCCGTCGCGTGCGGAGACGACGATCCGTCCGGCCCGGCCATCACGCCCCCGACCCTCACCGCCGCCTCGCCCTCCCAGGGCACCGTCGGCACCGAGGTCAGGATCGACGGCACGGGATTCGTCGCCGGCGCGTCCGTGTGGTTCAACCAGCTGCCGTCCTCCTCAGTGGACCTGGAGAACGGGGCGCTGTTCGCCCTCGCGCCGTCCGGTATCACGGAAGGCACGAGCTACGACCTGATCGTCGCCAACCCCGACGGCGGGGCCGATACGCTCCTGGCCGCCTTCACGGCCGTGGGGCCGGAGGCGTCCCGGGTCAACGGCGTCTCGAAGCCCACGGGGCTGCAGGGGATGACCATCATCATCGAGGGCTCCGGGTTCGGGGACGCCGTCGCCCTCAGCGGCGGCAAGGTCTGGTTCACCACCACCACCGGCACGGACATCGAGGCGGTCGTCACCGATTCCGCCAACGACTGGACGGATGGCTTCATCGTCACGTCCGTCCCGACGGGTGTCACCGACACATCGTTCCTCTGGGTGCAGACGGTCACGGGCGTCAGCGACTCCATCGAGTTCCGCCTGATCCAGAGCGGCACGTTCAGCCCCAGCACCATCAACTGGAGCCAGACGACCGCGCTGCCCCAGGGGCTCCAGGGGCTCGGCGCCGTGTTCGTCCCTGTCGAGGAAGGCTCCACGCCGGCGAATTACGTGTTCGCCGTGGGCGGCGCCGACACGCTCCTCGCGGCGACGGACGTGGTCTACCGGGCGACGGTGCAGGCGTCCGGCGGCCTGGGCGGCGTCTGGACCCCGCTGGCCGGCCTCCCCGCGCCGCGGGCCTACCACGCCACCGCCGCGGCCACCGGGTACACGGCCGCGCTGGATACCACCACGACCGCCGCCTACATCTACGTGATCGGCGGGGTGGACGCCGACAGCGCCGTGGTCGCCACGGTCTTCGTCGGCCATGTCAACCTCGCGGGCGACGTGACCGGCTGGAGCGCGACCCAGCCGCTCCCCCAGCCGCTCCATTCCGCGGGCGCGGTGCTCTTCCGCGGCTTCCTCTACGTCGCGGGCGGCACCGGCACGGACAGCGCGGCCGTGGCGAAGGTCTACCGCGCTCCCGTGGCCGCGGACGGGTCGCTGGGCGCGTGGGAGGACCTCGCGGCCGCCCTGCCGGTGGCCACCAGCCACCACTCGTTCCTCAACTTCGGGCCGTTCCTCTACGTGGTCGGCGGCGATTCGGCGACCGCCGCCGCCCCCGAGCTCGCCACCAACACCGGCGGCGAGCTGGCGAACGTCTACAGGACCCGCGTGAACCTCCGCACCGGCGGGCTCTCCGAGGCGTGGGATTCCACGACCTGGATGGGCAAGGGGCGGAGCAAGCACAGCACCGTCTTCGCCGGCGGCGACCTCTTCGCCACGTCCGGCGTCTACAGCGGCCAGGCGGGCTCCAGCGAGAACATCTACGGGAGCGTGGCCAGCGATGGCTCGGTGGACGCCTGGAACGGCGCCACGGGGAGCAACACCATCGGGTCCCTCCTCGGCTACCACCTCTACAACCAGGCCGCCGTCGCCTTCATCGACGCGGCCGGGGAAGGGCACGTGATGGTCATCGGTGGCGCGAAGCGCGGCGCCGCTGGCCAGCCGTCGGCCGCCGTCGTCTACTACTGACCAGGGCGGGGCGGGCCGGGAAGGAGGGGGGCGGGGCTGCGGCTCCGCCCCCCTTTTTTTCAGACGACGGCCGGGTCGTTACCTTCCCCCCCATGGCTACCCCCGCTGCCCGTCTCGCATCCGCCTGGAACGCCCTGTCCCGCATCCCCGGCGGCCGCGCCCTGTTCGCCCGCCTCCTCCGCTGGACCGTGCCCTACTCCGGAACCATCCGCCCCCGCGTCGTCG
>DATKBW010000085.1:0-2322 GCA_035513575.1 Longimicrobiales bacterium | reverse complement strand
ATCGTCTTCATAGCCGTGCCCAACTGGTGGGTCCTGGCCGGTGGCCTCATCGCCGCCTTCATCCTTTTCATGATCGTGCTGCTGCTGCCGACCCACCTGCTGGAGAACCCGATGCGGCACGCGCGGGGGATGGGCCGGTAGTAAGCGGACGCCGTACCACCCGCCACTTTCGACCCATCCGGCCATGGACTTGCCCCGAAGAGTAGCCGATCATCGCGCATGGGCAGGCGACGACGACCTCATCTTCCGGGAGGTGTTTTCCACCTGGCCGCGCGGACGCTGCGGTGGGCGAAGCTCTTCCATCCGCCCTTGCGGATGGCGGTGGTCGAAGCCGTCGTGCGGGCGGTGCCGCCGTCGCAGGCGCGGCTGCTCGCCCTCGCCATCATGCCGAACCACCTGCATCTGGTGGTGCAGCAGGGCGAGCGGCCGCTGTCGGCGCTGATGCAGCCCCTGCTTCGGCGGCTCGCGCACCTGCTGCAGCGCGAGCACCGCTTCGAGGGGCCCGTCTTCTGGCGACCGTACGCGGTGGCGGCCTGCCACGACCCGGACCACGCGCGCAACGCCATCGCCTACACGAACCTGAACCCCGTCCGCGCTGGCCTGTGCGAGGACCCGCTGGATTACGCCTGGACGTCGCACGCACTCTATTCAGGCGACGCCGCCTCCCCGACCTCCGCCGACCGTTCGGGCCCCGTTGCCGCGACCACGGCCGCGCTGGTCCGCGTGATCGACCCCGCCGTGGCATTGCCCCTCTTCGCGACCGCCGCCGACCGGAGCCTGGACCAGCTCCGGCAGGATTATCGGGACCATGTTGAGTGGCGCCTCGCCGCCGACCGGGACGACGCGGAGCCGGACGACCCATCCGGAGCTGGCGCGCATTCGGATGCTTCGGCCGCGCGGCCTGTGGCGCCGCTGCGGTGGGGACAGGCCTATGGACCGCTTTTCCAATCGCCGGTCCGGAGCGGCGACGGCCCCCCCGACCTGCTCGAGAGGCGCTACCGGCCGGGCCTGGGCGACGTCGCGCGGGCGACCCTCATCCGCTTCGCCCCGGACGTTCCGCTCGAGCTGGTGAAGGGTCGATTCGGTGGCGCGCGCATGAGCGAGATCCGGCATCGTATGGTGATCGACATGAACGCCGCGGGATTCCCCAACGTGGCTGTCGCGCGCTTCCTCGGCATCTCCGAGTCCGCCGTGTCCAAGATCGTGTGCGCGCACCGCGACCTCCGCCGTTAGATCGCGGCGGCATCCGCTCATGGCACGATGTGACGCTCGAATGTCCGCACGGGTCAGAAGTGGCGGGTGGTACGGCGTCCGCCGGTTTGCCCGTCCGCCGGTTTGCCCAGTCCCCCGGACTTGATCCAGTAGCACGTCCGTGCTACTTTCCCCGCTATGTACAAGAAAGTGAAGCTCCGGAAGATGGGCGGGTCCGTCGGCATCACGCTGCCGAAGGAGATCGCGGAGAAGCTGCGGGTGGCCGAGGGGCACGAGGTGTATCTCGTGGAGACGCCGGACGGTGTGCTGGTCACGTCGAAGGACCCGAAGTTCGAAAAGGTCATGGAGGCGTACGAGCGCGGCGCGCGGAAATACAAGAACGCGCTGCGCGAGCTGGCGGAATAGGGGCATGCGGGAGCCGCTGTGGCTCGACCGGTCTGAAGTGGAAGCGATCCACCTGTCGCAGGTCCGGGAGCACGGGGGGTCGCATGGGCTTCGGGACGAGGGTCTGCTCGAATCTGCGGTTGCTCGGCCGAAGAACGTGTGGCAGTACGAGGAGGACCCGGATCTTCCCATGCTGGCCGGAGCGCTGGCATTCGGGCTGGTCCGCAACCATCCGTTCGTGGATGGGAACAAACGCGTGGGCTTCATGGCCGCGTACACGTTCCTCCTCCTGAACCGCCTCGAGCTGGACGCTCCCGAGCCCGAGGCCGTCTTCGTGATCCGGGACGTGGCGGCCGGGGAGCTGGGGGAGCCGGAGCTGGTGGCGTGGCTGCGGCAGCGGAGCGTGCCCGTCGTTTGACACCGCCGGCCGATCCCCGGACATTCGCCTCAGCCCATGACGCAGCACGCCGACCTCCTCGACCGGTTCCGCGCCGGCCAGCGCGCGGCCCTCGCGCGGACGATCTCCATCGTCGAGAACCAGCGGGCGGGGTTCCAGGAGCTGCTCAACGACCTGCACGCTGGAGAGGGGAAGGCCCGCCGCATCGGCATCACGGGACCCCCGGGGGCGGGGAAGAGCACGCTGACATCCAACCTGATCCGGCTCTTCCGCGACCGCGGCCAGACGGTGGGCGTGGTCGCGGTGGACCCGACGTCGCCATACACGGG
>DATKBW010000084.1:0-4232 GCA_035513575.1 Longimicrobiales bacterium | reverse complement strand
GTGGTCCGGCGTGGTCCCGTCGCCTTGTCCCGCCGCGATCCACCACGCATTGTCGCAGGCGGACACCGACTCACCCGAGACCCGAGCACGTCATGAGAGCGTTCGCCGTCCTCGTCACCCTCGCCCTTCTCGTCGCCCTGCCCGCTCGCCCGGCCGCCGGGCAGGCGGGGGGCGAGGTGAACGCGGCCACGGCCGAGCGGATCGCCCGGATCGAGTCGTCCCTCATCATGCCGCTCCAGCTCGAGGGGCGGCCGGTCGAGCAGTACACGATCCGGGAGCGGATGGCCCACTGGGGCGTCCCGGGGGTGAGCGTCGCGGTGATCGACGGAGGCGAGGTGGCGTGGACGAAAGCGTGGGGCGTGAAGGACGTGGACACGGGCGACCCGGTGACCCCGACCACCCTCTTCCAGGCCGCATCCATCTCCAAGCCCGTCGCCGTCATGGGGATGCTGCGGCTGGTGGAGGCCGGCCGGCTGGGCCTGGACGAACCGGTGGGGAGCTACCTGTCGTCGTGGGCGGTGCCCGACCACGAATTCGACGAGCCCGTCACCCTGCGACGCCTGGCGTCGCACACCGCCGGCACCAACGTCCACGGCTTCCCCGGCTACGCGCGATCCGCCGAGCGACCCACGACCGCCGGCGTGCTGCGCGGCGAGGGGAACACCGACGCCGTCGTCGTGGAGATGGAGCCCGGGAGCCGGCACCGCTACTCGGGCGGCGGGACGACCATCCTCCAGCTCGTCGTCGAGGACGTGACGGGCCAGCCCTTCGAGGACTACATGGCCGGGGCCGTGCTCGGGCCCGTGGGCATGACCCGCAGCACCTTCGCCCAGCCCCTCCCCGAGGACCGCTGGGACGACGCCGCCGCCGGCCACCGGTCCGACGGCGCCAGGGTGGAGGGGCACTGGCACAGCTATCCCGAGAAGGCCGCCGCCGGCCTCTGGACCACCCCCGCGGACCTGGCCCGCCTGGCCGTGGAGGTCCAGCGCTCGCTCCGGGGCGAGTCCAACGCCGTCCTGTCCCGGCGGATGACCCGCACGATGCTCGAACCCGTCCAGAGCGAGTACGGCCTCGGCTTCGGCACGGAGCCCGACATCGGCCGGTTCGGCCACGGCGGCGCCAACGCAGGATTCCGCGCCACCCTCGTCGCGTTCCGCGACGGCCGCGGCCTCGCCATCATGACCAACAGCGACGAGGGCGGCGCCATCGCCCAGGAGCTCATGATGGCCATCGCCCGTGCGTACGGCTGGGACGAGATCGCCCCCCCGACCCTCGCCGTCGCCGAGCTCACGGCCGAGCAGCGCGACGCCATCGCCGGCACCTGGGTCATGCGCGGCCTCCCGGGCCGCGTCACCCTCACCCCCACCGACGACGGGCTCTTCCGCCTCGAGAGCACCATCATGCGGCCCACCACCTACGTCCCCGTCTCCACCGAGCGCCTCGTCCCGCTGGCCCCGGCGCCAGTCATCGAGGTGGTGTGGGAGGACGGCCGGGTGGTGCGGCTGCGGGCGCAGGGGCGGGAGCTGGTGCGGGCCGAGGCTCGCTAGCTCTCCGCAAGGAGGGGAACGTGGAGAGCCTCAAGGGGAAGCTGCTTCTGTCGGCGGGCGACCTGTTCGACCCGAACTTCCGGCAGACGGTCGTCCTGCTGGGCGAGCACGACGAGGCGGGGGCGGTGGGCGTCGTCCTCAACCGGCCGCTGGACGTCACGGTGGCCCAGGCGGTGCCCGTGCTCTCCGGCCTGGTCGGTCCCGACGAGTCGCTCTTCCAGGGCGGGCCGGTGGAGCCGGACCAGGCCGTGCTGCTCGCGGAGGCGGCGTCGCCCGACGACCTGGACGTCCCGGTGCTGGGTGAGGTGGGATTTCTCACCGGGGATGTTCCGGCGGCCGTGCGACACGGCCTGCGCCGGGCCCGCGTCTACGTGGGCCACTCGGGGTGGGGACCCGGCCAGCTCGAGGGGGAGCTCGCCGCTGACTCCTGGATCATCGCGGACGCGACGCCCGACGACATCTTCACCGCCGAGCCCGGCGACCTGTGGCGCCGCATCCTGAAGCGGTTGGGCCCGCCGCATGACGCCCTGGCCCGGATCCCGTTCGACCCGACCATGAACTGAGATCCTCCCGGGCGGCGGCCCGCGAGCGACGCGGATCGGGCGAGCAACAGCCTGCGGGGCTGTGACGGCATGACTCCCGGACGCTCGCGCCACGACCTCGTCTCTCAGGCCATGCGCCTTATCCCCGAAAGTTCGGGTACGGGCTCGGGATCGGCTGGATCGGACCCGGGGGAGTAAGAGGGCCTCCGGCGAAACAGGCGTCACGGCTGAAATCGCGAGCGCCCAGGGCTGGTCCTTCAGCCCTGACGTCTCGGGAGGACGTCAGGGCTGAAGCCGTGGGTCGTTCGAGCCCCGCAGGGCAGACTTGACGTCGTATAGTGGCGTCAGCGCTGATGCCGGGGCGCGCAGAGCACAATCATTCAGCATTCACGTCATCAGCCGGAGGACGTCGCCATGCACGGCTTCACAGCCCGGACGACGATCTCCGGCTGATGCCCGACGTCCCCGAGTCGATGCACCACCACCCGGTCCCGGTCCTCGCCGCCAGGGAACGAAGTGGTCGACGGCGGCGGCGCGGCGGAGTCGTCGCTCGCAATAGAAGCAGCGGCCCTCCTGGATGTCCTCCAGCACCTCGCGGTAGCGGGACAGCTCCCGCCGGTCCGTCCCGAACAGGAAGTACCGGAGCTCCGCCTCCGGCCCGAGCCGGCCCCGGTTCGTGCGCCGCACGTACTGCGTCCACGCCCCCTGCACCATGTCGGCGATCAGGGAATGGAACGCCCGGAAGCAGTAGGCGACGTGTTCTGCTTCAGCGGCCCGTCCAGAGCACGTCCCGCGCGCCCTCGCTGATCGCGAGCAGCTCCGGCACCGCCCCCTGCTCGCCCACTTCCGTGACGACCAGCGACCCCGCCTCCAGCGCGTCCGGCAGCAGGTCGTACTCCGCCTCGCCGTCCACCGGCCCTCCTGGCGCGGCGACGAGCGGGAACAGCGTCAGTCCCGCACCGCTCTGCGGCGGCGCGATCGTTACAGTTACAGGCAGCATGGCAGATCTCCTCTCGGGCCTCTAACTCCCCCACGGCGCCGACGGGGCCGGGACCGGCTCCGTGAGGTCGAACGCGACGCGGAACAGGCGGCCGGTCCCTTCTCGCCGCAGCTCGTAGGTAAACGTCCGCCCCGGCTGAACCCCGACGGTCCACACGTTCGTCGCGGCGGCGGGAAGCATTGCGGCCGTTTCCGCGTCCGCCGGGAACTCCTGCGTCGTCGCCGTCCCCTGGTCGGACGTGTCGCCCCCGTACATCGTGATCTCGTCGGGGGAGCCGTCCTCGTGGCGGTGGTCGTGCTTCAGTCGGAGGCCGTCGGCGGTACGGCTGATCACCCAGGTCCGCGAGCGGTCGTCGCCTACGTGGAACGGGATCCTGATCACGTCCTCCTCGCATTCGCGGACGTGCATGACCATCTCCTGTCCGGCGAAGTCGTCATCCGCGCCCGCGGGAGCGGATGCGACGATCTCGCCCTGATAGGCCCGCCCGCACAGCTGGGCGAGGCCGGACCAGAACGCCTGCTGTGGATCGGACGCCGCGCCCTGCTCCCCGGCACCGGCGGCCCTGTCGTCGGGTGCGCAGGCGCCGGCGAGCATCAGGGCGATGAGAAGCGCGCAGCGTTTCGGCTGTTCCATTGGTATCCTGGGGTTCGGGGTCGAGCTGCCGGGGAATGATAGGTTGCCGGTCGAATCGCCGCTGAATAGACTGCCTCGTTGCGGGGGCGGGGCCCTGCGAAACCCTCCACGGAGACACCGGACATGGCGGAATCGGCCGAGCATCGCCATCACGGGATCGACTATATCGAGCTGTCGGCGACGAACCTCGCCGAGGCGAAACGGTTCTACGCCGCCGCGTTCGGATGGTCTTTCACCGACTATGGTCCGGACTACGTGGGGATCAGCATCGACGGGCGCGAGGTCGGCGGCGTGCGTCCGGCGGCGGAGGTCCGGCCGGGCGGTCCGCTCGTGATCCTGTATTCCGAGGACCTGGAGGCGACGCTGGCGGGCGTTCGGGAGGCGGGTGGCCGGATCGTGACGGAGCCCTTCGCGTTCCCCGGAGGGCGGCGGTTCCATTTCGCCGATCCGTCCGGGAACGAATTGGCGGTCTGGTCGGAGGCCTGAGGGTCCGGGAGGAAGATCGCCTCG
>DATKBW010000083.1:0-6775 GCA_035513575.1 Longimicrobiales bacterium | reverse complement strand
CACGACGGACGCGCCGCTGACGAGTGCACGGCCGCTGTCGTACCAGCTCAACTTCCTGGGCGACAACACCGTGGCGAAGGTGTCGGAGACGACGACGTACACGCGGCGGGAGTGCAGCCCGAAGCCGGCGTCGGGCGGCCGGTTCGAGTTCCTGCCGCTCCAGCAGTCTGCCGCGCCGGTGCCCACGCCGTACCAGGTCCTCCGGGGCGACTTCAACGGCGATGGCCGGGACGACCTGGTCTGGTCCCACACCGTCTCGGGGTCCGCACAGGTGGCGGTAGGCTTCGGCCAGGCCGACGCGACGTTCGACATCGCGGCCGCGTGGACCCACCCGGCGACCCCCACGGAAGGGTGGGGGAACGGCTACGAGGTCGTCGTGGCCGACGTGAACGGGGACGGCGCGGCCGACCTGGTGTGGAACCGGCGCCAGAACGGCGAGTCGAACGCGATCTACGTGGCGCTGTCCAACAAGGACGGGACGTTCACGGCGGGCGAGCGGATCCAGCACCCGGTGCCGAACTGGCAGAACGGCTGGCGGCTGCATGTGGGCAACATGGACGGGCTGGTGGACGGCAAGAAGTACGACGACCTGGTGTGGACGCACGTGAGCGGGAGCGGGCACGCCATCTACATCGCGCTGTCCCGTGGCGACGGGACCTTCACGTTCGGTCCCCGGCAGTCGACGGCCGGCGGCGGCTGGAGCGCCTACGTGGCGCGGGTGGGCGACGTCAACGCCGACGGCTGGGACGACGTCGTCTTGAACAACAGTTCCGGTGGCAACTGGGTGTACGTCAGACGCTCCAATGGCGACGGTACCCTGACGCTCCTCCCCGACCAGGAGTTCGGCGCGATCGGATGGGCCGACTACACGCTCCACACCGGCGACTTCAACCGTGACGGCCGGATGGACCTGCTGTGGAATGCCACGGCGCGACAAAATATCCCGATCCACCGGGGGCTGGGCGGCGCGGACAGCCGCTTCCTGCACCTGCCGTTCCAGTCCGTGCCGCACCCGGCGGACACCACGGCCCTGCACACGCTGATCGGCGACTTCAACGGGGACGGCGGCGATGACGTCCTCTGGAACCGCCGAGGTGTGGGCCTGAACCACCTGTACGTCGGCCTGAGCAACGTCGACGCGGAGTTCGAGTTCACGCCGCTGGACCAGGAGCACCCGGCGAGCGCCTCGAGCGAGGACTGGACGGCGTTCGAGGGCGGCGTGCTGGTGCTGGACGTGAACGGGGACGGGCTGGATGACGTCGTCTGGAACGAGCGGGCGTCGACGAACCGGATCTACGTGGCCCGGGCCAAGCCGGCGGGTCTGGACTAGGCTCCGGGCGGGTCCAGGCGGGTCCGGAGCCACGCTCGGGCCATGCGCAGGTCGCGATGAACGGTGGCGGGGGAGATGTCCAGGGCCTCCGCCACCTCGTCGTAGGAGAGGCCGGCGTAGTAGTGCAGCTCGATGGCGGTGGCCTTCCGCTCGTCCTGCTCCCCCAGCGCATCGATGGCCTCGCCCACGGCGACGAGATCCAGCGTGTCGGGCTCGTCGTCACCGGCGGCCAGGCCGTTCAGCGTCACGCGCTCCATGGCGCCGCCCCGCTTCCGCCGGTGCTTCGACCGGGCGTGATCGGTGAGGATCCGTCGCATGGTACGGGCGGCGATGACGAAGAAGTGCTTCCGGTCGCTCCAGTCCAGCCCCGCGTCGGTGAGGCGGAGGTAGGCCTCGTGGACGAGGGCGGTGGGCTGGAGGGTGTGGGCGGGGTCCTCCCGGCGCATGCGGGCATCGGCGATGGCGTGCAGCTCGTCGTAGACCAGCTGGATGAGGCGGTCGCCCGCGGCCCTGGAGCCCTCCCGCCAGTCGTGGAGCAGGCGCGTCACCTCCGCGGCCCGGTCGCCGGGCGCGGCGTCGGGGCCTGGGGTCGGGTCTGTCACCCGGCGGGCTCCTCCGCCACTGCGAGCTCCGGGCGGCCCGAGCGCTCGGCCAGGTCGTCGAGCCGTTCCCGGATCCGGACGTGGCGGTTGTCGTCCGGGGGGTAGGTGGCGACGAGGATGGCCCGGGCCTCCAGGAGCGCGTCGGCGGCCTCGTCCCAGCGGCCGAGCTCGGTGAGGCAGGCGCCGAGGTCGCCGAAGGTCTGGGCGAGGTACCGGTGAGTGGGCGGCAGCGATCGCCGGAGCTCGAGGGCCTCCCGGAGCCACGGCTCGGCCTCGGCGAAGCGGCCCTCGCTCATGTAGGCGTCGGCGATGCCCATGCGCGGGTGGGCCCGGTGGGCGTGATCGGGCGCGAGGAGGCGGTCCTGGAGGGCGATGACCCGCCGGAACTCCGCCCGTGCCTCGTCGTAGCGGCCGAGGGCGGCCAGGTTCCAGGCCACGTTGTGGAGACCGGCGGGGATGTCGGGGTGCTCGGTGCCGTAGTTGTGCTCCGCGATGGCCAGGAATTCCCGGAGCGTCTCGATGGCGCGCTCATGCTCGCCCATCCGGTCGAGGAGGATCGCGTAGCTGTTGAGGGCGACCCCGACCTCCGGGTGCATCGGGCCGAAGGCCCGGCGGCGGGCGGCGATCACCTGCTGGTAGAGCGAATTGGACTCGGCATGCTCGCCGGTGTCCCGGAGCAGGGCCGCCAGGTTGCGCGCCGCGTCGCCGACATCCGGGTGGTCCTCGCCGTGGGCCGCCCGGAGGATGGCGAGGGCCTCGCGGAGCATGGCCTCGGCCTCCTCCATGTCGCCGTTCTGGCGCAGGAAACGGCCGAGCTTCAGCAGCGCGTTTCCGACCCGGGGGTGGTCGGGCGGGAAGGCGCCGCGGTCGATGGAGAGGGCTTCTCGGAAGAGGGCCTCCGCTCCCTCCAGGTCGCTCGTCGTCTCCAGCAGGTAGCCCAGCTCGCCGGCCGCCTCGCCCACGTCCGGATGGTCCGGACCGAGGAGCTGCCGCCGCGTGTCCAGCGCCTCCTGGAAGAGGGGTCGGGCGGCGTCGTACTCGCCAAGGGTCTGGAGCAGCGAAGCGAGGGCGAGCTGGGTCGTGGCGACCTCCGGGTGACGGTCGCCGTGGAGGTCGCGGTGCTGCGCCAGGGCGCGCTCGAGGAGCGGCCTGGCCTGATCCTGGAGACCGAGGCTGTGGTAGGTATCGCCCATGAGGCGCATCAGGCCGGCCTGGAGGTCGGGCTGCCCGGCGAGCTCCCCCTCGATCCGGAGGGCGCCCGCGTCCAGCAGGTCCCGGGCGGTCACCGTCTGGCCCTGGGCCCGGGCGGGGTCCGGGCGGGTGAAGATATCGGTGAGGAAGGCGCTCACCTGCTCGGCGCTGGCCCGGGCGATGGTGGCCGCGTCCCGCTGGGTGGCGAGACGCTGGTTCTGGACGCCCAGGGCGCCCGTGAATCCGACGACCAGGAGCACGATCCCCGCGGCGATGGCCACGCCGACGCCATGGCGCTGGACGAACTTCCCGGCCCGGTAGGACCAGGCATCGCCGCCGGCCCGGACGGGCCGCCCGTCGAGGTGGCGTCGGAGGTCTCCGGCGAAGGCCTCCACGGACTCGTAGCGGCGGTCCGGCTCGGTGCGGAGCGCGGTGCCGAGGATTGCGTCGAGGTCGCCCCGGAGCCTGCGCCGGGTCCGCGGGTCCCTGGCCGCCGCGCTGGCCCGGGGCGGCTCGGTGCCGCATACCCGGCGCTCCACCTCCAGGAGGGAGAGCCCGGCCACGTCGTAGGGCAGGGTCCCGGCGAGGAGGCGGTAGAGCAGGACGCCGAGAGAGTAGACATCCGCGGCGATGGTGATGCGCTCCCCCCGGAGCTGCTCGGGACTCGCGTACGCGGGCGTGAGGAGCCGGAGCCCGGTGCGGGTCACCAGCGGCTCGGAGGCCTCGTCGTCCAGGAGCTTGGCGATCCCGAAATCCAGGAGCTTGGGGACGCCGTCGGCGGTGACCAGGATGTTGCCGGGTTTGATGTCCCGGTGCACGACCAGGTGGCGGTGGGCGTAGGCGACGGCGGCGCAGACGTCGAGGAAGAGCCCGATGCGGGCCTCGACGGAGAGGTCCTGGTCGTCGCAGTAGCGGTCCAGGGGGACGCCGTCCACCAGCTCCATGGCGACCCAGGGCACGTCATCGGGGGTGGAGCCGCCGTCCAGCAGGCGCGCGATGTTGGAGTGCTGGAGCCCGGCCAGGATCTGGCGCTCCGCCCGGAAGCGGGCGAGGTGCTCGGCGGTGCGAATCCCCCCGATGAGCTTGACCGCGGCCTCGGCCTCGAAGGCGCCGTCGGCGCGGCGGGCCAGGAAAACGGCTCCCATACCGCCGTGGCCGATCTCCCGGACGAGCTCCCACGGCCCGACCCGCTGCCCCTCGGCGACGGCGGTCGGCAGTTCCCTGCGAGCGTGTCCGACGATGCTGGCCAGCCAGTCGCCGCCCTCGGTGCTGGCGGCGATGAGGGCGTCGACCTGAGCCCGGAGGTCGGTGTCGTCGCCGCACTCGCTGGTGAGGTACGACTCCCGCTCGGGCGGCGCGAGGGCGATGGCCGCGTCGAACAGCGACTGGAGACGGAACCAGGACGAGGCGCTCATAGAGGCGGGAGAAGGGGTTGAACCGCGCGGCCATCAAGGATAGTAGGGCCGAGGAGCCGAGGGCAAGGCTCGCGCGGCAGCGAAGGCTCAACTCGCGGACCGGCACGCGCGCGTCAGCTCCGGGGACGCGGCTCGGCCGGGAGACGTCGCATGAACTCCTCCACGCCCGAGCCGCCCGTGCCAGGCTACTTCAGGTAGCGCTCGACCTGCTTCTTCGCCTCGTCGACGCTGTCGACCGACCCGCCGCGCCGGCTGCCATCCTCCATGCGGAAGCTGGTGGCGCCGCCGGGGACCTGGACGATCCTCGCGACCTCCTCGCCGTCCTGCTTCGCGACGATGATCCGCTCGTTCTCGCGCTCGTAGTCGACGTTGACCTTTTTCGACATGATGCGCAGCCCCTTCTCCGGGCGAGTCCAAGATCGCCGCCCCGGGTCGCCCGTTTCCCCGGGGCGACGGCGGGCGCCCCTCTCGCCGGTCACGCCCGCCCTCTCAGATTAGGGCCGTTCGCGGCGGAGGACAAATCCGGCGGCGTGAACCATGATTTACCGGCATGTCCCGGGTCCCTCCTCAGCCCTGCCGCCGCATAGCGCCGTCAGGACTGAAGGCTCCGCTCGCCGTGGCCCGTTCTTCAAAGTTGACGCCACTCACCTGTCCGCCCCGGAGCGGCATCCCCCGGGGTTTCCGCCACCAGACCATCCGCCTAGAATCGACAGGGCCACCGCGTCCGAACCCGTACCCGAGACGACGATGAGACGCCGCCGCCTCCGCTTCCGCTTTCCGCTCGCCCTCGCCCTCGTGCCGCTGCTGCCGGCCCTCGCGGCTGGACCCGCCGCTGGCCAGGTGGGCACGCAGGCCCCTGCCGCCGCTCCCGACACCGTCCGCCTTACCGCGGCCGGGCTGCGGGCGCCGGTCGAGATCGTCACCGACCGCTGGGGCATCCCCCACATCTACGCGGAGAACGAGGCTGACCTGTTCTTCGCGCAGGGCTACAACGCGGCGCGGGACCGGCTGTTCCAGTTCGAGATGTGGCGTCGTCAGGCGACGGGGACGGTGGCCGAGATCCTGGGCTCGCGGGAGCTGGAGCGGGACATCGGGACGCGGCTGTTCCGCTTCCGCGGCGACCTCACCGAAGAGCTGAATCACTACCACCCGCGGGGCGAGGAGATCATCACGTCGTTCGTGCGCGGGGTGAACGCGTACATCGTGGAGACGGAGCGGGACCCGTCGCTGCTGACGCCGGAGTTCGGGCTGCTGGGGATCACGCCGGGGCGGTGGACGCCGGACGTCGTGATCTCGCGGCACCAGGGGCTGCTGGGCAACATCGGCGCGGAGCTGGCCAACGGGCGGGCGGTGGCGAAGCTGGGGCCGGAGCGGGTGCTGGCGCTGTCGAACTTCGGGCCGGGCACGCCGGACCTCGCGCTGGACGCGGCCATCGACGGCGAGCTGCTGTTCGCCGATATCCTGGGCCGGTACAACGCGTTCCGGCGGGGCATCCGGTTCCGGCCGGAGGACGTGGTGGCGGCCTGGCCCGGTGAGCCCGCGGCCGCGCTCGCGCGGGCGAACGCCGAGGCGGAGGAGCTAGCGGCCTGGCGGGAGCGGCGCGACATCGGGAGCAACAACTGGGTCGTCAGCGGGCGGCTGACCGAGAGCGGGCACCCGATCATGGCCAACGACCCGCACCGCGCGCTGGCCGCGCCGTCGCTCCGGTACTGGGCGCACCTGGTGGCGCCCGGCTGGAACGTGATCGGCGGCGGCGAGCCGGTGCTGCCGGGCATCTCGATCGGGCACAACGGGTACGGCGCGTGGGGGCTGACGGTCTTCGCCACGGACGGCGAGGACCTGTACGTGTACGAGACCGACCCGTCGGACCCGAACCGGTACCGGTACGACGGCGGCTGGGAGGACATGCGCGTGATCCGGGAGACGATCCCGGTCGAGGGTCGGGAGCCGGTCACGGCGGAGCTGAAGTACACGCGCCACGGGCCCGTGGTCTACGAGGACGGGGAGAACGACGTGGCGTACGCGATCCGCGCGGCGTGGATGGAGGTCGGTGGCGCGCCCTACCTGGCGAGCCTGCGGATGGATCAGGCGCGGAGCTGGGAGGAGTTCCGCGACGCGTGCAGCTACAGCCACATCCCGGGCGAGAACATGGTCTGGATCGACCGCGACGGGAACATCGGCTGGCAGGCGGTCGCGATCGCGCCGATCCGGCGGACGTGGAGCGGGCTGGTGCCCGT
>DATKBW010000082.1:0-7548 GCA_035513575.1 Longimicrobiales bacterium | reverse complement strand
TCGGCGGCTGGATCTTCGCGCAGCTCGGGGTGAACACACCCTTCTCGGGGCTGGCGGGGACGATCTTCACGGCCTTCGTCGGCGCCGTCGTGCTGCTGTTCATCCTGAACCTGGTGACGCGGGGCAGGCGCGCGGTCTGAGGGGGGCGTCAGGTTCACCAGATCCTCGGACTCTTCTCCCCACGCTGCCTCGGCGCGGTGGTCGCGGAGAAGCGGGCCGAATCCCCCCAGGCGGCCCGCAGGCCAGCGCCGCGTGGCGGACCTGTCCGCCCCGCCCCGAGTCGTTACCGGGACGAATCTCGTAGTCGACGATGCCGGGCGCATCGACATCGACATCATGCTCGCTGTATGCGAGACAGATGTCGATCCGGCGTATAGCGACCTCGTCAATTACGAGATTTCGCTCGGAGGGGCGCGGCATGATGGGCCCGCCCGGCCGCCCCGACGAGATTGGCGCATCCGGCCATTCCCTCGCCCCAATCAGGCCGCGAACCTAGGAGCCGCGGTCGCTAACTGCGATTTTTGCGGGGATTTCGCAGCGACGTCGCAGTTAGCGCTCTCTACGGTCGCTAAGTGCGACGCGGCCATCGCGCCACGAAGGACCTGTCGCAGTTTGCTACCTCATAGGTCGCTAACTGCGACGCGGCGCGTCGAACACGTCAGAGATCGCAATTAACGACCTCCTGGGAGCGGCGCGACCACTGCCGGCCCCGGCGCAATTTCGCCGGCCCTGGCGCAAAGTCGCCGAGTCCGCACGGCCCCCCGAACCTTCGCTTCTCATGCCCGATTCCATCGAGGACCGGATCACCGCCCTCGCACTCACCCGGCACGGCGTAGTGACGCGGGCGCAGCTGCTCGAGGCGGGACTTTCGCCGAAGATGGTGGATGCACGGGCGAGGTCTGGTCGGCTGCGTCG
Source organism: Longimicrobiales bacterium (assembly GCA_035513575.1). GTDB lineage: Bacteria > Gemmatimonadota > Gemmatimonadetes > Longimicrobiales > RSA9 > JAHWKI01. The sequence continues at coordinate 6,633 of DATKBW010000082.1, read as the reverse complement.
CGTGCATCGCGGCGTATTCCTGCTGGGCCACCTGCGCGGGCGGCTCGAACCGCCCTGGGCGCCGGAAATGGCGGCGGCGCTGGCTTCGGGACCGGGCTCGACGGTGAGCCACGCGAGCGCGGGCGGCATTTGGGAGGTGGCGCCGCGCCCGCCTCGCGCGGCGCCGGTGGACATCACGATGCCACCCGGCCGCGCGCCCGTCCGCCGCGGCGGCATCCGAGCGCACCGCGGCACGGACCGCCTGCCCGACGACGGCGCCACCGTCCACGGCATCCCGGTGACCTCCGCCGCCCGGACGCTATTGGACCTCGCCGGGGTCCTGCACGCGGCCGCGCTCGAGCGGGCGATCGCGACGGCGGAGCGTCGTCGCCTGATCGACGTCCGGGACCTCCGGCGGATGGCGTACCGCCACGGCGGCCGGCCCGGGGCGCCGCTGCTCCGCGCCGTCCTCGGCCGCGACGGCGACGACGGCCGCGCCGGCTTCACGCGGTCAGAGGCGGAGGCGAGGTTCGTGGCGATGGTCCGGGAGGGCGGGCTGCCGCTGCCGGAGACGAACGTCGTCGTGCGCGGCTACGAGGTCGACGCGCTCTGGCGGGCGGAGGGGCTCGCGGTCGAGGTGGACGGGCACGCGTTCCACGGCTCGCGACGCAGCATCCGCAACGACCACCGCCGCGACGCCGACCTCCTGGCGGCCGGCATCCGCGTGATGCGCGTGACGTGGGACCAGATCATCGACGAGCCGACGCCGACGGCGGTCCGTCTCGGCCAGGCGCTCGTGCTGGCCGGCGCCGGGGCTACGGCGGGAGGGCGGTGACCGCCCGCCGGGGTGGACCAGCAGGATCTCGGGGCCGTCGGCGCTCAACCGGTAGGCGAGCAGGCCGGCGCTCTGGCCTGGCATGCGCGCTGCCACGGGACCGGTGCGGGGCTCAGCCACCGGGCAGCCGGAAGCCCGTCGGCGGCGCCGCCTCCACGCAGGACGGATCCACCGCCCCGAGGCTCCCGGTGTCGACCAGGACGCGGATCATCTCCGCGATGCACGGCCCGCCCACACTGTGGCCGCCGTTCGGGACGACGACGTGCAGGCTGTTCGGCAGGTGCCGCGCGACCGCTTCCGCGGCCTCGGGCGGCGTCACCGGGTCGCGGCCACCGGAGAGCAGGAGTGTGGGCGCGTCGCTCGTGACCGGCTCCCAGTGGGACTCCGGCAGCGTCGCGTGCGGCCACAGGTCGCAGACCCGCCGGTAGGCCTGGATCAGGTGGTCGCCCATGAACGTGCCGGCCGTCTCCCGGGCGACGTCGTCGTCCGTGACCGGCGCGATGTCCTCTGCGCAGAGACGCTGAAGTGGTAGCCGCCCGTCTCCGGGACTCGCCCGGCCCGCCCGGCAGCAGCACGATCGCGTCCTCCACCCGCGCCGCCGGCTCCAGCGCCTCCAGCACGACGAAGGCGACGTCGATCGTCCGCCCCGACCGCGCCTCGGAGCCGGGAGGAGAAGCGGGAGCACCAGCACCGCGGCGATCGCGGTCGACCGGGCCCCGGAGCGCCGCAATGTGGTGAACGGCCCGTTCGTCGTCACGACGCGCGAACCCAGGCCCACGATGAGCCCCAGCTCACCGACGACGCGTTTCCAGGAGACTGCCGAGCCGAGCCGTGACACGCACATGATACCCCGTCGAATTGTACGACGGTCAAGCTCGGTCGACCGCGCGGGATGTGTCCAGCGGTTCAGCCCGGCGTTTCCTGACCTCGCCGTTGCGTTTCCCACCTGAACCCCGGTTCTTCCCGAAGGAGCTTCCGGTAGCTACCTTGTGGCCATGAGAGTCGTCGGGCTGAAGGTGCTGAAGAACCGGCTGGCCGAGTACGTGCGGCTGGCCGCGGGCGGCGAGCGGGTGCTGGTCACGGACCGGGACCGGGTCGTCGCGGAGCTGGGACCGCCTCGGAGCGGGACGGCGGAAACCGGCTCGGATGCCGCGCTGGCCGAGGCCGTGCGCTCCGGCTGGCTGCGGCCGCCGCCGCTGCGGACGCGCGAGCCGCCGCCCGCCCTGCCCGTCGCGCCGCTCGCCGAGATCCTCCAGGAGCTGGACCGTGCCCGCGAGGACCGGTGATCTATCTCGACGCGTCGGCCGCCCTCGCCCACCTCATGGCCGAGGACCGGCGCCCGCCCGCCTCGCTCTGGGACGAGGTCCTCGTGGCGAGCCGGCTGCTCGACTACGAGGTCTGGACGGTCGTGCACGCGCGCGGGCTGGGCGATTCGCACGAGGAGGCGACGACGTCGCTGCTCGGCCGCGTCGCGTTCCTCGAGATGATCCCCGAGATCCTGCACCGCGCGCGGCAGCCCTTCCCCACCCCCGTGCGGACGCTCGACGCGCTGCACCTCGCGTCGCTCGAGTTCCTCCGGTCCCAGGGGCAGACGACCCGGCTGGCCTCCTACGACCGGCGGATGCTGGACGCCGCGGCCGCACTGCGGGTCGACGTACTCCCCCTCGACTGAGGGCCGGCAACCGCGGCCCACCGCGAGGCCGGTCACAGCGGGCCCTCTAGAAGGGGTCGCACCAGTCGAAGCTCCGCCGCAGGAACGCCTTCGTCCCCTCGGGCCCGCGCAGCCTGAGCCAGACCGGCCCCTGCCCGGGCTCCGCCTCCAGCTCCAGCGTGAGGAAGGGACAGCAGGCGCGCTCGAAGACGATCAGCTCCGCGAGTCGACGGATCCATTCCGGGCCCGGGGGGAACCGCAGCGCCCAGCCGTCCTCCAGCTCAACCCGCTGGTCCACCGCGGATCCGAGCTCGCGCTGCAGCGCCCGCTGCCTCGCCGCCTGTTCCGTGTCGGGAAGCATGCATGCGATCGGAATCATTCCTCCTCCCACGCCGGGTTCCACGCCACCTCCCACAGGTGCCCGTCCGGGTCCTGGAAGTAGCCCGCGTAGCCGCCCCAGAACGTCTTCGCCGCGGGCTTTGTGATCGTCGCGCCCGCCGCCTCCGCCTGCCGCATCACCGCGTCCACCTCGTCCGCGCTCCCGACGTTGTGCCCGATCGACAGCTCCGTCGGACTCGCAGGAGACAAGGCGAGCCCGGTGTCGTGGGCCAAGCTGCGGCGCGCCCAGAGCCCGAGCCGGAGCCCGCCCGCCAGGTCGAAGAACGCGACCGCGCCGTGCTCGAACTCCGTGCCCACGATCCCCGGCGTCTCGAGCCCGAGCCCGTCGCGATAGAACGCCACCGCCGGCTCGAGGTCGTCCACGCCGAGGGTCAGCAGGGTGATGCGTGGCTCCATCGGACTCCTCCGATCGCATGGTGGCCAAAGTAGCTTTCTTCATTCTTCCCCGGGTCTCAGCGGCCGGACGCCCACCTGTCGTGCGATGGCCTGGAAGCGGGGGTCATCGTGGAGGCTCCAGAAGCCGGGGATCACCCCGAGGTAGGGCAGCGGGCTTTCGCGCACCTCCACGGCCATTTCCAGCAGATCCATGGCGAGGTCCGCCTCGCCGGCCACCGCGTAGAGCTGGGCCGCCGGCATGTACCCGACGCCGCGGTCCCGGGCCTGAGAGGTGAGGACCTCCGCCGCTCGCGCTAACCCCGTCCTGTATCCGCCTTCCTCGAAGCCGCGGTCCAGAGCCGCGACGGCGGCGTCCTCGCCGCGGGATGCGTAGAACGCCCTTCGATAGTGAACCTCTTCTTCGTAGCGCGCCTCGACGTGCAGCGCGTTGAACAGCGCGGCCAGCCCGAAGCGCACGCCCGGATTCGCCTCCAGCGTGGCTTCGATGAGCTCGATCGCCTGCCGCGTATGGCCGGTCGAGGCAAGGATGGCGCCGTGCAGGCCCGCGACGAACGGGTCCAGGCGGTCGAGCTCCATCGCGAGCTCCCCCTGCCGGATCGCCTCGTCCCACTGGCCCAGGATCGTGAGCACGTGGCCGTAGAACGCCCGGGTTCGGGCGTCGTTGGGATCGAGCTCGAGGGCGCGCCGGTATCCGGCGGCCCCGGCCTCGAACTCCCAGTCGACCCAGACGGAGTGCCCGGCCTCCATGGCCCGGGCTGCCGCGAGATCCGGGTCGAGCTCCAGCGCCTTCGCGAGATGCGTCCTGGCGTAGGGGAGGGCCTCCGAGGGGGCCATGTGCAGGCCCTGCGCCCGCATCCCCCAGGCCGTCGCGACCCCGACGTGGGCGGGCGCGTACAGCGAATCCAGCGCGAGCGCCGACTCGAAGTGCTGCAACGCGATCCCGAGGTCCTGCGGCGTGCCTCGGCCGAGGTGGAAGGTGCCTCGCGTGACCGCTTCCAGGACGCGGGGGTCGAGGGTGGGTCGCTCCGCGAGCCGGACCCGGACCCGGTCGGAGAGCGCGGCTCCGACCTCGACCGCGATCCTGCGGGATACCTCCCGGTACAGGCCGAGCACTCCCCGGACCTCAGAGGCGAACGACGCCGTCCACAGCGGAAGCTGCGTGCGGCCGTCGAAGAGGCTGACATCGACGAACACGCTGTCGCTCTCCCGACCCACCGCCAGCTCGATCAGGGCGTCGACGCCCAGCTCGCCGGCGATCTGCCGGATCGGCTTGTCCGTCGCCCGGTACTGGAGCACCGACTGCCGGGCGATGGTGGCGATCCCGGCCCGCTGGAGCTCGCTGACGAGGGCCTCGTGGACCCCGTCCACGAAGTAGTCCTGCTCCGGGTCCCGCGTCATGTTCGACGCCGGCAGCACCCCGATGCGCTCGATCGCCGGCGCGCCTGGCTCGAGGGCCAACCAGAGGCCGCCCAGCACCACCACGGCCACGGCTCCCACGCCCAGCACCCCGGCGCCCCATGCGCGGAGGGTCGCGCCCCGACTCGCGGACGCCCCGGCGACGCCCGGGCCCTCCTCCCCGGGGTCTGAGGGGGCCGCGCCGCTCGCCTCCTGCCGGATGCCGTCGCCCGTCAGCTCGAACGCCCACGACAGCGCCAGGACGAGCGGCAGCCCCAGCAGCGAGGCGACGACCAGCCCGGTCATGACCCAGTCGCTCGCGCCCAGCGCGGGAAGCACCAGGTCCGCCGCCTGGAGCACCACGAACGCCGCACCCACGTACCAGGCCGCGGCGCGGACCACGCGCCGCCGCTTCAGCTCTTCGACGAACGCCCGGAACGAGTTCTGGATCGAAGACAATGGATTTCAGGGGCCGGGGAGCCGGATCCCAACGATATGAGCGGCAGGGAGCCGGAACAAGCTAGATCACGGACGCCGGGTGGAGCCGGAGGGACGACCAGAGCCCCGGCTCCCCACCGGCGGCGAGCGCCCGGCCTCGCCCGAAATCCGAATCGCAGGTCAGCAGCGGGACGTCCAGCCACACCGCCGTCGCGGCGATCAAAAGGTCCGACAGCGGGATCGTCTCGCCCGCCGCGCGCGCGACCGCGCCCAGCTTCCCGGCGAGCACCCCCACCTCGCGGTCCACGGCCACCACGGGCAGACCCTCGATCAGCCGGGCGAGGCGCTCGCTGGCACCCGGGTCGCGGGCGCCCACCAGCAGCTCCGCGGCGGTGACCGCGCTCAGCAGGGCCCGCCCCGCCTCCAGAGTTTCCCGGACGGCGACCGCCACCTGCTGCACGGCCGGGCGGCGCGTCCGTCGCATGAAGACGACGAGCGCCGAGGTGTCAAGGACGGTGGCCATCCACGACCCGCCGATAGCCGAGCAGCTCGTCCACGTCCCACGTCGCGTCCGACCCCTCCAGCTCGTCCAGGAGCTCTCGCATCCCGGCCCGCGCCACCGCCTCCTCCAGCGCCCGGACGATCGCTTCCCGGTACGTGCCCGTCCCCAGCGCCTCCTTCGCCCGCTCCAGTAGTCCGCGATCCAGGTCCACGGTAGTACGCATTTAGGCCTCCCGCGTTATGCATCCATAAGCGTGCCAATGCATAAGCCATGCGATCACGCGGAACAAGCCCGTGGTACCCGCCCGGCCGCCTCCATGGCGCCACGGGATTCGACGACGTATCCATCCCCCATGACCCGACACCTCGTCGCCCTCATCGCCGCCCTCCTCCTCCCCGCCTGCGCCCCCGCACCCCCGCCAGGCGCGCCCCCGACGCCCACGGCCGCCATTCACCGCGACGCCTGGGGCGTCCCCCACGTCCTCGCCGACACCGACGAGGGCGCCGTCTTCGGCATGGCCTGGGCGCTGGCGGAGGACGACTGGCCGCTGATGGAGGAGAACTACCTCCACGCGCTGGGCCGGTACGCCGAGTTGGCGGGCGAGGATGGCGTCGCCGATGACTGGATGGCGCGCACGCTAGAGATCGTGCCGCTGTCCATGGCGGAATACGACGGCGCGACGCCCCGCCTCCGCGGGCTCCTCGACGCGTTCGCCGCCGGGCTGAACGCGTGGCTCGATACCCGCCGGGGCGAAGACTTCCGCGTCCTCACCCGCATCGAGCCGTGGTACCCCCTCGCCCTCATCCGCTACAAGTACTACCAGAACGAATTCCTCGGCTACGCGGGGCTCCGTGGCGCGTGGGCGGAGCGGCTGCTCGAGGAGGGGCTGGGCGGGTCGCCGACGAAGGTGGGGGCCGCGCCGTCGCCAGGGCCGCGCTACCACGAGGCCCAGTTCGACGACATGGGCCTCCGCCCGCGCGGCTCCAACCAGTGGGCGCTCGCCCCGTCGCGGACCGCGAGCGGGCGCGCCATGCTGCT
>DATKBW010000081.1:0-22057 GCA_035513575.1 Longimicrobiales bacterium | reverse complement strand
CAGAGGGAGTACGAGGGGCAGGAATTCTCGACTCACGCCGCCGCAGGGAGCCGGGGCCCCGCGGATCGACGGCTCGCGAGCCACGATCAGGCTCCCGGACCGTTCCTGCTGTCGCATCAACTCGGAATGAGGACAGCCTGGACGACAGGGGTCCGGACGAGGGGGTCTAGAAGATGAAGGAGAGGCCGAACTGGCGGGTGGAGCCGAGCGGGCCGAGGGCCCGATAGGCGAAATCGAGCCCCAGCCGGTCCGCGCGGATCCCCGCCCCGAACACCAGCCGGGAATACGCGTCGCCCGCCGCTCCCCGGCTCTCGTAGCCCACCCGCGCCTCCGCCCGCAGCGATGGCGCCCCGGCGCCGATCTCGAGCCCCACGCCAAGCCCGTTCCGCTCCTCCCGCCTGCGACCTTCCAGCGCGAGCATCCCGTCCAGCGGGCCGAGCCCGCGCGACACCCGGGCGCCCGCGCGGAACGTGGTGGGGAGCGGCGCCGCCCGCCCCGCTTCGACATCGGGCCCCAGGTTCTGGACGGCCGCCCCGATCGCGAGCCATTCCCGCGGCGCGACCAGCGCGCCGACATCCGCGGCGAACGCGTCGTCCGTCAGACCCGCCACATCGACGCGGAGCCAGCGTCCGGCCACCCCCAGGCGGACGGGGCCGACCGCGAACGCGTACCCGGCCAGCGCGGTGACCTCGCCCCCCGTCGCGATGGCCCCCGTGGGTGTGCCGATGGGCAGCCCCGGCGTGGGCTCCACCACCTCCACGTCGCCGTAGTCCACGAACCGCACCGAGAGCGCCGCGGCGCCCCCGGGCGCGGCGAAGCCGAGCACCGCCGCGCCCGCCGCGACGTCGACCGGCAGGTCCTGGTAGGACGCCCCGGCCCGGGCGCGGCCGCCGGCGGGGCCGATGGCGAGGGCGGCCGGATTGAACTCCACCGCGAAGGCGTCCGCCACCGCGGCCATCGCCGCGCCGAGCGCCAGGGCGCGGGGGGATGGCGACAGGCGGAGCACGATGGTGGAGGCCGAGCCGGCGCCCTGCGCCGTCGCGACGACGGGAGCGGAGGCCAGGAGGAGCGCGCCGACCAGCAGGCGCCTCATGGCCGCGCCACCAGGATCTTCCGGAGGACCCGCCGCCCCGGGAACTCCGCCACGAGGACGTACGCGCCGTTGGCCACGGGGGCGCCCGCGTCCGTATCCAGCGCCCAGACGGCGCTGAGCGGGCCGATCTCTCCCGTGCCGAATCCGCGGACGCGCTCGCCGATGATCGTATAGACGGCGAGGGAGCGCGGGACTTCGGCGTAGTTGATCACCAGCGCGTCACCCCGAACCGGATTGGCGGACAGGTTCACATCCTGCTCCGCGCCGGCGAGGCCCTCGGGGCGAAGGCGCCGTGCGGCGGCGGCCGCATCGAGCTTCCCGGTGCCCCAGACCGGGTGGGGCAATGCGGCAGGGACGAAAACGTCCCGCGCGGCGGAGAGGCGGATGAGGTCGCGGGCCTGCTCCGGCGTGAGGTCCGGCTGGATCTGGAGGAGTATGGCGACGGCCGCGGCGAGCTGGGGCGCGGCCATGCTGGTGCCCAGGAGCCCGACGTGGACGGAGTCCTCCTCGATGAGCCACGGGAACCCAGCGAAGAAAGCGGCGTCCCTGGACAGCGCGGAAATGAGGACCTTCCCGGGCGCGGTGACGTCCGGCTTCTGCACGCCGTCGCGCCGGGGGCCGGGGCTGCTGAAGAACGCGATGTCGCCGAGGTCCTCGCGGCCGCCGCGGTAGACCTGCGGCTCGCCGCCGACACCGCTCCACGCGTGCTTCGTGACGTGCGCGCCCGCCGCGAGGACCCGGTCGGCGCTGGCGGGAATGCCCACCAGGTAGCGGTTGGTCGTTCCGCCCTCGAGGCGCGGCGGTTCCGCCCTCCAGGCGAGGCTGTGGAGCGAGAGCCAGAGGTGGTAGACCCCGTCGCCATGCCGGGCCTGCGGGCTCACCTCCAGGGCCCACCGGCCGCTGTCGGGAGGCGGAGAGGACCCGTAGTCCGCCACGACGATCTGGATGACGTGGTCGCCGTTCTCCGGATCGGGGCCATCCACGGCGTTGAGGACACCGATGGCCCCGCCGGGCGTCTCCACCAGCGCCGAGTCGCCGGTCGCCACGGATACGACGTCCCCCCGTGGCGAGCGTATCGTGATCGTGAGGGAGTCCGCGCCGTCGTACCAGAGCTCCAGCGCGACGGCGTCGTTTCCGCTGCCGGGATTCGCATCGTAGGGCGGGATGATGAGCGCGTGCGTCCCGGTGCCCGCGGCGCCCTGGGCGTGGTTGGGGCCGTTGATGACAGGCGGGAGCGTGTTGCGGTGGTCGCCGGCGTTCCCGGCCCCCGAGACGATGATCCGCCCCGGGCCGACCATCGCGTCGAGCGCCTGCTCGTGCAGCGTCGTCCCGTCGTGGGGTCCCTGGTTCGAGGACAGGCTGATGTTCACGACCGCGGGACGGCCCAGCGCCTCGGCCCGGGCAAAGATGTAGGCGACGCCCTCGATCAGCCGCCCGGCATCGAAGACGAAGTCACCGCCCTTCACGACGATCAGGTCCGCTTCCGGCGCGCCCCCGGGGAAGCGGTACGGGGGGCGGCCCTTCCCCGTCGCCGAGCCATCGCCCGCGGCGACCCCGGCGACATGCGTTCCGTGGCCGAAGACGTCCCGCATCGGACAGCTCCCGGCGTCGATCACGGGCGCGGCGCACTCGAAGCCGTACGTGAAGACCGACCCGCCGACCACGCCGGGTGCGGCCGTGTCGGCCGAGGTCTGGTCCCAGGCGTAGAGGACCCGCGTGGAGCCGTCGGGGCGGAGGAAGTCCTCGTGCCGCAGATCGAGCCCCGAATCGTAGATCCCGACGATGACCCCCTGCCCGGCGAGCCCTTCCCACCGGTCACCGACGCGGCGGCGCAGGGCATCGAAGCGGGCGTCCGCCATGGCGGAGTCGTTGACCATGGCGGCGAGATCCGGGGCCGCTTTCGTGACCCCTCCCGCGTGGCCCGCCGCGCCACCCGTGAGCGCGACCGCGGCCTCCATGCGCCGGATCGAGGGCTCGCCCAGGAGGAGGGGGACGGCGTCGAGGGGGACGCGCGCGGTCACGATGTCGCCGACGCGGACCCCCACCTCCGCGCCCCGGGCGCGCAGCGCCACCTCCCCGCCGGGTCCGACCCGGACCAGGGTCGCGACCCAGACCCCCGTGGGCCGCACGTCGAGCGCGGCGTCCGGGAGCACGCCGTGGGGAACCGCCGGGCGCCGGGCCCGGGGGGCGGGCCCGGGTGCCTCGGGGCCGGCGAGGCGGCGGGTCATGAGCAGGAGGCGGAGCGCGGGGTCCGCGCGGGAGAGGTCCTGCGCGGCGGACGCGCCGGGCGGGAAGAGGAGGCCGGCCGCGGCCGCGACGACGAAGAGGCGCTTCAGGGGCGTGCCGCTCCTTCCTACTCCCCCCAGGGATCGAAGCCGAAGGTGTAATAGTCGCTGGGACGGCCGGTGATGCTGTCGGCGGCCTCGTCGAGCTCCTTCAGCGTCTCGGCCTCCTCGCCCGTGCCCTCGGCGGCGGCGCGGATGGAGCGCAGGATCTCCCGGACGTCGTCGGGCCGCAGGAGGATGTAGGACTGCGGGTCCTGCGCCTCTCCCCGTCGGTGGACGACGAGGTCCACGAGGTCGGTTTCGGCCGAGATCTTCCAGACATCGCCCGTCTTCTTCAGGAGCTTGTCCGACGTCTTCACCTCGCTGTGGACCGCCTTCACCAGCCGCTTGACGTCCCGGTCGGTGCCCTCGTCCCGCCGCCGGCCGAACCGGCGGCCCAGCTCCCCGGGATCCCCGTCCTCCGCCCGGGCGACCGCCCGGTTGAGCAGTCCGCCCACCTGCGCGTAGATGCCCAGGACGAGCGGGACAGGGTCGATGGCGATGCGCATCCGGCTCTCCTCCCTCGTGGTCTGACCGTACGGCCGCTCCGTGGCGGCGGCCGTGCAAGTTTGTCGACAGCGAAGCCTTCCGTCCAGTCGGGGGCCCTCCGGGGGTGGCGCCGGCCGGAGCCCGGTCGCATCTTCCCCGCCGCCCCTGGAAGGGCGGATCGAAGCCACGCACGGAGACGGGGAATGACGCGGATCACCATCGCGGCGCTGGCGCTGGTCGCCGGCGCGACGGCCGGGTGCAGGGACATGGGCCTCGACGGCAACATCCCCCTGGAGGAGGCCCGGGCCCGGGAGACGTCTGAGCTCGTGGCGGCCACCATGCGGCCGCGCGCCGCCCCGGCGCAGCGGCTGGTGGTGGACGGGCGCCTCTGGGTGCCCTTCGGGCTCCCGCTGACCCTCGACGCCTCCGACCTGCGGGCGGTGGGATCGGCGGACGGACAGACCGTGCACGCGCGGCGCTGGGACCAGGCCCCCTACGATGCCCTCTTCATCCCCCTACCGCCGGCCGGCGGCGTCGCCGCGTTGGGTGGCGCCGGCCCGCAGGAGTGGCAGGAGCTCCGCCCCGTCCACGGGCGGTCGGGGCCGGTGCCGGGAGACTCGGGACCCTAGGGAACCTCTGCACAGGCAGCTCGAATGAGCATGCTCTGAGCTGAATGCATGAGTAGCTCCGAATAGCCGATCAGTTCCGGCCCCAATTGGGCTCGCGGCGCGTCACCTTCCCTTTGGAGCTCCACGCCAGCCCCGCAAACGTCCCTTGCTCGGCCATGATTTTACCCGGAGAGGGTCAGAGATGGGCGGTCACATCAATTTACCCATCGCCGCCTCAGGCCACCATCCTTTCACACGCCGTGAGGCGGCTTGTGCAGAGCTTCTTCGATAGTCTTCACATCGGTGAAGTCCTGCCGCCACTCAATCGCGACGCACTCTTTCTTCTCGAAATCGTCGAAGAGGTAGCCGCCCTCTCCGGCGCACCGTGGTGCCGTGAAGCCGGAGGTAGTTCTCGCCATCGTTGAAATCCTCCCGCGTTTGCGCATCCAGGCGCGCGCCCTATTTTAGGTGACACTAACGTTCGAGTTCGTGCTACCTGAACCCCGCCTCTGCCATGACCGATCACTCCCGCGCCGCTCGCGCCGCCCTGACGCTCCTCGCCGTGATGCTGATCCTTCCCGGGCATACGCCCGCCAGCCCCATGGACGAGGCGCGGGAAGCGGGCGGCGCGCACGCCGCGCGCCGGGGGGCGGACGCCGACGCGACGACCGTTCGGCTGGCCGACGTGCGCGCGATCCCGTACTTCGCGCGGTTGTACGGCGTATCGTGCTCGCAGTGCCATGTGTCGCCGCCGAAGCTGAACGAGTTCGGTGAAGCGTTCGTCGCCGCCGGCTACGACTCGCCGGGCCTGGAGGAAGCGGGGCGGACGTGGCCGCTGGCGGTGTGGGCGAGCGGCCGGATGGAGTCGCTGCCGGCGGCCGATCCGCTCGCGGGCGATGTGGTGAGCTACGTGAACCGCATCGAGCTGATCTCGGGCGGGCGGGTGCTGGCGCCGTGGCTGTCGTACTTCGTCGAATGGCGGGCGCTGAGCCTGGAGTCGCGCCCGGATGGGACGGAGCGGGACCGGTCCGGCCGGTTCGAGGACCTGTTCGTGACGGCCGGCGGCGACGCGTTCGACGTGACGCTGGGCCAGTTCCGGATGCTGCAGCAGGTGGACGTTTCGCGTCGTATCGGGCTGAGCGAGCCGCTGGTGTACGCCGCGTCGCTGCCGGGCGACGGCGATGGGTCGGCGCGTGAGCGGTCGCTGCGCGCGTTCTCCCCGGCCGGCCGGTCGCCGGCCGTGCGCGCGGCGTTGAAGCGGCCGGCGATGGGCGGGACGTGGACGACGTCGGTGGTGCTCCCGGTCCCGGGCGAGCTCTCGATCCCGCTGACGGACGAGGCGCGGACCGAAGCGAGCAACGAGGTGATGGGGGAACTCAAGGGCGTGTTCCTCGAGTCGTTCGTCCGCCGGGGCCTCGCGTCCGCGGGCGTGCACGCGTTCTACGACGACGCCGATCGCTACCTGGTGAGCGGCCTCGTCACCGGCGCGCGTGATGCGGGCCACTGGGGGGCGGCCCTGGGGCTCGACCGGGTCGCGGATGTGACGCGCGGGCGGTGGTCGGCCGAGGCGGAGTATTTCCCCCGGACGTTCCTCGCGCTGGGAGGCCGGATCGAGGACCGCGCGGGCGACGGCGCGAGCGCGGCGTTCCTGCCCTACGTCAACATCCACTTTCCGGGGACGCGCTTCACGATCCGGTTCACGCTCGAGCAGCGCTTTCAGCGGGACCGGGGTGCGACGCTGTTCGAGCTGGGCGCGCTGTTCTGAGCTACCTCCGCACCCCACGGGATACGACCGCACGGCGTTCGACGTCACTTCTTCCCGCGTGAACCACGCCGGCTTGAACCCGCGCCGCGCGTACAGCCAGCCGCCCGCCGGCGGCGAAGCCTTGATCACACTGGTGAGCCGGGTCGAGCGGATGCCGCCGGGGAGCGTGCAGGGGTCGTGCTGGAGACCGACGACGTGGAGGCCGACCACCGCACGCTCCGGGAGAGGGGCCTCGCCATCTCCGATCTCGACGACGCGCCGTGGGGCCGGTTCGCCACCTTCGAGGACCCGGACGGGAACGGGTGGGTCCTGCAGCAGACGGCCCCCGGCGCCAGATCCCCATCCAGGAGCGACCATGTCCGTCTTCACGAACCCCGCTTCCGCCTCGCACGAGCAGGCCGAGGCGTACGTCCGCGCCCTGCTGGACCTCTGGGCGACCGCGACCCGCTCGAGGTGCTCGAGGCGACGCCCGCTGCCCTGGATCGCTCGGCCCGCGGGCTCTCCGATGAGGCGCTGTGCCGGCGGGAGGCGGAGGGCAAGTGGTCGGTCTTCCGAAAGGTCGAACCACTGCTGGAGGAAGTAGATCCGGAGCATCGATCCGACGGATCAAGCGCTCCCATGGGATCACTGCGTTCATTTCCGCAAGGAACCGCTCGCGGCGCGTCACCTTCCACCCATCGCCCTCTCCGCCCACCATCCTTCAAACAGCACGGCGACTTGTGCAGAGGTTCCCTAGCGGCCGCCGCCCGAGTCCGGGAGGTAGGCGGCCGGGAGCGGGGTCGCGGGACGCTCGGAATCCCAGATGATGCTCCCCACCCACCACCGTCCCTGGTGCCACACCAGCTGGATGCTGTTGATCCCGCGAGAGAACGGCTCCTCGCCCGGCGCGCGGCGGGACAGGTAGGTGCTCCATACGTGGGCGATGGTCCCGAACCGCTCGACCCGGCGCGTCGCCTCCACCTCGTAGAACGCGTTCTCCAGGAAGTAGGGGGCCACCCGCTCCCGGTACCCCTCGGGGCTGAGGAAAGGCGGCGGCGGCATCGAGTCGGAGCGAGGACCGGCGTTCATCAGGATCGCCCCGCGAAGGAAGAGGGAGTGGAAGCGGTGCCAGTCCCTCGGCCCGGCCGGTCCCGAAATGGACGCGTAGAGGGCCTGGATGATCCCGTCGATCGTCTCGACGTCGAACGGGTTCGCCGTCATGGAGTGGACCTGCCCTGCGGACCCGGTCGGTGCCGCCAGGAGAGCGAGGGCGAGGGCCGTGGTGAAGCCGAGTCGCCTGATCATGATCCGTCACCCGGTTGGGAGTGGAGCGTGCGCGGCGCGGGGGCGCCGGAACCCTCGATAGCGTCGGGGGCGGTGAGGCGCAAGACCGGCCGCAGGAGCCGGCTCAGGCCATGGCCGACCGCAGCGCCAGCGCGGTTACGCCGCGGTGCGACGCGCTCCAGATGGCAACGCCGTCCCGGAGGACGATGGCCTGGGGCGACTCGTGGCGGATGCCCAGCCGCTCCCCCAGCCCCCGGGCCAGCCTCCGCTCACGGATCACGTCCACCAGGTATACAGGGGTCCCGGGACTCCCCTCCAGAAAGCTCCGCACCTCGCGGGCCGCCACCGCCGACAGCCCGCACAGCGGGCTGTGCTTGTAGAGCACCGCCAGCGGCTCGTTCAGCGCGGCCTCCAGATCGTCCTCGCTCCGGATGGGACGCAGCCCCGGGCCACTTCCCGCTCCCTTCCCGAACGCGTTCACCCTCCGCCTCGGCTTTCGTCCGGCTCGACGTCGAAGAGGATGCTCTCGGCGCCCCGCTCCGGCGCGTCGGCCGCGGCCGGGTTCTGCGGGGCCGGGAGGGCCGGTGGCTCCGGGCGCTCCTCCAGGAGGCGCTCCAGGAAGCGCTGCTGGTCCTCCAGGCGGTCCAGCCGCGCGTCGAGAGAGCTCAGCGCGTCCTGCAGCCGATGGAGATCCTCCCGGGTCGGCCCCGCGCCCGGGGGCGGCTCGCGCCCCGGAAGCAGGCCATAAAACCGCAAGGCGCCCACGAGGCCGAGAACCCCCGCGACGAGGAACAGGACGAGGAAGAAGAAGCCGCTCATTGCGCCCCTCGAGCAGGTGATCCCGTTCCTCAAGATAGCGCGGCCCCGGCCAGGGCTCCACACCCGGGCGAGGCCGCGCCCGGACGCCGGCCTTGCGTCGTCGGGGGTGGAATGGCATTGTTAACGGTCGGCCCTCCCCGACCCCGCCGCCCTCACCCGGTTGCCCTAGCGAACCTTCCTGGCGACCGGAGAACATGGCAATGGCCTTCAAGCCGTCCACCAACGGCTGGCGCTTCAAGGATACCTTCGAGGTCGAGGGACCGGCCCTCGGGGTCGGCACCACCCCTCCGTCCATGGGTCTGGGCGGCGGGATGTGCTGGGCCGCGCTGGACCGGTATCTGGACGGGCGCGCGGCGCCCGACCTCGCCACCCCGCCCGCCCCCGGCTCGCCTCTGCACTCCGAGCTGCGGCAGCGGCAGATCGCCGCGGTTGCCGGCGTCTGGCCGCGCATCCGCGCATGGCAGGGTGCCGCCGACGGGTCGTGGCGCGACCGCGTACGCATCCCCCTCACGCCCGGACGGCGGGACGTCGCTTCCCTCACCCGCCGCGAATGGCCCGGCGTGCGCCGCTCCCTCAAGGCGGGACGGCCCGTGCTCCTCACCTTCCTCGAGGCGGAGGACGGCTACGCGCGGACCGCCGCCGCCCGGCAGGTCCTCGCCTACGACTGGAACCGCCAGGGCAGCACGGTCGTGCTCTCGGTTTACGACCCCCAGCGCCCCGGCGACGACGACGTGCGCCTCGCTTTCTCCCTCCAGGGACCCATCGACGCACGCATCACCGGGGGACGGCGGGTCCGCGGTTTCTTCGCCGTGCCGTACGATCGCCGCCCCGGCGCGCCGGTCCGGGCCGAGACGTTCGGCGACCGCTCCGTCCTCGGGCTCAACCGGAAGGTGCGCGGCCGGCCCGGCGCGGCGGCGGGCAGGCGCGCCCTCCACGTCGTCGCGCGGGATCCCGACGGCGCCCTCCTCCATTTCCACCGCCGCGATGGAGGGCACTGGGAGAGTGTGAACGTCACCGAGAAGGAGGAGCTCGGCGCCCACGAGCTGCATTCCGACCCCGTGCCCCTCGGCGCGCCCGGGGGCATCCGCATTCATGCCTTCGCTCGCAACTACGTCGGCGACCTGCTCCACTTCCGCGGCCCGAGGCGCTGGCGCGTCAACAACCGCACGGAGCACCGCCAGGCGGGCGCACGGTTCCGCCTCGAGGGCAACCCCGTCCCGGTCGCGCTCCCCTTCGGCGGCATCGGCGTGGTCGGCCGCGGGAACGACGGCGCCCTCGTCGCCTACTCATCGGCCCCCTTCCGCGGCTGGCGCGCCGAGGAGGTCCCCCCGGCCGCCGGTGGCAAGATTTCGGGCGACCCCATCGCGGCCCGCATCGGGCCCCTCGTCCACGTGGCCGCCCGGGGTTCGAACGGCCACCTGCTTCACTTCGAGCGCACCAAGGGCGGGTGGAGCGCGGGTGACCTGATGGCGCTGTGCCCGGACGCCGAGCGCGCGGCGGGTCCCCCCGTGCTCCTGGTGCACGACGATCGGCTCCACCTCCTGGCCCGCACCGACAGCGGCCGCCTGCTGCACATGGAGCGGGATGAGCAGGGCCAGTGGACCGCCGGCTACGTGGCCGAGGGGCTGGCAGCGGATCCGGCCGCGACCATGGGGCCCGGCGGTCTGCACGCGGTGGCGCCCGCGGCGGCAGGCGGGCTGGTGCACGCCTGGAGCTCGGCGGGGGCGTGGCGGGTGGAGGACCTGCTGGCCACGCGCCCGGGGCTACCCCGGGATGTCACGCCGGAGACGGGGGTGGTGGCGTGGGGAAGCGGTGACGAGCTGCGGGTCCTCGGCCGCCAGGGTGGCGCGCTGATGCACTGGGTGTGGCGCGGCGATACGGACTGGGTGGCGGGCCCGGTTTCGGAGCGGTCCGGTGTGAAGGCCCGCCATCAGCCCGGGGATGACCCCGTGTTGCTGGCGGACCGCGCGGGCGGGTTCCACCTGTTCGCCACGGATGGCAGTGGGACGGTGGTGCACCTCGAAGCCGGGCCGTGGCCGCGGCCGGCGGACGGGCGGAAGGCGTCCGGGCGGAAGGGCACGGCGGCGCTGGTTCCCCCGGCCGCCGCCTCGGACTCCGCGCCGGCGAAGGCCACTCCCGCGACGGGCTCGCCCGTCGCTCCTCTCCGGAGCCAGCCATCCGAGGCGGCGCGGGCGCAGGCGGCGAAGGTGGCGGCCGCGAAGGCCGCGAAGGCGGCGAAAGCCGCGAAGCCCGCGAAGGCGGCGAAAGCCGCAAAGCCCGCGAAGGCCGCAAAGCCCGCGAAGGCAGCGAGGCCGGTCAAGCAGGCGGGAGCGGAAAGGAACGCGCCGCAGCCGAAGCAGAACGGGGCGCTGACGGAGCTACCTCTGCTCACGGAAGAGGAGCCGAACGGCGGTGGGGACCATGCGATGGCGGACCTGCCGCTGCTGGACCCCGAGCCCGCCCCCGTCCAGGAAACGGAATGGGAGTCGCTGCTGGACGGGGAGCACGCGCCCGAGGGGGCCGAAGAAACGGAATGGGAGCCGCTGCTGGATGGGGCCCACGCGCCCGAGGGGGCCGAAGAAACGGAATGGGAGCCGCTGCTGGATGGGGACCACGCGCCCGAGGGGGCCGAAGAAACGGAATGGGAGCCGCTGCTGGACACGGGTCCCGCCGGTCCCGGGGCGAAGTCCACCGAGCTGCCGCCGCTGGACCTGGAGCGGTTCGATTCCCCGGCGAAGCCGCCGAAGCCGGGCTCCGCGAACGGAGGTACGGCGCTTTCCTGGCCCGAGGAGGGCTAGCCTGGCGGCCTGACGGCGTCGCCGACCTCGAAGCGGATCCACGCCAGCCCCGGCTCGACGCGCTCCACGGATCGGCGGACGAGGCGGAGTCCCGCCGGGAGCCGCGCTCCTCCGGACCACGAGTCGTGCCCCTCGCCGACGATCACGGGGTGGATCAGGAGGCTCACCTCGGTCACGAGTCCCTGTGCCAGGAGCGCGGCCGCCTCGGGTGCCCCGGCCGGGAGCAGACGGGCGTCCGGCCAGGTCGCGGCGAGGCGGCGGAGCGTGGCGTCGTCGGCCGCGAAGCCGGTGGCCCGGCCGTCGAGGCTCACCGCCGCATGGATCACCACGGGCAGGGGATCGGCGCTCACGGCCATGGCGCCGCCCGGCGCCGGATCACGCGGCCGCCCCGCCGTAAAGGGTGAGCGCGGAATCACCGAAGATCCGGCTGCGACCGCCCCGCGGGAGCCGGTGGTCGGCGGCGTGCTCGAGAGCCAGCGCGGACGCGAACGGGACCTCCAGCCAGCGCTCGACCAGACGGTCCGACTGGCGCGAGCCGTACGGGGCGTCGGCCAGGGCGATGTCGTAGGCGCCGGCCGGGAGCCGCGCGACGAAGCGCAGCGCGTCCTGCTTGAACACGCGCGTGCGTCGCCCGGCGCGGAGCGCGGCGATGTTGGCCTTGAGGGCGTGCAGGGCCGCAGGTCCGTTTTCCACGAAGTCCACCGAGGCGGCGCCGCGGGACAGCGCCTCGAGGCCCACGGCGCCCGTGCCGGCGTAGAGCTCGAGGACGCGGGCGCCCTCGAGCCGCCCCGCCAGCAGCTCCATCCAGCGGACGCGCAGGTCCTCGGCGGTGGGGCGGACCCGTCCCGCGGGAGAAGTCAGGTCGCGGCCGGCCCAGCGGCCGCCGACGATGCGCACCGGGCGCCGCCGCTCAGATCGCGGCGGGTGCGGTCAGCGGGACGGCGTGCGCCATCTGCTCGCCCTTCGGGGTGTCATCATCGTCCTTCGGCTTGTCCTCCTCCGGCCCGGTGGGGCCGAGGCAGCCGCTCAGAGCGAGCAGCAGCCCAACGACACCTACCCGCGCGAAAAAACCTTTCGTCATCCGTTGCTCCTTGTTGGCCCGGATTCAATATGCAGCGGCCCGGCATCCTCGGACACCACCAGGGTGCAGCACGTGGGCCCGGCCTCGGCCCGGGCGAATTCCGAAAGGTCCACGAGCCGCACGTCCAGCGCGAGGGCCCGGAGCCGCCGCAGCGTCGCCGGCGCGCCCGCGGCGCACAGGACCCGCGGTCCGACGGGGAGCACGTTCGCCGCCCAGGGCTCGGCGGGATCCACCTCCACGACACGTTGGCCCGCGAAGGACGCGCGGTCCACCCAGCGCGGGTTCAGGAGGAACGTGCCAGGGAGCGGCGCCGTGACCGCGGTCTTGAGGTGGAGGCATCCCGCCACCGCGACCACCCGGACATCGTAACCCCGCGGCCGGAGCAGATCCTCCAGCCAGTCGTGGGCGGCCGCGTTCGTGCGCGCCGAGGCGCCGACGAAGACGGTACGCCCGTCCACCAGCACATCCCCGCCATCCAGCGTGGCCGGCTGAGGGACGCGGAACAGTGGACGGAAGCGAGCCAGCGCCTCCTCCACGCTCGCCACTTCGCCCCGCCGGGATGGAGCGCCCGGCCGGGCGATGATCGCGACATCCGGCAGGACCACCGCGCCGTCCTCCACGAACACACCGTCGGGGTGCTCGGGAGCGGCCGGGAGACGCCGTACCTCCAGGCCGAGGGCGCGCAGGGCCGCCTCGTAGCCCCGGTGCTGCGCGCGCGCGCGGCGGACATCGATGGGTTGACGCGAGCGGTGCGTCAGCTCGCAGGAAGGGAGGAGGGGGCTGACCGCGCGGGTGAAGGCGATGGACATGGCGGATGGTTGCGGCGCCGGGTCGCCGGCGCAACCGGCCCGGTGAGCCTAGTTTCCCCCGATCAGCCGCCGCACCTCGTGCACCACCACCCGTGGGTCGACGGGCTTCAGCAGGACCGCGTCGGCTGCCGCCCGTGACGCCGCCACCTCGTCCTCCATGGCGCGGGCGGTCACCGCCAGCAGACGGGTCCGGGTGAGCCGTCTGTTCGCCCGGATGTCGTCGCTGAAAGCGGAGTGCCCCGGAACGTCCAGCGGGAAATCGCCGATGATGACGTCGGGACGATGCGCGTCGGCCAGGGCCAGCCCCTCGGCGCCGCTCGGGGTGCTGTGCACGTCGAAGCCCGCGTGCTCGAGGGCGTCCCGCAGGATCGTTCGGGTATCCTCGTCGCCGTCGACCAGGAGAGCGGAAGGACGCTTCATAGGCTTCGTATCGATCGCCACGGTTCCCTTGATCGTTTGCTCACCCCGCCACCCTCCTGGATCAACCTTCGTGCCGCTGTGCCTCGGCGGGTTGGCGCTCCGGGGCCGGCTCGCCTATGGTGTGGACGCCGTTTCGCCACCGGGCGGCGCGGCGCGAGAGCACGGAGCTTGCAGCCGGTTTTCGGGCGGCAGGTCCCATCAATCCACCATCGAGGACGGGTCATGGCACGAGAGACGGGGACGGTAGTTCGGTTCATGGACGACAAGGGCTTCGGCTTCATCCAGCCGGACCGGGGCGGCAAGGACGTGTTCGTCCACCATTCGGCGATCGAGGGATCGGGGTTCAAGTCGCTGTCGGAGGGCGAACGGGTGGAGTTCGAGCTCGTGCAGGACCCGAAGGGTCCCCGGGCCGAGAACGTGCGCCGCGTCGAGGAGTAGTCGAGAGGTTCAGCGCGCGGGGGCACCCCACGGTGTCCGCCGCGCGCTTCCTTTCCGGCCGCATTTCGGGGTCAGGGTCCGGGGGCGTCGTCGCTGATGTAGGCGCGGGACCCGACGACCATGACGAGCCACGCCACGAGCACGATCACCGGAAACGCCACGCCGGGGATCCAGACCGCGATGTCGGTGCAGAGGACGACCACCCCGAGGGCCAGGGCGACGGCGGCGGTCCCTCCCCGCGTGCTCGAGACCAGCATGGCCAGGCCGCGCTCGTCGTGGATGCGCCGGTCGGGGCCGAGACCCGGCAGGCGGTCGAAGCGGCGACGGACGCCGTAGCGGAGAATGTCACGCAGTGCGGCCACGAAATAGAGGCCGAAGAGGAGCGCGAACAGGCCGCGGAGGATCCGCATCTCGGGCGACGCCGGCATCAGTCAGGGGAAGCCTCGGGCGGGACGGGCCGGCCGGCCTTTCGGAGCCCCTCGACGTGCATCCGGACGGCCGCGTCCATGCGGGCGCGGGCGTCCTCCTCCGTATCGCCGGTGGCGATGCAGCCGGGGAGGTCGGGAGACCAGGCGGAGAAGCCGGAGCTGGTTTTTTCGAGGAGGATGCGGAGCGCGCTCATCGTGTCAGCTCGGCGTGGGCGGTGACCGATGCCTCGGTGTCGGGGCCGAGGACATCGCCGTAGCGGCCGGCGACAGTCACGACGGTGGACGCGCCCTTCCTGATGTACTGGCGGACGCCGTCGCCGGCGTTGCCCAGGTACCAGCCATCATCCTTGAGGGCCTTGAGGAGGTGGCGGATTTCCACGGAGCCTCACTTTCTGCGGATATAGATCGCCTTCTTGACGACGGCGTGCACTTCGCCCTCCCCGTCCACGAGCTCCACGGCCCAGTGCCGGTCCGTCCGGTCCCCGGGAGCGGGGAGGGCGGCACGGACCGCGGCGAGCTCCTCGTCCGTCACGCGGAAGCGGGCATGGAGCGCGGCTCGGCCGGGGCGGAGGAAGCGGATCGTCGCCTCGCGGTCCCACACAATGTAATCGGGGCCGAGCCGCTTGATGAGCATGAGCATGTAGACGGGGTCGACGGCGCCGTACATGCTCCCGCCGAAGATCGTGCCGACGTAGTTGCGGGTGCGCCAGCTCAGGGGGATGCGGACCCGGACCTCGGACCAGTCCGGCGCGATCCAGGTGATCCTCGCCCCCGTCCCGCGATAGGCGGGGAACAGGTTGAACCGCCAGCGCAGGAGGCGCGAGCGGAAGGTCTCGGGCGGTGTCAGGGGGCGAACGCGTGGAAGGTCAGGTCGCGTTCCTTCTCGACGACGTGGCGCAGGCCCCACTCGGTGGTGAAGAGGATCAGGGGGCGCTCCCTGGAGTCGTAGACCAGGAGGCGCCCCTCGCCGCGGGCGACGCGAGCGATCTCCTGCGCAGGGCCCTCCACCCAGCGGGCGTGGCGGTAGTCGAGCCGCTCGAGGCGGGCCGTCGCGCCGTACTCGTGCTCGAGGCGGTGGAGGAGCACGTCGAACTGGAGGAGCCCCACGGCGCCGACGATGGGCGTGTGGCCCGCCTGGATGTCCTCGAAGAAGACCTGGGCGGCGCCCTCCTCGGAGAGCTGTCGCAGCCCCGTGTCGAGCTGCTTCCGCCGCAGCGGGTCGCCGGTGAAGATGCGGGCGAAATGCTCGGGGCTGAAGCGCGGGATCCCGCCGAAGGCCAGGTCGCCGTTGGTCGAGAGGGTGTCGCCGATGCGGAGCGCGCCACGGTCATGGATACCGATGACATCACCGGGCCAGGCCTCCTCCACCGCGTGCCGCTCCCGCGCCATGAACTGCTGCGGCTGGGCCAGCCGGATCATGTCCCCGCTGCGGGTGTTGCGGACCTGGAGCCCCGGCTCGAAGCGGCCGGAGCAGATGCGCAGGAACGCGATCCGGTCCCGGTGCTTCGGGTCCATATTCGCCTGGATCTTGAAGATGAACCCGGTGAAGGCGTCGTGGTGGGGGCCGATGAGGCCCTCGTCGGACTCCCGCGCCGCCGGCGGGGGCGAGTCCTCCAGAAAGTGCCGGAGGAGCGGCTCGACGCCGAAGTTGGTCAGCGCGCTGCCGAAGAAGGTGGGCGACAGCTCGCCGGCGAGGACGGCGTCGCGGTCGAAATCCGCGCCGGCGAGCTCCAGGAGCTCCAGCTCCTCCTTCACGTGCGCGATGACGTCCTCGCCGACCCGGGCGACGACCTCGGCATCCTCCAGCCCCCCCTCCACGACCCTGGCACGCCTCGACCCGTGGTCGGCGCCCTTCTCGAACAGCCGGACGGCGCCCTCGACCCGGTCGTAAACGCCGAGGAACTCGCTGCCCCGGTGGATCGGCCACGTGACGGGATAGCAGCGGATCCCCAGGTCCTTCTCCACGTCGTCGATCAGCTGGAGCGGGTTCTCCCCCGCCCGGTCGCACTTGTTGACGAAAGTGAAGATGGGGATGCGACGCAGCTTGCAGACCTCGAACAGCTTCCGGGTCTGCTCCTCGACCCCCTTCCGGTTGTCCAGCAGCATGATGGCGCTGTCGGCGGCCACCAGCGTGCGGTAGGTGTCCTCCGAGAAGTCCTGGTGGCCCGGGGTGTCCAGCCGGTTGATCCGATAGCCCAGGTAGTCGAACTGGAGCACGCTGGACGTCACGGAGATGCCGCGCTCCTTCTCCAGCTCCATCCAGTCGGACGTGGCGTGCCGGGCCGCGCGCCGGGCCTTGACCGAGCCGGCCAGGTGGATGGCACCGCCGTAGAGCAGCAGCTTCTCCGTCAGCGTGGTCTTGCCCGCGTCCGGATGGCTGATGATGGCGAACGTGCGCCGCCGGGCGATCTCCTTCGTGGCATCCATAGCCTGGAAGGATCGCGGAATCGGGCGGCCGGATCAAGCGCCCGTCCGAGTGACCGCCGTCCGAATGACCGCGGCGGGGGTCTGGCCCACGGCGAGGGCGGCGTCACGAGCGGAGCCAGCGGCGGGCCAGGCCGACGAAGCGGCGGTCGCGGCCCTCCTCGTCGCGCGCCAGCTCCTTGTCGAGCAGGGCCTGGACATGGGGCTTCAGGTGGGCATCGCCGAAGCGATAGCCCGTGGCCCGCTCCGCTTCATCGACGTGTCCGTCACGGGCGGCTTCCAGCAGGACGAGTGTGCAGGCGGCGTCGTAGGAGGGGTCCTCGACGGGGGGGAGGCCGAACGCCCGGGTGGGCTGGAAGTCCCCGCCGTCCTCCTTCACGAAAGCTCTGGACATGGTCCAGGGTACCGCGCCGGCGCGGCCGCCGCCAGCGAGCGGCGGGATGGCCGGTGCGGCTGGCGCGGACCGGGTCAGTCCGCGGCGTCGACCTCGGCGAGCTGGAGCGCGGCGCTGTGGGGCGTTCCGTCCACTTCGCCGAAGGGGCAGGGAACGTACTCGGAGAGCTCGACGACGTCCCCGCTGATGCGGCCGGTGCGAGTACCATCATCGGGGAGGACGAGGTCGAGGGAGTCGCCGCGCAGGGCATAGGTCCCCTGGATCGTGACCGGCTCCTCCCACACCTGCTCGCTTCCCCCTACCGTCATGTACTGCTGGATGGTGTACCGCCAGGTGTAGTTCTGCTGGGGGTAGAGGACGAGCTCGCCCTCGACGAAACGGGCCCCCGCGACCATCCCCTCCTGGGGGGCCGGGCAATCGTGCTGCGCCGGAAGCGGCTGACCGTCGGCGCTGGCCACGAGGAAGATGCGCGTCCGCAGGGGGGCGGGCTCCGCCACCTGGCTGTCGCAGGCCCACAGGGCCGGCAGCAGCACGAGCGCGGCCAGCCGGCCCACCCGGGACCTCGTTTTTGCGCTACGACGCACGTTTCGACTTTCCGATAGGATTCCGGGCGGCGGTCGGGGCCCCCGAGCCCGCGTGCGAAAGATAGCGGAGCCCGCGCCCGCTGCAAAGTGGCCGTGCGGAGCGGGAGCGGTCGCCCGGGTAGTCGGCGCGCAAGGGATCAGGAGGCGCGGCCGGCGGCGATGGCGCGGATCTCCTCCGACTCGACGATGCGCCAGGCGGCGGGCTCGCGGGCCGCGACGGCGATCATGGCCGCGGCGACGTCGGCGGCGGGGACGAGCCGGTAGCGACCGGGCACGAGTGCGGCGATGCGCTGCCCCAGACGCTCCATGGGCCGACCGATCTCGCGGCGCCCGCCGAGGATGGAGGGGCGGAAGAGGGCGCCGGAGGGGTAGTCGACGGCGCGGACCGCGGCTTCGGCTTCCCCCTTCACGCGGTTGTAGAAGACGCGGGAGCGGGCGTTCGCGCCGACGGCGCTGACGAGGGCGAAATGGCGTGCGCCGGCGTCGCGGGCGAGGCGCGCGAGGTCGCGGGGGTAGTCGTGGTCGACGCGGCGGAAGCGGTCGCGGCTGCCGGCGTCGCGGATCGTGGTGCCGAGTGCGCAGAAGACGTGGTCGGCGGCCAGGTCGGCGGCGCGGTCCGCGAGGCGGTCGTAGTCGACGGTGACCTGGCGGACGCGTTCGCGGCGCAGGGCGGGCGGCAGGGGTCGGCGGACCAGCGCGGTGACCGCGTGGTAGCGCGGGTCGTCGGCGAGCTGACGGAGGAGTTGCCCGCCCACGAGGCCGGTGGCCCCGGCGACCAGGGCGATCACGGCGGCGGGCCGTCGCCGGGTGTGATCACTTCGACGGCGCGCCAGCAGTACCAGGCGACGGCGCTGCGCCAGGGGCGGTAGCCGGTGCCGATGAGCGCGGTCTGGGCGGGCGTGGGCGCGAGGGGCCAGCCGAGTACGCGTCCGAGGCCGTTCCGCACCCCCAGGTCGCCGGTGGGCCATACGTCGGGTCGGCGGAGGTCGAACAGGAGGAACATCTCGGCGGTCCAGGGGCCGATCCCCTTCACCCGGGTGAGCCGCTCGACGACATCCTGGTCGTCGAGGAGATCGAGCCCCTCGAGGGGGACCTCTCCGGAGTCCGCCTTGGCGGCGAGGTCGCGGATGGCCGAGAGCTTGGCGCGGGAAAGGCCGGCGGCCCGGAGGTCCTCCTCGGGGGCGGCCAGGACGGTATCGGGCGTGACATCCCCGCCGAGGGCAGCGACGAAGCGCCGGTGGATGGTGAGGGCGGCGGCGCCGGCGAGCTGCTGGTAGACGATGGCGGCGGCCAGGGACTGGAAGGGGCCGCCGCGTGGCTCCCGGAGGCGCACCGGCCCGACCCGCTCCACCAGCGGCCCGAAGGCGGGGTCGTCCCGGAGCCGGTCGGCGGCCCCGGACCAGGCGGTATCGAGGTCGTCGGACATGCCGGGACGATCGCTGGCGGCACCGCCGTCGTCAAATGAGGATCCGCCGGATCTGGTTCCGGTGCACCAGGTCGTGGCCGGCGAGGAGCCGGACCATGTGGGCGACGGACTCGGGCCCCCGCTCGTCATGGATCCCCGCGCGCTCCATCTCCTCCGGCGTCAGCCCGCGCAGCCAGCGCATGGTGGCGGGGCGCAGTGCGCGGATCAGCGCGAGCGGCTCGGCAGGGTCGCCATCGGCGTAGTGGAGGCGGTCGGCCCAGGCGTCCTGGTCGTAGCCGACGATGGCGTCCCCCTGGGCGACGGCGCGGCGGAGGCGATAGCGGTAGATCACCTCCGAGTCCGCCAGGTGCCAGAGGACCTGGAGGACCGACCACTTCTCCGGCTCTTCCGGGGCGCGCAGGCGCGCGTCGGAGACCCCTTCGAGCAGGGCATCGAGCGCCGCGGGCAGCTCGTCCATGACGGTGAGGGGGTCGGCGTCCCCGAGCAGCTCGAGGACGGCGGCGGTGTAAGCGCCGGCGGAGCCGCGGGCGGAGCGGGCGGAGTTGGTGAAGACGGTGACGGTCGGCATCAGGCGTGCTGTGTGGAGTCGGCGTCGGGGAGAGGAGACGCGACGCCCTACACGATGTTTCCCGGCCGGTCCCCCCGCAAGCATCTCCTCGCCCCGCGGTTGCCGGGTGCCGGGGCGCCCGGCCATGTTGAGCCGCTGGCGTTTCCGACTCGCACCGACCAACCGATGCTACCACCCATGACCACGCGTTCCCTGCTCCTCCTCGCCGGCCTCGCCGCCGCCATGCCCCTCGCCGGACAGGAGCCGTACGCACCCGCGCGCCTGACCGCGGACGATTACGCCCGGGCCGAGCGGTTCCTCGCCCCCGGCGTCGGTCCCCTCGTCACGGGGGTGGTCACGAGCCCGCGGTGGCTGGACGACGGGCGCGTCTGGTATCGCGTCAGCACGGACGATGGGTCACGCATCGTCGTCGCGGATCCCGCGCGGCAGCGGGTGGACCGGGACGCGGACTCGACGCGGTTGATGGCCGCGGCGCGCGGCGACGACCGGGTCGGCGAGAACGAGGTGGTCGCGCCGGACGGGCGGAAGGTCGCGTTCGTCCGCGCCCACGACCTGTGGGTGCGCGAGCTGGCCAGCGGCCGCGAGACCCGCCTCACCACGGACGGCGTCGCGGACTTCGGCTACGCCACCAACAACGCGGGGTGGACGAAGAGCGACCGGCCGGTCCTGCTCTGGTCCCCGGACTCCCGCCGCATCGCCACCTTCCAGCACGATGCCCGGGGCGTGGGGGACATGTACCTGGTGTCCACCGGCGTGGGGCACCCGACCCTGGAGGCGTGGAAGTACCCGCTGCCGGAGGACAGCGTGATCTTCCGGATCCACCGGGTCGTCATCGACCTGGAGGCGCCGGGCGGCCCGGCGGTCATCCGACTGCGGATGGGGCCGGACCCGCACCGATCGACGGTGTGCGACCACATCGTCTGCCGGGGGCTGGGGTGGGCGGACGTGGAGTGGTCCGAGGACGGGACGAGGCTGGCGTTCGTCTCGTCGTCGCGGGACCACCGGGAGGCCACGCTGCGGGTCGCGGACGCGGCCACCGGCGAGGTCCGGACGGTCCACACCGAGCGGGTGCCGACCTTCTACGAGTCCGGACACCGGGCGCAGAACTGGCGCGTGCTTGCGGGGTCGAACGAGTTCCTGTGGTACTCCCGCGAGTCCGACTGGGGGCACCTGTACCTGCGGGACCTCCGGACGGGGCGGCTGAAGCGGCAGGTCACCAGCGGCGACTGGAACGTCCTGCAGGTGCTGAGGGTGGATCCCGCCTCGCGGGACGTCTGGCTCATCGGCAACGCGCGCGAGCCGGGGGACCCGTACTTCACCTACCTCTACCGCGTGAGCCTCGATGGTGGCGCGCCGGTCCTCCTCACGCCCGACAGCGCGTACCACGACGTCGCGCTGTCACCGGACGGCCGGTGGGTGGTCGACACGTACTCGACTCCGACGACGCCGCCCGTCACCGTCATCCGGGATGCACGGACCGGCAGGGTGGTGCAGGCACTGGAGCGCGCCGACGCCGGCCGCCTGGCCGCGGCGGGGTGGCGGCCGCCGGTGCCGTTCACGGTGAAGGCCCGCGACGGCGTGACCGACCTCCACGGGCTCCTGTACCGCCCGACGCGCTTCGACCCGTCGCGGAAGTACCCGATCATCAACCACATCTACCCGGGGCCGCAGTCGGGGAGCGTGGGGAGCCGGAGCTTCCAGGCGGCGTGGAGCGATCGGCAGGCGCTGGCGGAGCTGGGGTTCATCGTCGTGGCGCTCGATGCCATGGGCACGCCCATGCGCTCCCGGAGCTTCCACGAGGCCTATTACGGGAACATGGGGGACAACGGGCTCCCCGATCAGGTGGCGGGGATGCGGCAGCTGGCGGAGCGCCATGCGTGGATCGACCTCGACCGGGCGGGGATCTACGGCCACTCCGGGGGCGGCTACGCCGCCGCCCGGGCGATCCTGGCCTACCCCGACTTCTTCAGGGTTGCGGTGAGCCAGGCCGGCAACCACGACAACCGCGCCTACGAGGACGACTGGGGAGAGAAGTGGCAGGGGCTCCTCGTGCGGAACCCCGACGGGACCACGAGCTACGACAACCAGGCCAACCAGCTGCTGGCGGAGAACCTCGAGGGGAAGCTGCTGCTGGCGCACGGGACCATGGACGACAACGTGCCGCCGTACGGCACGCTGGCGCTGGTGGAGGCGCTCATCGCCGCGAACCAGGACTTCGACCTCATCCTCTTCCCCAACCGGCGCCACGGCTTCGGCAACGAGGCGTACATGATGCGCCGGCGCTGGGACTACTTCGTGAACCACCTGCTCGGCGCGGAGCCGCCGG
>DATKBW010000080.1:0-4796 GCA_035513575.1 Longimicrobiales bacterium | reverse complement strand
AACCCGACGCGGTCGGCGCACGGGTACCCCTGGCGGTCCCTCGGACGCTACCGGTGGCGCCTCCGCGTGTCAACTCGGGACCGGGCCTGCGGCAGGAAGGCTCGGCCTCGCGGCCTCGCATGAGGGCTCGGCCTTCGGCCTCGCATGAGGGCTCGGCCTCCCGGCCTCGCAAGAGGGCGCCTGGCGGCGCAAGCAGTGCGTGCCTCACGTCACCGCGGCGGCGTTCGGGAACGCCAGCCGGCGCCCGGCGGTTGGCTGGCTCGGCGGTTTGCGAGACGGATCTCGTAGCCGGCTCCGGCTCGCCGCGCGCTTTCGATCTTCGACCCGGGAACCGGGACGGAAGTCGTAGCCGATACGCGGAGCCCCAACCGAAAACGAGATTTCGCTCGTTTTATGCGAGCTGAATCTCGACGGCGGTTGTGTGGTTCGCGGCCGCTCCGACATTGCGCTCGCTCCAGTGGCCATGGCACCCGCCGCCCGCTGACCCCAATGCCGGGGTGTGGCGAGCGCCAGCGAGCCCTCTTGCGAGCCGAAGGCGAGCCCGCGCCCCCTCCCCGGGCGTGTCCCACCGAGCTATGGGCGCGCCCTCTATCTTGTCCAATCCTGTGTCGCGAGAGGGTCGGCCTGCGCGCAACCGCGAACACAGGAGGAAGTCATGAGGAAGACCATGCTGATGCTGACCCTGGCCGCGACCGCGGCCGCGTCCACGCCGCGCCCGGTCGCGGCGCAGGAGTGCACGGACGGCTATGTGAAGTGCCTGAACGACACGCACGAGTTGACGGGCGTGCTGCAGACGCTGGCGGACATCGAGTGCTTCTCGAAGTACCTCCGCTGCGTCAGCGGCAGCTGACCTGAAGGAGAGGGGATAATCATGCGCAGGTCGACTCTTCTCCTGGTGGTCGTGCTGGCGGCGTGCGGCGAGGCGGATCGGGACGTGTATACGGTGGTGGATGATTTCCTGGACCGCGCGCTGCCGGCGCGGTGCGCGCGAGCGTGGGCCGGCGCGGGGATCGCGGTGTCGGAGCTGCGCTCGGCGAGTGATTCCACGTGGCTGCTGCTGGACGAGCCCCGGCGCCGGATCGCGGAGCTGGACGAGCGGATGCGGACGCTATGGTCGCTGGAGTACGCCGCCGTCGGGCCGGGCTCGGCGGGGAAGGCGGTGAGCGCGGCGCTTCTGGGTGACACGGCCGTGGCCATCGCGGACCGGGGGTCGCTCCGGCTTCTGGTCCTGTCCCGCGGGGGCGAGCTCATCCGGTCCACCCCGCTGGGATTCCTGCCGAACATGCTGGCGGCGACGCCCGGGGGGGAGGTGCTGGTCACGCCGCTCCGGTTCGGCGACGAGCCGCCGACGCTGCTGGTCCGCTTCGCGGACGGCCGGCGGACGGAGCTGGCGGTCCCGCCGCGGTACCACCCCGACGTCCTGGTTCGGACGATGGGCAACATCGCGCGGGTGGAGGTCCTCCCCGACGGGCGCGCGCTCGTGCTGCACGAGTACATGGCGCCGCGGGGGTTCGCGGTGGACCTCGCGGGCGGCGTGACGCGGCTCGCGGTGCCCACGCCGGATGCCACGCTCGAGCAGCTCCGATACATCCCGACGCCACCGCTGACGGAGGCGGACCAGCCGCGGATCCTCGTGCCGGCGCTCGGGCTCAGCGTCGACCGGAGCCGGTCGGAGGTCTACCTGATGACGCGGTCGGGGCGGACGGTCGCGGGCGTGGCGCAGCGGGCGATCCTCCGGCTGGACGATCGGCTGGGCTTCCTCGAGGGCTATACGATCGACGTCGCCGCCAGCCGCATGGCCGTGCTCCCGCGGCACCGCGTGGCCGTGGTCGCCGACGACGAGGACCACCTCTACACCTGCGCCCTGCCCGCGGAGGAGCCCCATGCTCGCACTGGATGACCTCGCCGTCCGGCGCGGGGCCGAGCGGATCGTGACCGGGCTGAGCCTCGAGATCCGCCCGGGGCGCATCTTCTGGGTCGTCGGGCCGAACGGGGCCGGCAAGTCGAGCCTGCTGCGTGTCCTCGCGCTGCTGGATCCGCCGGCCGCCGGGCGCGTGTATCACCGCGCGCCCCCCGGCGAGCCGTTCCTGTATTTCCACTCGGAGATGGCGCTCCCGGCGTCCTCCACGGTGGGCGCCTGGGCCCGGCTCGTCCCGCGGCTCCTGCCGGAGGGAGCGCCGGCCGGGCACACGGCGCTGTGGCCGGACGTGGCCGCGGATCGGAAGGTGGGTCGGCTCTCCACCGGTGAGCGGAAGCGTCTCCTGCTGGACGCGCTCCTGCGGCGCCCCGGCCCGCTGCTCCTGGACGAGCCGTACGAGCACCTGTCGCCGGACGCCAAGGCAGCGCTCACCGCCGCACTCGAGGCGCGGGTGGCGGCGCCGGTGGCCGCGCGGGTGGTGGTCGTGGCGACGAACCAGCTCCCGGCGCAGGCCGGCGGCGGCGCGGGGCTCCGGCTCGAGGCGGGGTTCGCCGAGCCGTTCGGGGAGGCGGGGCCGTGATCCGCCGGGTGCTCGCCCTGGCGGGGCACGCGGTCCACACCAATCTCCTGACACCCTTCACGTGGACGGGGGCGGTCCTCCTGCTCGGCGTATCCCTGCTCGGCCCGGCCATCTCGCTGCGCAACGAGGGCGTCTGGGCGTTCGACCCGGAGATGCTCGGCACCGGCTACGCCTTCGGCGCGCTGTTCGTGATCCGCTCGGGACTGGTCGAGCAACGCATGGGAGGTCTGCAGGATTTCCTCCGCGTCAACTTCGTGACGCCCGTGGAGCAGGTCACGGCGGCGGTCCTCGGCCTCCTGGCCACCTGGGTCCTCTACGCCGGGTGCGCGCTCCTCATCGCGCTGGTCCTCTCCCTGGGAGACCTGGGCCTCGCCGCGTGGACCGTCTGGCTCCTCTTCCTCACCACCGGGATCCTGCTCCCCTTCGCGCTCATGGTGGAGTGCGTGTCGGACCTCCGGACGCCGCTCTTCGTGCCGGGCTTCGTCTATTTCGCCGCCATGTTCGCCCTCGCGGCCGCCCTGGGGTACCAGCGGATGGCCGCGCTACTGGGGCTCACCGCCGACCGCGCCTGGCCCCCCTCCTCCCTCCCCCTCGCCGCGCGGGCCGCCCTGTCCCTCGCCGCGGGCTTCGCCCTCGTCCTCGTCCTGACCTGGACGGCAGGCAGAGGCCGCGCCCGCAGGGTCCGGGAGGCCGCCGGGTGAGCCGGCCGTCCCGCCATCGAGGCGTCCCGAGCGCGGGGGAGGGTCGGGTCGAGGTCGAGACGGCCGGCCGGACGCGAGACGGCCGGCCGGACGACGGCTACACGCGGACGGTGCGCGCGAGCGGGTCGCCGGGCACACGCGCGGGGATGCGGCCCATCGCCCGCTCCGCCAGGGCGCAGATGGTGAGGGCGGGGTTTACACCGGGGTTGGCGGACACGGCCGAGCCGTCCACGACGTACAGCCCGGGGTAGCCCCAGACCTGGTGGTCGGGTCCGATCACTCCCTCCTCCGCGCTCGGTCCCATGACGCACCCCCCGAGGATGTGGGCGGTCGTGGGGGTCCCGCTCAGCGTCTCCATGATGAAGCTGACGGCGTAGCCGCCGGTCATCCCGGCGATCCGGTCGCCGAGGTCCGTGGCCTCGGGGATGGACGCCCGGGGCGCGCGGCCGCCCGAGGCGTCGGTGATGATCCGTCCGGACCGGCGGAGACGGAGACGGAGGTGGCCGTCGTCCGTGCTCATGTAGAGGAGGATCAGCGTGCTGCGGGCCCAGTCCCTCACGAGCCAGGCGCGGGCCAGCCGGAGGGGGTGGCGAAGCCCGCGGCGTAGCGTCTCGGCCAGGCGGGCGCCGAGGGTGTCCCCCGGGGCGTGGGGGAACTGCAGGACGCGCAGCGCCCCGGACCCGGGCGGGTAGCGCACGGGCTGGAGCGTGGAGCGCTCCCCCGTCCGGAGCAGCGACGTGATGGCCACGCCCTCCGCCATGTCGGCGCCGGGCGCGACCACGCCCATCAGCACCTCGGAGTTGGTGCGGACGTAGTCGCCGAGGTGGGCGGAGATCAGCGGCAGCGCCCCGGCAGCGCGCATCCGCAGGAGCAGCGGCACGGTGCCGAGCACACCCCCGGCGAGTACGATCCGCCCCGCGCGGAGCGTGACGGGCCGGCGGCGCGGCCGTCGGCCGTCCACCGCCTCGACCTCCCACCCTCCGTCGACGGGACGGAGGGCGGTGACGCGCGTCTGCGCGCGGATCTGGAGGCCTTTCCGCTCCGCGAGCCAGAGGTAGTTGCGGTCCAGGGTGTTCTTGGCGCCATGCCTGCACCCGACCATGCACCCGCCGCAGCGTGTGCACCCGGTGCGGTCCGGCCCCGCGCCGTCGAAGAACGGGTCCGGCACCGTCTCGCCGGGGTTGCCGAAGAACACGCCCACGTCCGTGGGGCGATGGTCGCCCTCGCGGCCGAGGTCCCTGGCGATGGCGGCCACCAGCCGGTCAGGGGTGGTCTCGCCCGGGAAGGTCGCGGCGCCGAGCATGCGACGGGCCGTCGCGTAATGGGGGGCCAGCTCCTGCCGCCAGTCCGCGAGGCCGGCCCAGGATGGGGCCCGGAAGAAGTCGTCGGACGGGGCGGAGAGGACGCCCGCGTAGACGAGGGACCCGCCGCCGACCCCGACGCCGGAGAGCGCGGTCAGGTGGCGCAGGAACGTCATCCGGAACGGGCCCCGCAGCCCCAGACGGGGTGCCCACAGCCAGCGGCGGAGGTTCCAGTTGGTGCGAGCGAAATCGCCAGGCTCGAAGCGCCGGCCCTGCTCCAGGAGGAGGACCCGGTA
>DATKBW010000079.1:0-5564 GCA_035513575.1 Longimicrobiales bacterium | reverse complement strand
TGGGCGCTGACGATCGCGTCGCGCGGGACGACCCACATGTCGGCCCAGTCCTCCTCGTCATAGATGCGCCAGGCGTAGACGCGCGCCAGGTCGATGTCCGGGGCGTTGAGCGTGCCGATGTGGGACATCGGGTCGCCGGGGGCGATGCGGCAGAACACCTCGAACACTCGCTCGCCCGGCCGTTTCACAGACTGAGCCCGGCGGCCATGAGCATTTTACGGCCGGTGTCGGTCAGCCGCGCCTTGGTCCAGGGCGGCGACCAGACGATTTCGATCCGGACCCGCTCTACCCCGGGGAGCGCTACGACCGCTCGCTCGACGTCCTCGAGGATCATCTCCATCCCGGGGCATCCGATCGAGGTGAAGGTGAGATCGATGACGACGGTGCCGGGCTCGGAGATGTCGACGCGGTAGATCATCCCCATGTCGACGAGGGAGACCGGCAGCTCGGGGTCGGAGACCTTCCCCAAAGCCTCCCAGACGGCCTGTTCGATGAGTAAATTCACGAGTCGAATCTACGTGGACCTTCGCGTTCGGCCACTCGACAATCCTTCAATCTCGCGAGGCCGGTATTTCCGGCGGTGCGGGCGCCGCATCTTCCTCCACGGGCGAGTACTCCACGTCGTACCCGAAGGCGCGCGGCCCCGCGAGCGTCAGCCCGGCCGCCGAGCGCCAGACCGCTGGACACGGGATGGCGATCACCGCCACGCGGGCCCCGTAGCGGAGGGCCTCGGCGGGGATCGGCGTCCCGTCCTCGGGGTCCAGCGCGGTGATCAGGTCGGGGGTGGTGACCACGAACGCGTCATCGAGGCGCGCGGCGAGGAACTCGTTCTGGAAGTCGAGGCGGAGGCGGGTCCCGGCATACCCGTCCATGCCGACGAGGGAGGCGTGGCCCATGGAGAACCCGCGCTCGGTGCGGCGCTCGACCTCCACCACCTTCCCCTCGAACACGCTCCTCCCCCCGACGGCCTGTCGGGCCGTCTCGACCGGCGGGGCGTCCCGCCGCGGGGCCGACCGGATCGCCGCGCCGATCTCTCGCGCCCCCCCGATCGTCCCCGGGACGACCGCCTCCCGGAGCTCGGCCGCGGTCGCCGGATACGCCGCGACCAGCGCCACCGCGCCCATGTCGACCGTAATCCCCCGGGCCAGCGTCTCGGCCCGCCGGTTGTCGACGGCGTCGACGATCACGGTGTCCCCGTGCTCGTCGGCCATCGCGAGCGGGGTCGCGGAGATCCCGTGGATCGTGTAAGTCGACAGGTGGATCTCGGGAAACGCGCGGCCGGTGCCGTCGGCGTCGACGAGCGGCAGGCCGAGGCGCGCCGCGGC
Source organism: Longimicrobiales bacterium (assembly GCA_035513575.1). Lineage (GTDB taxonomy): Bacteria > Gemmatimonadota > Gemmatimonadetes > Longimicrobiales > RSA9 > JAHWKI01. The sequence goes on along the minus strand of DATKBW010000079.1, from coordinate 4,239 downwards.
GTAGACGGGGATCATCGAGTTGAGCCCGCCCACCTCCCCGCTCATCACCGCCTTCACGGGCGCACCCAGGTACGCCCCGAGCGACAGGACGGCGCGGACGACCTCGTCCCCGTTGGGGATCTTCTCGACCATGACGCCGGGCGCTCCCATCATCCCGGCGGCCACCACCAGCGCGTCGTCGTCGAGGTCGTCGAGCCCGACCAGCTCGACCGGCCCGTGCGCTCGCAGCGCCTCGCGGGCCATCAGCTTCCCGACGTACGGATCGCCCCCACCGCCGCTGCCGAGCATCGCGGCGCCCACGGCGAGGTCCTCGAGCCCGGATTCGTCGAGGATCACGAGGTCCCGACCCGGTCGAGCGCCAGGTACGCCACGCACGAGACCGCCAGGGCGTCCAGGGCCGGGATCATGGTCAGCGAGAACCACCCCAGGCCCCCGATCTCCGCCGGCTGGGTCGCGACGGCGACCCCGCTGGCGAGACCCCACGCCACGAACGCCCGCCAGCGGAACGCCGGCGAGGGCCGCCCCCGATCCGGATCGTACGACTCGCGATGGAGGAGCCAGTCGGTGACGTAGACCCCCGCGATCGGCGGGATCAGGATCCCCAGCCCCATCAAAAGCGGCACCAGCCGGTCGATGATCCCGATCAGGGCCAGCAGGCCGCCCGCGGCCCCGGCGGCGAGGGTGATCTTCCACTTCGCCACGCCCTCGACGATGCTCGCCAGCCCCAGCGCGGCGGAATAGACGTTGTTGTCGTTGGAGCTCCACGCCGACAGGACGATGACGGCGAGCCCGGCCGTGGCCCATCCGAACGAGACGACCACGGCGACCAGGTCCTGATTCCCGTTGGCGACCGCCACGATCATCGAGGGGACGATCACCACCACCATGCCGACGACGAAGGAGAGCCCTCCGCCCACCATCCCGTGCCGCGGGGAGACCGCGTAGCGGGTGAGGTCCGGGAGCACCACCGCGCCCACCATCCAGCCGCCGACCAGCATGGAGACGGCCGCGCCCACCGGGAACGCCCCGGACCCCTCGTAGGCGAGCACGTTTCCGGGCGAGGAGATAGCGAGCGACTCCACCACCGCGGCTCCCAGCAAGAGGACCAGCAGCGGCGTCACCACGACGCTCAGCTTGTCCAGTCCCTTGAAGCCGAACAGGGCCGTTGAGGTCATCAGCACCGTCCCGACGATCGTCCACGTCGCCGGCCCCAGGTCGAGCCCCAGATAGGAGAGCGCCAGCGCGTGGGTGGCCTGGGCGAAGAAGGCCGCCGTCACGCCGAACCATCCGAAGAGCGTCAGCGCCAGCAGGCCATTGGGGATCCTCGCCCCCGCCCGGCCGAACGCGTGGCGCGAGATCATGTACGTCGACAGCCGCGTCCGCGCCCCGAGGTACCCCGTCGCGAGGCCGACCGCGGCCAGGATCGCCGAGGCGACCAGGGTGGCCACCACCCCGCTGGAGAGCCCCACGCCCAGGCCGATCTCCCCACCGGTCAGGAAGGCCGGCAGGGTCAGCGCCACGCCCACGTAGATGACGACGATGTGCCACCCGCGGACCGTCTCGCCGGCCGGGACCGGATCCCGGGCGTGGTCCTCGAACCATTCGGTGACGCGGCTCACGAACCCGCCTCCGCTCGACGGGCCCGCGCGTGGGCCGCCCGCAGGTCGCCGACGGCCCGCGCCGTGATCCGGACCGCGCTGCCGGGCAGGTACGCCAGCGGGATCTCGTCGAGGTCCAGGATCTCCACGGTGTCCGGATCCGCCCCGGCCGCCACCGCCCGGTCGGCGGCCTCGGCGCGGGCGGCATCGAGCGCCCGCTCGCGGCTCGTTTCCGCCAGCGAGAAGACCCGATCGCACGCGCCGCCGACCCGCGCAATCGCGGCGCCGATCACGTTCGCCACCGCGTGGTGCTCGGGACGGATCGTCTCGGCGGCCCCGGCGACCTCCCCGTCGACCAGAACGCTCCCGCCCCCGACCAGGACCACCGGGACCGGCGCGGCGCTCGTCTTCATCCGGTCGACCGCGGCCTCGATCGTCCGGTCGATCCGCTCCACGATCCGGGCCACGAGGGCCCGGTCCAGGTGGGCGACCCGCGCGGGATCGCCGATCTCCGCCCGGCCGGCGGCGACGGCGACATCGGTGGCGGTCAGGGTGTCGCCGCCGAAGACGAGCGCCTCGGAGCTCAGCCGGTAGCCGACGCTGCGGGGGCCCACCTCGAGCGGGTCGAGCCCGATCACGCTGCCCCCGCCCAGGCCCACCGAGCGGGTGTCCGGCATCCGGAAGTCGGTCCGGACGCCGCCGATCGAGACGGCCCGCCCGGCCGGCCGCGGGAACCCGCGACGCAACGCCCCGACGTCGGTGGTCGTGCCGCCGATGTCGACCACGATCGCGTCCTCCCGCCCGGCGAGGAACGCCGCACCCCGCATGCTGTTCGTCGGGCCCGACGCGAAGGTGAGGATCGGGAACGCGGTGGCGAACTCCGCGCTCATCAGAGTGCCGTCGTTCTGCGTGACCCAGAGGGGCGCGGAGATCCCCGATCCGCTCAGGGCCGCCTCGAAGCCGGCCATCGTCCGCCGGGCGAGCGCCCCCAGCGAGGCGTTCAGGACCGCCGCGTTCTCCCGCTCCAGCAGGCCGATCCGGCCGATTGAGTGGGAGCGGGTGACGGTCGCTCCGGGGACCCCCTCCTCGAGGATCGCGGCGGCCCGCTCCTCGAACGTCGGGTCGACCGGCGAGAACACCGAGCAGACGGCGACGGCCGTGATGCCGCGGTCCCGGATCCGGGTCGCGACGCCGCGGATCTCCTCCTCGTCGAGCGGGGAGATCTCCCGGCCGTCGAACTCGTGCCCGCCCCGCGCCAGGTAGCGGTGGTCCCCGACCCGCTCCCGCAACCCGTCCGGCCAGTCGACCATCGAGGGGAGCGACGCCGTGGCCGGGAGCCCCAGCCGGACGCACGCCGTCTCCTCCAGGCGCGTGCCCTCGATCACCGCGTTGGTGAAGTGCGTGGTCCCGATCATCACCGCCTCCACCGTGGCCGGGTCGGTCTCCACGAGGACCTTTCGCAACGCGCCCGCGATCCCCGCGCTCACCTCGGCGGTGGTGGGCGTCTTGGCGGTCGCGACCACCCGCTCGCCGTCGACCAGCGCCGCGTCGGTGTGGGTCCCGCCCACGTCGATCCCGATCCGCATCGGTGTCCCTCCGGTTGTCGTCGATTGACCTTCCGTGCGTTCCCCTTCACCCTTGGGTACACGGTTTTCGAGGAACACGGGCCATACGGGGGGATCATGGGAGAATCCGAGCGAGCCACGGTCACCCGACTCCTCGGCGAGATGGGCGGGGAGGACCGCGCGCCCGTCGACGCGCTCTTCGACCTGGTCTACGACGAGCTGCGGGTCCTCGCCCGGCGCCAGCGAAGGCGGTGGCGGGGCGACCACACGATGGACACCACCGCGCTGATCCACGAGGCGTACCTGAAACTGGTCGACGGGGCCGGGATCGGCGCCGACAGCCGGGCCCACTTCTTCGCGCTCGCCTCGCGGGCCATGCGCCACATCCTCTGTAACTACGCGCGCGAGAAGGCGGCCCTGAAGCGGGGCGGCGGCCTGGAGCGGGTTACGCTCGACGCGGCGAGCCTGCCGGCGCCCGATGAGGCGTTCTCCGACGCCGGGGCCGGCCTCCTCGCCGCGCTCGACGACGCGCTTGAGCGGCTCGAGGACGTCGACCCGCGCCAGAGCCGGGTCGTCGAGTGCCGCTTCTTCGGCGGGATGACGGTGGAGGAGACCGCCGCGGCGCTGGGGGTCTCGCTCCGGACGGTCAAGCGCGACTGGGCGATGGCCCAGGCGTGGCTCCACCGCGAGCTCGAAGGGTGAGCCGCGCCCCGGGGTTGCGCCGCCGCCTGGCGGAGCTGTTCGAGCGGGCGATCGGGCTTCCCGCCGAGGAGCGGGCCGGGTTCGTCGAGGAGGCGTGCGGCGGCGACGCCGGACTCCAGGCCGAGCTCGCCGCGCTGCTGGACTTCCACGCAGCGGCCCCCACCTACCTGGACGATCTCGCCGGCCGGGTCCTGCCGGCGGCGCTGGAGGCCCTCCCCGAGGAGGCTCCCTTCGTCGGGCGGACCGTCGGGCGCTACGAGATCCTGGAGCGGATCGGCGGCGGCGGCATGGGCGTGGTGTACCGGGCCCGCGACGGGTCGCTCGACCGGATGGTCGCGCTCAAGTTCCTGCCGCCCGACCGGGCCGGAGACGCC
>DATKBW010000078.1:0-11069 GCA_035513575.1 Longimicrobiales bacterium | reverse complement strand
CGTGATCGCCGCCGTCAACGTCGTCTTCCCGTGGTCCACGTGCCCGATCGTCCCCACGTTCACGTGCGGCTTCGTCCGCTCGAACTTCGCCTTGCCCATGCTCGTCTCTCGGTATCCGGTTCGTGTCCGTGCCCGCCTGCTCCCTCGATGACCCGGCGCCGGTGCGGGTTCGTGCGGAGGTGCGGCGAAGTGGCCGGAGCGAGGAGGGGCGGGAGGGACAACGAGGTGAGGCCCGGTGCGAAGCGCCGGGCCGCGACATCGCTGTCGATCCGAGCCCGTGGTCCATCGCACGGCGGTGCGCCGCATGCTCCCACAGGGCGTCGACCCGTGGCCGCAGTACGGCCGTTCGGGGACAGATCTGTAGGATAGGAGGGGTGGGCGCCGGTGTCAATGCCCCGGCGGGGGGCGGATCAGGCTACGTGGCGACGGCGCCGGGCGGCGGGGTCGGGGACGACGAGGTCGGACGGGTGGGCGGTGGGCCGGTCGCGCTGAAGGGTGAGGAAGTGGCGGGTGCAGGCACGGCAGTAGCGCCAGCGCAGGGTGCGGAGGATGGAGGAGAGGAGGAGGACGCGTTCCGGCCGTCGGAACGGAGCCATGGAGTCTTCCGAGCCGCAGAAGTAGCAGTCTGGCACGAGCTCTCCTTCCCATCGTCGGGAGACCGGCCGGGGACCGGATCTGTTGCGGGGATGCGTACCAAGATAGGCGGGGCGGGCGCGGGAGGCGAGCTTTTCGTGGGGGGCGGGGGTGGCGGGCGGGCGGAAGTCCTTGCCCGGCGGGGGCGGCAGGTGCACTGTGGAGGGGTTCCGGGACCCCCTCCCCGTCCCGGGGCCTGCGTAGGTGCGAAACCGCCGATGGGCGGTCCTTCCGAACTGCCGGCCGGGGCAGGCCCGACCGGTTCCCCGACTCCGGAACTGCCGCGATGCACGAGAGCTGGACGATTCGACGCGGACTGCCGCTGCTGGCGGTGGGGGTGCTGGCGGCCGTGGTGGCGACGCTGACGGCGGCGAGCTACGTGGAGGTACGCGACCAGGCGCGTGCGGCGGCGGAGGAGCGTCTGGAGCGGCTGGCGGGAGAGCTGATGCGGCGGTCGAGCGTGGCGGCGCGGCTTCCGAGGCTGTCCCGGGCGGCGGGATCCCCGGCGGTGGCGGCGCTGGTGGAGGGAGGGGGTGCCGAGGCGGCGGCTGCGGTGCGGGCGGAGCTGGAGGCGGTGCGGTCGGAGGTGAGCACGTCGCAGGTCACGATCGGGGTGTGGGACCGGACGGGAGCGCCGCTGGTGGCGGTGAACGGGGACTCGGTCCCGGGGTGGGGATCGGTTGCGCCGGTGCGGGCGGAGAGCGGCACGATCTCGCCGATCCAGGCGACGGACGACACGACGGTCTTCTACGACCTGGTGGTACCGGTGGAGGCCGGCGGCGCGACGGTGGCGTGGCTGGCGGAACGGCGGCGCCTGGTATCGGCGCCGCAGCAGTCGCAGACGCTGGAGGCGCTGATCGGCCCAGGGGGCGGTGTGCTGTTCGGGAACCCGTCGGGGGATCTCTGGGTGAAGGAGCGCGGGGTGGTAGCCGCGCGTGCGGGCGGGATCGAGGCGGCGCCGGGCGCGGCGTCGTACGTCCGGGACAGTACGGAGTACATCGGGTTCTCGCAGCCGATCCCGAACATGCCGTGGCTGGTGATGGTCGAGATGACGAGCGACCACGCGCTGGCTCCCGCGCGGGCGTACCTGCGCCGGATCATCGCGGTGGCGGGCGGGCTGCTGCTCCTGGGGGCACTGGCGGCCGTGGTGCTGAGTCGGCGTCTGACGGCCCCGCTGGCGGGGGTGGTGGACGCGGCGAGGGGTGTCGCCGCCGGGGACTACACGCAGCGCGTGAGGATCCGCGGGCCGGCGGAGCTGGCGGACGTCGCCTCGTCGTTCAACAGGATGGCGGACCGGGTCGAGCACCGGACCCGGGAGCTGGCGGAGAGCGAGGCGCGCTTCCGGTCGCTGGTGACGGCCTCCAGCCAGGTGGTCTGGACCGCGGATCCGGAGGGCAGGGTGCGAGGCCCGATCCCGAGCTGGCAGGCGTTCACCGACCAGGACGAGGAGGAGGTGCGCGGGACGGGCTGGGCGTCGGCGATCCATCCGGAGGACCTGGAGCGGACGCTCGGAGCCTGGACGGAGGCGGTGCGGAGGGGTTCGCCGTTCGAGGCGGAGTGCCGCCTGCAGCGGTCGGACGGCGTCTACCGGCTGCTGGCGTTGCGCGCCGTCCCCGTGGTCAGGGCGGACGGCTCGACCCGTGAATGGGTCGGCACCGGGAGCGACATCACGGAACGGCGCGACGCGGAGCGGCTCCTGCTCGCGAAGGAGGACGAGCTGCGGCAGGCCCACAAGATGGAGGCGGTGGGCCGCCTCGCGGGCGGGGTGGCGCACGATTTCAACAACCTGCTGACGGCGATCCTGGGACCGGTGGCGATGGCGCAGGACCAGCTGCCCGCGGACCATCCGGCCCGGGCCGAGCTGGAGGACATCCGGACGGCCGCCCAGCGTGCGGCGGACCTGACCCGGCAGCTCCTCGCGCTGAGCCGGCAGAGCACGCTGAGCGAGACGGTCGTGGACCTCGGCCGGATCGCGGAGGAGACGGGTCGCCTCCTCCACCGCGTGATCGGGGAAAGCATCCAGCTCCGCGTCACGCCGTCCCCGGACCGGTGCAGCGTGCGCGCCGACCGGGCGCACCTCGAGCAGATCATTTTGAACCTGGCGGTCAATGCGCGGGACGCGATGCCCGAGGGCGGCGTGCTCGCCATCGAGACGCGCATCGTGGAGCTCGATGCCGAGTACGCCGAACAGCACCCGACCGTGCGGCCGGGGCGCTACGTGCTGCTGTCGGTCGCGGACACGGGCGTCGGGATGAGCCCCGACACGATCCAGCACCTCTTCGAGCCGTTCTTCACCACCAAGGAGGCCGGCAAGGGAACGGGGCTCGGCCTGGCCACGGTGCACGGGATCGTGCGCCAATGCGAGGGCCACGTCCTGGTGTTCAGCCAGCCGGGCCGGGGCAGCACCTTCCAGGTCTACCTGCCGCACACGAGCGTGGGTGACCGGCAGCCCGTACCGCAAAGGGGGGCGCCGTCCGCGCGGGGCGGCACCGAGACCATCCTGCTCGTGGAGGACGACGACGCCGTGCGCGGTGTGGCCGTACGGAGCCTCTCGCGCCTCGGCTACCGCGTGCTGCCCGCCGCCGACGGGCACGCGGCGTTGGCCATTCTCGCCCGGGCCGGCCACGAGATCCGGATCGTCGTCACGGACGTCGTCATGCCCGGGATGTCGGGTGGCGAGCTGGCCCGCCACATCGAACGCGAACGACCCGGCATGCCGGTCCTCTTCCTCTCCGGCTATGCCGATGAAGCCGTGGCCGGCCGCGGTGTCATCCGCGAAGGCAGCCGGTTCCTGCGCAAGCCGTTCACCCCCGACAGCCTCGGCGCCCGGGTCCGCGCCATCCTCGACGAGACGGAAGCCAGCCGACCCGTCCGCGCGGCGTCCTCCAGCGGGCCGGCCTGAGCCTCGGCGGAACCGCGCAGGCGCCTGGCGCCGGGACGCCCCGCCCGGCAACGGTGGCCTGATCTTCGCAGAGGCGACCCCGACGCGCCGTACCGGCCCCCGTCCCGCGAGGGCGGACCGGTGTCGCGGCACCCACGTCCGTGACCCTGCACTGGAGGCACCATGCGCATGCGTTCGGCCGTTCCCTCGCTCCTCCTCGCCGTGCTCGTCCAGCTGCCGCTGGCGGCCGGCTGCTCGGATGACTCCGCAGGGCCGAACGGTGACGATGAGACGCTGGTGGGCACCTGGACCGCCACGAGCCTCATCGCGCCCATCATCGGCGACCTGGTCGCCGCCGGCCTCGATCTCGAGCTCACCCTAAGCGCCGGGGGGACCGCCACCGCGGTCATCGCGGGCGACGACCTGCATGCGTTCTGCGTCGACCCCGCGACCGCCTGCACGATCACGGGCGACTACACCTCGACGAGCTCCACCATCACGCTCGACCTCGGTGACGACGACGAGTCCACCTTCACCTACCAGATCCAGGGCTCGACCATGACCTGGACGGGCGATATCGGCGGGACTCCGATCACCGCCTCCTTCCAGAAGAACTGACCGAATGACGCGAGCGGCCACCGAACCGTTCGGTGGCCGCCGCAGCCCCTTGACGCTCCCATCGCGAACGCGATCAGGGATCAGCGTGTCGCATCCGTCGTCACGGAGAGCAGCGAGGGCTCGTCGGGGTTCGTACCGGGGAGGGCGCCGATCAGCTCGAGGCCGAAGGCCACTGCGAGGCCGAAGCTCAGAACCGAAACGCTGAGCAGGGCCACGCCCGGGTGAATGGTTCCGATCAGCGCCAGCGCCACTGCTACGACTCTCGACCGCGGTCTCAACATGGCTGCCTCCCGGTGTCGCGGGTGCAGCCTTCGTGCCGCAAGGCCCAGGGCGGCCACCGAATCCAACTCGTCCGGTGGCCGCCGTTCCGATCCCGCCACGCTCCGCTTCCGACCACCGTCGTGGTCCGACGCGGCTACATCACGGCCTGCGATGCTGACTTCACCGGGGTCTTCGCCGCCTTGAACCGGCCCATTCCCTTCCGGGTGTTCACGGCCTCCGTGTTCATGGCGAACGTGAGGATCGCGGCAGCGACCGCATCGCTGTTCAGGTCGAGCGCGGCGAGGTCGACGTTGGCGAAGGTGTCGCAGGGGAGGTGGTAGCAGGGATCGAACGCGATTCCCGCGCTCCCGCCGAATCGGGCCTCCTGGAGGGGCGTCTTGATGGCATCGGCGCCTGCCGTGATGCCGCCCACGGGGATGCCGGCCGCGTGGAAGGCGTTGTAGTCCGATCGGCCGTTCAGCTGCACCGACTCGACGGCGAGGTCGCGGTCGGCGAAGAAGTCGCGGAAGAACGTCTCGATCGCGGCCGCGCCGGGGCCACCGCCGAGATCACCGGAGCCGTCGCCGTCGAGCACGAAGCGCCCACCGTTCGGCGAATCGAGCATATGGAAGTCGAGATAGAGCGCGATGGCATCGAGTTCGTCGAGCGACAGCGAGCTCACGTACGTTTCGGAGCCGAGCAGACCGGAGCCGGCCAGATCGATCTCGTGGGCGGTCCAGAACGCGAAGCGGAGGCGGTTGCGCGTCCTGGCGTCAGCCAGCTGGAGCGCGGTCTCGAGGATGGCGGCCGCGCCGGAGCCGTTGTCATTGATCCCCGGACTTCCCGGCGCCGAGTCGAGGTGCCCGCCAATGACGACGACATTGCCGGGATCGCCTGACCTCGATTCCGCGATGACGGTCTCCACCTGCAGGTTCTGGAACTCCGTAGCGGCGACGACATGCATCTCCAGACCCGGTGTCGCGGACCACTCGGCGCCCAGCGAGTACGTCGCGCCCAACACGGGGAGACTTCCTGCGTAGTCGGCCGTCAGCGTACCGCGGGTGGGACCCGCGACGCCGAGGGAGTTGAAGATGATGACGGCCGCGGCACCGGCGTCGTCCGCGTTCTCCGCCTTGACCGGGAACGTGCAGCCACCTCGCTGGAGGAGCGCGATGTGGCCGGCCGTGAATCCGGCGAAATCGGCGGTCTCACACCCGCTGGTCGAATCATCCGACCCGATCGAGAGATCCACGCCGCTGACGGGCGCTGTTACATCGCCGCGCGGGCTGAACGTCAACAGCTCGTAGTCGCTACTCTCCGGCGTAGACCTGGGCGGAGGGCGCGGTCCGTTCCAATGTTGACGGGCCGAAGCCGATCATGGTGAACGCCTGCAGCGCGTGCCTCGTCACGTCGTACCCGGCGCCCTGCAGCTGGCGCAGCACGTACTCGGAAGACAACAGGTAGAAACCGCCCCAGGCGGTTCGATCCCCGCCGCCGATGTCCGAGAACTCCTGGAACTTCAGCAGGTGCGCGCGCACGGCGTCGAGAGTCACGCACGCCTGAATGTCCTCCACCTTCAGGCTTGGGCCCGGACAGCCGCCCGGCATGACGGCGGCCGAACGTGACTCCGGCTCCGTGGGAGCGGGCGATGAATCGACGCAGGCTGCAAGGGCGGCCAGGATCCCTGCCGGGGCCAGTGCAGCGGCAGCGCGACGGGGTGCGAACATGAGTGACCTCCTCGGCACTCGGGAATCGACGGCCCCACCGTTGGGTACGCCGGCGGTGGTGAGCGGCCGGGCGTTCCGGCCTCATTCTCTTCCTGCGCAATCCGCCGCTGGCCGGTGCAGTGCGGCCTGGAGGCCTGGCTGTTGGATCCCGCAGTGGTGAGAGGTCGAATCCGTGCCGCTACCCCCCTCCACCTGCCCTTCCTCTTGACAATCTAATGGAGTCGGACGCACTTTCTTCAGACCATCTAGAGAAAGACGAACCATGTCCGATTCCGCCCTCCTGCAAGGCACGCTGGAGCTGCTGGTCCTGAAGACGCTCACCCTGGAGCCGATGCACGGGTGGGGGATCGCGCAGCGGATCCAGCAGATGTCGAGCGATGTGTTCCAGGTGAACCAGGGGTCGCTGTACCCGGCGCTCCAGCGGATGAAGCGGAAGGGGTGGATCCGGTCGGAGTGGCGGTCGACGGAGAACAACCGGCGGGCGCGGTACTACATGCTGAGCGCGGCGGGGAAGAAGCAGCTGGGGGTGGAGCGTGCGGAGTTCGAGCGGTCGGCGGGCGCGGTGTTCCAGGTGCTGGACTGGGCGGGAGGCGTAGCATGAGCGTTTGGAGCGATCTGCGCGAGCGTCTGAGCGCGCTGCTGTTCCGTGCCCGTGAGGAGCGCGCGCTGGACGAGGAGCTGCGGTTTCATCTGGAGCAGGAGGAGGAGGCGCAGGTGCGGCGCGGGCTGAGTCCGGAGGAGGCGCATCGTCGGGCGGCCATCACGCTTGGGGGCGTGGACCGGACGAAGGAGGCGGTGCGGGACGCGCGGGGCACGCGGCTGCTTGACGACCTTTCGCGCGACGCGCGGTACGCCTTCCGCTCGCTGGGCCGGACGCCGGGCTTCACTGTCACGGCGGTGCTGGTGCTGGCGCTGGGGATCGGGGCGACGACGGCGATCTTCTCGGCGGTGCGGGCGGTGGTTCTCCGTCCGCTCCCGTTCAACGATCCCGAGCGGCTGTACATGGTCTGGGAGTCGAATCCGGAGAAGGGGTGGGACCGGGAGACGGCGGCCCCGGCGAACTACCTGGACTGGAAGGAGCGGGTCTCGGCGTTCGCGGATGTGGAGGCGTACGGCGGGTTCGCAGGGCCGGTGACGATCACGGGACTCGAGCAGCCGCTGGTCCTGGACGGGGTCACCGTCACGGGCGGGTTCTTCTCGATGCTCGGCGTCCGACCCATGCTCGGCCGCGATTTCACCGAGGAGGAGAACTGGGCGGAGGCGACATGGCGGGCGGGCGAGACGCCGCTCATCCTGTCCGCCAGGACGTGGCGGTTGGTGTTCGGCGGCGAGGAGTCCGTCATCGGCCGGTCCGTGATGTTCAACGCGACCCCCGCCCGGGTGGTGGGCGTGATGCCCGAGGGGTTCGCCTTCCCGTCGGAGGACGTGGACCTGTGGATGCCCGTCGGCTGGGCGTCCGAAGCGCGGGCGGCGGCGTGGTTCCGCCGCGCCCACTACATCCGGCCGGTCGCCCGGCTGGCGGCCGGCGTCACGCCCGAGCGGGCGACCGCCGAGCTGGAAAGCGTGGCCGCGCAGCTCGAGCGGGAGCACCCCGAGCTGAACAAGCTCATGGGCGCGGGGATCTCGCCGCTCCACACGTTCCTGCTCGGCGATACCCGTACGCCGCTGCTGATCCTCCTCGGCGCGGTCGGGGTGATGCTCCTGATCGCGTGCGCGAACGTGGGCAACCTCCTGCTGGTCCGCGCGTCCGGGCGCCGCCGGGACCTGGCCGTACGCGCCGCGCTCGGCGCGGGGCGAGGACGGCTCGTGCGGCAGATGTTGACGGAGAGCCTGGCCCTGGCACTGGTGGGAGGGTCCCTCGGCGTCGCCCTGGGCGTAGTCGGCACGCGGCTCCTCGAACGGCTCCAGCCGGAGGCGCTCCTGCGCGTGACTACCTTCCCGGTGGACGCCGGAGTCGTCGCCTTCGCGGTGGCCGTCAGCGTGGGGGCCGCCCTCCTCTTCGGCGCCTTCCCCGCCGTCTTCGCCCGCCGCGCAGGCCCGGGCGAAACGCTGCGGGAGGCCGGCCGTAGCGCGAGCGCGGGGCGCGGCACCCGGCGGGTGGTGAGCGGGCTCGTCGTCGCCGAGGTGGCGCTGGCGACGCTGCTGGTCCTCGGCGCCGGGCTCCTGGTCCGAAGCATCATGGAGCTGCGACAGGTCGACCCGGGGTTCGAGCCCGACGGCGTCGTCGCCATCACGCTCAACCTCCCCGGCGCGCACTACCCGGGACCGCCCACGGTCATGGCGTTCTACGACGACCTCCTGGCCCGCGTCGGGGCCCTCCCGGGCGTCGAGTCCGTCGGCGCATCGTCCACGCTCCCGCTCCGGGAGCGGGGCTTTACCAGCGACTTCTTCATTGCGGGTCGCGCGCCCGACGAGTACGGGACCGAGGTCGTCCGGCGGAGCATGACGCCTGGCTACCTCGAGAGCATGCGCGTGCCGCTCCTCGCCGGCCGCGCCTTCAGCGACGCCGACGTCTTGATCGGGCCGTGGGACGCGCCCCGCGGGGACCGGGTCGCGCTCATCAACGAGGCCATGGCGCGACAGCACTTCCCTGGCCAGGACCCGGTGGGGCAGCGGATCACGACAGACCGCATCCCGGATTCGACGTCGGTATGGCGCACGATCGTGGGCGTGATCGGCAACGAGCGGCAGAGCGAGATCGCCATGCCGGCCCAAATCGAGCTGATCGAGCCCTTTGGCCAGTCCTTCGAACGGCAGATGCACGTCTACGCCCGCGTCGCGGCAGGCGAGCCCACTCGGGTCGTCCCGGCCGTCCGGCAGATCGTGCGCGACCTCGACCCGGACCTCCCCCTGGTCGACGCCGTCGCCATGGAGGACGTGGTCGCGGACTCGATGGCCCGCAACCGGTTCCTCATGCTCCTGCTCCTGGCCTTCGCCGCCGTGGCGCTGGTGCTCGCGCTGGTCGGCGTCTACGGAGTCACCTCCCAGGCCGCCCGCCGGCGACTTCCCGAGCTGGGGCTCCGGATGGCTCTGGGTGCGCGCGGCCGCGACATCCTCGGTCTGATGTTGAAAGGCGGGCTGGGCCTGGTCGCCGGCGGGGTCGCGCTCGGGGTCGTCGCCGCTCTCGTCGCCACCCGGGCGATGGCCGGCATGCTCTACGGGATCACGCCCAACGATCCGATCACGTTCGTCACCGTTGCGGCGCTGCTGGTGGCCGCAGGCGTCGGGGCGTCGTGGCTGCCTGCGAGACGCGCGGCGAGGCTGGACCCGGCCCGGACGCTGCGGGCCGAGTAGCGCGACGCGCGTCCACCCGCGTCGTCGGGCCGAATTCGAACCTCGATCCGGTTCAACAAGCTTCATGGAGCTGGGGCTGTCAGTGCTGGGGGGTAGCTTCCACCCATGATCCGGCGCACCCTCCTGGTCCTGCTTGTCCTCGAACTGCTCTACTTCGCCGGCGTGTGAGGTGGCGGGCGTGGCACGAAAAGCGGGCGGCCACCGAACCCAACCGGTTCGGTGGCCGCCGTTCATCAGAGCGGGCGATGGGATTCGAACCCACGACCCTCAGCCTGGAAGTCGGCTCCCCCTCGCCAGAGGGCGCCGACAGCGCCGGAAATTCGGCGTCATGCCGCCCTCGTGCGCCGGTAACGCGCACCAGCGCCGAAAGCGATTGCTACACCATACGTCACAAGGCCGGCCTCAGCCGACTTGAACAGTTCACCGACGCCCATCGGCGCGGGCGTGTGCGCGTGGAGAGGTCACGCTTCGTCGTCAGAAGGCGGGTGGTAGACGAACCTGATCGTCTGGTGGAACGTCGCGAAAATCTGGCGCATGCTCCACTCGTTCCGGAACAGCTCTGGTTCGGCCATCCAAGCTCCAGCCACCGTCCAAGGTGCCCTTGCGCGTGGCCCGCCCCAGCACGACATCGACTTCGACGCCGACCCCGGTTTCGACATCGACCAGACGCCCACCTACGACCTGACCGAGCCCGAGCCCGAGCCCGACAACTTCGACTTCGATCAGAGCGCCGGCGCCTGAGGCGGAGCCGCGCCCGTCGACCCCGGACCCGGCGCTTCGGTGCGCGTCTCAGTCTAGAAGTCGCCTGGTCCTCCCGCGCCGCAGCCGCCGACCGCCGGGCTCCGGGACCCATCCGACCTGTCATCTCCAACCCAGCCGCCCCGCCAGGCTCGCCGCGTGATGTCCTTGACCAGACCCGCAGCTCCGGGCAACCTTTCCCGAGGGGCCGAAAATAGCGTTTGGATTTCCCATCCCCCGGACTGGCCAACGGATATCTGCAGTACGTCGTCTCACGCCGCGAGTATGCGGAACTGCATTACGAAGGCGGCTCGACACTGTACGGCCCCGCTTCCGCGGAAGGTGTTGAGCATCGAAGCCGATTACGGACAGGGCTGGCACGAAGCGGCATGGGACGACGACGCCGACGTCGAGGTGCGGGCGCTGCATGCGTTGCGACAGGGCGCGCATCTGTGAGAGGTGCGCTGGAACGCGTTCAGGCGCGCCGGAGACTATCGGGTGGTACTGCTGGATCGGCCGGCTTTGCGACGGGTGGTCGGTGCCACCATCAAGCTGACCGGTGGGCGATGCACTTTGCCGTAAACTCCGGAGGTAACATGTGCCCGCACGCTGCTGCTCCGCCGCGTCGCACCCCCAGCGCCGCCGTGCGCAGAAGGCTCGCCGGCTGCATGGCGTGCGGCGGGATCTGCCTCTGCGTGGCCGCCACGCCGACCGCGGGCCAGACGATCGGTCGCGACAACTATCTGCGCCATCTGCCCGCCATGCCACGCCTGGTCGCGCAGACGGAAGCGTCCGCGCGCCTGCACCTGTACGGCGATCCGGCTGATCTCGGGTATCGCGACGAGGCGCCGGTTGATGGCATCGACGACACACGGGGCCAGCACCTGCTCCGCATCGCGACACGCTTCGCGCCCATC
>DATKBW010000077.1:0-2674 GCA_035513575.1 Longimicrobiales bacterium | reverse complement strand
GACCGGGTGGCCGCCGAACACCCAGTTGGCCACGTCCATGTTGTGGATGTGCTGCTCGACTATGTGGTCGCCGCACAGCCAGTTGAAGTAGTACCAGTTCCGCATCTGGTACTCCATCTCCGTCTGCCCCGGCTCGCGGGGGCGCACCCACACGCCTTCGCTGTTCCAGTACACGCGCCCCAGCAACACGTCGCCGATCATGCCCGCCCGGATGCGGTCCACCCACTCGCGGTACATTGTCTGGTAGTGCCGCTGGAGCCCCACGACGACGTTGAGTCGCTTCGCCTTCGCCCGCTCCGCCGCCGCGAGAACCGCCCGCACGCCGGGGGCATCGGTGGCCACGGGCTTCTCCATGAACACCTGCTTCCCCGCGTCCACCGCCGCGGCGAAGTGGATGGGGCGGAAGCCGGGCGGCGTGGCCAGGATCACGATGTCCACGAGCGGGATCACGCTCCGGTACGCATCGAACCCGGAGAAGCGGCGCTCGGGGGGTACGTCGATGCGGGCGGAGAGGTCGATGTCGCCACCCTGCCAGTCGTCCCGCTCGGCGCTCGTGAGCGTCCGGTAGGACTCCTCGACACGGTCCGGGAACGCATCGGCCATGGCCACCAGCTTCACGTCCTGCACGGTGCTCAGCGCCTGCACCGCGGCGCCCGTCCCGCGACCGCCGCAGCCGATCACGCCCACACGGATCGCGTCCCGCGTCGCGGGAGGGGCCGCCGCGCGGGCGCGGGACGCCAGCGCCGCCAGGGGAACGCCGCCCAGCGCCGCGACGGCGCCGGCCTTCACGAAATCACGCCTGTCCATTGGCCCTCCCGGATCCGGGGGTGAGGGGCTCCAATGTACTATCGCCCGAGCAGCTCCGCCCAGTACGCCCGGATCTCTTCGAGATCGTAGTCCCGCGCGGGGCTCACGACCCGGAAGCCCACATGGGGCGAGTCCGTGTTCCACCATCGACTCTTCGGGATCTGCGGGTCGCGGCGCTTCCACGCCGCCCGCTCCTCGAAGCGCGCGTCGCACCGCAGCGCATCCGGCGGGTCATCGAACGCGCCACCGCGGACCACGCCCCGGCCCAGCGGGTCGCCCGACATCACCCACTCGGCCACGTTGCCGTGCATGTCGTACAGCCCCCACGCGTTGGGCCGCTTCCCGGCCACGGGGTGGAAGGCGCCCCGACTGTTCGCTTCATACCAGGCCGCGCCGCCCAGGTCGTCCGCTTCCACGCCGATGCCGTACGGCCCCGAACCGCCCGTCAGGCACGCCAGCTCCCACTCGGCCTCGGTGGGCAGCCGGACCAGCCGGCCGGCCTTTTCCGACAGCCAGCGCGCGTACCGCAGCGCCGCCAGCCGCGTCATCCCACCGGCCGGATGGCTGCCCTTGCCCATGCCATGAACCGGGTCCTCGTACGGCGGGCTCGGCCGGGCGACGGCGTCCGCGTCGTACGACCCGATTCCCGCATCCGTGTCCAGGCGGCGGTACCGGAACGGGGCGTACTGGTCGTGCGTCACCTCGTGGATCGCCATCCAGAACGGCTCCGGCGCCGGGATCCGGGCCAGGACCAGGGTGATGTCCGTGCCCGGAACCGGCACGACCAGCGTGTCGCCCGCGTCCTGGGCCGCGGCGACCGCCGGGGCCGCCGCGAACAGGCTGGCGGAGAGGAGCACCAGCGCGGCTCTTCCCGGGCTTTCGCGGCCGGCAGGATTCATCGACCGCCTCTGTTTGGAAGGTGATGTCCGGTTCTCCCTGGCGGCCCCGCGCTCCTGTTCCGCCAGTCACACCAGGCCGGATCGCCGACCTTCGTCCCCTCGAACTTCCTGGGCATGACGTTGCAGATCGTCCCGTCCACGGCCACCAGGGTCGAGGGAGCCTGCTTGCTGGACACGGTCTTGATGCCCGGCCCGGTCATTCCGCCCGGCGGCACGTCGTCCGAAGTGGCACACGCGGAGGAGAGTGTCAGGAGCAGCGCGAAAAGAACGATCCTCATCATCACCTCCTGCTGGTGGGCCGTTGCCTAATGTCTGCCGCACAACTCCACGCCGCGCAACATCTCGTCCGGATCAGGGGTGTCCCGTTTGCCGGCCCACGGACACCGTTGTATGCTGCGGGACCCCGTCCGGCCCGGGAGGCCGGGGCTCCCCCGAACCCCCATACGACGATGACGCGCCGCCACCCCGCCGCGAATGCCTCGATCGCCACTTCCGCCCTCCTCGCCCTCACCTGGCTCGCCGCGCCCGCGAGCGCGCAGCGGCCGTCGCTGGACGCGCTCCGCGAGGAGGCGCGGCGGGAGGCGGCGTCCATGGCGAAGCTGTCGCAGGAGATCGTGGACATGGTCTTCAGCTTCGGCGAGCTGGGGTTCCAGGAGCACCGCACGGCGGACTACATCACCGGGCTCCTGGAGCGGGAGGGGTTCACGGTGACGCGCGGGTGCGCGGGGATGCCGACGTGCTACGTCGCCGAGTGGGGACGGGGCGGCCCGGTGATCGGGATCATGGGCGACATCGACGGGCTGCCGGAGACGTCGCAGAAGCCGGGCGTCGCCTACCACGACCCGCTGATCCCCGGCGGACCCGGTCACGGCGAGGGGCACAACACGGCGCCGGCGGTGGACGTGGTGGGCGCGATCGCGGCGAAGCGGGTGCTGGAGCGGCACGGGCTGCCGGGGCGGATCCGCGTG
>DATKBW010000076.1:0-4779 GCA_035513575.1 Longimicrobiales bacterium | reverse complement strand
ATGACTACGCGCGAATGGTCGTCGACGATGTAGCGACGACAAATCTCGTAACTCTTGGCCTCTACAGTGGTCATCATCAGTACTGTCCGGTTAACTGAGCGACGGAATCGCACAAGTGACGGTGTATCATTCAGTTATGGGGCGAGTCCGGAGATTCTCGTGTCGCGACCAGTATCTCGCGATGTCATTCGCCCAACTCACCTACCGGGAGAGCCTGCGCGACATCGAAGCCTGCTTCGCCGCCGTGCCGGACAGGCTCTACCACCTTGGCCTCCGTTCCTCCGTTTCCCGCAGCACGCTGGCCGACGCGAACGAGAAGCGGGACTGGCGGAACTATGCCGACTTCGCCCAGCGACTCGTAGTCGAAGCTCGGCGCCTGTACATGGACGAGCCATTCTTCCCCCATGACCCCGCCCTGGCCGGCGCCGTGCTCCGCGTCCCATCCCCGTGCGGGGCGAAAGAGCCGGAAGGAAAGAGGCGGGAACGTGAACGGCCGCGAACCACCCCCCATCGCCGTCCGTGCCCGCCTCCGCCCGTGTAACAATGAAAGATGAAATGCCTGGTCCCCTCTACAATGCCGCCCGGTGTACGCCGCGCACCGCCCGCCCCGACGGGTCCACGACGGCGGCCAGGCCGGGGTCCCAGGCGAGGGCCTCGGGGGTGCTGCAGGCGACGGAGGCGCCGCCGGGCACCGTGGCCGCGGCGGCCGGGCCGGGGAACAGCTCGTCGAACATGCTGCGGTAGAGGTACGCCTCGCGGGTGGCGGGCGGGTTGTGGGGGAAGCGCTGGGGAGCGGCCTCGAGCTGTGCGGCGGTGACCCGGGCCTCGGCGTGCTCCTTCAGCGCGTCGATCCAGCCGTAGCCGACGCCGTCGGAGAACTGCTCCTTCTGGCGCCAGGCGATGGAGGCGGGGAGGAGGTCGGCGAAGGCCTCGCGGAGGACGTGCTTCTCCATGCGTCCGGGCAGCGGCCGCTTGGCTTCGGGGTCCAGGCTCATGGCCACGTCCAGGAAGGCGGTATCGAGGAACGGGACGCGGGCCTCGACGCCCCAGGCGGCCATGGCCTTGTTGGCGCGGAGGCAGTCGTAGAGGTGGAGCCGGCCGAGCTTGCGGACGGTCTCCTCGTGGAAGGCCCGGGCGTCCGGCGCGCGGTGGAAGTAGAGGTACCCGCCGAACACCTCGTCCGCCCCCTCGCCCGAGAGCACCATCTTGATGCCCATGGCGCGGATGCGGCGGGCCATGAGGAGCATGGGGGTGGCGGCGCGGATGGTGGTGACGTCGTAGGTCTCGAGGTGCCAGACGACGTCCCGCAGCGCGTCCAGCCCCTCCTGGACGGTGAACCGGAAGTCGTGGTGTACGGAGCCGATGTGGTCCGCGACCTCGCGGGCGGCCGTGGCGTCGGGGGAGCCCTCGAGGCCGATGCAGAAGGTGTGGAGGCGGGGCCACCAGGCCTCGCTGCGCTCGTCGTCTTCCACGCGCCGGCGGGCGTGGCGGGCGGCGAGCGCGGCGATGATGGACGAGTCGAGCCCGCCGGAGAGGAGGGCGCCGTAGGGCACGTCGCACATGAGCTGGCGGCGGACCGCGGCATCGAGGGACTCCCGCAGGGCCCGGGGGTCGGCGGGGCGGGGCTCCAGGGTGTCCCAGCCGCGCCAGGGGCGGTGGTGATAGGGGCGGATCACGCCGTCGCGGCTGTCCAGGACGTGCCCGGGCGGGAACACCTCGACGGTCGGGCAGACGGGGAGGAGCGCCTTCATCTCGGAGGCGACGTGGAGGGTGCCCGCCTCGTCGCGGCCGGTGTATAGGGGGACCACGCCCAGGGGGTCCCGGGCGATGACGTAGCGGTCGGCGGCCTCGTCGTACAGGACGAAGGCGAAGATGCCGTTCAGGTCATCCAGGAAGTCCGCGCCGCGCTCGCGGTAGAGGGCGAGGATGACCTCGCAGTCGGAGTCGGTGCGGAAGGCGTAGCGGAGCTGGAGCCCGGCCTCGAGCTCCTGGTGGTTGTAGATCTCGCCGTTCACCGCGAGGGCGAGGGTGCCGTCGTCGCTGGTGAGGGGCTGCGCGCCGTGGAGCACGTCCACGATGGCCAGGCGCTCGTGGGCCAGGACCGCGCGCTCGCAGGCGAACACGCCGGACCAGTCCGGGCCGCGGTGGCGCTGGAGCCGCGACAGCCGGACGGCCCGCTCGCGGTGGGCGGGCGCGTCGCCGGGGATGTCGAGGACGGCGAGGATCGAGCACATGGGCGCTGCTCCTGATGCTGCGGGCGAAAAAACGAGCGGCCCCTCGGATCTGCGCCGAGGGGCCGCTCCGGGCCGGGGTCGCCGTCGCGCTACCGCGAACGCCACCGCCGCCGGATTCCCCTCGGGGTCCGGTCGTTCGGATTCAGCGGATTGACGTTCGGGAAGGCGCGCACGGTCGTCGTCGGCTCGGTGAATCTGGGGGAAATCTCGCGGCGGGAGCCGGTTGCCGTCAACCGGGGCGGGTGAGGACTTCTGCACTTTCATGCCGCCGGCGCGACGTTCGGTCCGTGCTCTGGTGACTGCTGTGTGTTCGGCGCATCCGACTATTCTCCTGCCCCGGAGGCGATCCCACCCTCGAAACGGCTTGACACGCAGGGCTCGGAGGCGTCGGAGGCCACGGAATGGGCACCGGGCTTCGGAAACTGCTGGTCGAGAAGGAGGTGGTCCTCGATGCCATCGCGGCCGGGGCACGCGACGTGGAAGCGCGCGGGCGGGATCATCGCCGAGCTGATGGCGGCAAAACGGCTGAGCCGGGAAGGTGTGGGCCGGTCTTTCGTGAACGACTGCATGCTGGCGGCATCGGCACAGGAATACGGCTTCGTGCTGATCACCGGGAACATCCGCTCGCCCGCCCGCGGCCCGCCTCACAGGGCTGCGCGCACCCGCCCATACGCGCTCCAGCCCCCGCCGTGGTCGCGAAAGGACCGCTGCATCCGGCCCACGACCGATACGGCCATGGCGATGGGCCCGTACCGCCATGCTGCTCAGGGAGAAGAGTGTCCTTGACTCTCCAGGCACCCGCGCCCATCCTCGCTCAAGTGCCGAAAATGGCGTTTGGATTTCCTATCCCTTATCCCTTCAGCGAGCGGAAGGAGTCGACGACTGATCCTCGCAGACTCCTCGGCCCGATGTTGAAAGGACTGACGCATGCCAAAGTTCGTGATCGAACGCGAGATTCCCGGGGCAGGCAAGCTCTCACCCGCCGAGCTCAAGGGCATTTCTCAAAAATCCTGCAGCGTCCTGAGTAGCCTCGGACCGCAGATTCAATGGGTCCACAGTTACGTCACGGGCGACAAGATCTATTGCGTGTACAACGCTCCGAATGAGGAGATGGTCCGTCGCCACGCGAAAGAGGGTGGATTCCCTGCTAACAGTGTCGCGAGGGTCGCGACGATAATTGACCCGACCACGGCCGAATAGCTGAAAGTCCCACGTTCCAGCAGCGTGACCGGTAACAAGCGCTTGAAGCTGGCGGCGCGCGTAGGATATTGATCCGACTCCGCCGGCAGAGAGCGGCTCCTCCGCTACTGCGCCCGCCCACCCTTCGCCCTCGAACGGCTCCGCGTCCAGCGCCACACCGCCGCGGCCGGTCGGGACTCCCGGCACAGTGAAACCGCCGTGCGCCAGGTCCTCTATCACCCGCCCCGACCCACGCCCGACGGCCGTACCGTACTCGTCCTCTCGCCCCTCGACGGCGAGGACCCGGAAACTTCGACCGCGGCGTCTCACGATCCGGATACAGACGATCCGCGCGCCACCGACTCCCCGGAGCGGGCCGCCGCACGCTCCCGCTGGGCTCGCCTCCTCGCCCGCATCTACGAGGTCTTCCCCCTCCGCTGCCCCGACTGCGGCGGCGGCATGCGCATCCTCGCCTTCCTCACCGAGCCCGAGCCGGTAGACGTCATCCTCCGGCACCTCGAGTTCGACCAGAGCCGGGGCGGCTGAGCGGAGCTGCGCCTCACAGCGCTGCGCGCACCCGCCCATACGCGCTCCAGCCCCCCCCATGGTCGCGAAACGGGAGAAGATTGTCCTTGACTCTCCAGGCACCCGCTCCCATCGTCGCTCAAGTGCCGAAGATGGCGTTTGGATTTCCTATCCCTGATCGTCCCCCGAGTTACGCCTCGGAGAGGGAGTTCAATCAGTGAGAAGTTTTTCTCCCACTTCTACCGCGGCGGGCGCATCATCACCGAAAAGGGCGACGCGTGGAGCCGCCTGCGGACGCGGACGTACGGGCTGGACGCCGCGAACGAGGCGCTGGACGATGTCGCACGGGGCGTGGTGGTGAAGGGGTTGATCGAGCCGGGTGCTTGAAGACTCCAACCGGAGCACGCGCCTTTCGAAAGTACTGCTCCGGCGTGGAGCTTCCTTCCTCGCCGTAGCTTGCTGTTCCCACGCGAAGGAGCGAAGGGGGCGGAGGGGCGAAGCCCGGCAGGGCTACATCCGCAGCGGAAGACGCAGCCCTGGAGAGTGTTTATTCCGGTAAGGCGGAGTTCGCCCCACTGGAAGCCACCCACCCGTAACGCAGCCCAACCGCGAGCCACCATCGCTGTTGCCGTTCTCCGCGCGCTCCGCGTCAAAGCTGTTGAACTTGCCGTTCTTCGCGCCTCCGCCCCCTTCGCCTCTTCGCTTGGGAACCGCAGGACGAAGAGAGGAAGGAAGGCACCCGCCGGGGAGGTGCGGGGTCAGCGGGGAACGACCGCCGCGGCGACACCCCACCCGCCGAAGTCCTCGCTGACCGCCACCCACACCTCATTCTCGCCCGCCC
>DATKBW010000075.1:0-6011 GCA_035513575.1 Longimicrobiales bacterium | reverse complement strand
TCGGTGGCGGAGAAGTACAGGCGGGATGCGTGCGCTCTCATTCGGCGTCCGGCTGCGCGTGAGTCATGGAGGGAGGATAGCGGCCGGGGGTGACAGCTGCCCGGCCAGGGCCAGAGCCGGTCCTCGCGGCGTTCACGCCATCCGCCACCACGGCAGAGCCCAGACGCCGTCGGTGAGGCGTTCCACCCGGTCCCCGTCGAAGTCCACCTCCTCGCCCGCCCGGGTGCGCCAGTAGAGGACCTGCGGCGGACGCGGCTCCGCGCCGGACGACGGCAGATCAGCCGCCGCTCGACGGGCCCGGGACCCGCGCCACCCGATCGGCGGCCTCGAGAACGGGACCGATCCGGGGCTTGCGCGCGAACCAGAGGACGGCGCCGGGGAGGGCATCCAGCCCGTCGATTGTCCCGGACGTGGCGCCGGCTCCGAGCCCGCGATAGACGACGAGGACCAGGTGGTCCAGCCCCGCGGCCCGGACCCGGTCCACTTTCTCGCGCAGGTACTCCGGCGTCCAGAAGCCGACGATCTCGACCAGCGCCTCCCGGCCGTCCGTATGCCGGAGCGTGAAGTCGGGCAGGAAAACGTGCTCGCCCGCGGCCACGGGCGTGTCCTCCCGCGAGAGGGTCCAGCCACCGCGCTCCTCCCCGAGCTTCTCGCCGAACTCGGCTGCGAGGTCGCGCTCCCAGCGGGAGTCGTAGCGGCGCCCGCGCCCCCGGGGCGGCCGGATCGCGCCGCCCGGCTCCAGGACGAAGCGGCCGGGGCGCTCACCGCCCGCGATCTCCGCCTCGATCCGCCAGCCGGGGGCTCGGGAGATCGCCGGGAACACGCGGGCGAAACGAATCCCGTAGCGGCGAGGCCGGGCGATGAACGGGGAGGCCGGGCCGGTGAGCTCGACCCGGTACCGTCGCCGGCCGGCGCGCTCGATCCGGTACATGAGCCGGGCGAGCTTGACGGCCCGGAAGACATCGCCCCAGCCGCCGCGCGCGCTCACGGTGACCGACACGGCGTCCAGCAGGACGGCGCGGGCCAGCTCGAGGTTGTAGCGGTCGAGGAGCCGGCGGCCGTCCCAGGCGGGGGCGCGGGCGAGCACGCGGCGGTCGGGGCGGTCGGAGTACAGGGCGTCGCGGGCCTCCCGGACCGTCAGGTCCAGCCCGGCCGCCGCCTCCCGGTACGGCGCGTCCGCATCGCCCGCCGTGGGTGGCCAGAGACGCCCCCGGGCCGCGAACACCGCCTCCCGCACGGCGGGGGCCCGGGCGGCCAGCGGGTGGGGCACGAAGCGGCAGGCGTCCAGGAGCGTTCGGGCCAGCCCGTCCAGCCGGCGGCGGTCCCGCACGCGCCGCTCCTGGCGCCGGAGCGCCTCGACCACGGTGGCGCGCGGCGCGCCCTCGAGCCGGCGGACCAGGCGGCAGAGCCGGTCCAGGAACGACAGCACCCGGCCCTCTGCGTCGTCGGCCAGCGGCTCCACGCTCAGCAGCCCGCCCGACTCCCGCAGGAACGGAGCGACGTGAGTCCGCTTCAGCATCCGGTCAGCCCGTCATCCGCTCACAGCCCCAGGCCGAGCTGCGACTCCGCGCCCCGGGGCACCCCGCCGCGCCGCTTCTGCGAAGCGAAGAACTCGTAGGTCCCGGCGGCCACGACCTCGTACAGCGACGCCACCCGGTCCCCCTGCCGGCGCAGCAGCCGCCCCAGCCGCTGCGCGTGCTGCCGGCGCCCGCCGCGCGTGCTGTCACCGAGCACGATGCCCAGCTTCGCCGCGGGCACGTCCCACCCCTCGTCGAGCACCCGGACGCTCGCAACCGCGCGGATCGTCCCGTCCGCCATGGCGTCCAGCAGCCGCTTCCGCTCGGACGCGGGCGTCGCGGCCGCGACCATCGGGATCGCCAGCCGCCGCGACAGCGCCTCCGCCGCGTCCGTCGCTCCCGTGAACAGCACCGCCCGCTCCGCCGGGTGCAGCGCCAGCAGCCGTAGCGCCTCCCGCAGCTTGTTCTCCGCCAGCACCACGATCCGCTCCCGCTCCAGGAATCCCCGGAACGCCCGCCTCGCCTCCGGCGACCGGCGGGTCTCCGCCATGAACACCCGCCACACATCGCCGGGGTCGGGATAGCGGTCCCGGAAGCCGCACCGGGCGATGTAGCCCTCGTAGGCGGACTCTGCGGCGTCGTACCGCACCCGCTCCGCCGGTGTCAGGCTCACGAACCGCCGCTCGAGCGCGAAGTCCGCCAGCTCCGCGTCCGCCATCTCGCCCACCGACCGCCGGTAGACGATGCCGCCCACCAGCCGCCGCAGCTCGCCATCCCGCCCGTCGGGGTACGTGGCGGTCAGCCCGAGCCGCCGCTCCGCCGGGGCGATCCGGAGGGCGTCGTGCCACGCCTTGGGCCCGCCTTCCGCCGCGTCCTCCAGGTGGTGCGCCTCGTCCAGCACCAGCAGCGGGAACTGGCCCCCCGCCCGCTCGAGCAGGTCGAACGCCGAGTGGTACGTCGTCACCGTCACCGGCCGCAGCTCCTTCTCCTCGCCGTACCACGCGCCCGTCCGCTCCGCGCCGAACGCGTCCGCGAGCTGCGCGAACCACTGGGCCACCAGCGCCCGCGTCGGCGCTACCACGCACGCGTGGCCGCCGGTCCGGTGGATCGCCAGGATGGCGACGAACGTCTTCCCCGCCCCCGTCGGCAGGACCACGGTCCCGCGGCCCGCCGCGGCGAGCCACCGCTCCACCGCCTCCGACTGGTAGGGGCGAGGCGTGCGGGGGTCGTAGAGGGGTGCGGACTCGCCGTCGTGGGATCCCCCGGCGCCGCCGGCGGTCTCCCGCCCGTCGGCGCTGCCGCCGACCGCCGCCTCCCGCTCCTGCTCCGCCTCCTCCGCGGCGGGGATCCCCCGCGCCCGGGCCCATTCCCGCAGCTCGCCCCACCGGTGCCCGGGCGCCACGTACGCCCCCGCCCGCTCGTCGTAGCTCATCCACGGCGGCGCTTCCCGGACGTGGCGGAGCACGGCCAGCCCGTGACGATAGGAGTACGACGGATCGCTCATCGCCGACGCGCCAGCCGCTCCAGCAGGAAAGCCAGGTCGCCCACTTCCTGCTCCGCTCGCGGGCCGCCCCGCGCCTCCCAGGCAGCCCGCTGGATCGCCTGCGCCGACGTCCCGGCCCGCTCCACCGTGCGCCGCAGCTCGA
Source organism: Longimicrobiales bacterium (assembly GCA_035513575.1). Classification (GTDB taxonomy): domain Bacteria; phylum Gemmatimonadota; class Gemmatimonadetes; order Longimicrobiales; family RSA9; genus JAHWKI01. Next base: position 2,848 of record DATKBW010000075.1, on the reverse strand, counting down.
GACTGCGCGCCGAGACCGATGCCGCCGACACGCCGTACCACCGGGCGACCTCCGCCGCTGAAGGTTTGCGGCCGGGCGTGAACCGCCACCGCAGCGCCGCGTGCACCGCCCCGGCCGCGATGGCCTCCGGGCCGCTCGCCCGTATGAGTGCCTCCGGATCGACGCCGAGGAACCGCTCGAGCAGCTTCAGCGCCACCGCCGTCACGCCCTCGGTGATCGAAGGGTGGCGTCCACGGCTCGCCACGATCCGCTGGCAGACGGCATGGAGCCGCTCCTCGTACTCTGGCCAGGGGTCGCCCGTCACGCGCACGCGGATCCTCGTCACCGCACCATCGCTCCTCTCAGCGGTCGAAGGGGTCGAACTCACTCCCCGGCTAATCTGTCCTCGTTCCGGGTGGCTGCGACAGCAGCGTCGCTCCGGAAGACCCATGGCGGCTCGGCTCCGGGCCGCCGGACGCCGGCTTGCGGCGGCGTGGATCGAGAATTCCGTCCTTTCTTGCCCCTTCGTTCTCGATCCACGTCGCCCGACGACGTCGGGGTTGAACGCGCCCCCGCTCCTCCGCCTTCCGGGTCGATTCGACGCCGGATACCGACGTGGAACGAGAACGAGCGCCTTCGGCAACGCGATCGTTCTGCCGCGACGTCGCCCGTTCCAGGCTCGCACGAAGATACCCGCGCCGCCCCGGCCTCGTCGAGGCGGCGCGGCAGCTCGCAGAGGCCCCGAACGACGTCCTTGACTTCCATCCCCGCCGCGTGTATCTACCTCGCCCTGAGGGAGTCGCGTCCCGATGCAGCCACCGCGCGAGCGGCGGCCGGTCTCCGATCGATCGGAGGTCGCATCGGCGACGCGATTTTTCGTTTCCGGAGGAGAGCGGGACGGGGGTCCCACCATGAGTGACCGATTCCAGCACAGGCGATCGCCCGGACGACCGTGGTGCGGACGGACCGGGCGACGAAAATGTGGCGCAGGACCGACGGGAGGCGCGCTGCGCTGAGCGCGCGCTTCCCTTCCGGGGACGGCAACGACCGCGCCCCACCTGTGCCGCGTGCCCGGGTGGGGCGTTTTACGTCCCGGCCGGAACACCGGAGGCCCCTGGCGGCCGGCGGCGCGATGCGGAACGGGCGCAGGCGACAACGCGACTCCCTCGCCCCCCGCGGACCACCGACCGCGCCGCCAGCGGGCGCACCGGGTTCCCGGGATCGCTCCACCGGGCTCTGGCCGCGAGAACCGTTGCTACCGGGTGGAGATGATCAATCGACTGAAAGACCGTCTCGGCGACCCCGAGGAGCGGAAGCCCGAAGAGGACTTCTGGGAGGTCGAAGGGAAGGCGGGCTGGTTCTACGTCTCGCGCGACACCGCCCTCGACCTGGTCGCCCGCCTCGCGCGCCTGCGCCGCCCCCGCTGGGTGTGCTTCCGCGACCTCTTCGGCTCGGAGGTCTGGGTGCGCTCGGACGAGGTGAGCCGTGTCGCCGAGTGCACCAACGCGCAGCGCACCGCCGAGCGCGAGTTCCGCCGCGAGCGCCGGCGGGAGGAGAAGGCGGATCGTCGCCCCTGGGAGGACGACGACTGGCTCTGAATCGAACGTGAAAGGAGGTTGCCATGCTGCGGCGGGCCCGGATGCCAGCCTCGCCTCGTCAGGATGCCCGCTCGAGCGGCTCGATTCTCTCGATCTCCTCCCCGGCCCGGCCATTCAACACGTGCCAGACGTCCCACGCGTGCTGGAGATTCAGCCACAGGTCCGGCGTGGTGGCAAAGAACCTCCCGAGCCGCAGGGCCGTGTCAGGAGTCACTCCCCGCTTGCCGTTGACCAGCTCGTTCACCCGGCGGAACGAAATCCCGATCCGCTCCGCGAGCTCGGTCTGGGTGATGCCCAGAGGCACGAGGAATTCCTCCAGGAGAACCTCCCCCGGATGCGGCAGCGGCCTGTGACTTGGAATCCTCATCGCTTCGGCTCAGTGGTAATCCGTGATCTCGACGTCCTCCGGCCCGCTGGGCGTCGATAACGGCACCTGTAATAACCCTCAACGGTGGTCATGAGCCGCGCCTTGGCAATCCTTGCCATCGCCGCTACGTGTAATCCAGACCACCCAGGCCGCGGTCCACCGCTTCCCGACAGTCATCCTTGTGAGACAGGAACATGGCCGCCTCGAGGCCGCAATTCCTGAGGAGCAGGGCCAGGAGCTGGATCCGCCGCTCCGGCTCCTCGGGGCCATCGATCAGGTAGCCGTCGACGAGGTCGAGCTTCTCGGGCGCGAAGGCCGAGTACTCTTCCAGCGTGATCGGCTCCGGCCACGGCCGCGGCTCCGGCAGCCGCACGTCCTCCCGGCGGATCATCAGGCGCCTCCCGGTAGAGTGTACGCCCGGAAAGTGGTTGCGGATCCGGGGCAGTGCGATAGTCGGAGGAGACGACTCTGATCGGACCTGCTCCGATCACGCGGCGGGTGTACGGACCGGGGCGGAATGAACTCGCCTTCGACGGTGTCGATTTCGCGATCGCCCGTTCGACAAGAGATTGGCAGCAGGGTTCAGACCCGGTCGAAAAGCGGCCGGGGCCCGGCCTCGAAGCAGGAGGAGACACGACAATGCGCGTCATGGTGATCGTGAAATCGAACGAGGACAGCGAGGCCGGCGTGATGCCGACCGAGCGGATGCTGGCCGCGATGGGGAAGTACAACGAGGAGCTGGTGGACGCGGGGATCATGCGCGCGGGCGAGGGCCTGCACCCCAGCTCGAAGGGGGTGCGCGTGCGCTTCTCCGGCGATGAGCGCACGGTCACCGATGGGCCGTTCGCCGAGACGAAAGAGCTGATCGGCGGCTTCTGGCTGTGGGAGGTGGAGTCGATGGATC
>DATKBW010000074.1:0-3362 GCA_035513575.1 Longimicrobiales bacterium | reverse complement strand
GCGCGGTCCAGGACAGCACCGACATCGTCTTCTCCATTACCGGGCTGTCGGGGCCGGAAGCGGTCCGCTACGACCCGGACCAGGACGTCTACTTCGTCGCCAGCTTCGGCGAGTCCGGGGACGACCCGCGGGACGCGAACGGTTTCATCTCACGGGTGTCGGCGAGGACGGGGGCGGTGGAGGCGCTCCGGTTCATGACGGGCACGGCCGGAGCGCCGCTGCACATGCCCCGGGGCATGTTCATCCGCGGGGACACGCTCTGGGTGGCGGACGTCGATGGCGTCCACGGCTTCCTGCGGCGTACCGGCCGGCACGCGGCGTTCATCGACTTCACCGCGCACGCGCCAGGCTTCCTCAACGACATCGCGGTGGGCGATGACGGGCTCCTCTACGTCACCGACACCGGCCTCGGCCGGGTGTACCGCGTGCGAGCCGACGGCGTCGCGGAGGTGGCCGTTGAGGACGAGCGGACCGGACCGCCGAACGGCATCACGTGGGACGCCGCGCGCTCCGCCTTCCTGCTCGCGCCGTGGGGTGGTGAGACGATGCTGCGGTCCTGGGACCCGGCGACGGGCGAGATCCGGGACGTGGTCCGGCTGGTCGGCGGCCGCTTCGACGGGATCGAGATCGTGGACGGGGCGGTGCTGGTCGCGAGCCAGGTCGATTCGACGCTGCACCGCGTGGCGGGCGTCGCCTCCCGGCCGCTGATCCGCGTACCGGGCCGCCCGGCCGATATCGGCGTCGACACGCGCCGCGGGCATGTAGCGGTGCCCTACATCGCCCTCGACCGCGTGGACGTGTGGCGGATCCACGGGCCACCGTTGATCGGGCTGGTCGAGCTGCCTGGCGTCTTCGGCACCCCGGACCCCGATGGTCCCCCGGGCTCGCGCCTGCCCTCGGATCTCGTGCCCGTGCCCCTGCACGCGGCGCCGAGCGCGGGATCACCCCTGGTGGCTACCGTGTCGGCCGCGGATGCCCTCGTGGCGTGGGAGTACAGCGCCGACGCTCCGGCGGCGATGGCGTACGGCGTCACCGATGGCTGGGTGCGGGTCTCGCTCCGGGAGAGCGGGAGCCGCCAGCGCACGGGATGGGTGCCCCCCGGCCATCAGGGCACGCTGCACCCGCTCGGCACCCTCCTCGAGGAAGGCCTGTCCTACCTGACGCGCGAATGGGACGGGCTGCTCCACGACGCGCCCTCTGCCACGGCCGCCGCGACGGGGCACCCCCGGGAGGGGACCGGCGAAGAGGTGGACGTGAACGTCCTCGAGGTGGTCCGGTCCGGAGACGTCACCTGGCTCAGGGTCGAGATCCTGGCGCCCGGCCGCTGTGAGACCGGCCGGGCGGCGGTCCAGGCGAGCGGATGGGTCCCCGCGCTCGCGGCCGACGGAGCGCCGAACGCCTGGTTCTACTCGAGGGGGTGTTGACGTGTTTCGCCCCGCGCTGCTCGCCCTGGCGGTGACCGGGGGGTGCGGCCCGGATCCCGGAGAGAACGCGCCGCCGGACACCGTGCGCGTCTTCGATGAAGCGGTCATCGTCTTCATGACCGCGAGCGACTCGGCGATGGACGCCGCCCGCGCCGGGAGGGAAGAGGACGACTTCTATACCATGGCGGATGACCTGATGTGGTACCGCGCCACAGCCCAGGAATTCCTGGAGCAGCAGGGGGTCCCGGTCATCAGCCTCCTCGGGCGCCGGCCGCTTCACTTCCTGGTCGAAGGCGAGCCCCGCCGCTACGAGTTCACCGACCTCCAGACGCTCGATGTCGTCGTGCTGTACCAGCCCGGCAAGGAGCCCATGGCCCTCCCCCCGATATCGACGACGGACGGCACGGGGACCGTCGAGGCCTACTTCGCCTCCGGACCCTGACGCCCGCAGCCGACCCGGCTCCTAGCGCAGCGCGCGCGTCGCCCACCCGTACGCCGCTCCGCCCACGGCGCCGATCCCCGCCCAGCCCACCAGGTAGACCGGGTCCACCGCCATCGCCGCGGCGGCCATCGCGCCGAGGACGGACGGGCCGGCGCCCCTGACTTCCGCGGACGCGATGTTGCGCAGCTGCACATCCCCCAGCCGCTCGGCCGCCGCAGCGGGTTGCGCCGCGAGCGCCGTGAGGTCGACCTCGACCATCCACGCCAGCGCCAGCAGGGCGATGAAGCCGCCCACGGCGCAGGCACCCGCGTACCCCGGCGTGGTCTCCCGCACGCCGCGGGGCACCACCGCGAAGGCCAGCCCGGCGGCGGTGAGCACCGCGGCGTACTGACCCAGCGTCAGCCACGGGAGCGGCTGTTCGGTGAGGCGAGAGTGCGCGACGAGCACGACCGCCGCGACGGTGCCCACGAGCACCGTAACGCGCATCCAGTCCACGACCACGGCCGCCGCCCACTTGACTTTCCGGGGGGCGGGCGCGGGTCTGGTAGTGCTGCCCTTCATGTCGGCTCCTCCGGTCCAGGGGGGAACGGATCAGCCGGGGAGATGAGCTGCGTAAGGGGAGAACACGAAATATAAGACGGACGGACGATCTCCGGGAGGGTCTCGGCTTACCCGGGGTACCAACCGACACGGCTGACCTTCGGCCCGCCGTTCTCGATGACGTCGTCGAAGATCGTCACCGCTTCACCGTCACCGGCCGAACGCGCCTACGCTCCACGCTACCACCGGCTCCCGAAGCGTTCCAGCAGTGCGTCCCGGAATCGGCGGCCAACAGGCAGGCGCGTGCCGTCATGGAGCACGGCCTGGTACGCGCCGTGGCGATCCGCTCGGAGCGCCTGGACCCGGTCGAGCTGGACGATGGCGGAGCGGTGGATCCGGATGAAGCGCTGGGGGTCCAGTCGGCGCTCGAGTGCGTTCATGGTCCCGCGAACGAGGTGGCTATCCGCGGCCACGTGGAGCCGGACGTAGTCGCCAGCGGCCTCGATCCGATCGACCTCGACGGCGGGGATGACGAGCAGCCGCTCGCCGGTCGGGACCGCGAACCGCTCGAGAAACGAAGACGCGGACGTGCCGTCCTGGCCGACGGTTGGGCCCTCACCGACCTGCGCGAGGAGATCGCGGAGCCGGTCCTGGAGATCGCCCATCCGGTCGCTCCGCACCGCCCTCTGGACGCGCTGCAGGGATTCCTCGAAGCGCTCGTCCGCGAACGGCTTGAGAAGGTAGTCTACGGCGTGCACTTCGAAAGCCGCCAGCGCGTGCTCGTCGTACGCGGTCGAGAATACCACCAGCGGCCTCTCCTCGGCACCGAGTCGCGCCAGCACCTCGAAGCCGTCGAGACCGGGCATCTGCACGTCGAGGAAGAGTACGTCCGGATCGAGCCGGCGAACCGCCTCGAGGGTCGCCGTACCGCTCCCGGCCTGGCCGACCACACGGAC
>DATKBW010000073.1:0-13627 GCA_035513575.1 Longimicrobiales bacterium | reverse complement strand
CGAATCCCGACGTGAAAGGAGAACGAGCGGCGTCGGCAGTGCCAGACTTCAGCCGGGACGTCGCCCGCCGGCGGAAATGCGTCGGCCGCCCGCCGGCGGAAATGCGTCGGCCGCTCACCCGTCGGGTCGCGGCTACTCGGGAACAGGACAGTCTAGGCCTCGGGCGGGGGAGTCGCCTCCGTCTCGAACATCGGGCTCAGGTCCCGCCAGATCGCCTCGACCTGGTTGCGCAGCTCGCGCACCCGCTCCTCCTCCGCCGGCGAGTGCTGGAGGTGGTAGCGCGCCGCGCTCAGCGCCGAGAACGCCCGCCAGAGCGCCGCCGTCGCCGGGGTACGGTCGCGGCCGCCCCGCTTCTCGTTCCGGATCCGGGCGATCACCCAGTCCGCCAGCTCGTCATCGAGCATGTAGACGTCGCCCTTCTCCTTCGCCTCCCCTTCCACGTACTTCTGGAGCTTCCGCTTGAAGCTCTTGGGCACGCCCGCGACCAGGTAGACCGAGATGTCGTCCCGCTCGACGATGTCTGCTCCCATGTTCCCTCCACGCTCTCAGTTCGAGTTCCGGCCGTTGCCGCTCAGCACGTCCAGCAGCGCATCGCCGATGGCCTCGACCTGCCAGTTCCGCACCCCGGGGACCTCCGCGAGTGCGCGCCGGTCCGCCGGCTGCCTCCGCGCCAGCTCCTCGAGCTGGGCCCGCGGCATGAGGAAGCCTCGCTCGAGGTCGAGCCGGTCCGCCGCGGCATCCCGCGCCTGGCGCAGTCTCTCCACCCACGCATCCACATCCGGGTCCCGCGGCGGCCGGCGCGGCCCCCGGGGCCAGCTGGGCAGCTCGGACTCGGGCACCGCCCGCGCCCGGTCCAGCGCCTCCAGCAGCGCCCGGCCGTAGCGCCGCACGTTGCCGTCGGAGAGCCCCGGGACGGCGGCCAGCTCCCGCTCGCTGGCGGGCAGCCGGGTCGCCATTTCCAGCAGGGGCTCGTTGTTGAGGACCCGGAAGGACGCGACATCCCGCTCCCGGGCCAGCTCCTCCCGCCAGGCGTGGAGCTCCCGGAGGGCCGCGAGCCCCCGGCGGTCCAGGTCGCGGGCGCCCTTCAGCTTCATGTACACCGCCTCGTCGTCCGCCGACGGCTCCCACGCGGTCCGCTCCGAGATGCGGAACTCCTCCTCGGCCCATGCGAGGCGCCCCATCTCCTCGAGCCGGTCCTTGAGGCGATCGCGCAGCTCGGGCAGGTAGCGCGTGTCCATGGCCGCGTACTCCAGCATTTCCGGGCTCAGCGGCCGCTTCGCCCAGTCGGCGCGCTGGAACTTCTTCTCCAGCCTGACGCCGAGCTTCCCGTCCAGGAGGCTCGACAGGCCGAACGCCCGTTCGCCGGCGAAGCGCGCCGCGATCTTCGTGTCGAACAGTCCGCCGACGTGGACGTCGAAGTCGCGGTCGAGCAGGCGCAGGTCGTAGTCGGCGTCGTGGAAGATGGTCTCGATCGCCGGGTCCTCGAAGACGTCCGCCAGGGGGTTGAGAGACCCCACCGCCAGGGTGTCCACCAGCCACGTCTCGTCGCGGGTGGACAGCTGGAGCAGGCACAGGCGGTCGGCGTAGCGATGGTACCCGGCGGCCTCCGTGTCCGCCGCCACCAGTCGCTCACGGCCGAGCCGGCCGGCCAGCGACTCCAGCTCCCGCATGCTCTCGATCAGCCGCATCGCGTCGATGCGGCTCGCAAGGTGTTTGCCGTTTGCGCGGGCTTCACTGCCGGGATACGATCTCCGCCATCGTCCACCGCTCGACCTCCGGGCGCCGACAAGGTACGGCCTGGGGCCGCAGTTTTCCACCGCACCCGGGCAGCGAGACAGCCGTGAACCCCGACCCGCCGCGCGCGGTCCTCCTCCGCGTCCAGCGCATCCTCGCCCCCCGGCCGGTTCCCGGGGAGGCCGTCCTGTTCCGGGACGGCCGGGTCGCCGCCATCGGAGCCCTGGGCGACCTGCGGGCCGCCGCCCCGGATGCCGAGGTCATCGACCTCCCGGGATGCACCCTCACGCCGGGGCTCACGGACGCCCACGTCCACCTGATCGAGTGGGCGCTCTCCCTGCGCCGCGCCGCGCTCGGCCACGCCCGGTCCGCCGCCGAGGCGGCGGCCCTTGCCGCGGCCCATGCTGCGGCCCATGCCGCCCCCGCCCCCGCGCTGAGCGCGTCCGCCGGCTGGGTCCTCGGCGGCGGCTGGGAGCCCGGCGCCTGGCCCGACCGTCCCCACCGCCGGCTCCTCGATGACCTGCTCCCCGGCCGGCCCGTCCTCCTCCGCAGCCACGACCTGCATTCCGTCTGGGCCAGCGGGGAGGCGCTGCGCCGTGCCGGCATCGACGCCGGGACCGCGGACCCGCCGGGCGGGTCGATCGAGCGGGGCCCGGATGGCGCCCCCACCGGGCTCCTCCGGGAGAACGCGCAGCAGCTGGTCCTGTCCGCCGCCCCCGCCCCGACCGAGGGGGACCGCCGCGCGGCGGCGCTGGAGGCGCAGTCCGCGCTGCACCGCCTCGGCATCACCGGCGTCCACTCTGTCGAGCCCGATTCCCTCGGCGTCTTCGAGGCGCTCCGCGCCGCCGGCGGGCTCCGCCTCCGCATCCTCCAGGCCCTCCCCCTCGCCGCTCTGGACGACGCGCTCCGGCTCGGCCTCCGCAGCGGGTTCGGCGGCGAATGGATCCGCATCGGCGGGATCAAGATGTTCCTGGACGGCGCGCTCGGGTCCCTCACCGCGCTCCTCCGGGAGCCCTACGAGGGCTCGGACGACCGCGGCGTCTCCACCCTGGACCCGGCGGCGTTCCGGGATGCGGTCCGGCGCGGCTCCAGCGGCGGCCTCGCCATGACGGTGCACGCCATCGGCGATGCCGCGGTCGACCTGGCGCTGGACGTGCTGCCGGAAGAGGGACGGGCCCTGGACGGCCCGGTGCCCCACCGGATCGAGCACGTCCAGCTCGTCGCCCCCGACCGTCTCGGCGCCGCCGGCGCCGCCGGGATCGTCTGCTCGGTCCAGCCGTCGCACCTCATGACCGACTGGCGCGCCGCCGACCGCCACTGGGGCGCCCGGGCCCGGACCGCGTACGCGTTCCGCTCCCTCGCGGCCGGCGGCGCGACGCTGGCGTTCGGCTCCGACATGCCCGTGGAGCCGCCCGATCCCCGGAGCGGCCTTTACGCGGCCGTCACGAGGACGGACCTTGCGGGGGAGCCCGCCGGTGGCTGGTTTCCGCAGGAGCGGGTGTCCCCTGCCGCGGCACTGGACGCGTACACCGTGGGGGCCGCCCGCGCGGCCGGCGATCCGGGGCAGGGCCGGCTGCGGCCGGGGTCGTTCGCGGACGCCGTCGCATGGGACCGTGACCCGCTGGCCGTCGCGCCGGAGTCGCTTCTCGAGCTGCGGTGCATGCTGACCGTGGTGGGAGGACACGTGGTGTGGAGAGAGCAGGGATGACCGAGCTGGCGCGGACGAAGATCGTCGCCACCGTGGGCCCGGCCACCGCCTCCCGCGAGCGGATCGCGGAGATCTGTCGGGGCGGCGTGAACGTGATCCGGGTGAATTTCGCGCACGGCAGCCACGAGGATCACCGGCAGACCATCAAGTGGGTGCGCGAGGTGGCCGGCGAGCTGAACCGCCCCATCGCCGTGCTGGCCGACCTCGCGGGTCCGAAGATCCGCATCGGCGCGCTCCCGGCCCCCGTCGAGCTGGAGGTCGGGACGGAGGTCGTCCTGGCGCCGGAGGAGCAGGCCGGGGAGCGCGAGCTCCCGACCACGTATGCCGACCTGGCGACGGACGTGGGGGTGGGCGCCCGCATCCTCCTGGATGACGGCAAGCTGGAGCTGCGGGTCCGCGCCACCGCCCCGCCCCGCGTCTACGCCACGGTCGAGCGGGGCGGGCTCCTGGTGGCCAACAAGGGGATCAACCTCCCGGGCGTCGCGGTGAGCGCGCCGGCCCTCACCCCCAAGGACCGGGAGGACCTCCAGGTGGCGCTGGACGCGGGCGTCGACTACGTCGGCCTCTCCTTCGTCCAGCGTCCCGAGGACGTGGAGGAGCTCCGTGGGCTCATCCCCTCGGACTTCCTCATCGTGGCCAAGATCGAGAAGGACGTGGCCGTCGAGCGGATCGGCGAGATCCTCGAGCGCGCCGACGCCGTGATGGTCGCTCGCGGGGACCTGGGGGTCGAGCTCCCGTTCGAGCAGGTGCCGGTCGCCCAGAAGCGGATCATCCAGTACGCGAACCTCTACGCCCGGCCGGTGATCACGGCCACGCAGATGCTCGAGTCCATGATCGAGCACTCCCGGCCCACGCGCGCCGAAGCCAGCGATGTCGCCAACGCCCTGTTCGATGGCACCGACGCCGTCATGCTCTCGGGCGAGACCGCCGTCGGGAAACACCCCGCGCTGGCCGTGGACGCCATGGTCCGCATCGCCCGCGAGATCGAGCGCACCAGCGCCTTCGTCCAGGGCCCCCACTACGACGTGCCGATCCTCGACCACCTCCGCGCCGGCGCCACGCGGACCGAGCACGCCATCGCCGCGGCCACCGTGGAGGCCGTATCGCTCCTCGGCGCCCCGGCCATCATCACCTTCACGCGCACCGGCTCGACCACCCGGCTGGTCTCCTCGTACCGGCCGGCGGTCCCGATCCTCGGCGTCACCTACGACCTCAGGACCTATCGCCAGCTCGCCCTGGTCTGGGGCGTGGTGCCCGTCCTCTGCCGCTTCGCTGGCGACCCCACCTACGCCGACATGCTCGACTGCGCCCGCAACTCCCTCCTCGCCATCGGCGCAGGCGCCGCGGGGGACCGCGTCGTGGTCACCGCCGGCGTGCCGTTCCACGTGCGCGGCACCACCAACATGCTCCGGGTGGAGGTGCTGTGAAGCTGACCTTCCTGGGGACCGGCACGTCCTTCGGGATCCCCGTCATCGGCTGCGACTGCGGCGTCTGCACCTCCGAGGACCCCCGGGACCGCCGCACCCGCCACGCGGTCCTCCTCCGCGACGGCGCCGCCGCCCTCCTCGTGGACGCGCCCCCCGAGCTGCGGCTCCAGCTCACCCGCGAACGCGTCGGGAGGCTCGACGGCGTCTGGATCACCCACTGCCACGCCGACCACGTCCAGGGCATGGACGACCTCCGGGCCGTCTCCGCCCACCGCGGCCGCCGCCTCGACATCTTCACCGCCCCCGACTGCGCCGAGACGCTCCGCGACCGCTTCGACTACATCTTCTCCGACTTCCGCCCCCCCTCCGGCACCACCAAGCCCGAGCTCGTGCTGCGCACCTTCGAGCCGCTGGGGCGCGTGGAGGTCGGGCCCTTCCGGCTCCGCGCGCTCCCCGTCGAGCACGGCCCCACCACCGCCTACGGCTTCCGCGTCGGCGATCTCGGCTACATCACGGACGCCAAGACCCTCGGCCCCGGCACCCGCGAGGCCCTGGCCGGCGTCACCACCCTCGTCCTCAATGCCCTCTGGTTCGGGAACCCCCACCCCACCCACCTCAACGTGGAGGAGGCCGTCGAGCTCGCCACCGAGATCGGCGCCGCCCGCACCTTCCTCACCCACCTCACCCACCGCGTCTCCCACGCCCGCCTGGAGGCCGAGCTCCCCCCCCATATCCGCCCCGCCCACGACTCCCTCACCATCGACGTGTAGCCCCCGGTCAGCGGTGGCGGTCAGCCGTCCGCCCCCTCTCGCACCTCGCCCGGTCCCCCCCCGACGATGGCCGGCCGCTTGCATCCCACCGTCCCTCCGTCCCCGCTGACGGTCCGCCCGTGCCCCGCTCGCATGCTCATTCACGACGCGCCCTTCTCCACCGCCGGCCTCGACGACTACGCCCGCCTCGTGGGCGAGGAGTCCATCGCGGAGATCCGGGAGCTCTCCCGGCCCCTTCGAGGCGCCCGGGTCCTCCACGTGAACGCCACGGCGGTGGGGGGCGGTGTGGCCGAGATGCTCCTGAGCATCGTTCCCCTCATGCGTTACGCCGGCGTCCACGCGGACTGGTTCGTCCTCCAGGCCGAGGACCGCTTTTTCGAGGTGACCAAGGGCTACCACAACGCACTGCAGGGGAAGCCCACGCGCTGGTCCCCCGCCGACTTCGATGTCTACTGGCGCGCCGTGGGGCGGAACGCGGAGCGGCTCGCCCGGCACCTGGACGACTACGATTTCGTCATCGTCCACGACCCGCAGCCGCTCGTCCTCCCGACGCACCTCGCGGCCGGCACCGGCTGGATCTGGCGGTGCCACATCGACATGACGAGCCCGTCGGAGGAGACCTGGAACGTGCTGTCGCCCCACCTCGCGGCCTACGACCTCCTGGTCTTCTCCAGCGAGGAGTACGTCCCGCCCGGGCTGGAGGCCGATCGTGTCGAGATCGCGCTCCCGTGCATCGACCCGTTCCGCCCCAAGAACCGGGACCTGCGGCCCGGGGATCTCGAGGAGACCTGGGCCCGGCACGGCATCGACGGCTCGCGCCCGTACCTCCTCCAGGTCTCCCGCTTCGATCCCTGGAAGGACCCCCTGGGCGTGCTGGAGGCGTACCGCATCGTCAAGCGCAGCCGCCCGGAGATCCAGCTGGTGTACATGGCCGCCATGGCCGACGACGACCCGGAAGGCCGGGGGCTCTACGAGCAGACCCGCGCGGCCGCCGGCGATGACCCGGATGTCCATCTCCTGGCCCTCGACGTCGAGGCGTCCCACGTCAGCCGCAACGCCCTGGAGGTCAACGCCATGCAGCGCGGCGCGGCGGTGGTGCTCCAGAAATCCATCCGCGAGGGCTTCGGACTCGTCGTCGCGGAAGCCCTGTGGAAGGAGAAGCCCGTGGTGGCGGGCAACGTCGGGGGGATCCGCCACCAGATCCGCGACGGCTGGAACGGCTTCCTGGTGGGCTCCGTCGAGGAGTGCGCCGAGCGCGCGCTCCGGATCCTGGACGACGCCGACCTGGGAAGGACCCTCGGCCGCCGCGGCCACGAAACGGTCGCGGGTCGCTTCCTGTTCACCCGCCTGCTCCGCCAGTACCTGGGCTGGTTCGCGGAGCTGGCGCCCACTAGTCTGTGACCCATGACGGACGGCCCCGCTCTCCGACTCGACTACGGCAGCATGCTCACGCCCCGCCTGGACGGGCGCGGGCTCGATCCCCGGCTCCTCGCGGACGCCGGCGAGCGGTTCCGCGCCATCCACGACGACGTCGCCGCCCGGCGGGAGGCGGGCGCCCTCGGCTTTTTCGAGCTCGTCGACCGCTCGCCCATGGTGGAGCAGATCGAGGCGTTCGCCGACGGACCGGGACAGGCCTTCGAGAACGTCGTCGTCCTGGGGATCGGCGGCTCCGCCCTCGGTACCACCGCCCTGCTCCACGCGCTCCGGGGCCGTGACTGGAACGAGCGGTCCGACGAGGAGCGGGACCATTTTCCGCGGCTGTTCGTCCTCGACAACGTCGATCCGGACACCATCGCGCCCCTCCTGCGCCGGCTCAATCTCGGCGCCACGCTGTTCGACGTCGTGAGCAAGTCCGGCACGACGGCGGAGACCATGTCCCAGTTCCTCATCGTCCGGGACCGGCTCCGGGCCGCCCTGGGCGATCCCGACGCCTACCGCCGCCACTTCATCTTCACCACCGACCCGGAGCGCGGCGTGTTGCGCCGCATCGCGGACGAGGAGGGGATCATCACCCTGCCCATCCCCGGCAACGTGGGGGGGCGGTTCAGCGTCCTGTCCGCCGTCGGCCTCCTCCCCGCGGCCATGGTGGGGATCGACCTCGACGCCCTCCTGTCCGGCGCCGCGGCGATGGAGGCGCGCTGCCGGACGGCCGAGCTCCCGGAGAACCCCGCCGGCCTCTTCGCCGCGCTCCAGTACCTGGCGCACACGGAGGCGGGCGCCGGCATCCACGTGATGATGCCCTACAGCGACCGCCTGTACGCCATCGCCGACTGGTTCCGCCAGATCTGGGCGGAGAGCCTCGGCAAGCGCAAGGACCTGCGGGGCAAGGACGTCTGGGTCGGCCCCACGCCCGTGAAGGCCCTCGGCGCCACGGACCAGCACTCCCAGCTCCAGCTCTACATCGAGGGGCCCTTCGACAAGACCATCACCTTCCTCGCGGTGGATCAGCACGACGACGCGCTGCCCATCCCCCCGGCCTACCCGGACATCGACGCCATCGCCTACCTCGGCGGCCACTCCCTCGCCGGCCTCCTCGACGCCGAGCGCCGCGCCACGGCCGCCGCGCTCGCCGACAGCGGCCGCATGAACATGACCATCGCGCTGCCGCGGCTGGACGAGCACGCGCTCGGGCAGCTGCTCATGATGCTCGCGATCGCCACCGTCCATGCCGGCGGCTTCTACGGCGTCGACCCCCTCGACCAGCCGGGCGTCGAGCTCGGCAAGCGCCTCACGTACGGGCTCATGGGGCGCCCCGGCGCCGACCGGACGGAGATCCCGGAGCCCGACCCGCGCTGGGTGTTGCCGTGACCGGGAAGGGACCGGACGCGCCCGCGAGCGCCGAGGTCCACCGGCTCGAGCGGCACGCCAACCGTATGGACCTGGTCGCCCGCTGGGCCGATGACCTCGCCCACGAGATCAAGAACCCGCTCCACGCCATGGTCATCAACCTGGAGCTCGTGAAGCGCCGGGCCGGGTCCGGCGAAGCCCGGCCTGCCATCCAGCGGGCGGAGGTGGTCGAGAACGAGCTCCACCGCGTGCACGACCTCGTCGACTCCCTCCTGCGTATGGTGCGCCCCTGGCCACCCGATCGCATGTGCGATCCGGACCGGATCTTCGAGCAGCTCCTCCCCGTCCTCGGGGCCCGGACCCGCGTCCGACGCGTGGACTACGAGCACCACCCCGGCGCCGGCGTCGTGGCGCTGGCCCCCGGCGACCTGGCCCAGGTCCTGTTGAACCTCGTGGACAACGCCATCGAAGCCTGCGCGGAAGGGGGGCGGGTCGTCACCACGTGCG
This sequence comes from Longimicrobiales bacterium, assembly GCA_035513575.1. Classification (GTDB taxonomy): domain Bacteria; phylum Gemmatimonadota; class Gemmatimonadetes; order Longimicrobiales; family RSA9; genus JAHWKI01. Next base: position 4,694 of record DATKBW010000073.1, on the reverse strand, counting down.
AGATGGGGCGCGAGGCCGTCACCATCACCGTGGAGGACGATGGCGCGGGGATCCCCGACGACGTCGTCTCGGCGCCCGACCTCCGGCCCCCCCATCCGCGCCCCGGCCGGTCCGGGCTGGGGCTCGCCGTCTCCGCACGGCTCCTGCGCGCCGCCGGCGGCGACCTCGAATTCCGCTCCGGCGCCGGCGGGCGGGGTACCATGGCTGTCGCGAGCATCCCCCGGTTCGGCTCTGCTTGACCCGCCCTCGCGGCGCCCGGTAACTTGAACTCCGGACCATGACGCCCGGCTGGGCGTCCGAAAGCCAAGGAATACCAACCAGATGCCAGGCCCCAAGGTCCTGATCGCCGACGACGAGAAGCACGTCGCCGAGGGTCTCCAGATGATCCTGTCCGAGGACGGCTACGACGCCGCCATGGCCACGGATGGCAAGGAGGCGTGGGACAAGATCCAGTCCAACGAGTACGGCCTCGTGCTGGCCGACCTCAAGATGCCCAAGCTCGACGGGCTCGAGCTGTTCGCGAAGATGCGCGAGGCCGGGATCGACAGCGAGTTCATCATGATCACCGGCGAGGCGTCGGTGGACTCCGCGGTCGAGGCCATGCGCTACGGCGCGTACGACTACCTGACCAAGCCTCTCGACCTGGAGCGGCTCAAGGCGCTGATCCCGAAGGCCCTCGAGAAGTACGAGGTCCGCACCGCCAACCTCCAGCTCCAGAAGAAGCTCGAGTCCCTCACCAAGTACGAGGACATGATCGGGTCCTCCGAGGAGATGAGGGAGATCTTCACGATCATCGAGGCCGTCGCCCCCTCCAACGCCAGCGTCCTCATCATCGGCGAGAGCGGGACCGGCAAGGAGCTGGTCGCCCGCGCCATGCACCAGAAGTCCGGCCGCAAGAAGGGGCCATTCATCGCTCTCAACTGCGGCGCGTTCCCGCGCGAGATCCTGGAGAACGAGCTGTTCGGCCACGAGAAGGGCGCCTTCACCGGCGCCGTGAACGAGAAGCCCGGCGCCTTCGAGCTCGCCGACGGCGGCACCCTCTTCCTGGACGAGGTCGCCGAGATGGAGCCGGACGTGCAGGTGAAGTTCCTCCGCGCCCTCGAGCAGCTCGGCTTCCGCCGCCTGGGCGGGAAGAAGGAGATCAACGTCGACATCCGCGTCATTGCCGCGACGAACAAGAACGTGGAAAAGGCGCTGGAGGACGGGGACCTCCGCGAGGACCTGTACCATCGGCTCGCGGTGATCCCCGTGACGCTCCCGCCCCTCCGCGAACGGGCGGGCGACATCAAGCTCCTCGCGCAGGAGTTCCTGCTGCGGTTCGCGACGGAGCACGACAAGAGCCTGGACGGCTTCGATGAGGGTGCCCTCGAATACCTCCAGACCTACAGCTGGCCGGGCAACGTCCGCGAGCTCAAGAACGCCATCGAGCGCGCCGTCATCCTGGCCAAGGACGAGCGGATCGCCGCGCGGGACCTCCGGCCGCGACAGGCCGCCCTCGAGGACCGGGAAGCGCGGATCCCCGTGGGCTCCTCCCTCGAGGAGAGCGAGACCATCATGATGCTCAAGACCCTCGCCTTCACCAACGGCGACGTGAAGAAGGCCGCGAGCATCCTCGGCTGTACCCAGAAGAAGCTGAAGGATACGGTCGCGGGCGCCATCAAATAGCCCGCACCGCTCACACCAGGAGGCACGAATGGCGGATTACGAGGACGGGCCCTACGTCATCATCGAGCGGCGCACCGGCAGCTTCGGCACCTTCGTCTGGGGGCTGCTGCTCGGCGCCGCCGCCGCGCTCCTCTACGCGCCCAGGTCCGGCCGGGAGACCCGGCGGGAGCTGACCGACAGCGCCGTCCGCCTGCGCGACAAGGCCGAGACCCGCGTCCGCGAGGTCCAGCGCTCCGTCAACGAGACCGTCGAGGACGTCCGCCGTCAGGTCGAGGAGGGCATCGATTCCGCCCGCCGCGCCGTCGACACCGGGCGCCAGGCCGCACGCGCCTCCCGCGATGACGTGGAGCGCCGCGTCCGCAGCTCCGCGGCCGCGTTCCGGGGCGAGTACGACCCCGCGCGCTCCGCCGCGGCCGCGGGTCGCCCCGACCTCGATGACGCCATGGACGAGGACGGCTCGGGCGAAGGCTGATCGAGTCACCGATGGCGGAGCCCGCCAGGGGCGCGGCGGCCGCGGGTGATCCGGACGCCGCCGGCGTGGCGGCCGTCGGCGCGGTGGCGGATCCCGCCGACATCCCGCGGCCGCTTCCCGGCACGCGCCCGGAGGACCGCTCGCTCCACCGCCGGTTCTGGTCCTACCTCGGCGCCGTCGCCGGCGGCGTGTGGAAGAAGGGGGAGGACGACAACATCTTCTTCCTCGCGGGGGCGATCTCCTTCAACGTCCTGGTCGCCTTCATCCCGCTCCTCCTGGCGATCATCGGGATCGCGGGCACGGTGCTCAAGGGGCAGCGGGCGCAGGACATGCTCGTCCAGTACCTGCGCCAGACCATCCCCGGCGCCGTGGACCTCCCCTACGAGCAGCTCCTCTCCAACCTGGCGGCCAACAGCACCGGGCTCCTCTCCATCGGTACGCTGTTCTTCCTCTGGGTGGCCACCCGGCTCGTCGGCACCCTCCGCACCGTCCTCCGCGAGATCTTCGACATCGCGGAGGGGCGGAGCATCGTGGCCGGCAAGATCTTCGACATCAAGATGGTCTTCGCGGCCGGGACGCTGTTCGCCCTGAACGTCGGCCTGACCATCGGGCTGCGCCTGGGCGCCGAGTTCGTCACCCGCACCACGGGCATCCACGCCGACGACGTGCCGTTCCTCAGCCAGGCGTCCAACCTGTGGCCGCAGATGCTCGCGTTCGCCACCATCTGGGTGATGTTCCTCCTCATCTACCGCTACCTGCCGCCCCGCAGGATCCGGTGGAGCACCGCCGTCATCGCCGCGACCTTCACCTCCATGATCGGCGAAGCGCTGAAGCTCGGCTTCACGTTCTATGTCGAGAGCATCGCCGACTTCAACGCGTTCTGGGGCAACGTCGCCACGTTCGTGATCCTGGTCCTGTGGATCTACTACACCTCCGTGGTGTTCATCCTCGGAGGCGAGGTGGCCCAGGTGGTGACGATGAACAGGATCCGCAAGCGGCAGAAGGAGCGGCTCTGGTGAATGGCGTTGCGGCGACATGCGCACGGCGCGGGCGGGGCGGGCGCGCCGCGGCCCTCGCCGGCGCCCTGCTGGCCGGTGCCGCCGCGCCCGCCGCGGCGCAGGCCGACTTCCTGGACGCCCCGCTGGATCCCGGCGCTCCCTACGTGGTGATCCACCTGGCGGACAACCGCCTGTCCCTGGTGGAGGGGGCGAAGGTCCTCTGGTCGGCCCCGGTCGCCACGGGCACGGGGTTCCGCCTCGAGGGGGGCGGCCAGAGCTGGGAGTTCGAAACCCCGCGGGGGCTCTTCCGGGTCGAGCGGAAGGAGAAGGACCCCGTATGGATCATGCCCGACTGGGCCTTCATCGAGCGAGGGCAGCGCGTGCCGCCCCAGGATTCGCCGCTCCGGCGCCGCAGAGGCGTGCTCGGAAGCACCGCGCTGTACATCAGCCACGACCTCGCCATTCACGGCACGGACGACCCGGCGCTGGTCCTCGATCCGGACCCCGACGCCCGCCGCGTCTCCCATGGCTGCATCCGCATGACCGATGAGGACGCCCGTCGGCTGTTCCACGACGTGGACGTCGGCACGCTCGTCCTCATTTACTGATCGCGCTAGATTCGGGGCCATGGCGGACGAGCGCGGCGGACGGAAGACGGTGGCGAGCAACCGGAAGGCTCGTCACGAGTTCGAGATCCTGGACACCATGGAGGCCGGGCTGGTGCTGAAGGGGCCCGAGGTGAAGTCCATCCGGGATGGCAAGGTCAGTCTGGCCGAAGCCTTTGCCCGCGTCGATGATGGAGAGGTCTGGCTGCACGGCATGCACGTCACCCCCTACGACCCCGCGAGCCGGTGGAACGTCGACCCGACGCGGCCCCGGAAGCTGCTCCTCAAGGGCGGCGAGATCCGCCGGCTCATCGGGGCGACGCAGGAGAAGGGGCTCACCCTGGTCCCTCTCGAGCTCTACTTCCGGCGCGGCTACGCGAAGGTGGCGCTCGGCCTCGCGCGGGGGAAGAAGCTCCACGACAAGCGCGAGGCGCTGAAGCGGCGCATGCACCAGCGCGAGATGGAACGGGAGATTCGGAAGTACTGATGCGCTCTCGGAACCGATTCCCTGCGGGCGGGGTGATCCTGGCGGCCGTCGTCGCCCTCCTTGCCGCGCCCGCCCTCCTCTCCGCGCAGGCGCCCGGCCTCCTGCGGGTGGAGGGCGTCGGCGACCCCGTGTCCGTGTCCGCCGCCGCGCACAGGGGCTACCTCGCCTATCCCGCGTGGACCCTCCGCGCTCTCGGCGCACGGGTCGACGCGACGCCGGGCGGCGCCCGCGTCGTCTTCGGTCCGGACACCCTCGACTTCCTGGTCGGCTCCCCCTTCTTCACGGCCCGGGGCAGGGCGTGGCAGCTCCTCGATCCCGGCTATCGGGAGAGTGGCGTCTTCTACCTGCCCCACCAGCTGTTCATGGAATGGCTGCCGCGCACCTATCCCGACCGGATCGCCCGGGAGGACGGCGTGCTGCGCCTGAGGTCGGCGGCCGCCGCGGTCGCGAGCGCGGCCCCGGCCGCG
>DATKBW010000072.1:0-4213 GCA_035513575.1 Longimicrobiales bacterium | reverse complement strand
CATCCGCACGCGCCACCCCCTGGAGGTGATCGTCTTCGCCAACGAGGAAGGCGGCCTGTACGGCAGCCGCGCCCTCAGCGGGGAGCTGCCCGCGAGGGAGCTGGAGAACGCCTCCCACAGCGGCCTCACCGTCCGGGAGGGGATCCGCCGCATCGGCGGGGACCCGGACCGGCTCGCAGAGGTGCGCCGCGCGCCCGGCGACCTGGCCGCCTTCCTCGAGCTGCACATCGAGCAGGGCGGGGTGCTGGAGCGCGAGAACACCGACATCGGGGTGGTGCAGGGGATCGTCGGCATCGGGTGGTGGGACGTCACCTGGGAGGGGATGGCGAACCACGCCGGCACCACCCCCATGGACCAGCGCCACGACGCACTGCTGGCGGCCGCCCGGCTCGTGCAGGCGACCAACGACGTGGCGCGCTCCACCCCCGGCCGCCACGTCGCCACGGTGGGGCGCATCCGCGCGGAGCCCGGGGCGCCGAACGTGATCCCCGGCAGGGTGGTGCACAGCCTCGAGATCCGCGACCTGGAGGAGGACACGATGCGCATGCTCTTCGAGCGCATCCGCGCCGAGGCGGAGCGGATCGCGACGGAGAGCGGCACGCGCGTCTCCTTCCAGGAGCTGAACTGGATCAGGCCCGCCCCCGCCGACCCCCGCGTGCAGGCCGCGGTGGTGGGCGCCGCGGAAGCGCTGGGCCTTTCGCACCGCCCGCTGCCCAGCGGCGCGGGGCACGACGCACAATCCATGGCCCGCCTCGCCCCGGCGGGGATGATCTTCGTCCCCAGCGTCGGCGGCATCAGCCACTCCCCCCGGGAGCTCACCCGCCCGCACGACGTCGTCAACGGCGCCAACGTGCTGCTGAACGCAGTGCTGCGGCTGGATGGGTGAGGACGGAAGTATGGTGCAAGCGTAATCCTGATTGATGCCGCCGAGAAACGCGATCGTCACCCGCCGACGTGGGTCTCCGGCCGGACCAGGTTCCCGGACCCGCTGACTACGTGCGTCTGGTACTCCCAGGTGCCGAAGACGGCCCAGTCCGGGTTGCCGGTGTAGCGGGGATCGGTCTCGTGTTGAGGGCATGACGGCGATCTCATTCTCACCAGTCGCCGCGCAGCCGATTCCGGCGGACGGCCAGCGCCTGAGCCAGCCGCGCCATGGTGGGGCGCGTATCCTGGACCAGCTGTCGCCAGGTCATGCGGAAGACCTGGATCCCCTCGGCGGCCAGTGTGCCGTCGCGGTTCCGGTCGTTCTCCTGGCTTCGCCACGACCGGTGATACGCCGCGCCGTCCAGTTCAACGGCCAGACGGGCGTCGGGCCAGTAGGCATCCAGCTCGAAGCCGCCCCGCCGGATGTTCAGCTGGGGCGCGCTCAGGCCGAAGGCGCGGACCTCCTCGACGAACCGGGCCTCCAGCTCGGAGCGCGTGAATGACGGCCCGCCATCGCGCGCGAGCAGCGACGCCAGGGTCGCGAGTCCGGGCCCGCGGCCGATCCGCTGAACCAGCGCAGCGAGGTCGGGCAAGACGACAAGGTTCTCCCGCTGGGCCCGTGCGACCACGCGCTCGACCTCCCTAGAGGGGAGCACACCGGCCAGGTCCGCCAGTGTCTCCGCCGCGCCCGTAGACGGAATGCCATCCACGATCGCCGGTTCCACCCCCTCGAGACCGCGCGACCGATAGGCCCGGATCCCGCGTCGGCGCACGACGCGCCCACCCGGCACTTTCACCTCTACCGGGGGCGACCCCGCCGGCCACGCCCCGAGCCCCCACAGCCAGGCCGCGCTCCGATGACTCGCTCGAGCGTGTGGACCGCTCGCCAGAACCGCCGCCATCAACCGTCCCCGCGGCCGCGGCACCGACTCCGCCAGATACACCCCCTGGTGCTCCCGTCGGAGTCGGCCGGACGCCAGGCAGCCCTCCACCATCCGCGATGTCACCTCGGACGCCAGCAGTTGCCGCCGGGTCACCACACCGTGCTGCCGCGACGCAAAGGCCGCGATCCGCTCCTCTACCAGCTTGCTCATGACCACCATCGTACACTCCGTGGCGGGCAGGTCCATGGCGGGTCGGGACACCTGATGACGGCGCGGTCGGGGGTCGGGAGCGCGGCGGCGGTTTGGCCGGCCGGGAGTCGCGGGTCGGAGTCGTGGGACCGGGTGCTGGTCGTGGGTCGCGGGCCGGAGTGGCGGGCGGGGCGCACGCGGAAAATCGCACGATCACCGCGGATCACCGGTCGCCGCGGTGGGATTTCCACCGATATAGTGCAAAACCGAACCCCACCCGGTCCCACGCCAACGGGTCGTGTGCGATTCTCCACCGTAGAGGTGGAAGATCACATGGCGCCCGGCGTCGGCCCACTTGATCGTGCGATTTTCCGCCGCTCTACAGGGTCCTGCCTGGGCTTCGAGGTGGTCGTGCCAGTCACAGGAATATCACTGCGGGTCAAGAGTGGTGGTGACGGCGCGGAGCCGCGGAGCCGGTCGACGAACTGACGCGAAGAACCCGAGGCATACGTGATCATCGCGCCGGGGCGGTGCCGGGTGTAGGGTGGATATCTTCGGCAGCCCCTGTCCCCCACTCCGGAGGTGTGCATGGCTCGCGTACTGGTAATCGGCGGAACCCTCTTCATCGGCCGCGCCATGGTGGAGCAGCTGCTGGATCGCGGGGACGAGGTGGTGATCATGCACCGGTCCGAGGGGACGCCGTTCGGGGACCGCGTCGGGGAGATCCTATGCGACCGGAACGATGTCGCGGCGGTGCGGGATGCGCTCGCGGGGGTCCGCTTCGACCTCGTTTTCGACAACGTCTACGACTTCGAGCACGGCACGTCGGGAGAGCAGGTGAAGGCGGCCGCTGCCGCCCTGGACGTCTCGGGGCGCTACGTGTTCATGTCGAGCATGGCCGCATACGGGCACGGCCTGGGCTTCGGCGAGGAGGCGCCTCTCGTGGCGTCCGACTACCCGAACCCGTATGCAGCCCAGAAGGCGGACAGCGAGCGGGCGCTGTTCCGGCTGCACGACGAGGCGGGGTTGCCGGTCGCTACGCTGCGCCCGTGCTTCGTCTACGGGCCCGGCAACCCGTACCCGCGTGAGACCTTCTTCTGGGACCGGCTCCTGGCCGGGCGCCCCATCATCGTCCCCGAGGACGGGCAGACGCCCATGCAGTGGGTGCACGCGGAGGACGTGGCCCGGACGGCGCTGCGGGCCGCCGAGGTCGACGCCGCGGCCGGCCGGGCGTACAACGTGGCGGGGGATCCGATCCTCACGCATGCCGAGTACGTCCGGCTGCTGGCCGACGTGGCGGGCGTCGACGCGGAGCTCGCGCACGTGCCTCGCGCGAGCATCCAGGAAGCGGGCGGAGGCCTCATGGCGCCCCCGTTCTACTTCGGCGTATACCTGGACGTGCCGCCGCTGACGGTGAAAACGGATCGGGTGCCTTCCGAGCTCGGAGTCGAGATCCGGCCGCTGGAGGAGGGGCTGCGGGAGACCTATCGCTGGTACCAGGCCCAGGAGCCCGCCACGCCCGACTTCTCCTGGGAGGACCAGCTCCTGGCCGCCGCCCGCTGAGGCCGCACCGGCGTCCCCATCTGGCCGCGTCGCGCTCGGCCCAGAGGCGGCCGCCGGTGAGGAAGTCGCGGTCCGCGAACCAGCGGGCGCCGTCGTCGCGGGTGACGATCAGCGGCAGCTCGACCATGCCGCCGTAGAGCGACACCGGCCGGCCGTGGTGGCGCGTGTTCCCCAGACGACGCAGCTCCTCGATCACCCCCGGCGCGTCGTCCGTCACCTCGCCCAGGTTGCCGACGTAGAGCGACCGGCAGTCCGTCAGGTACAGGTGCGTCTCGATCCCAAGCGGCCGCTGGAGCACGAGGGGGTGCGGTGCGTGGCGGCGTCGGAATACCCCGGGTGGCTAATCAAACAGGTCGCTGTGAGTGCCCGTCCGGATAAAGACCAGCTCGTCCCCCTGGATGCGCCAGATCAGGAGCCAGTCCGACTTGATGTGGCATTCCCAACAGTCAGCAAACTCGCCCTGCAGAGTGTGCGGGCGATGCTCTGGGCCGAGCCGCTCGCCTGCGACGAGCTTGCGCATCACCTCCGTCAGCGCGTCCAGATCGTAGCCACGCTTGCGCAGGCGATTCCTGTCCTTCTTGAACTGCCTCGTCGCGCGGGGTCTGTACACGCCTCACTCCGTGGAATCCAGCGCCTCGATAAGGTCATCGACG
>DATKBW010000071.1:0-2213 GCA_035513575.1 Longimicrobiales bacterium | reverse complement strand
AGGACCAGCTCCTCGGCCTGATCAAGATCCTCCTGTAGCGGGCGGCACGGCGGCGGCCGGTCTACCGGACGCGCTTCATCGTCACCATCGCCGGGAGGACGCCATTGACCTGCCCCGTCATCTCGTCGCCCTTGACCTTGAGCCAGCCCGTGGCGTCCGGACCGACAATCCGGATGTCGTCGCCGGAGACGATGCCCTCGAACCGCGAGCCGCCGTTCTGCGTGAGCTGGATGAAGTCCAGGCCCAGCCTGAAGGAAATGGGCAGGCCCAGGCGCAGCTCCCCCGTCGTGTAGATGCTGGCGCGGCGCAGCTCGACGCCGTCCGACACGCCCGGCACGCTCCCCGTCCGTCCGAAGACGGCCGAGTCGACGTTGATCTTGCCGCCGATGCGGCCCCGGAGCGCGACCTCCTCGCCGAGAAGGGTGCCGACGCCGGGTGCGGACAGATCGATGTCCAGGGGGCGCCGGATCTCGTAGTTGATCCCGCCCTCCCACGAGAGGTCCCAGTGAAGCCGGAGGTCCCGGACGTCGGTCCCGGGTGGCGGCGACGGCTTTTCAGGCCCCGGCGCCGGCGGCGCCACCTCGGCGCGCGCGACCGCGGCGGTGGCCGCCGGCAGGATCGCGCCAGCGATCGCGGCGGCGAGCAGCGCCGCGAGGGTCAGTCGCCACCCCATCCGCCCTCCGTCAGCTCGAGGAGAGTCCGCCCGGGGTGAGCACAAGGCGATACGTGTGGCGGACCGGCTCGCCCCGGGCGTCCACGAGCGGGAAGTAGGTCGATTCCACCGTCACCGAACGGACGGCCCATGGCTGGTCCTCGGCCGTGTGCCGCTCCCAGCCCTCCAGCAGCCGGGCCTGGAGCCGACGCCACCAGGGGTGGACGGCGAGCGGTCCCACCGGCGGCAAGGGGATGGCGGTGTGAGGGAAGACCCCGTGGCGTTCCGCGGTCGTGTAGCCGTTGTGGGCAAAGCGGAGCTCGAAGAGGTTTGGGACGCCGGCCGCGTTCAGCGCCGGCGACAAGCGGAGCACGCGCCCCTTCACCGCCACCTCGTCGCCGTGGATCCACGCCTCGGCAACCGGAGTGCCTTCGAGCGCCCGGAACACCACGCGGTATGCGCGCAGCGTCTCCTCGCGAGGGGCCTGACCGGGCGGGGTCCAGCGCACGGTCCGCTCCGCCGTCTCCCCCGTGGCGTCGAGGAGAAGGACGGGCCGATCGGCGGTCAGGGCAACGAAGCCGGCGGTCATCAGCGTCAGCGCCCCCGCCAGCAGCAGGACGAGAAGGAGACAGAGGTGGACGAGCGCCGCCGCCGGCCCCGGCGCGCCGCGGCCCCTCCGGCGCGGCACGACCAGCCCGGCGAGGACAACGGCGGCGGTGAGGCCCGCGGCCAGCACCGCGCTCTCCGTCCAGCGGAGAGCGCTCCCCGCGAGGAGCCAGTACACCGCGCTCAGGCCGAGCCAGACAACGGTCGCGGCGAGGCGGGCGGCGATGGCCGCCGCGCGCCGCGGGCGAGCGGCGAGGGCGAGGACGAGCGCGCGGAGCCCCATGGCCACGAAGGCCGCCAGGACGACCGCGCCCGCCACGTGCAGATACGGGACCCCGGACATCACACCCCCGCGTCCGCGCCCCCCACGTCCTCGATCGCCGGGGAGCTGGGCATACGTGCTCCCGAGGGCTTGCGCCTGGTGGACCTCCGCCCCAACCCCGGCCAGCTGGCCTGTACTACCTCGACCGCAGCGACATCTCCACCGCGGCGGAACCCCCTCCCCGACCCGGCCCTTTCCTTCGCCGACGGCGCTGTGTCTCGGGTCGCAATACAAGCACCGAGATGGCCACTGTGATCACATCTGTAGCCTATATAGAGATTCTCATGCACACTCTTGCCCTATCTGTCATGCTCTGGCCGTCCCCCCATCCCGGCGCGCCCGCTTGCAGATCAACCCGGGGGGACAGGACGGGTCCAGCGCTCGGGACGCTTGGGTGGGTTAAGGACTGCCGTGGACGTTCCACCAGAGGAGGAAGCGAGATGACGACGCGCGGACATTGGAGGCGGCATGTCGTGGTAGTGGGCATTGCGATCGCGGTGAGCGCCTGCGCAGCCGCCGCGCAGCGGACGGAGAGCATGCTGACCCAGTCCGGGTTCCGCCAGATCCCGGCCGATACCCCGGCGAAGCTGACACACCTCAAGACCCTGCCGCAGCGCCAGCTTGTCCAGCGCA
>DATKBW010000070.1:0-9881 GCA_035513575.1 Longimicrobiales bacterium | reverse complement strand
CGATCCCGCCGCCCGCCGCGCCAATCTCCTGCTCTCCGGCGTCGCGCTGGAGGACTGCCGGGGGAAGGTCCTCGAGATCGGGGAGGCGAAGATCTGGCTCCTGGGGGAGACCCGCCCCTGCGAGCGCATGGACGAGGCGCTTCCCGGACTCCGGCGCACCATGGGCCGCCCCTGGCGCGGCGGCGCGTACGGGACCGTCGTCGAGGGCGGCCTGATCCGCGTCGGCGACGCCGTCCGGCTCTACGCGCCCGCGCACCTGCGTTGACGTCGTCGTCCCATCGTCGTCTTATCCCGCATGAGCGCGGCGCCCCCTTACGTGTCCCTCCCGCGTGACCTCTGCGAGGCGCGCTTCGCGGAGAGGCCGAACCGGTTCCTGCTGCGGTGCGGCCTGCCGGGCGCCGACGCACCGGTGGAAGTGCACCTCGCCGACCCCGGGCGCCTGCGGGAGCTGCTGCTGCCCGGCCGCCGGGTCTGGATCCGCCCCGCGTCCACGGCGCCGCGCTCGCCCGCGCGGCGGACCGCCTGGTCGGCCGTCCTGGTGGAGTCCCCCGACGGCCGCGGGCTGGTCTCCGTGGATACGACGCTGCCGAACCGGCTGATCCGGCGCGCCCTCGAGGCGGGCGCCCTCGACGAGCTGGCCGGCTGGCGGCTGGAGCGCCGCGAGTGGACCCTCGGCGCGTCCCGGATCGACTTCCTCCTGGCCCGCGGCGAGGACCGGCTGGCGCTGGAAGTGAAGAGCGTCACGCTGGTGGAGGACGGCGTGGCGCTGTTCCCGGACGCCGTGACCGCCCGGGGCGCGCGCCACGTCCGCGAGCTGGCGGAAGTCGCCGCCCGGCCAGGCTGGGAGGCCGCCATCCTGTTCGTCCTCCAGCGCCCCGATGCCCACCGGATCGAGGCCGCCCGCGCCATCGACCCCGCCTTCGCCGACGCCCTCGCCGACGCCCGGGCCGCCGGCGTCCGCGTACTCGGCCGCCGCTGCCGCGTCACCCTCGACCGCATCGAGCTGGCGGAGCCCGTGCCCGCCTGACGCGGCGAGCCGCCTAACTCACCGGCATCGCCGCCTTCAGATACCGGTTCATCCACGTCACCACGCGCCGCATGTAGTCCAGCTGGTGTGCGCGCTCCCGCAGCCCGTGGGGCTCGCGGGGATAGAGCACCAGCTCGACCTCGGTCCCGTACAGCCGCATCAGGTTGTACAGCTGGATCGACTGCTCGGGGTGCACCCGGTCGTCGGCGAGGCCGTGGCCGATGTGGGTCGGCGTGCTCGCCCCCTCGATGTGGGTGACCGGCGAGCGGTCCATGTAGATCCCCTCGCTCCCGAAGATCGGCAGGTCGAAGTGGACCGCGCTCATCTCCACCGGGATGTCCGTGGTGCCCGTGAAGCTGATCCAGTTGGTCAGCCCGGCGAAGGGGAGCGCCACGCGGAACCGGTCGCTGTGCCGCGTCGCCGCCCAGGCGGACAGGTAGCCGCCGTACGAGGTCCCGCTGATCCCCACGCGGTCCGGGTCGACCAGCCCCAGGGCCGCGAGGTGGTCGATCCCGGTCAGGACGTCCTCCATCTCCCGGCCGCCCAGGTCGCGGTGGTCCCCCTTGCTGAACACCACGCCACGCCCGCCGCTCCCGCGGTAGTTGGGCATGAGGACGACGTACCCCTCGCCCGCCAGCACCTGCGCCGGGTAGAGCGGGTTCGTGGTCCATCCGTCGGCGCTGATCCCTTCCGGCCCGCCGTGCGGCAGGATCGCCAGCGGGTAGGCCCGCCCCTCGCGGTACGCCACGGGCCGGATCACCACGCCCTCGATCCGCCACCCCTCGGGCCCCGTCCACGCGACCGTCGACTGCTCCCCCAGCGCCACCCGCTCCAGCCACGCGTTCAGCGTCGTCACGCGGCGGAGCGCGCCGCCCGGCGTGCCCAGCCAGACCTCGCCCGGGTGCCGCGCCGTGCTCGCGGCCACCGCGAACGTCCGCCCGCGCGCGTCGAAGCTCGCGCCGCTGAAGACCTCCGCGCCGCCCCCCGCGATGCGCTCCCGCCGCGTCCCGTCCGCGCCCACGCGGTACAGCGCCGACCGGGTGCCCTCGGCGACGACGTACCACAGCGACCTCCCGTCGACCCATCCCACGTCCATGGCGGACGCGTCCAGCCCCGTCGTCAGGTTCCGTGGCGCGCCGGTGGCCGCGCCCTGCCGCACCGGGACCACGAACACGCTCTGGGCGAGCGGGTCGTTGAACGCCGTCGCGCCCAGCCACGCGAGCGTCCGGCCGTCGGGCGCGAACGCCATTTGCCCCAGCTTCCCCTCCGTGTCCACCAGCGGCCGGATCCACGAGCCGTCCGCCGCCACGCCCTGCATCTCCCGGAACATCAGGTCCGCGTCCGCGCCCGCCTCCTCGGTGACCTGGATCGCCAGCCACGCGCCATCGGGCGCCCACGCGAAGTCGCGTACGTTCCGGTCCGGCGGCGTGATCGCCCGCGCCCGGCCGTCCAGCGGCTGGACGTGGAGCCGGTCGAACCCCGCCCGCTCGCTCATCACGATCACGTCGTTCCCGGAGCCGCGCCGCTCGGCGAGGGAGTCCGGCTCCGACGCCGTCTCCGTGTACGCCAGCCTCGTCCCGTCCGGCGAGAACGCGAACGCCCCCACGCCCACCGGCGAGCTCGTCAGCGGACGCGGGTCCCCGCCCGTCGGGCTCACGCCGTACACCTGCCTCTGGTCGTGCATGGGCAGGCGCGCCCCGAAGGCCAGCGTCCGCCCGTCCGGCGACCAGCGCGGCGAGGACGCGGACGCCGGCCGCTCCACCACCGCCCGCGCGGCCCCGCCCCGCGCGGGCATCACGTAGAGCTCCGAGTACGCCGCCCCCCGGTCCTCCGCCTCGTCGCGCGGGCGGCTGACGGTGTACGCCAGCCACTGCCCGTCCGGGCTCAGCGCCACCGACGTGACGGCGCGAAGCGAGACCACCTGCTCCGGCGTGAGCCCCTGCGTGGCCGCCGGCGCGGGCGCGAGGGCGAGCGCCAGGGGGATCGAGACCAGCGTCGCGAGTCGTCCGAGGCTCGCAGCGTATCCGTTCATGACGTCCTCCGGTTCTGTTGTTCCGTCGTCCCCGAATTCCTAAGTTCGTCCTCCATGCCCAGACCGCAACCGATGCCGCCGTCCGCCCGGGCCGTGGCCATGGCGCTGATCCTGGCCGCCGGCCCGGTGGCCGTCGCCGCCCAGTCCACCGACTACGACGGCGCCGCGGCCACCGGCCTGGCGCTCCGCCGCCTCGGCGCCTCCGCCCGCGTGCTCCACATCGGGGCGCACCCGGACGACGAGAACACCGCCCTCTTCGCCCCCCTCGTCCTGGGCCGCGGGATCGATGCCGCGTACCTCTCCCTCACCCGGGGCGAGGGCGGCCAGAACGGGATCGGCCCGGAGCTCGGTGCCGCCCTCGGGCTGGTCCGCTCCGAGGAGCTCCTCGCCGCGCGTCGCCTGGATGGCGGGGACCAGCTCTTCACCCGCGCCGTGGATTACGGCTACTCCAGGGATGCCGCCGAGGCCTTCCGCCACTGGCCGCGGGACTCCCTGCTGGCGGATGTGGTCGAAGCCATCCGCAGCTACCGGCCCGACGTGGTGATCTCGGTCTGGAGCGGCACCCCGCGGGACGGCCACGGCCAGCACCACGCCTCCGGGATCCTCGCCCGCGAGGCCGTGCTCGCCGCGGCCGACGCCGCCCGCTTCCCCGAGCAGATCGACGCCGGGCTCCGCCCTCACGCCGCCGGGGCTTTCTACTGGTCCGGTCGATTCAGCGGGACCGGCCCGGACGTCGCGCTCGCCACGGGCGTGCTGGACCCGCTCCTCGGCCGGTCGTACCACCAGATCGCCATGGCCAGCCGGAGCCGCCATCGCAGCCAGGACATGGGCGTCCCCCAGGCCCCCGGTCCCCGGCGCACGGCGTTCGACCGCATCGACCCCGCGGACCCGCCGCCCGTCGGCGACCGGAGCGGCTTCGGTGGCGTCCCCGAAGGCGTGGAGGTCGGGGACGGCTCGCTCTTCGCCGGGCTCGACACGCTCCTGTCCCAGCGCGCCGACCGGCTCGCCGCCGCCGCCGCGCCCGTCGACCGCCCCGGGCTCCGGCGGATCGCCGCACTGCTGCTCGACTACGAGCGCCAGGTCGCCGCCATCCGGGCCGCGTTCAATCCGCTGGATCCCGGCGCCGTGCTCCCCCCGCTCGCCGCCGCCGCGACGGCGCTGGAGACCGCGGCGGGCGCGCTCGAGGAGCGGGCCCTCCCTGCCCTCCCTGGCCTCCCTGCCCTCTCTGCCGGCTCCGCCGATGGCGCCATCCGCGACCTCCATTTCCATCTCGCGGACGAGATCGCGGACGTGGGCGAGGCGCTGCTCCGGGCCGCGAACGTGAAGCTGGACGTCGTCGCCGGCGACGAGCTCGTCGTGGCCGGCCAGACCTTCGATCTCGAGCTGGCGGTGTGGAACGGCGGCACCGACCCCGTCGAGGCGGAGGCCGGGCCGTTTCTACCGGCCGGCTGGATCGCCACCCGCGTGGGCGACGACGGCGCCGCTCCCACCCTCGTGGTGGAGCCCGGCGAGAGGGCCGCCGCCGCCTGGCGCGTCACCGTGCCGGCCGACGCCGAGCTCACCACGCCCTACTTCCTCCGACCGGGCTCGCCCCCCGCGCCGGTCCCGGACTTCTACGCCTGGCCCGACGACCCCGACGTGCGCGGCCGGCCCTTCGCGCCGGACCCCGTCCGCGGCTCGTTCATCCTCCGCATCGCCGACACGTTCGTCAGCGACGAGCGCGCCGCCGCGTGGGTCGGGGTGGACCGCCGCAGCGGCGAGTTCCGCCGGCCCGTCCGCGTGGTCCCCGCGGTCTCCGTGGCCCTCGGCCCGGACGTCGCCATCCTCCCCGCCGGCGCGGACCGGCGCACCCTCCGGCTCACCGCCCGCGTCCGCTCCGACGCGCCGGCCCCCCTGGCGGGCGAGCTCCGCCTCCAGCTCCCCGCGGGCTGGACCGCCCGCCCCGACCGGGTCCCCCTCACGCTCGAGCCCGGGGCGGGGGAGCGCACCATCGCGTTCGAGGTGACCGCCCCGTCCGCCGTCGCGGCGGGGGCGCACGTCATCGAGGCGTCCGTCCGCGTCGGCGACCGCACCCACGTCCTCGGCTACGACATCATCGACTACCCCCACATCGCGCCCCGCCACCTCTACGGCCGCGCCCGCACCACCGTCGGGGTGTTCGACGTCCGCGTCGCCGATATCCGCGTCGGCTACGTCGTCGGCGCCGGCGATGGCGGCCCGGAGGCCCTCGACCAGCTCGGCGTCCGCTGGGAGCCCCTCGACGCCGCCGACCTCGCCGCCGGCGACCTCGCCCGCTTCGACGTCATCGTCACCGGCATCCGCGCCTACGAGGTCCGCCCCGACCTCGTCGCCCACAACCAGCGCCTCCTGGACTTCGCCCGCGCCGGCGGGACCGTCATCGTGCAGTACAACAAGTACGAGTTCCCCGCCGGCGGCTTCGCCCCGTGGCCCGTCACCATGGGCCGCCCCCACGGCCGCGTCACCGATCCCGCGGCACCCGTCACGCACCTCGCCCCCCGCCACCCCGCGCTCACGGCCCCGAACCCCATCGGCCCCGCGGACTGGGACGGCTGGGTCCAGGAGCGCGGCCTCTACTTCCTCGAGAGCTGGGACGGCCCCTTCACCCCGCTCCTCGCCATGGGCGACCCGGGCGAGGAGCCGCTGGACGGCGCGCTCCTCGTCGCGCCCCTGGGGCAGGGCCTCTACGTCTACACCGGCCTGGCCTTCTTCCGGCAGCTCCCCGCCGGCGTCCCCGGCGCGTACCGCCTGTTCGCCAACCTGATCTCCCTCGGCGCCGCAGGGGCGGAGGCGGCCCGGTGAGCGACGAGCCGCTGGCCCGCGCCCCCGCCGCCGGCCGCCCGCGCCGCAGCCCCGGAGCGCTGGCCGCCGGTGTCCTCATCGTCCAGGCCCTGACGCTCCTCGCCCTCTGGCTCCTCCAGAGCACGTTCGGGGGAGGATGATGCACCCCGTAGACTGGCTCATCATCTTCGCCTACCTCGCCTACATCATCTGGGACGGCCTCCGCCGCACCCGCGGCCGCGAGGACATCGAGGGCTACTTCCTCGCCAACCGCTCCATGCCCTGGTGGGTCGTCGGCCTCTCCGTCATGGCCACCCAGATGTCCGCCATCACCCTCGTCGGCACCACCGGGCAGGGCGCCAGCGACGGCATGCGCTTCGTACAGTTCTACTTCGGCCTCCCGCTGGCCATGCTCATCCTCTCCGTCACCCTCGTCCCCTTCTTCCACCGGGCGAAGGTCTACACCGCCTACGAGTTCCTCGAGCGCCGCTTCGACGCCCGCACCCGCTCCATGACCAGCGGGCTCTTCCTCCTCTCCCGCGGCATGTCCGCCGGCGTCATCATCTCCGCCCCCGCGGTCATCCTCTCCGTGGTCCTCGGCCTCTCCTTCCCGGTCTCCGTCGCCATCATCGGGGTCCCCGCCGTCGCCTACACGATGTTCGGCGGCGTCGAGGCCGTGCAGTGGGTGGACGTCAAGCAGATGGTGCTGATCGTCGGCGGCCTCGGCGCGCTCCTCGTCATCCTCCTCGCCGGCATCCCCGGCGACGTCGGCATCGGCAACGCCCTCCGCCTCGCCGGCGAGACCGGCCGCCTCGACACCTTCGACTTCAGCTTCGACCTGACGGAGACCTACACCTTCTGGTCCGGCGTCATCGGCGGCCTGTTCCTGATGCTCTCCTACTTCGGCACCGACCAGAGCCAGGTCCAGCGCTACCTCACCGCCCGCTCCCTCGACGACGCCCGCAGCTCCCTCTTCATGAGCGCCTACTGGAAGATCCCCCTCCAGGCCATGGTCCTCATGATCGGCGTCCTGGTCTTCGTCTACTACCTCTTCTCCGCGCCCCCCCTCCTCTTCAACGCGGCGCACGACGCCGCCACCCGCGCCGCCGCCACCACCGAGTACCAGGCCCTCGACCTCCGCTACGAGGGGGCCTTCCAGCGGCGCCGCGATGCCGCCCTCGACTTCGCCCGCGCCCGCGACGCCGGCGACGACGCCCTCGCCGACCGCAGCGCCGACCGATTCCTCGCCGAGAACGCGGCGCTCGAGGCCGTCCGCGGCGACGCCCTCGGCCTCGCCCCGCGCGCCACCGGCCAGAACCCCCGCGACGTCAACTACATCATCCCCGCCTTCGTCCTGGGCGAGCTCCCCATCGCCATCCCCGGCCTCTTCATCGCCGCCGTGCTCGCCGCCGCCATGTCCTCCATCGCCGCAGAGCTCAACTCCCTCTCCACGGCCACCATCATCGACTTCTACCGCCGCCGCTTCCGGCCGGTCGCCTCCGACGCCCACTACCTCAGGGCCTCCCGCATCGCCACCGGCCTCTGGGGTCTCTTCGCCTGCGGCGTAGCCCTCTACGCCGTCGCCCTCGGCTCCCTCATCGAGGTCGTCAACCGCTTCGGCTCCTTCTTCTACGGCTCCATCCTCGGCGTCTTCATGCTCGCCATGATCCCCCTGGCTCGCCCCACCGGCGCCTTCATCGGCCTCATCTCCGGCATGGTCGCCGTCGGCCTGGTCGACGCCTTCACCGACATCGCCTTCCTCTGGCTCAACGTCGTCGGCGCCGTGGCCGTCGTGACCGTCGGCCTGCTCTTCAGCTTCATCCTCCCCGGCGCCGACGGAGGGGCCCCGACCGCCGTCGAGGCCGCCGGGATCCAGGACTGAGACCGCCGAAGTCCGAAGTCGCAGTCGAAGTCGAATTCGAACTGTACCCGCTCCCCCGACCCCTGTAGCTTTCGGCATGGACAACGAGCCCCCCCGCATCGCCAACCTCCGGCGCATGCTGGAAACGCGCCCCGACGACCCCCGCATCCGCTTCGCCCTCGCCCTCGAGTACGAGAAGCTCCAGCGCTGGGACGAGACCGCCACCGAGCTGCGGCGCTACCTCGACGCCACCGAGGACGAGGGGAACGCCTGGGGGCGCCTCGGCGCCGCCCTCCACCGGCTCGGCCGCGATGACGACGCCAGGGCCGCCTATCGCCGGGGCATCGAGGCCGCCCACCGCCACGGCCACCCCTCCATGGCCGCCGAGTTCGAAGAGGCCCTCGACGACTGGAACGCCTGACGCGATCCGCGGCCGCCAGGCCGCCCCCGCGAGGCCGCAGGCCCGAGCCATTGCGAGGGCGTAGCCCGGGCACCCATTGTCCGACCATGCTCACCACCGACGCCTCCGCCCGCCGCCGGTCCTTCGAGGCCGAGGCGCTCCCCCACCTCGACGCCGTCTACCGCTTCGCGCTCCGCCTCACCGGCTCCCCCTCCGAGGCCGAGGACCTCGTCCAGGACACCTACCTCCGCGCCTGGCGCGCCTGGGAGCAGTACACGCCGGGAACCCGGGCCAAGAGCTGGCTCTTTACCATCTGCCGGAACGCGTACCTCCGGCAGCGCGAGCGGGATACGCGCCGGGACGAGCTCGTCGCCGAAGCGGCCCGGGCCCAGCCCGACAGCGAGGTCGCCGGGAGCGAGCTGCCGGTCTTCGCCGGGCAGGCGGATTACGACCCCGAGGGCAGCTACTACCGCGCCCTCGTGGACGAGCGGATCCTCGAGGCCATCGACGCGCTCCCGCCCGACTTCCGCGAGGCGGTGGTGCTGAGCGACCTCCAGGGGCTCGGCTACCAGGAGATCGCCGATGTCCTCGACGTACCGCTCGGCACCGTGAAGAGCCGGCTCTTCAGGGGCCGCAGGCTGCTCCAGCGGCGGCTCTACGATTTCGCGCGGGAGAGCGGCTTCATCAGGGAAGCCACGACATGACCACCATGGGCTGCCAGCAGGCGCTCCAGCGCCTCTACGAGTACCTCGACGGCGAGCTGACCCCCGAGACCACCGAGGAGGTCCGCCGCCACATCGAGCTCTGCGCCGGCTGCTACCCCGAGGTGAAGACCGCCACCGAGTTCCGCGACGCACTCCAGCGCGCCGCCCGCGGTCAGCCCCTGTGCCCCGATTCGCTCCGCAGGAAGGTCGCCGAGATGCTGCGGGAGGAAGGGCTCTCGGCCTGACTGCTGCGGGTACCGGGGACAGGAGCGCGTCGCCGCAGACCTCCGCGGGCATTCTCCGAATGACCTGGGCCTCGTCTGACCGGGGACTGTCCGACCACGGACGGTCTCCGGTCGCCCCATGCGGATCCTGGCGGCGAGAGCCCGCGAACGCAGCCCGGCGACGAACGCCTGTCCCCTGTCCCCACCCACCCGGCTCGGGGCCCTTCCCGAGCACGGCCTCTCAGTCGAGCCACGACGTCTGCCCGCCGACAGGCGGCACCACGTGACACGCCCGGCACCTCGCCTCGTACGACTCCAGCCCGCCCACCTGGATCGTCGGCCCCTCCGCCGGCGCCGGCCGGCCATCGATCAGCCGCTGGTTCCGCGTCGCCAGCTCGCCGCACCGCACGCAGATCGCCTGCAGCTTGTCCACCTGCTCCGCCACCGCCAGCAGCGCCCCCATCGGGCCGAACGGCAGACCCCGGAAGTCCATGTCCGTACCCGCCATGATCACCCGCACCCCGGCGTCCGCCAGCGCGTTCGCCACCGTCACCACCCCCTCGTCCAGGAACTGCACCTCGTCCACCGCCACCACCTGCGTGTCCGCCCGCACCCGCTCCATCAGCTCCGTCGACGACACCACCATCTCCGCCCCCAGACGACCCTCGTCGTGCGACACCACCTCCCGGATCCCGTACCGGTCGTCCAGCTGCGACTTGAACACCTGCACCCGCTTCCGCGCCAGCGTCGCACGCCGCACCCGGCGCATCAGCTCCTCGGATTTGCCGCTGAACATCACGCCGCTCACCACCTCGATCCAGCCCGCACGGCTCG
>DATKBW010000069.1:0-2890 GCA_035513575.1 Longimicrobiales bacterium | reverse complement strand
ACACGCGCCGGTTACATCCCCGGCGGCACGACCCGCAACGTCGAGGACGGCGCCGCCTACACGACCTGGAGCGACGATGTCGCGGACGACCTGCGCGTGCTGCTGTGTGACGCGCAGACCTCGGGCGGTCTGCTCATCGCGCTGCCTGCGGATCGCGCCGCTGCGCTCGTGGAACGCCTGAGGGCGCTGGACTCGCCGTCGGCCACCGTCGTCGGGGAGCTGGTTGCGCAAGACGGTGGCCGGATCACGGTCCGGAATCCAGCCTGACCGGTCGGTGATTCGGCCGCAGACACGCCGCCTGTCCCGGAGCGATGCGCTCTCGGGACATAGCCCCCTTCCGAGGCGGAGCGATGAACCACTTCGAATATGTCATGGTCCTGATCTCGATCATCATCGGGCTCGGGATCGCGCATATCCTGCTGGGACTCGGGGGGATCATCGATCGCGTGACGGGCCGGGGCGACAGACTGCGCCTCAGCGTGGCGATTTCTTTCTGCGGCGCCGTGCCTGGTTCTACTCGGTGTGGCTCCTGGACCATGCTGTTCTGGCTGACATCCATCATCATGTCCGTGATCGGGCTTCGGGCCCGCGGCATGCGGTATCACGTGACGGCGGGTGTGACCCTTCTGCTCCTGGATTTTGCGGTTAGTGTCGTGTCCCTGCCGCGGCTGGCGTTCTAGTGGTCCTCACTCGCCCTGTCGCCCCAGTCCGAGCCTCTCGATAGGCAATTCCCAGGGGTGGGGGACCGGGGGACCGTGGTCAGCTCCCCTCCACCCTGGGGACCTGTTCCGCAGTGGGGAATTCCGCGGTACCTTAGCCGCGCCGTAGTCAACCCGCTCACCGCCGGGAGGGCGCCCTGACCGTTCCCCCGCGCCTGCAGGTCGCCCTCGCAGACCGCTACCGCCTCGAGCGTGAGCTCGGGCAAGGCGCCATGGCCACCGTCTACCTGGCCCGGGACCTCAAGCACGACCGGCAGGTCGCCCTCAAGATCCTGAAGCCCGATCTCGCCGCCGTGCTCGGGGCCGAGCGATTCGTCCTGGAAATTCGGACCACAGCGGCCCTGCAGCACCCGCACATCCTGCCGCTGTTCGACTCGGGGGAGGCGGACGGTTTCCTGTATTACGTAATGCCGTTCGTCGACGGCGAAACCCTGCGGAGCCGCCTCGATCGTGAGACCCAGCTGGGCGTCGAGGACGCGGTCCGGATCGCGCGTGATATCGCCGACGCGCTCCACTACGCGCACACACGCGGCGTGATCCACCGCGACATCAAGCCTGAGAACATCCTACTTCATGATGGCCGGCCGCTGATCGCCGATTTCGGGATCGCGCTGGCCATCCGGGAGTCCGGCGGAACCCGACTCACCAGCACCGGACTCTCCGTCGGAACGCCCTCCTATATGAGCCCGGAACAGGCCATGGGCGATCATCGCATCGACGCCCGGAGCGACATCTACTCCCTCGGCACCATGCTGTATGAAATGCTCGCCGGGGCCCCGCCGTTTACCGGGAGCACGGCGCAGGCCATCGTCGCCAGAATCCTGACGGAAACGCCGCCGCCGATCACGCGGGCGCGCAGTTCGGTGCCGGCGCACGTGGCCGCCGCCATCCACACGACGCTCGAGCGGCTTCCGGCGGACCGGTTTGCCTCCGCGGCCGCCTTCGGGGCGGCGCTGGCCAATCCGTCCTACACGGTGCCCGGGTTCGTCGGCGAGGCGCGGGCAGCAGCCGGGCCGCACACATCCTGGAGCCCACGAAGCGTGGCCGTCGCGGGCGTCGCGCTCGTGGCCACACTCGCCGCAGCCTGGCTTGCCACTCGTCCCACACCCGAGATCCCGGTGCGGCGATTGAGTTTGTTCCTGCCCGCCGCCGAGCAGCTCGGCCGGGTAGGGTTCAGTCGGCTGGCCCTGGCGCCCGATGGCTCGGCGTTCGCCTATGCCGGCCAGGATGCCGCCGGGACCCAGCGGCTCATGCTTCGCTTCTTCGGGGAATTCGGGGCGGTGCCCCTGCCCGGCACCGAGACAGGCGTGTCCCCCAGTTTCTCCCCGGACGGATCCCGGATTGTCTTCCTGACGCGCGCCCCCTTCACGATCAAGGTGGTGGACGTCAATGGAGCACCCGCCACGATACTGGAAGACCAGAACGTTCTCGGTGGGGGTGTGGCCTGGAGCGCCGACGACTGGATCTACTTCGACACCGGGAACACCCTGGACCGGATCCGGCCGGACGGCGGACCACGCGAAACTGTGGTGGCCCTGGATTCGACCGTCGAGGAAGTGGGCTTTGCATGGCCTGAACCGCTTCCCAACGGCAGAGGCCTGATCTACCGGTCCCGTCGGGCAGGTGAGCCGAGGCAGAGCTATGTCCTCAGGGTTGTCGATCTCCGGACCCTCGAGGCCAGAACCCTGGTCCAGGGGTTGGTCGGCAGGTACTCGCCGACGGGGCACCTGTTGTATGTCAGGGCGGATGGGGTGCTGATTGCGGCCCCCTTCGACCAGGATCGGATGGAGCTGACCGGCCCACCCACCCCCCTGATCGAGGGCCTCGACATCGTCGGGTTCGGCGCCGCGGATGTGGTCCTTTCTCCCTCGGGCGATCTCCTGTTTGTCCGCTCCTTCGCCGGAGGCGGCGCGCGGCCCTCCTGGGTCAAACGGGACGGCAGCGCCGAACTCGTTGACCCGGCCTGGGGCGCCGGTTCCGAGAGCATCAGCGATTGGGCGCTCTCGCCTGACGGCAGGCGCCTGGCCGTGGCGTTCAGGGGCACCAGCCGCCAAGGGAGCCCCGGCGACATCTGGGTCAAGGAACTGGACGATGGTCCGATGTCCAGGCTGACGTTCGAGGGGATCAATGGGGCGCCGGCCTGGACCGCCGATGGCCGCGCAATCATCTAC
>DATKBW010000068.1:0-22790 GCA_035513575.1 Longimicrobiales bacterium | reverse complement strand
GCGACGTCGGGGCTGCACGCGTCGCCGCTCCTTCGCATTCCGTGTCGCTCCGACGCCGAATCCCGACGTGAAAGGAGAACGAGCGGCGTCGGCAGTGCCAGACTTCAGCCGGGACGTCGCCCGCCGGCGGAAATGCGTCGGCCGCTCACCCGTCGGGTCGCGGCTACTCGGGAACAGGACACCCTAGCGACCTCGCTCGATCTCGACGCCCGCACGCCGGAGCCCGCCGATGCCGCCCGCGTTCTCGACGTTGGGCAGGCCGCGGGCGCGGAGCGCGCGAACGGCGCGCGCGGCGCGGTGCCCGGAGAGACAGTAGACGAGGATGCGGCGGTGGGCGTGGGGCCGGAGCTCGGCGGCGCGGTCGTCGACCTGCCCGAGGGGGATGTGGAGGGCGCCGCGGGCGTGGCCGGCGGCGAACTCGGGGCGGGTCCTGACGTCCACGAAGAGGACGTCCTCGTCCGGCCCGATGGTGGGCGGTGCAGGGAGGAGGCGGGAGAGGATGCGTGAAAGCCAGGACATGCGGTCGCTCCGTTGGTCGGGGGCGGGAACAGGAAAGGTGGAATATATGAACGCTGCCCGGGGTCGGCCGGAGTCGGGGTCGGGGCAGGGCCCTACCGCCCGGGAACCGCCGGCACAACGGGCGTCACCGTTGTTCCGCGACGCCCGCGCGCTTACTGTTCAGGCCTCCCCCCGGCCCACTTCAATCCGACAAACCAACATGAACAGGCCGAACACGGCGATGATGCCGATCCTTTCGGGGCTCCTCCTCTGCGCGGCGCCGCTCGGGGCGCAGGAGAGCGCCAGTGCCCGCCCGGCGGCGCGGGAGATCGCGGCACGGACGGGGCCGGCGGTGGTGAGCATCCGCGCGATGGTGGATGGCCGGGAAGTCTCCAGCGGGAGCGGCTTCGTGCTCCGCGGCGACGGCGTCATCGTCACCAACTTCCACGTGGTCGAGGACGCGACCTCCCTGGAGGTCGAGCTCGCCACCGGCGAGGTCTTCACCAACGTCTACGTGCTCGGGACCGACGACCGTCGCGACATCGCCGTGCTGAAGCTGCCCACGACGCGCCTGCCGGCGCTGGAGCCCGGCGACGCCAACGCGCTGGCCGTCGGGGACCCGGTGTACGTGATGGGCAACCCGCTGGGCCTCGACCGCACGTTCAGCAATGGAATGGTGAGCGCGCGGCGTGTCATGGACGGCGTGGCGTACCTCCAGATCTCCGCTCCGATCTCGCCCGGCAGCTCCGGCGGTCCGGTCCTCGACGAGGACGGCCGCGTCATCGGCGTGGCCACCGCGACGCTCTCCGAGGGGCAGAACCTCAACCTGGCCGTCCCCATGAGCTACGCCGAGGGGCTCCTCGGCATCGCCGGCGCACCGGAGCCCTTCGAGCAGGTGGCCGCCCGCTGGGCGCATGCCCCCGCGGCCGCGGTGGCGCCGGCCGGCCCCGCGGCGGCCACCGCACCCGCCCCCGCCACGCCCGCGGAGCGGCCCGACGCGGAGCTGGCCGGGCTGGAGGCCTGGCAGGCGGTGGTGGTCCAGCAGCTCCGGTCCGCGGAGGAGAGGATGGTCGAGGTGGGCTACGGCGCGTTCGAGGCGGCGCTCTACGACCTGCTCTCCGCCGACAGCGTGGACACCGCCACGGCGGACCTCCCGTCGGGCGAGTACCGGGCGATCGCCGTGTGCGACAACGACTGCTCCGACGTGGACCTCATGGTCACCGACGAAGGCGGTGAGGTGCTGGGCATGGACGTGCTCGATGACGACGTCCCCATCGTCGACTTCAAGACGCCCGGCGGCCGCGTCGGATTGTCGGTGAAGATGATCCGGTGCGAGACGAACGTCTGTTATTACGGCGTCCAGCTCTTCCGGAAGAAGTAGGGAGCCGCGGAACCGCCTATTCCTGTCGGAGGACGGCGGCGGGGTCGAGGCGCGTGGCGCGACCGGCCGGGATGAGGATGGCGGCGGCGGAGACCCCGAGGAGGACGAGGGGGGCGATCATGAAGGTGGCGAGGTCGCGCGTGCCGACGCCGAAGAGCAGGGACTCCATGAGGCGCGTGAACGCGAACGCGGCCAGGATGCCGATGGCGACGCCGGTCCCGGCGGTGATCATGCCGTTTCGCAACACCATCCCCATGACGCCGCGGGCGCGGGCGCCCATGGCCATCCGGATGCCGAACTCGTGGGTCCGCTCGGCCACGGAGTACGCCATCACCCCGTAGGTTCCGATGGCGGCGAGGGCGAGGGCGACGGCCGCGAAGACGGCGAGGAGCAGCGCGATGAAGCGAGGGCGGGTGATGGCGCCGGCCAGGTTCTGCTCCATGGACTGCAGGTTGGCGACCGGCAGCGCACGGTCCATCTCGGCGATGACCCGGCGCACGTCGGGGGCGAGAGCCAGCGGGTCCCCGCGCTCGGCGCGGACCACGAAGTTCATGGTGCGCTGCGGGAACCCCAGCGCGACGAGCTGGGGGTTGTAGAAGTACAGCTCGGTCCCGGTTTCCTCGCTCAGCCCCCCCTGCTTCACGTCCCGGGCGACGCCCACGATGGTCAGCCACGCGGGCGTGCCGGATGGCTGCACCCGCCGGCCGATGGGGTCGGTGTCGCCATAGAAGGTCCGGACCAGCCGCTCGTTGACGATCGCCACGGGGATGGACGGATCATCGTCGCCCGGGCGGAAGCCACGTCCGGCGACGATGTCGATGCCCATCGTCGCGAAGTAGTCGCCGTGCACCGTCTGGTAGTAGTCCACGTTCTCGGCGGGCTCGCCCGGAGCCGAGCGCGAGTAGCCCTCGATGTCCGTGTCGTTGGCGTTCACCTGACGCAGCGGTGGGAGCCCGCTCATCGCCGCCGCCGCTGCGACCCCCGGCAGCGCTTCCAGGCGCTGGATCAGGTCGCGCGTGAATCCGCCCGTCGCGGCGGCGTCCGGATAGCGGCCGGCGGAGAGGAAGACCTGGAAGGTGAGGAGCCCGTCCGGGTCGAAGCCGGTGTCCACCTCCTGGAGCGCGGAGAAGCTCCGGATCATGAGGCCCGAGCCCACCACCAGGACCACCGCGAGCGCCACCTCCGCGACCACCAGGACGCGCCGCAGACGGAGCCGGTCCCTGGTGGCCGTGGTGCGGAGCCCGCCCTCCTTCAGCGCGAGGCCCATGGTCCGCTCCCGCAGGTGGAGGAGCGGCGCCAGCCCGAAGATCACGCCGGTGATCACGGCGAGGAGGAACGTGAAGGCGATGACCGTCCCGTCCAGCGAGATCTCCGCCAGCCGCGGCAGCGTGTCGGGTGCAGCGGCGAGGAGGAGTCGAAGCGCGCCCCAGCCGACGAAGAGGCCGAGCGCACCGCCGGCCAGGCCGAGCGTCACCCCCTCGGTCAGGAACTGGGCGAACAGCCGCCCGCGGCCGGCTCCCAGCGCGGCACGCACCGCCACCTCCCGCTGGCGGCCTTCCGAGCGCGCGAGCAGCAGGTTGGCCACGTTCGCGCACGCGATCAGCAGGACGAAGGCGACGGCGCCCAGGAGGATGAACAGCGCGGCCCGGACGGATCCGACGGTCTCTTCCAGCAGCGGCCGCGCGTAGATGGGGTGGAACTCCGGGTTGGGCGTGTGCTCACCCTCGAGACTCTCCGACCAGCGCGCCACCACGCCGGCGAGCTCCGCCTCGGCCTGCGCCATGGCGACACCCGGCTTCAGCCGCCCCACCACGTTGAGGTAGTGCGACCCGTAGTTGGTGGGGCTGTCGCCGATCCCGGAGGGCACCCAGACGTCCACGCGCGCGTCCTCGAGATCGAAATCGGCCGGCATGATCCCCACCACCGTCCGTGGGGCGCCGTCCACGTCGATGGACCGTCCGAGGAGCCGCGCATCCCCGCCGAACGCCCGCTGCCACAGGCCGTGGGAGATGACCACGACCGGCTCGCCGCCCCGGTCCTCCGCGACCGTGTACGTCCGGCCCAGGAGCGGGGCCACACCGAGGGTCGTGAAGAGCTCGGCCGTCGCGAGCGCCGACGGCACCCTCGCCGCGTCATCCTCGCCCGCCACGTTCACCGCCCCGGTCCGCCACCCCCCCAGCGACGCGAAGGCCACCAGCCGCTCCTGCATGCCGCGCAGCTCCGGCGGCGAGATCCAGAACCTGTCGAAATCCATGGAGGGGAACTGCGAGTACAGGAACACCAGCCGGTCCGGCGCGGCGTACGGAAGTGGGCGGAGAAGCACGCCGTTGACCACGCTGAAGATCGCGCTGTTGGCGCCGATCCCCAGCGCCAGCGTCAGGATGGCGATGGCGGTGAAGCCGGGAGCGTTGCGGAGCCCGCGAAGCGCATAGCCGACGTCGCGTGCGAGGGAGCGAAAGGTGTCCATGAGGGCTTACCTGGTGCGAGAGATCGCCGCCCCGAAGCTACTTCGTCGGCGCCGGTTCCGCCGCCTCGCGCCGCACTTCCGCCCGCTCCACCACCACGCCGCGCTCGCCGAGGTGCGCGAGGACGAGATCGAGAACGCCCTCCTCCGCGCCGACGACTTCGGGCGGCGCGATCCCGGGCTCCCGGTAGCGCCCCTCGAGGAGCACGCGGACCAGGGCGGTCGCGGTGTAGCCGGTGGTCCGGGCCATGGAGGACACCCCCGTCTCCGGGTCGTAGCGGTCGAGGAGGTGGAGGACGTGACGGACGGGGCCTTCACGGTCGCGTCCCTCCACGGTCATGCGCATGGCGGTGAGGTCGACCTCCCCCTCTTCGTAGCGCCACGCCTCGAAGAGCAGGCGCGCCGAGAGCTCCAGCGGGGCGATGCGGGCTCCGGAAGGCAGCTCGAGCGTCGCCTCGTCGAAGAACCCGGAGTCCCGCATCGCCCGCATGCGGTCGGCGTGACCGGGCCAGCGCATGGTCTTCTCCACGAGATCGGGGACGCGGCTGGTGCGCAGGAGGGTGCGCAGCCCGTCGGTGTTGAAGGCCTCGAGGGTGCCCACCCCGGGGAAGTCCACCGCCTCGACCTCCGACAGCGCGGGCACCGTCACGTCCTCGCCCCCGCGCCGGATCCGGGCCGGGCGGGTGTACTCGGCGATGACATCGATGGGCGAGAACGGCGCCTTGTAGTACCAGGGCGGCGCCGGGTTAGCGGGGATGCCGCCCACGAGGCACTCGAAGCGGGTCACCTCCTCCAGCCGCGCCTCGTAGTGTCCCAGGACCAGGTTGTTCAGGCCGGGGGCGACGCCGGCGTCCACGATGGCCGTGCGGCCGCGCCTGCGCGCGAGGTCCTGGAGCGCGAGCGCGTCCTCCTCGAAGAAGGAGATGTCCACCACGTCCAGCCCGGCCTGCAGGACGCGGCGCAGCGTCTCGAACCCCAGGGGGCCGGGAACGGCACCGACCGCCAGCTCGTGGCCGTCGAGGGCACGGGCGAGGGAGGTGGGGTTCGAGAGGTCGACCGAGAGGGTCCGGATCGTCGCACCCTCCGCGGCGGCGACCTGCTCGAGGCGCTTCAGCGCGTCCGGGCTGGAATCGGCCGCGGTGACGGCATTGTCGGGATCGCGGGCGAGGTCGCGGACGATGGCGCCGCCCACCCGGCCGGCGCCCAGGACGATCAGCTTGCGCATCTCTGCTCTGGTTTCGGTGTCGTTCTGGCTTACCATGTCGGCGGGGGCGTGGATGCGCTAGCCTTGTGCGACGTTTTCCGACGGGCCGAGGGGATCCATGGAGCTGTGGGTGCTGGTGGGGACCGCGCTGACGCTGGGGGTGCTCCACAGCCTGGAGCCGGACCACCTCGCGGCGGTCAGCGCGTTCGTGGTCCGGCGGCCGGGCCGCCGGGCGGCGGTGGGTTACGGGCTGCGCTGGGCGGCCGGGCACGGCGGTGTGGTGCTGCTCGCCGGGTCGGCCATCCTGGTGCTCCGCCTGAACGTCGCGGAAGGGGCGGACGCGTGGCTCGAAAAGGTGGTCGGGCTCTCCCTGGTCCTTCTCGGCGGCTGGGTCCTGGCGACGGCCCGCACCCTCCACGCCCATCACCACGTCCACGCCGACGGCACGGCGCACACCCACCTGCACGCGCACCCGCGGGATCCCGGCCGGCCGCACCCCCGGGAGCACCGGCACGGACACGCGGCGACGGCGTTCGGCGCGCTCCACGGCCTGGCCGGCACCGCGCCGGTGGTCGCCCTCATCCCCGTCACCAGCGCCGACTCGGCGGCGGCCGGCGTGGCCTACCTCCTGGCGTTCGGCGTGGGCACGGCGGCGGCCATGGGGCTCTATGCCATGTTCGCCGGGCTGCTCGTGCACCGGGCGGCGTCGCGGTCCGGGCGCGCGGCCCGCGTCGTCGCGCGTGCGGCGGGGGCGGCGACGGTGGGCGTCGGCATGGTCTGGCTGCTCCGCTGAGGGTGGACGGGCCGGGGTAGGGGTTCGGGCCGGGCGCGAGGGTCCGCATCGTGCGGTCCCCCGGCCACGGATGGCGACCCCTCGCGCGACCTACCGGATCCAGCTCCGGCCCGATTTCGGCTTCGAGGACACCGCTGCCGTGGCCGATTACCTGGCCCGGCTCGGCGTCTCGCACCTCTACGCGTCCCCGTACCTGCACGCGGCGGAGGGGAGCACGCACGGGTACGACGTGGTGGACCCCACGCGCGTGAGCGAGGCGCTGGGCGGCGAGGAGGGGCACGCCGCGCTGCTCGCCGCGCTGGAGCGGCAGGGACTCCGGCAGGTCCTGGACATCGTCCCCAACCACATGGCGGTGACGCGGGAAAACGCGTGGTGGTGGGACCTGCTCCGGAACGGACCGGCCAGCCGCTTCGCGCACGTGTTCGACGTGGACTGGGACCCGCCGGAGCCC
Organism: Longimicrobiales bacterium; assembly: GCA_035513575.1. GTDB lineage: Bacteria > Gemmatimonadota > Gemmatimonadetes > Longimicrobiales > RSA9 > JAHWKI01. Next base: position 15,999 of record DATKBW010000068.1, on the reverse strand, counting down.
AAGCTCCGCAACCAGGTGCTCCTGCCGATCCTGGGCGACCATTATGGCCGCGAGCTGGAGGCGGGACGGGTCGCGCTCCGGCACGCGGACGGCGTCTTCACTCTCCAGTACGAGGACCACGTCGCACCGGTCGCGCCCCGGTCCCTCGCCCCGGTCCTGGCCCGGGCCGCCGGCAGCCCCGCGCTGGCCAACGCCGACGCCGACGAGCTCGCCTTCCTCGCCCGCGCCCTCGCCCGCCTTCCCGAGGCTGCGACCCCGGACGCGGCCGAGCGGGCGGCGCGGCAGCGGGACCTGGAGGCCATCGACCGGCGCCTGGGGACCATGGCCCGTGAGGTCCCGGGCGTCGCCGCGGCGCTGGATGCGGCGGTGGCGTCGGTGAACGCGGAGGTGGATGCCCTCGACGAGGTCGTTTCCGCGCAGAACTACCGGCTGGCGTACTGGCGGACGGCCGGCCAGGAGCTGGACTACCGGCGCTTCTTCGACATCCATACCCTGGCGGGGCTGCGGACGGAGGACCTGCGGGTCTTCGAGGCGGTGCACGCACGGGCGCTCGAGTGGGTGCGGGAGGGGGCGCTGGACGGTCTGCGCGTGGACCACCCCGACGGTCTCCGTCGCCCGGCCGAGTACTTCCGGCGCCTGCGGGAGGCGGCGCCGGAGGCGTGGATCGTCGCCGAGAAGATCCTGGCCCCCGGGGAGGCGCTGCGCCCCTGGCCGGTGGACGGCACCACGGGATACGACGCGCTCAATGCCATCACGGCGGTGTTCCTGGACCCCGCGGGAGAGGAGCCGTTCACGGACATCTGGCGCGAGCTCACGGGTGACGCGCGGAGCTACCACGACGTGGCTCTCGAGGCGCGACTGGAAACCCTCCGCGAGGGGCTGGCTGCGGACGTCAGCCGGCTGGCGAACGTGTTCGTGCAGGTCTGCGAGGAGCGCCGCCGCCACCGCGATTTCACCCGGCGCGAGCTGCGGGAGGCGCTGGTGGAGGTGGCCGCCTCCTTCCCGGTGTACCGCAGCTACGTGGAGGAGAGCGGCGAGGCGGAGCCGGCGGATGTGGAGGTGGTGGAGCGGGCGATCGGCGCCGCGGCGGCGCGGCGGCCGGATCTCGATGCCGAGCTCCTGGACCTCCTCCGCGCCGTGCTGGTGGGGGAAGCCGGGGGCGACGCCGCCCGCGGGCTGCGCATGCGGTTCCAGCAGCTCACGGGCCCGGTCGCCGCGAAGGGGGAGGAGGACACGGCGTTCTACCGCTATCTCCGCTTCGCGGCGCTGAACGAGGTCGGCGGCGCTCCCGGACGATGGGGGGTGGACGTGGCGGCGTTCCACGAAAGCTGTCGGCGCGCGGCCGGGGACTGGCCCCGGACCATGACGGCTCTCTCCACCCACGACACGAAGCGCTCGGAGGACGTGCGGGCGCGGCTGCTGGTCCTGGCGGAGATACCGGGCCGCTGGGGCGAGACGGTGCGGCGGTGGCGCGCGGCGCACGCGGACCACTGGACCGCGGGTGTGGACCCGGATCCGGCCATGGAGTACCTGTTCTACCAGACGGTGGTCGGCGCCTGGCCCATCGACGCGGACCGGCTGGCGGCCTACATGGGGAAGGCCTCCCGGGAGGCGAAGGTCCGGACCTCGTGGACCGATCCCGACCCCGCCTACGACGACGCGCTCCGCCGCTTCGTCACCGGGGTCCGCGAGGACCCGGTGTTCGACGAGGACGTGGGCGCGCTGGTGAAGGGGCTGGTGGGGCCCGGCCGCGTCGTCTCGCTGGCGCAGAAGCTCGTGCAGCTCACCATGCCCGGCGTGCCCGATGTCTACCAGGGCTCGGAGCTGTGGGACCTGAGCCTGGTCGACCCGGACAATCGCCGACCCGTCGACTTCCAGGCCCGGCGCGACCTCCTGGCCGAGCTCGAAGCCGCGTCCGGGAAGGGCGCGCCACCGTTCGTCCGGGAGCTGCTCGGCCGGATGGACGAGGGTGCGCCGAAGCTGTGGGTGGTCCGGGAGGCGCTGCGGGCGCGGGCGGAGCGGCCCCACGCGTTCGAGGGCGGCGCGTACGAGCCTCTGGAGATGGCCGGGCCGGCCGCGGATCACGCCCTGGGGTTCCTGCGGGGCGACGAGGTGGCGGTGGTGGTCCCGCGTCTCGTGGTGGGGCTGGTGCGGGGCGGTGGGTGGCAGGACACGACGGTGGCGCTCCCGTCGGGGCGGTGGGAGAGCAGGCTCACGGGTGATGGGGTCGAGGCCGGGAGGGAGGGTGTGGTCATGGAACGGGTGCTGGGCCGCTTTCCGGTGGCGCTCCTCGTGCGCGCGGAGGGCGGGAGGGTCGCGGGATGAGCGAGTTCTCCGTATGGGCGCCGGCGGCGGAGCGGGTGGAGCTGGTGATCGGGGAGGAGAGACGGCCCATGACGCCAGGGGCGGGGGGCTGGTGGCGGCTCGCGGTCCCGGCCGCGGGGCCCGCCACCGACTACGCCTACGCGCTCGATGGCGGCCCGGCGCGGCCGGACCCGCGCTCGCGCTGGCAGCCTGCGGGCGTCCACGGGCCGAGCCGGGTCGTGGACCTCTCCGGCCTGGAGTGGCAGGCTGGCTGGCGAGGCTTCCACCTGCCCTCGGCGGTGCTCTACGAGCTGCACATCGGGACCTTCACCCGCGAGGGGACGTTCGCGGCGGCCATCGACCGGCTGGACCACCTGGTGGAGCTGGGCGTCACGGCCGTCTCCGTCATGCCGGTGAACGCCTTTCCGGGGCGTCACGGCTGGGGCTACGATGGCGTGGGGCTCTGGGCGGTCCACGAGCCGTACGGTGGCCCCGCGGGGCTGGCCGCGTTCGTGGACGGCTGCCACACCCGCGGGCTGGGCGTCATCCTCGACGTGGTCTACAACCACCTGGGTCCGAGCGGGAACTACCTCGGCGAGTTCGGGCCCTACTTCACCGACCGCTACGCCAACCCCTGGGGGATGGCGGTGAACTTCGACCAGGCGTGGAGCGACGAGGTCCGGCGCTTCTTCATCGACAATGCCCTCATGTGGCTGCGGGACTACCGCATCGACGGGCTGCGGCTGGACGCGGTCCACGCCATCGTGGACACCTCCGCCGTCCACTTCCTGGAAGAGCTGGCCGGGGACGTGGAGCGTCTCGCCGGCCGGGTGGGGCGCCCCCTCTGGCTCATCCCCGAGAGCGACCTGAACGACCCGCGCCTGCTCTGGAGCCCGGAGCGGGGGGGCTACGGGCTGCACGCCCAGTGGAGCGACGACCTGCACCACGCCCTGCACGCCGTCCTCACGGGAGAGAGGGGCGGCTACTACGACGATTTCGGCCGCCTGGAGGACATCGCCTCGGCGCTCCGCCGTGCGTACGTCTACGACGGGCGCCACTCCAGCCACCGCGGCCGGCGCCACGGCCGCCCGGCGGACGGCCTCGCGGGATGGCGGTTCCTGGCATACCTGCAGAACCACGACCAGGTGGGGAACCGGGCGACCGGCGACCGGATCGGCGCCATCGCGGGAACGGACCTGCAGAAGGTCGGAGCGGCTCTCGTGCTCACGTCCCCGTTCATCCCCATGCTCTTCCAGGGGGAGGAGTGGGCCGCGAGCACCCCCTTCCAGTACTTCACCGACCATGACGCGCCGGAGCTTGCGGAAGCCGTGCGAAAGGGGCGCCGGGAAGAGTTCGTTGCCTTCGGGTGGGCCGCGGAGGAGGTGCCCGACCCCCAGGACCCCGACACGTTCCTCCGGTCCCGGCTGGCCTGGGCCGAGAGACTGGAGGAGCCGCACGCCGGCGTCGAGCGGTGGTACCGTCAGCTGCTGGCGCTCCGCCGCGCCCGCACCGGGCTCCGGGATGGTCGCCGGGAGGACGTGACCGTGCGGGCGGACGAGGACGCGGGGACGCTGGTGGTGCGGCGCGGCGACATTGCCGTCTGCTGCAACCTCTCGGGTGCCGAGCGGGCGATCGGAGCGCTGGGCCCGCGCCCGCGGATCCTGCTGGCGAGCGCGGAGGGGGCGGTGGTGGACGGCGCGGCGGTCCGCGTGCCACCGCGGTCCGCCGTCATCCTGGAAGCCGTGAAGGTGGTGGAGCCGGAGGGCCCGGCGGGGCGCGACACGGCCTGAGCCCCGGCCGGGTCGGGGCCGGCGTCGCTCAGGCGACGGAGACGACGGCGGATGGCGCGTCGCGGAGGGCGTCGCGGAGCTTTGCCCGGGCCTTGAAGAGCTGGCTCTTGGACGTGCCCTCGGCCACGCCGAGGGTGGCGCCGATCTCCCGGTGGGTCCACCCCTCGACATCGTGGAGGAGGAGGACCTGTCGCATGCCGTCGGGCAGGTCGGCCAGGGCCCGCCGGAGGTCCAGGCGGAGCTCGGTCGGGTCGGGGGCCGACTGGGCGGCGTCCTCCGCGAGGTCGCTATGGAAGTGCACGATGGACTTCCGGCGACCCGAGGAAATGAGCACGTTCCGCACGATGCTGTGGAGCCAGGTGGAGAACGCGGCCTCTCCGCGGAACCCGGGCAGGGCGCGGAAGGCCCGGAGCCAGGTCTCCTGGCAGAGGTCGTCCACGAGGGCGGCATCGGCGACGCGCCGGGCGATCATGCCGCGCACGAGGGAGGCGTGCTCGTCGTAGAGGGTGGCGGCGGCGGACTCGTCGCCCCCGGCTGCGGCCCGTACCAGCTGCAATGCGCTCATGGGAAGATCATACGGATGAGGGGCGGCGTTTGTGTCGCGGGCGTGACGGGCGGGCGGCGGGACGGGGTGAAAGGCAGGCGGGGCGGGGCGGCGCGCAGGCCGCCCCTACCCCGTGCCCTCGTGAAGGAAGGCGACGATCCGCGACCGGAAGCTCCGGCCGGTGGTCAGGCGAGTGCCGTCCGCCAGGATCAGGACGTAGTCGCCCTGGAGGAGCGGCTCGAGCTCCCGGATGCGCGCCTTCTGCACGATGATGGAGCGGTGGACGCGGAGGAAGGCTTCGGGGTCGAGGCGCTCCTCGAAGCTGGTGAGCGTCGCCCGGACCAGGAACGTGTCCCCGCCCACGTGGAGCTTCACGTAGTTGCCGGCGGCCTCGAGCCAGTCCACGTCCTCCACGAGGAGGATGTGCAGCCGCTCGCCCTTCTGGACGACCACGCGCTCGAGGTGCTTCTTCCGCTGCCGAACCTCCTGCATGAGCCCGGCGAGGCGACGGTCGAGGGCGTGCCCGGCGGAGCCCCGCAGGTGGGTGCGCGCGCGGTCCAGGGCGCGGGCGAAGCGGTCCGGCTCGACGGGCTTCAGGACGTAGTCGAGGGCGTGGGTCTCGAAGGCGCGGAGCGCGAACTCGTCGTACGCGGTGATGAAGATCACCGGTGGCATGGCCTCGACACCCACGGCCTCGATGACCTCGAAGCCATCCATCTCCGGCATCTCGATGTCGAGGAAGACCACGTCGGGGTCGAGCATGCGGATCGCCTCGGCCGCACGCTCGCCGTCGCCGGCCTCCCCCACCACCTCCACGTCCGGGTGACGCTCGAGGTGGAGCCGGATCCCCTCCCGGGCGAAGGGCTCATCATCCACGATCAGCGCGCGGATGGTCGTGGTGGTCCTCACGCGCCCCTCCTCGCCGCGACGGGCTCCCCGCGCTCCGCCTTCCGGAACGGTATGGCGACCTTCACGAAGGCCCCGCCGGCGGGGTGGTCGCCGAACTCGAACATCGCCACCGGGCCGTAGAGCTCCTCCAGCCGCGCCCGGGTATTCTCCAGGCCGATGCCCGACCCGCCCCGGCCCCCGCCCGCCGCGAAGCCGGGACCGCTGTCCCGGACCTCGAGGTGCAGGCGCCCGCCCTTCACGGCCGCGCGGATGAAGACCTGCCCGCCCCCGGCGCTCCGCCCGACGCCGTGCCGGATCGCGTTCTCGACGAGGGGCTGGAGGAGGAGGCTGGGCACTTCGGCGCCCAGCGCGTCCTCGGTGACGTCCCGGATCACCGTCAGGCGGTCACGGAAGCGCACTTCCTCGATCTCGATGTAGCCGTCGAGGAAGCGCAGCTCCTCGGCCAGGGGTACGAGCTGGCGGGTATGGTCGAGGGAGAGGCGGAGGAGCTCGCTCAGCCGCCCCACGATCCGGGTCACGCCGCTCCGCTCCCCCTTCATCGCCAGGACCGAGATGGTGTTGAGCGTGTTGAAGAGGAAGTGGGGGTTGAGCTGCATGCGGAGCGACTCCAGCTTGGCGTTGGTGAGGCTCGTCTCCAGGCGCGACGTCCGCACCGCCAGCTCCGCCGCGTGCCGCTCCCGCTCCCGCAGACGGCGGCTGTAGACCCACGCGTGCCACGCGCCCACGAACGCCGCGTAGGTGAAGAGGTTCAGCGTGGCGTACTGGGTGAGGACGCGGCGGAAGTTCAGGAGGAAGGGTGTGCGCCCGGGCAGGCCGCGCAGGAGGTAGTCGCTGAACCAGCTGGCCAGGAGCAGGCTCAGGAGAGAGAACACGACCGCGGCCATCAGGTGGATGAGCCAGTTGATCCGGCGCCCGCCCTCGAACAACGGGAAGCGCCACGCCACGGCGAACACCAGCGGCGCCAGCGCGGCGAGGACGAGCCACGAGGGGATGGTGACCTTCATCGCGCGGACGAAGCTCATCTCCCCGCCGGCGGCGTTGACGCCGAGCCATACCTGCGTGGCCTCGGTCATGCCCACGGCCAGGGCCCCGAGGACCACCCACAGGGAGATGCGCAGGACGTTGCGTCCCATCCCCCGACTCCGCCGGTCCGGCACCGGCATCCTGAGCTCCTTCAGTCGTCCGGCCACGCGCCTCCGCAGGACAGGAAGATGGTGCGCCGCGGGCCGCGCTCCAAGTCGGCTCGGGCGCGTAATCTTCGCGGACACGGCCGCCACCGCCCAGCAGCGCGGGAGGAACGGCCCCGGGGAAGGGATGAACGGCACGCTCACCGGGATGGCCCGCTCGCGGGAGGGCGCTTGCGCGGGCGGCGGGGGCGCCGGGGCTGGCGGCCCCGGCCTCCCGCCGCCAACCTCCACCGATGCACGGGCTCCTCGTCGCCGAGTGGGTGGTCCGGCTGGTCATGTTCGCGGTGGTCGTGGCGCGGAAGCGATCGGTACCCACCGCGCTGGCGTGGCTGGCGGTGATCGCGTTCGTCCCGTTCGTCGGCGCGGTGGCCTATTTCCTCCTGGGCGAGATCCGGCTGGGTCGCAACCGTTCCGCCCGCTATCACGACCTCGTCGGCGCGCTGGCCGAGTCCGCGGCGCTCCGGGCCCAGTTCACGCGTCATCCCGCGCCCCCGCTCCGCGGCGCGGTCCGGCGCATCGCGGACCTGGCACAGGCCGTGGGGGCGGGAGAGCCGCGCTCCGGGAACCGGGTCGAGCTGCACGACGACGCGGCCATCCTCTTCGAGCGGCTCGCCGGCGACATCCACTCCGCCCGGCACCACTGCCACCTCGAGTTCTACATCGCCGATGACGACGATGTCTCCCGCATGGTGGTGGACGCGCTGCTGCGGGCTCGTCGCCGGGGCGTGGCCTGCCGTGTCCTCCTGGACGCAGCCGGGTCCCGGGCGTTCCTGAAGGGCCCGCTGACGCGGCGGCTGCGGGAGGCCGGCGTGGACGTCGTCGCCATGCTACCGGTGAGCGCGCTGCGCGCGGCCGTCGCGCGGCTGGATGTCCGCAACCACCGCAAGCTGTGCGTGATCGATGGCCGGGCCGGCTACGTGGGGAGCCACAACCTCACCGATCCGATCTACCCGGGGAAGGAGGCGTTCGGGGACTGGATGGACGCGTCCGTGCGCGTGGAGGGTCCTCTCGTCTACGATCTCCAGGAAGTCTTCCTGCACGACTGGGCGTTCAACACGGGCGCGCCCCCCGCCGACGAGCATTTCTTCCCGCCCGTCCGCCACCACGAGGGCGGCGCGGTGCTCTCCCTCCTCCCCACCGCGCCGACGGTGGACCGCGCGCCGCTCCTCGACGTGATCGTCCAGACGCTCCAGCTGGCGGACGAGCGCTGCGTCCTCACGACGCCCTACTTCGTCCCGGATGACGCCGTGCTCGCCGCGCTTCGCTCGGCCGCGCTGCGGGGCGTCGAGGTGGTCCTGGTGGTGCCGAAGCATGGGGACCATCCGGTGACCCAGGCGGCCGGACGGAGCCATTACGGCTACCTGATGGACGTGGGCGTGCAGATCCGGGAATACCCGGGCGCGCTCCTCCACGCCAAGACGCTCACCATGGACCGCCGGTTCGGGATGGTGGGCTCGGCCAACCTGGACGTGCGGAGCTTCCTGCTGAACTTCGAGCTCGCCCTCCTCATCCACGACGATGACCTGGCCTCGCAGCTCCACTACCTCCAGGCCGAGTACCTCGAGCGGGCCGAAGTGCTCACGCCCGCGCGGTGGCGCGGCCGCGGGGTCATCCGGCGGGCGGGTGACAGCCTGGCGAAGCTGGTGACGCCGATCCTGTAGGCCGAAGCGCCGTTTGCCCCGTGGATTCGCCCCGATCATCTTTCCGGGATGCGACCGAGACCCGCGTTCACCATCGACCCGGACATCCGCCGGGCGGGCACGCTCCCGGGCTGGATGTACGCCCGGCCGGACGTGTTCGAGGACCAGCGCGAGCGGGTGTTCGCCCGGACGTGGCACTGGCTGGCGGACTCCGCCCGCCTGCGGGCGCCCGGGCATGCGCTCCCCGTCACCCACGTGGAAGGCGCGCTCGATGAGCCGCTGGTCCTGATCCGCGCGGAGGACGGGTCGCTCCGCTGCCTGTCCAACGTGTGCACGCACAGGGGCGCGGTCGTCGTGGAGGGGGAGGGGCACGTGAAGGGCCTCCGATGCCGCTACCACGGGCGCCGCTTCGACCTGGGCGGACGGTGCACGTCCATGCCCGAGTTCGACGACGTCGTGGGCTTCCCCGCGGAATCCGATCACCTCCCGAGCGTTCCCGTGACGGAATGGGGCCCACTGGTCTTCGGCGCCCTGGATCCGGCGATGTCCTTCGAGGACTGGATCGCGCCCGTGACGGAGCGGACGGCCGGCCTGCCGGTGGAGCGGGCGGTGTACGACCCCTCGTCGTCCGGGGACTACCTGATCGAGGCGAACTGGGCGCTCTACTGCGACAACTTCCTCGAGGAGTTCCACATCCCCTACGTGCACGGCGGAAGCCTCACCGGCGCGCTGGATTACGAAGCCTACCGGACCGAGCTCTTCGACTGGGGGAACCTCCAGGTGGGCGCGGCGAAGGAGGGACAGCCGGTGCTGGACCTCGCGCCCGGCTCGCCCGACCACGGCCAGCGGGTCGCCGGCTACTACTTCTGGCTGTTCCCGGCCACCATGCTGAACTTCTATCCCTGGGGACTGTCCCTCAACGTGGTGCGGCCGCTCGCCCCCTCCCGGACCCGCGTCTCGTTCCGCTCCTACGTGTGGGATCACGGGATGCGCGGCCAGGGCCCCGGGGGCGACCTGCACCGGGTCGAGATGGAGGACGAGGAGATCGTCGAGTCCGTCCAGCGGGGCGTCCGCTCGCGGCTGTACCAGCGAGGCCGGTACTCGCCCCGGCGGGAGGTGGGGACGCACCACTTCCACGGCCTCCTGAGCCGGTTCCTGTCCGGCTGAGCCGCCGTCCCAACCCTCCGGACCCGCGCGCTATCCAAATCCGGCGAACCGGCACGCCAGGCGGCGCCCCCCCGGTCCCGACATCCCGTCCAGGAGCCCGCATGCGGAAGACCCTCGATGACCTGAAGTTCTCCGTCCGCGCGCTGCGCCGGAGTCCCGGTTACGTGGCCGTGGCTCTCGTCACCCTCGCCCTCGGGATCGGCGCGAACACCGCCATCTTCAGCGTGGTCCGCGGCGTTCTCCTGCGCCCGCTCCCGTTCCCGGAGCCTACCGAGCTGGTCCGGGTGCAGGAGGTGAACTCGAAGGGGTGGACCATGCAGGTGGCGTGGCGCAACTTCGAGGACTACAGGGGGGCGCGGTCGCTGGAGTCGGCGGCGGCCTTCGGCGTCGGTACGGCGACCGTCCTGGGGGCGGGGGAGCCGCTCCGGGTCCCGGTGGCCTGGGTGAGCGCGGACTTCTTCCGGACGCTGGGCGTGTCCGCCGCGGTGGGCCGGGCACCGATCCCGGAGGAGCACGCCCGCGGTGCAGTGGCCGCGGTGGTGGTGAGCGATGGGTTCTGGCGGAGCCACCTGGGGGCGGCGCCGGACCTGTCCGGGCGCGCCCTCGGCGTTGGCGGCCACCAGGCGCAGGTGGTGGGCGTGATGCCGCCGGGGTTCGGCTTCCCGGGCGACGCCGATGTGTGGGTGCCGCTGGAGCTGACGGAGCAGAGCCGGTCCCGGACGGCGCACAACTGGTCCATGGTCGCCAGGCTCGCCGATGGCGTCACGCCCGAAGGGGCCAGCGCCGAGCTGGACGCCATCACGGCGGCGTTCGCCAGCGACGAGCAGGGAGGACGGGAGGCCGCGGCGGCCGAGGACTACTTCCCGCGCCGCCTGGACGTGGCGCCGCTGCTGGACGCCATGGTCTCCTCCGCCCGGCGGCCCCTCTGGATCCTCATGGCCGCCGCCGGGCTGGTCCTGCTGGTGGGGTGCACGAACCTCGCGAGCACCGCCCTCGCCCGCGGGACGAGCCGCGAGCGGGAGGTCGCCGTCCGCCGCGCCCTGGGCGCCGGCCGGGCCGATGTGTCGCGGCTGCTGTTCCTGGAGAACCTGGTGCTGGCGCTGACCGGGGGCGCCCTGGGGCTCCTCCTGGCCACGGGGGTGCTCGGGCTGCTCCCGGTCATCGCTCCCGCCGGGATGCCCCGGGCGGACCAGGTGGGGCTGGACCCGGTGGTGCTGGCCTTCACCCTCGCCGCCTCCATCCTGACCGCGGTGGTCTTCGGCCTCCTGCCGGCGCTCCGGAGCGCGGAGACCGGGCTGGCAACGGTGCTGCGCTCCGGCGGCCGGGGCGGATCCGACGCCCGCCGGCACGGGATCTGGTCGGGGCTGATCGCCGCGGAGGTGGCCCTCGCGCTGCTGCTGCTGGTGGGCGCGGGGCTCCTGATGCGGAGCTTCGCCACCGTGCTGGGCGAGGATGGCGGGTTCCGGACCGAGGGCGTGCTGCTCATGGAAGTGAACCCGCCCGCCACGAAATACCCGGGCGGGGAGGACCGGGGCGCCTTCTTCGCTCGGCTGCTGGAGGAAGTGCGGGCGGTTCCGGGGGTCGCCCGGGCGGGGATCGTCGCGCGGCCGCCGCTGGACTGGGTCGCCAACGGGCTGGTGCAGGTGCGCGGGGGCGAGCCGGAGGAGGCGAGCGGCGCGTACCAGCTCGCGGACGCGGAGTACTTCGCCATCATGGGGATTCCGCTGCTCCGGGGACGGCTCTTCGACGGGCGCGACCGTGCGGGCGCCGACCACGCGGTCGTCGTGAGCCGGTCGTTCGCGGAGCTCGCATGGCCGGGGCTGGATCCCATCGGCATGACCATGACCGCGGGCGGCATGGACGACTGGTGGGACCGGGACAAGTGGGCCACCGTGATCGGCGTCGTCGGCGACACGCGGCAGCGGGATCTCGCCCGGGCGCCCGAGCCCACGTACTACTTCACGGCCGCCCAGCGGCCCTTCCGGACCTCGAGCATGACGGTGGTCGTGGAGGGCGTCACGGGCCGGCCCGCCGCCCTCGCGCCGGCCCTCCGCGCGGCGAGCCGGTCCGTGGACCCGGACGTGCCGGTGGCGTTCACCCCCATCGAGCAGAAGGTGACCGCGTCCGTCGGCGACCGCCGTTTCACCATGCTCGTCCTCGGCGTCTTCGCGGCCGTGGCGGTGGTCCTGGCCGCCGTCGGGATCTACGGCGTGGTCTCCTACACCGTGGCGCGGCGGACGCGGGAGATGGGCATCCGGCTCGCGCTGGGCGCCGCGCCGCGGAGCGTACGCGCGCTGGCGCAGCGGGGGGCGCTCGTCCCGTCGGGCATCGGGCTCGCCCTCGGACTGCTGGGCGCGCTGGCCCTCGGCCGCGTCCTCCGCAGCCTGCTCTACGAGGTCAGCCCCACCGATCCGGTGACGCTGGCGGGCGTCCTCGCGGTCATGGCCGGCGCGGCCTGGCTGGCGGGGTGGGTCCCCGCGCGCCGCACCGCGCGCATCGATCCCATGATCGCCATGCGCGAGGAGTAGGGGGCTAGGTTGTCCCATGCCCGAGTAGCCGCGGCCCGACGGGTGAGCGGCCGACGCATTTCCGCCGGCGGGCGGCCGACGCATTTCCGCCGGCGGGCGACGTCCCGGCTGAAGTCTGGCACGGCCGACGCCGCTCGTTCTCCTTTCACGTCGGGATTCGGCGTCGGAGCGACACAGAATGCGGAGGAGCGGCGGCGCGTGCAGCCCCGACGTCGCTCAGCGCCGTGGATCGAGAACAGAGGGAGTACGAGGGGCAGGAATTCTCGACTCACGCCGCCGGAATGAGGACAGGCTAGGTCAGGAGCCCGATCAGCCCGGCGTAGACGGCGACGGTGATGAGGAGGATGAACATCACGTTCAGCCCGAGCCCGGCGCGCACCATCTGGGGGATCGTGACGTACCCGCTGCCGTAGACGATGGCGTTCGGCGGCGTCGCCACGGGCATCATGAAGGCGCAGCTCGCGGCGATCGCCGCCGGGACCGCCAGCAGGAGCGGGTCCTCGCCGAGGGACACGGCGAGAGGGGCGAGGACGGGGAGGAGGGCGGCGGCGGTGGCCGTGTTGCTCGTCAGCTCGGTCAGGAAGATGACCACCGCGGTGACCACCAGGACGAGCGCGATCGTCGGCCAGGCGTCCAGCCCCGACAGCGCGCTCCCGATCCAGTCCGCCAGGCCGGTGTCCGTGACCGCCGCGGCCAGGCTGAGGCCCCCGCCGAACAGCAGGAGCACCCCCCACGGCAGCGACTCCGCGCTCTCCCAGTCCATCAGCCGCCCCGTTCCCCCGGCCCCACCGTCCGTGGGTGCCGGGAGCAGGAAGAGCGTCACGGCGGCGGCCATGGCGATCCCGGCGTCGCTCAGCCCCGGGATGACGTCGTCGAGGAGGGGCCGGGAGACCCACGCGAGGGCCGTGGCCACGAACACCACGGCGACGCGCCGCTCGGGGGCGGAGACGGCGCCCAGCGCATCCAGCCGGGCGCGAATGGCCGCGCGGCCGCCGGGGATCTCGGTGATCCGGATGGGGAACGTGACGCGGGTGAGCAGGAGCCACACCACCGGCAGCGCCACGACGACGAGGGGGAGCCCCACCAGCATCCAGCGGGCGAAGCCGATCTCGACGCCGTACGTCGCCTGCATGTAGCCGGCGAGGAGCGCGTTCGGGGGCGTGCCGATGAGGGTCGCCAGCCCGCCGATGCTGGCGGCGTACGCGATGCCCAGCATGAGGGCGGTGCCGAAGTTGAGCTGGCCCGGGTCGCCGTGCTCATCGCGGGGTGCGACGAGGGCGATGACGGAGAGCCCGATGGGCATCATCATCACGGCCGTGGCGGTGTTGCTCACCCACATGCTGAGGAAGGCCGTGGCCACCATGAACCCCAGCACGACGCGGTGCGGGCGCGTCCCGAGGGCGTGGACGACGCCCAGGGCGATGCGCCGGTGCAGCGCCCACCGCTGCATGGCGCCGGCGAGGATGAACCCGCCGAGGAAGAGGAAGATGATGGGGTTGGCGAACGGCTCGGCCGCGGCGCCGATGGGGGCGATGCCCAGCAGCGGGAAGAGGACGAGGGGGAGGAGGGCGGTGGCCGGGATCGGGATGGCTTCCGTCACCCACCAGGTGGCCATGAGCAGCCCGACCGCCGCGGTGCGCCATCCCTCCTCGGTCATCCCGGAGGGCAGAGGGAGGAGCAGGAACACGAGAAGGAGGACGGGGGCCGCGATCAGTCCGACGCGTCGTCGCATGGGCCGAAACTGGCGGGGGCGGCGGCGGCCGGCCAGCCCCGGTCAGGCCGGCCGGCCCCGCTTGCACCGGACGGACCCGGGCGCCACGATTCAGCGGTCGAGGCCGGCGCCGCCTTCCGGGGCGTCGGCTCCCCTTTGCCCGCGACCTGGAGCCGCATGCGCTGGAGTCGGCGAGCCTTCGAGATCCTGACCGCCGTGGCGACTCTCGCCCTCCTGCCGTGGAACGCCCGCGCCCAGGCGGACCCTCCCCGCGCCGACACCACCCGCGCCGACACGGCCGCGGCCGTGCCGCTGGAAGGGATCACGGTGCGGGCGCTGCGCGCGCCGGCGGCGCTGGGGGCGCTCCCCTTCTCCGTGACCCTGCGCCGGCCGGGCGACCACGCCCCCTCCGCGGGGCTGAGCCTGGGGAGCGAGCTCAGGGCCGTGCCCGGCCTCCAGGTCCAGGGCCGTCACAACGAAGCCCTCGGCGACCGGATCGTCGTGCGCGGGTTCGGCGCGCGGGCGCAGTTCGGCGTGCGCGGGGTCCACGTGCTGGTGGACGGGATCCCCGCCACCATGCCGGACGGGCAGACCACGCTGAACCACCTGGACCTCGGGCGCCTCGATCGCGCCGAGGTGCTCCGGGGGCCCGCCGCCGCGGCGTACGGGAACGCGGCGGGCGGGGTCCTCCTGCTGGAGACCACGCCGCCGCCGTCGGGCGGGATTCGCCACGAGGCGACGGCGGCGGCGGGATCGGACGGTCTCGTCCGCGTCCGGGCGGCCACCGCCGGCGGGACCGGCTCCGGCGGCTGGACCGCGGCCGGGACGCGGGAATGGCGGGACGGGTTCCGGCCCCACGGCGCCACCGAGCGCGCGCAGCTCACGGGACGCGTCGCCGCGCCCCTGGCCGGCGGGTTCCTCCGCCTCGTCGCCCACGGTGTCGCCTACGACGTGGACAGTCCGGGCGCGCTGACGCTGGAGCAGTTCCGGACCGACCCGCACCAGGCGCAGGCGTTCAACGTCGTGCAGGGGACCGGGGAGGAGGGCCGTCACGGGCAGGTCGGCGCGACGTGGGAGGGCGCGGCCCCGGGCGGAACTCTCGAGGCCACCGTGCACGGCCTCGCCCGCGCCATCGCAAACCCCATCCCCCCCGCCTTCATCGACCTGGATCGCCGCGCGGGTGGCGTGCGGCTCCTCCTGCGCGGGAGCGAGGCGAGCCCGCGCGGGATCGGCTGGGCGGTCGGCGTGGACGGGGCGGTCCAGGCGGACGACCGGCAGAACTACCAGAACGCGGAGGGGGAGCGGGGGGAGCTGACGCTGGACCAGCGCGAGCGCGTCGGGAACGTGGCCCTGCACGGTCAGGCGCTGATCCCCCTCCGCGCCCGCGTCGGGCTGTTCCTCGGCGCCCGCTACGACCGCGTCACCTTCTCCGCCACCGACGACTTCGTCACCGCCGACAACCCCGACGACTCCGGCCGGCGCGCCATGGACGCGCTGAGCCCCACCGCGGGGCTGCGCCTGGACGTGTCCCGCGACGTCTCGGTCTTCGCGAACGTGAGCACCGCGTTCGAGACCCCCACGACCACCGAGCTGGTGAACCGGCCCGATGGCGCCGGCGGGTTCAACCAGGAGCTCGAGCCGCAGCGGACGGTCTCCTACGAGGTCGGCGGGAGGGCCGCGCTTGCGCCGGCGGTGACGCTCCAGGCCAGCCTCTACCACGCCCGGGTGGAGGACGCGCTGGTCCCCTTCGAGGTGGCCTCCGCACCCGGCCGGCAGTACTTCCGCAACGCCGCGGGCGCGGTCCACCGGGGCGTCGAGGCCCTGGCGGAGGTGAGGACCGCGCGGGTCGACCTCCTCGCCGCGTACAGCCGCACGGTGGCCGAGTTCTCCTCCTTCACGACGCCCGATGGCTCCTTCGACGGTCTGGCCGTGCCCGGGGTCCGGCCGTGGACCGCAGCGGTGGACCTGGTGACCCGGCCGCACCCGGGGATGATCGTGGAGCTCGCCTACGAGGCCACGGGGGACATGGCCGTCGATGACGCGAACGACGCCCGGGCGCCCGGCTACCGCCTGTTCGATGCCCGCCTCGCCGCCGCACCCTTCCGCGCCGGCCGGTGGCGGGCCCGGCCGTTCGCGGGCTTCGACAACCTCCTGGACGAATCGTACGTCGCGTCGGTGGTCCCCAACGCGTTCGGCGGGCGCTTCTACGAGCCCGGACC
>DATKBW010000067.1:0-2329 GCA_035513575.1 Longimicrobiales bacterium | reverse complement strand
GATGTCGAACACCCAGCTCAGCACCAGGGCCACCGGGAACCCCGCCATCGTGAGGGCCACGGTCAAGCGGTACCAGAACTCGGAGTCGCCGGCCGACAAGACCGGGGTCACGAGGTCGGCCCCCTGGAGTACGAGGAATGCTCCGGCGCCGTAGGCGACGGCGACGCGATACACCTTCCGGCGCATCAGCTCACGAAGGAAGTCGCTCAGGGGCTCCGGCATCGCAGAGGGGTTCGGAAGCGCGGAGGGTTGCCGCGGGTCGGGGGCGGGAGTGCTCGTCGAAGGCGGCCGTACGCTCCGTAGAGGGGCGCCGATGCGCCGCAGCTCGGCCAGGGCCTCGTCGGCTCGCGGCCTGCGGCCCGGCCCCCGGGAGAAACAGGTTCGAAGCAGCGCCGCCAGCCGCGGGTCCGTCCCGGGACGCAGCGTCTCGAGATGCGGCGTCTCCCCGTCGAGAACCGCCTTCAGGACCTCGAGCACGTCCGAGCCGCCGAACGGGCGCTGCCCGGTGAGCAGCTCGTACCCGAGGACGCCGAAGCCCCAGAGGTCGGCGGCCGGGGTGACCGGGTCGCCCCGGAGCTGCTCGGGGCTCATGTGCTGCGGGTCGCCGAGCCGCACCCCCGCCTCCGTGAGCCGCGTGATGCGCTCGGCCCCGGTCTCCAGCAGGGCCGCGATGCCGAAGTCCATGAGCACCACGCGGTCGGTTCCCGCCTCGATCATGACGTTCCCCGGGCGGACGTCCCGGTGGACCACGCCTTGCCCGTGCGCCGCCATCAACCCCGCCGCCACGGCGATCAGCACCGTCACGGTGAGCTCCTCCGGCAGCGGCCCTGTCGCGGTCAGGCGGTCCTCGAGGGTGCGGCCGTCGATGTACTCCATGACGAGGAAGGGGCGCCCATCCGTGAGGTGCCCCAAGCGATGGATGGCGGTGACGTTCGGGTGCGAAACCGCGGCCGCAGCCCGGGCCTCCCGCTCGAACCGGCGACGAGGGAGGTCGTCGAGGCCGAGCTCGGCCCGCAGCACCTTCACCGCCACGAGGCGGCGCAGGGCGGGCTCGCGGGCCAGGTATACGTGTCCCACCGCCCCTTCGCCGAGGAGACGGATCGGCTCCAGGTCGGGGGTGAGCTCGTCGCGGAGACCGGCCAGCACGTCCGCCGAGTCGAGCGGCGCGGTCATGGCGTCCTCTCCCGGGCGCTCGCCAGCGCCGGCTCCGGCAGGCGCTGGACGGGCCCGAGCTGCCGGTCCAGCCACTCCAGCACCTCACGAACGATGTCGAGGCGGTGCGACGGGATGTGCCCACCAGGCAGCCGCGCGTGCCGCTTCTGCTCCGGCGGAACGCCCAGCAGCTCGAACAGCGGCCGTTGCGCCGTCTCGTACGGCACCATGAAGTCGTCCCGGCCGTCGATCATCACCTACCGTCCGAGCCGGGTTGCGGGAGTCAGTGCCACGGGGGCCTCGGGAGCTCGCTTACCGAAGTGTGACCAGCCAGACGTCGCCGTCGGTCACGCGGCGGGAGTAGAAGACCTGGCGGGCATCCCGGGTCAGGCGCGGCGGCCCGATGATGTCCCAGTCGGAGGAGTAGACCTGGCCAACGTCGCCGGTCCGCGTGTCCAGGAGCTGGAAGCCGGGGCCTCCCGAGCCGAAGAGGATCCGGCGGCTGTCGGGCAGCCAGACGGGCCACTCGCCGAAGTCGGTCACCCGCTCGTACGTGCGGGTGTCCAGGGAATAGAGGACGATCCCCGGCGTATGGCCGTAGTCGATCGTCCCGGCGAGCGTGGACCCATCGGGGGACCAGTCGTTGACGGTGAAGCGGCCCATCGCCGAGTCCACGGGCAGCCACTCCACCTCCTGCGCATCCCAGGGCCGGCTCGGATCCAGGATGGCGACGCCGCCGGGCGCGCTCGCGGCGATGCGCGACCCGTCCGGCGACCAGGCGGCGATGCCCGTTCCGCTCGTGAAGGTGACCTGCCGGTTGTCGCTGCCATCCGGGTGGATGGTCCAGACCTCGTGCGCCCCCGAGCGGCTGGAGAAGTAGAGGATCCGCGAGCCATCCGGGGACCAGCGCGGCACGCGGTCGATGGCGCTGTCGGACGTGAGCTGCTGGGCGAGGCCGCTCCCGTCGCCGCGGATCACGTAGAGATCGCCCTCGGGGCGGTCCTGGGAGTAGAGCGTGACCCGCGAGCCGTCGGCTGTCGGATCGGCGTTCGCCCAGCGCCTCGTCCCCGAGGTCAGCCAGACGAAGTCGGACAGCGCGCCCGTGGCGGGGTCGAAGGCGGCTTTCTGGATGTTCTGCGACGTGGTGACGATGGCGCTGTAGACGACCTGGCGGCCG
>DATKBW010000066.1:0-3592 GCA_035513575.1 Longimicrobiales bacterium | reverse complement strand
GCACCGGGCCCCGGCGCATTGCCCCCCACCCGGCTGACTCCCTGATCTCGACATCCTGATTCGCAGGTGGCGGCGTCCCCCGCGACACCCTGTCGCAACCTTTTCGCTCCAATTACTCTCTAAGGGGAAGAGAGTGGGGGGAGACGCGGAGTCGACACGGGGATGAGATGGAGCTCCTCAAAGGCACCCTGGACGCGATGGTCCTCAAGGCCCTGACGTGGGGCCCCAGACACGGGTACGCCGTTTCGCGCTGGATCCACGGGGCAACGAACGAGCTGCTGGACGTCGACGACGCCGCGCTGTACCAGGCGCTGCATCGGCTGGAGCGGCGGAGGCTGCTCGAGTCGGAGTGGGGTCTGTCGGAGAACAACCGCCGGGCGAAGTACTACGCCCTGACGGCCGCGGGTCGTGCGGAGCTGGAGTCGGAGGTGGGGGCGATCCGGCGCTATGTGGATGCGCTGCTGAAGGTGCTGAACGCGACCGGGGCGGGAGCCTGAGGAGGCGGCATGGGATCGAAGCGAGCGCTCGAGGAGATTCGTCGTGTGCTGCGGGTGCGTCGGCCGCTGGGCCGGCAGGTGGAGCGGGACGTGTCCGAGGAGATCGGGTTCCACCTGGGAAGCCGGGTCGATGATCTGATGGCGGCGGGGCTGGGGCGGGCGGAGGCGGAGCGGCGGGCCATGGGCGAGTTTGGCGATGTCGCCGCAGCGGAGCGGGCGCTGCGGCGCGAGTCGGCGAGGCGGGAGCGGAGGGCTCGGCGCACGGAATGGGTTCGCGAGCTGGGTCGCGACATTGCCTTCGGCTGGCGAACGCTCCGGACGAGCCCCGGCTTCACGGCGGCGGCGGTGATCACGCTGGCGCTGGGCATCGGCGCCACGACGGCCATCTTCGGCGGTGTGCACGCGGTGCTGCTCCGGCCGCTCCCCTACCCCGCGCCGGACCGGCTGGTGAAGGTCTGGGAGACATCTCCGGAGGGAGCCACGACGAACGTCGTCTCCAGCGGCAATTACATGGACTGGCGTGAGCAGACGACCTCGTTCAGCGCGCTCGGCGCCCATTCCTGGCTGTTCGGGATGACGCTCACGGGGGAGGACGACCCCGTGCGGCTCCGCGTGGTCCGGATCACGCCTTCCGCCCTGGACGCCCTGGGCGCCGGCGCGGTGGCAGGGCGCACGTTCGTCGGGGCCGAGGGGGAGCCGGGAGGCGAAGCGGTGGCGATGATCAGCCACCGGCTCTGGCGAGGCCGGTTCGGGGGTGAGCCCGGCATCGTCGGCGCCACGGTCACACTGGACGGCCAACCGCACACGCTGGTGGGCGTGATGCCGCCTTCATTCGACTACCCGGACCCGGAGGTGGACGTGTGGCGGGCGCTCCGGTTCGGCGTCGCGGACCGCGAGCAGCGCCGGTCGCACCAGTGGAACGTGATCGGGCGCCTCGCTGACGACGTCCCGCTGGAGCGTGCCCGGGCGGAGATGGACGCCGTCGCCGGCCGACTCGCGCAGGCGCACCCCCAGCACATGACGGACTGGGGGGTCAACGTGGTTCCGCTCCGGGCCGACATGGTGGGGGAGGTTCGCGGACTGTTGTGGGTGCTGCTCGGCGTGGTGGGCGTGGTCCTGCTCCTCACGTGCGTGAACCTGGCGAACCTGCTCCTGGCCCGGGCGACGGCCCGGGACCGGGAGATGGCGGTCCGGGGCGCGCTGGGCGCGGCACGCCGGCGCCTGGTCCGGCAGCTCCTCGTGGAGAGCCTGCTGCTGGGCGTGCTCGGCGGTGGCCTCGCGCTGGCGGTGCTGGTGGTCGGGCTGGACGGGCTGGTGGCCCTGGCTCCGCCGGACATCCCTCTCCTCGACGACATTCGCGTCGATCCGGTGGTCCTGGCGTTCGCCGCGGGCACGACCCTGCTGGCGACGCTGCTGTTCGGCCTCGTTCCCGCCCTTCGCGCCACTGCCGCGGCTCCCGGCCGAGCGCTCCGGTCCAGCCGGGGCTCGGATGGCCCCGGCCACGGTCGGCTGCGGGCCGTCCTGCTGGTGACGGAAGTGGCGCTGGCGGTGGTGCTGGTGGTAGGCGCCGGGCTCCTGCTCCGGAGCATGACCAGGCTCAACGCCGTGGACCCGGGGCTGGACCTGGAGAACGTGCTGACGGCGGTGGTGGACATCCCGTGGTCCGAATACGGGACGTCGGAGGAGCAGGTGGCGTTCTATCGAGCGCTCCTCGACCGCGTGCGCGCCATGCCCGGCGTGGTGGCCGCGGCCGGCACGACCGAGCCGCCGATCATCGGCTACGCCAACACGTTCAGCTACGAGATCGAGGGACGGCCCGCTTCCACGCCCACGGGACGGGAAGATGACGAGCGGCTGGCCGCGGTCACCCCGGACTATTTCCGCACGCTCCGGATCCCCATCCTGGAAGGCCGCGCGATCGCTTCCACCGACCGGGCCGACAGAACCCCGGTGATGGTCATCAGCGAGTCCCTCGCCCGGAAGCAGTGGCCGGGCGGCGACGCCCTCGGCCAGCGCATCCGGTTCAGCGCGGACGGCTCCTGGTTCGAGATCATCGGCGTCGCGGGTGACGCGCGCATGGACGGCCTCGACCGGCCCGCGCCGCCGGTGCTGTACATGGCCCAGGCGCAGAAGCCGTGGGGCTGGCTGACGTGGCTCGTGCTCACCGTCCGGACCGAGGCGGAACCGACGGCGCTCGCGCCCGCCATCCGCGACGAGCTCCAGGCGCTCGATGCGGCGGTGCTGCCCGAGCGCGTCGCGACGCTCGACCAGCTCTATGCCGAGAGCGCCGCCCGCCGGAGATTCGCCACCGTCCTCCTCGGTGCCTTCGCCGTCCTCGCCCTGGTCCTGGGGGCGACGGGCATCTACGGCGTCCTGTCGTACGCCGTCGCCCGCCGCCGCCGCGAGATAGGGATCCGGATGGCGCTGGGCGCGGACCGCGGCCGTGTCGCCCGGAGCGTGCTCCGCGACGGCGTCCTCCTCGCCGCGATCGGGCTCGCCTTCGGGCTGCCCGCCGCCCTCGTCCTGTCCCGCTTTCTCGAGAGCCTGGTATTCGGGATCTCGACGGCGGACCCGGCGACGTTCGTCGCGGTGCCCGTCACCCTCCTTGCCGTCGCCGCGCTCGGGGCGTTCCTGCCGGCGTGGCGCGCCACCAGGGTGGATCCTGTGTGGGCGATGAAGGCGGAGTAGGAGACGTCGAGGGGGACCGTCCGGAGCGGGGCGAGCCTGGCGAAGCCATGGCTCGATTCGGCGGCGCGTCGTACACTCAAGCAGCCGAAGGCGATCTCGTCGTTCTGCCGGAACCATGACGACGAGCGCATTCCCGAGACCGAAACGAAGGGGAAGCCACGATGTTGATGCGCACGATCGTCCCCGCTGCCTGCGACCTGAAGCATAGAAAGGTCGACCGATCATGCGAATCGCGTCGCTGACCCTGTGCACGCTCATCGGCGGGACGCTCGTGGTGCCGTGTCCGGTCGAGGCACAGCAGGTCCGGCGCAACCTGGTGGCCGTGTTCGCCCACCCGGACGATGAGAGAATCGTCGGACCGTTGCTGGCCCGCTACGCGCGCGAGGGCCACGATGTCTACCTCGTGA
>DATKBW010000065.1:0-23313 GCA_035513575.1 Longimicrobiales bacterium | reverse complement strand
TGCAGCCGGGACGGCGCGCTGCCGGAGCGGTTCCGCGTGCTGGATGCGGCCGGCGTCGAGGCGCTCGGGCCGGCGGCGCTCGAGCGCGAGGCCGCAGCCCGCGAGGAGCGCCACCGCGAGCGTCCCCGGGATCGTCCTTCGACGGGTCCATCCGTGTGTGTTCATCCTGATTCCCCTGCCATCGCGCCGCGCTGGATCGGCAGCACCGCGGACCGCCGCGCGCGGACCCCGGCGCGAGACCGCGACCGCCCCGCCGCGGCGTTGCGCCCGGGACCGCCGGCTCCGATCATGACCGGACACGCCGGCTGCACCGCCCGTGCCGTCCGTTCCGCCGAGGGGCGGACGGGAGGAACGGCAATGCCGGGAAAACGGAGCTCATGAGCGCGGGAACGACCATGGCCGATGAATACAGGACCGAAAGGGACTCCCTCGGCGAGATGCGGGTGCCGAAGGACGCGCTGTACGCGGCGCAGACCCAGCGGGCGGTGGAGAACTTCCCCATCAGCCCGCTCCGCTTCCCGCGCCGGTTCATCGCGGCAATGGGGCTGATCAAGAAGGCGGCGGCGGAGACCAACGCGGAGCTGGGGCTGGTGGAGCGGAGCGTCGCCGATGCCATCATCGAGGCGGCGGACGCGGTGATCCGGGGGGACCACGACGACCAGTTCGTGCTGGACATCTTCCAGACGGGGAGCGGGACCTCGACGAACATGAACGCGAACGAGGTCATCGCCACCCTGGCGTCGCGGTCGCTGGGGTCGAAGGTGCACCCGAACGACCACGTGAACTACGCCCAGTCGTCGAACGACGTGATCCCCACCGCCATGCAGCTGGCGGCGATGGTGGCCATCGAGGAGGACCTGCTGCCGGCGCTCGAGACGCTGGGGTCAGCGCTGGAGAAGAAGGCGCAGGAGTTCGACGGGATCGTGAAGTCGGGGCGGACCCACCTCATGGACGCGACGCCCGTGCGGCTGGGCCAGGAGTTCGGCGGCTACGCGGCGCAGATCCGCCACGGGGTGCGCCGGGTGGAGGCGGCGCGGACGGACCTGGCGGAGCTGCCGCTGGGAGGGACGGCGGTGGGGACGGGGATCAACACGCACCCGAAGTTCGCGGCGAAGACCATCGCGCGGCTGGCGGACGCGACGGGGCTGGTGCTGGCGGAGGCGAGCGACCATTTCGAGCGGCAGGCGACGCGGGACACCGTCGTCTACGCCCACGGGGCGCTGAACACGCTGGCGGTATCGCTCATGAAGATCGCCAACGACATCCGGTGGCTGGGGAGCGGGCCGCGGGCGGGACTGGCGGAGATCACGCTGCCATCCATCCAGCCGGGGTCGAGCATCATGCCCGGGAAGGTGAACCCGGTCATCCCCGAGGCGGTCACCATGGTCTCGGCGCAGGTGATGGGGAACCACACGACCATCACCGTGGGCGGGATGGGGAGCTACTTCGAGCTCAACGTCATGATGCCGGTGATGACGTACGCGCTGCTCCAGTCCATCGGCCTGCTGGCGAGCGCGTCGACGGTGCTGGCGGAGAAGTGCGTGGACGGGATCGTCGCCAACGAGGCGCGCATCACGGAGCTGCTGGAAGGGAACCTCTCGCTGGGGACCGCGCTGGCGCCGGGGATCGGCTACGACGCGGCCGCGGCGCTGGCCAAGGAAGCGTTCAAGTCGAACCGGACGGTCCGCGAGCTGGCCCGGGAGCAGAACGTGCTGCCGGAGGAGGAGCTGGAGAGGGTGCTGGACGTCCGGGCCATGACGGAGCCGGGGATACCGGGGCGCTGATGTCGTGGAGGGGCGCTCCCGCAGACGCCCTCAGAACCGTCAGGCGCCGCCGGCCGCCACCCGCGTCTCGGAGGCTTCCGTCGGTGCCAGCGCCGGACCCGCCGTCTTCCCGTTGGTCCGCGCGAGCCGCTGGAGCACCTCGATCTGTCGGGCGATGACGGGGCGCTCCAGCGCGTTCATCGTCCAGAGCCCGTTCTTGCGGCGGCCCACGATCCCGGCTTCGGCGAGGATGGCCAGGTGGTGAGAGAGGAGGGAGGGGGAGATGCCGAGGGCCTTGCCGATGGCCCCGCAGGTCAGCTCGTCGCCTTCCGCGGCGAGCAGCTCGACGATCCGGTACCTGTTCTCGTCCGACAGGGCGGCGAGGACGCGGACCGTCTCGCGGGGGGTAGGCTGGGCTTGCGGCACCTGCGACTCCTGGCTGCGTTGATTCCCGTCGACTCGGGCGTACTACCCTCGTGGTTCCACGGGGGTCCGGAATCGGAGGGACGAGCGCCGGATCCGCGTGGTGGGCGGTGCCGGGCGCCCGCGGGAGCGCCAGCGGGTGCCTACTCGGAGGCTTTCGACACGTGCAGCGCGAAAGCCTCCCGGGTGTCGGATCCGATCCGGAGGATGAACCGGTAGCGACCGGGGCGCGGAAAGACGACGCGCTCCAGCTCCATCACCAGCCGCGTCTGGGGCGGCGCGCGACCCTCCGCCTCGGGTCCGGGCTCGACGTCGGTATGGCCTTCGATGGTGAGGACCTTGCGGTCGTCGTCGCCGACCAGATCGGCGGTGAACGCGTGGCGGCCGTGCTCGGCCGGGCCCCATCCCATGACGAACACGACGGTCATCCGGTCCTGGGCCGCGGGGAACCCGGCGGCCTGGAGCTCGTTGAACGCGCCGCGCACATCCAGGCGCCCGTCGGGCCGGACGCGGGCGAACTCGCAGGCGAGGGAGAGGATCAGGTCCATGGCGCGGTGGCGAGTATGACGGGGGCGGCTCCGGACGTCAACGGGGCGGACGGATGAGGACGGTGCTGGTGGCGCTCGCGCACCCGGATGACGAGGTGGGCTGCGCCGGGACCATCGCGGCGCACCGCGCGGCCGGCGACCGGGTCGTCCTCCTGTGGCTCACGCGCGGCGAGATGACGGAGATCTACGGCCACCACGAGCCGGAGGCGGTCGCGGAGCGGCGGATGGAGCAGGGGCGCGAGGCCGCGGCGATCCTGGGCGCCGAGCCGCGGTTCCTGGCCTTCCCCGATACGCGGGTGGAGCATGGCCCGGCCGCGGGCCGGGAGGTCGCGCAGGTGATCGCAGAGGTGCGCCCCGATGCCGTCGTCACCTGGGGAGAGGCCTGGTCCCGGGGGATGCGACACCCAGACCACCAGGCGACCGGCCTGATCGTGCGGGACGCCATCACCTACGCCCGGCTCGGCCGGGTGGTCGAGCGGCCGCATCGCGATCCCGCGCCCGTGTTCACCCTGCGGGGCGAGCACTCCACCATGCCGGTGGCGGCCGTCGACGTGGCGCCGCACCTGGACATCGTGCTGGCGCTCGCGGCCTTCTACCGCCAGCGCGTTGGCTGGCCCGACGAGGCATGGCTGATCCAGCGGCTGCGGCGGGCGGGGAGCGCCCACGGCCTCGACGCGGCCGAGCTGTTCGATGCGTGGGAGACGCCGCCCGGGCCCGGCCCCCGACTGCTCTAACGGCGGAGTCCAGCCCCGCCGTGGATCAGCCCGGTCGGAAATCCGGACGCTGATAGTAGCGGTCCCCCATCAGCCGCCCCTCCAGCGCCGCCTGGATCCGGTTCTCCGCCGCACGCGTCAGCGGCGGATCGTACGCGGGGAGCAGCCGGATGTCGTCCCGGGTCAGGGCCGGCGCGCTGACTATCCGGGCGGCCGCGTCGATCTCGAGGTAGCCGACCGGGAGGGCCGTCTCGCGCCGGGGCTCGTCCAGGGCCACCACCACGTAGCGGACCTGCCGGGCCTGGACATCGACCAGCAGCTCCCGCACCTCACCCGTCTCGCGGTCCTTCCGATCGACGAGGGGCCACCCCCGGATGTCCTTCTCGTGCCGCGCGACGCGGAACCCGGTCAGCCCCGTGAGTGGGTGGAGCCGCGGCTCCTCGGCGACGGCCTCCTCCGGTCCGGCCACGGGGTGCTCCCCGACGTACAGACCCCGGTGGTCGTACGAGGGGTGGGCGTAATAGCGCGAGCCGTAGAACAGACGACCGTGGATCTCCAGGAGACGGTCCTCGTACTCCCGATCCACCGGCGTGTCGTCCGGCTGGAAGGGAGGGACGGACATCAGGTCCTCGTAGGTCGCGGCCCGGAGCCGGACCCGCGGCGGGACCGACTCCCGGTCCACGCGGGCGTGGCCGATGGGGACCAGGACGTGCCGGTCCGCCCCCGCCATCGAGACGTCCAGGTACCGGATCAGCCCCGTGTCCTCCTCCGCCAGCGCACCGAAGAGCTCCCCCACCGGCCGGTCCTCCACATCGCTCGTGGACAGCCCCGCGAGGTCCGCCGTCGGGATCAGACGGGGCGGGTCCGCCGGGCCGGGTCCATAGAGTCGTGCCATTCGTTCGTCCCTGTTGGTGGTCGACCGGTGCGGCGGGTGCAATCACCGTTCCCGCACACCAACTGGCACGCCCGACCACGCGCGGGGCACGTGCGTTGCCCGCTCATGCGGGCGGCGGGGAAGTGAAGGGATTCCCATCGACAGAGCGCTGCTATTCCTCAGCGTGTCGCCTTGCGGATACGGCCGGCCAGCGCGCGGTCCGAGAGGGAGAGGACCTGGGACAGCACCTCCAGGGCGGAGCCGCCCGTGAGCAGCGGCCGGCCATCGGTCCAGGCGCGGCCCTCCGGCCCGACGAACAGGAGCCGACCCTGCCATGTGCCGGCGTCCGCCCAGCACTCGAGCTGCACGCGCCAGGCGCCGTCCGGCAGCTCGAGGCGGCGGAGCTCGACCCCGGGGCCGCGCACCGACCCGGCGGCATGGGGCGCCGGGGCGCGGGCGGGCCGGGCGGGTACGCACGCGGTCCGGGCGAGGCGCACCTTGCCGGTCCATCCGCAGGCCGGGCACCACCGGGCGTGCAGCTCTTCCGGGCGCAGGGCGAGGGCGAGGAGCGCGGTGCCGCGGGAGCGGATCCGGAAGGTCTCTGCGGTGCAGTGGGGACAGCGCCGTGTTCGCGGCAGCCCGTTGAGTGCCACGAGGAGCCCCAGCGCCAGGGGCAGCGCGATCACCAGGACGACGTAGAGAGCCAGTAGCATTTGACAGTCGCGATCCGGGTTCCGAGTGTCCGGCGAAAGGGCAAGATGCGGACCGGCGCGGGGAGCCATGAAGCGAGGGACCAGGGCCGACGGAGCGGCACCCGATGATGCGCTGGAGACCGCACCGGCGGACGAGCTCGGCGCGCACGTGTCCATCGCGGGCGGGACCCCCAACGCCCCCCTTCGCGCCACGGAGATCGGCGCCCGCGTCATCCAGATGTTCACCAAGCAGGCCAACCGCTGGGCCGAGCGGGAGGTGGAGCCGGAAGAGGCCCAGGCGTTCCAGGCCGCGCGCGAGGCCGCGGGGATCACGCACGCGGCTTCCCACGACTCCTATCTCATCAACCTCGCCACGGCCGACGACGTCCTCTTCCGCCGCTCCCTCGAATCCTTCACCGCGGAGCTCCGCCGGAGCGAGGCGCTGGGACTGGACTTCGCGGTCACGCACCCGGGGAACGCCACGGACGGCGATGCGGCCCGCGGGATCCGGAGGAACGCGGAGGCCATCGCCGACGCCCTCGATGCGGTGCCGGGCCGCGTCCGCGTGCTCCTCGAAGGGACCGCCGGAAGCGGCACCGCCCTCGGAGCCAGCTTCGAGGAGCTCGGGGAGCTGCTCGGCCGCATCGGCGAGCGGCACCCGGACCGCATCGGGGTCTGCCTCGATACCTGCCACCTCTGGGCGGCCAGGTACGACCTCCGCGCCCTCGACGACGTCCTCGAGGCCCTCGAATCCGCCGCCGGGCTCCGCCACCTCCGGTTCCTCCACCTCAACGACTCCGCCACCCCGTTCGGCAGCCGCCGCGACCGCCACGCCGGAATCGGTGAGGGAACGATCGGACCGGAGCCGTTCACCCTCCTGGTCCGCCACCCCGCCCTCCGCCCGGTGCCCAAGGTCATCGAGACGCCCAAGGGGGAGGACGCCGTGACCGCGGACCGGGCCAACCTGGCCCGGTTGCGGGGCTACCGGTCGTCGAAAAAAGGGGCATAGATCGGAAAAAAATAGCGCAAAACGTGGCCGGGCCGCGCGACTCGAAAAAGCGTAAATCGCTGTGGCACAACCGAATGCCAGAAACCGGCCCGCGTGGCAACGATCCTGCCCTGGTACGGCGGCACAACAAGGGTGACCGCGGCGGCGGGATAACCGGGGAGAGCGCCGCGGACAAGGCGAGCGGTCGTTGCGAAAGCAGCGGCCGTTTCGTCTTTTGCCCCGGATTTCGGCGTTCGGATCTCAGATCTCTGATCTCAGGGCTGGGTGGCGGTCAGCGGCCGGTACGAGCGGTTGACTCCCGGGCGGTTCACCGTACATTTCAGGTGCGGTGCGCCGGGGGGCTCAATTTTGAGCCGACACTACAGAAGCAGGGACCAGCTTCCGCGCCGGACGCCACGCCCTTCGGGGAAGGCGGAACGTGTGGAGAGGTCACCAGTTGTTGACAACTGGGCTTCAAAAAACCCCCTGGTGCGCCGACTGGGCCGGCCCGCGGAACTCGCGGGTCGGCCCTGTTTGTTCATGGGCCTGCCGCCCTTCCCCCCTCCTCGCTTGCCAGCGCGCACGCGGCGGGTCAACGTAGCTCCGTACCGCAACGACGGAGGTGGCATGGCGCGGGTGCGGGTGACCCGGCGTCTCCATTTCAGCGCGGCGCACCGGCTGGGGCGCCCGGAATGGAGCGAGGAGCGGAACCGGGACGTGTTCGGGCTGTGTGCGAGCCCGAACTGGCACGGCCACAACTACGAGCTGGACGTGACGGTGGAGGGTGCTGTGGACCCGGAGACCGGGTTCGTCCTCGACCTGAAGGAGCTGAGGGACCTGGTGGAGGAACGGGTGATCGACGACCTGGACCACCGGAACCTGAACCTGGACGTCCCGTGGCTCGAAGGGGTGAATCCGACGACGGAGCAGCTGGTCGTAGGCATCTGGCGTCGGCTGGCGGGGTCGCTGCCGAACGAATCGCGGCTGGTGAAGCTGGTCCTGTGGGAGACGCCGCGGAACTACGTGGAGTACACCGGGGATTGAAGCGGAGTCCAGCGGGTGGGCGACCGGAGAAGGGGGAACGGGGATGAGCGAGGCCGTGGAGGAGGCGCGGGCGGGGCTGGCGGCGGTGGAGATGCGGGAGCTGGTGCGGGAGCTTCTCGTGCGCCTGGGGGAGGACCCGGAGCGGAACGGTCTTCTGAAGACGCCCGACCGGGTGGCGGACAGCCTGCGCTGGCTGACGCGCGGCTACGGCCAGTCCGTGCAGGAAGTGATCGGGGACGCCATCTTCGACGAGGACCATCACAACATGGTCATCGTGAAGGACATCGAGGTCTACTCGATGTGCGAGCACCACATGCTTCCGTTCTTCGGGAAGATCCATGTGGCGTACATCCCGAAGGGGCGGATCCTGGGGCTGTCGAAGGTGCCGCGGATCGTGGAGGTGTTCGCCCGCCGGCTGCAGGTCCAGGAGCGGCTGACGGACCAGGTGGCGAGCGCGATCCAGGACATCCTGAAGCCGGAGGGAGTCGGCGTGGTCTGCGAGGCCTACCACCTGTGCATGATGATGCGCGGCGTGGAGAAGCAGAACTCGAAGACCATCACCAGCGCCATGCGCGGCGCCTTCCTCGATGACCTCAAGACGCGGGAGGAGTTCCTGCGGCTCATGAGCCTCAATGGCATCGTCGGCTGAGCTGGCCGGGCGGACCGCCGTGGTCACCGGCGCGTCCGGGGGCATCGGCGCCGCCGTTTCCCGCGCTCTCGCCGCCGCCGGCGCCACGGTCTGGATGGTGGCCCGGGGGCGGGAGCGCCTCGAGGCGGCCGCCGCGGACGCCGGTGGCCACGCCGTCGTCGCGGACGTGGCGGACCCGGCCGGGGCGGAAGCGGTGCGCGCCGCCGTGGGGCCGGGGGCGGTGGACATCCTGGTGAACGCGGCCGGGAGCTTCGATCTGGCGCCGGTCGCCGGGACCAGCCCGGAGATGTTCGCGCGGATGATCGCGGGCAACCTGACCGCGCCGTTCCTCGCCATCCGGGCGCTGCTGCCGGAGATGCTGCGGGCGGGGCGCGGCGACGTGGTGACCATCGGCTCGGTGGCGGGCCGAAAGGCGTTCCCGGCGAACGGCGCATACGCGGCGGCCAAGTTCGGGGTCCGCGGGTTGCACGCGGTGCTCGACGAGGAGCTTCGGGGCACCGGCGTGCGGGCGACGCTGGTGGAGCCGGCGGCCACCGACACGCCGCTCTGGGACCCGCTGGATCCGGACGGGCGCCCGGACCTGCCCTCCCGCGCCGCCATGATGCCGCCGGAGCGGGTGGCGGAGACCGTCCTCTACATCGTCACGCGGCCGCCGGACATCCGCATCCCGGCCATCGCCGTCGAACGGAGCTGAGCATGTACGTGGTGACCGTCCAGGCGCATTACGATTCCGCCCACTTCCTGCGCAACTACCAGGGCAAGTGCGAAAGGCTCCACGGCCACCGCTACGTCGTCGAGGTGGCCCTCGGGACCGATCGCCTGAACAAGAGCGGGCTGGCGTTCGATTTCGTGGACGTGAAGAAGCACCTGCGGGAGATCGCGGACTGGCTCGACCACGAGAACATCAACGAGCTGCCACCCTTCGACGAGATCGAGCCGTCGGCGGAGAACCAGGCCCGCTTCTTCTTCGACGAGCTCAAGCGCCGCCTTCCCGGCGAGATGGCCGACGCCCTCCTCTACGCCCGCGTCTGGGAAACACCGACGCAGTGGGCGCAGTACTCGGAACGAGCCCTCGCCCTCTAGCCCGCGCCCCCGGCCGCCTCGGCGACGAATCGCAGCCGCGGGAGCGTCGCCGGGCGGCCCTCCAGCCGCAGCGAGACGTCCAGCCGCACGCGGCCGCGTCCCTCCGCCACGCACTGTCGCGTTCCGGCCAGCGGCTGCCACGTCCCCGGCTCAAGGCGCCACCAGACGCACGAAGCCGCCGAGCTGCCGGCATCGGGGCCGAAATCCCTCAGCCAGAGCGTCCACGGCCCCGCGCCGTCCGACGGCACCACGGTCACCCGCACCCGCAGCTCCCGCCTCGGGGCCGCGGCCAGGTCCAGCTCGGGCGGGACCTGCCGGACCGAAATGTCCGCCCTGGACGCAGAGCGGCGCGCGCCGGCCTCGAACTCGAAGCCGCGCCCGTAGACTACCCGCAGCCAGTCCTTCCTGTCGCCTGGCATGGTGGGCCGCCGATCCGGAGATTCCGGGGCGCAGGCTGTGACGGCAAAGGGCGATCCAGCTGGCCGGACCCACGCAACTCGTTGAGCCAGTTGCGGTTGTGTGGCCACTCGCCGGGGTGACCAGCGCCGCCCCGGCTACGTCTTTCCCGGTTCCAACCCTCTTTTCAGCCTCCGCCGGCCGGCATGCGGATCTCGCGGCGTCGCGGCGGGACGGCGATCCTGCGCTCGAGCGTGGTCCCGGGTTCGATGGTGAGGGGGATCTCCAGGGGCTGGGAGGGGCGCCCCGCAATACCGGGGGTGTAGACGAGGAGGGTGTAGAGCCCGGGCGGGAGGGAGCCGAACCGGACGCGGCCGCGCTCGTCGGTGGCCGCGTCCCGGGTCCGGCCGGCGGCGTCGCGGAGCGAGACGACGGCCCCGTCGGCGAACGCCTCGGCCCCATCCATCTCTCCATCTCCGTCGCGATCGAGGAACAGCTCCAGCTCGAGGGCGGCGGTGCGGATGACGGGGATCTCGACGTACCCGGCCGCGGGGAGGTGGACCTCCGCGGGGATGACGAAGCCTTCCGGCATCCCCCGGGGCTCGAGGCGCAGGTCGCCGCCGGCGCGGTCGTGGAAGCGGAACTCGCCGGCGCCGTCGGTCCTGGCCCGGAGCGGCCCCAGGAGGAGGGTGACCCCCTCGACGCGCCGCTCCCCGTCGCCCCGCACCAGGTCGCCGTCGAGGTCCTCGAAGACCACCCCGAACAGGACGGGTTGGCGTGGGAGCGGGAGGGGGAGGCCGAAGGCGCGGCTGACGCCGAGCGAGAGGCGCCAGGCCGGGCCCGGGACGGCCGGCCGGTGGTCGACGCCGAGGGCGAGGCGGACGTCCCGGCGGACCGGGATGGTGGCGCCGCTCCAGAAGGCCACGGCGGCGGGACCGGCGGCCCCGGTCAGCCGGACGTTCAGGCCGCCCTGTACCTCGACCTCCCGGGCCACGACCGCGCCGGCGAGGTCCAGGCCGGTCTGCGGCGCGGCGAGGCCGAGGTCGTGGTGGGACACGCCGACCCAGGCCCACTGTCCGTGCGCCGTCCAGCGGGCGCCAGCGCGGAGCTGCCGGTAGGGGCGGGCCAGGTCGGACGCGGTCGTGCCCAGCTCGGCGTCCGTTTCCAGACGGACCGGTCCGACGGGCACGTCGAGCGAAGCGCGGACGGCCCGGGTGACCGCGCCGGGGAGGGTGTCACCCACCACGTCGGTGGCGCGATGGGTGCCGAGCAGCTCGGCCTCCGCATCGAGGGGAAGACGGACCCGGACGCCGCCCGCGCCACCCCGTGACGCGCCGTATGGCGTGGCATCGGTGTAGGGCGAGGAGGAGGCGAACGCCCAGCCCACGAGGGTGGTGGTGGGCGCCACGCCGAAGCTGCCGGAGAAGAACGCTTCGTCCCCCTGGCTCGGCGCCGCCCGGGTCGTCGCCGGCACCTTCCTGAGCCGGGCGGTGAGGGAGCCGCGGCCGAGCCGGAGGAAGTAGACCGCCTGGGCCGCGAAGCCGGCCTGGTCCGCGCTGTCGCCGGACACCTCCAGCATGCCCGCCTCGGCGGCCACGTCGTGGGGGCCACCGCGGTACGCCCACGTGGCGGTGACCCCGGCCCGGCCGTGGGCGCCGAAGAGGGCGGATTCCCGGTGCACGCTCGAGGCCTTGATGCCGACCTGGCCCACCGGGGTGGTGACCGACGCGGCCCCCCGGAGCACGTGACCCGCCTCGCCGGCGAGGCCGTAGCCGAGCGGGGTCGCCACGAACAGCTGGCCCCGGGACCGCTCACCCCGGACCTGGACCTCCACGCCGCGCCCCTGCGAGACCGGGCCCGTCAGGATCTCCGACGGGCCGAAGATGTCTCCCAGCCGCACGTCCCACGCGGAGGTGTGGACGCCCAGGCGGATGCGCGGGCCGCCGAGAACGCCCCTGAACGCGGGGACGACATTGAATTCATCGGACTGTCGGAGGGCGAGCGAGAGGCGGGCACCCGGCCGGATCTCTCCCGCAGCCTCGAGAGCCACGCCGGGGAGGCCACCGGCATCGGAGGAGGAGCCGATGAAGAGGGTGCCGGGGACGTGGGCCAGACCGCCCAGCCACCCGGCCTCGCCGACGACGAGCGCGCGCAGGGTGCGCGACTCCCGGACACCGGTGCCCGTCACGCTCACGCTGACGACGGCCTCCTCGCCGGACGGTGCCGAAGCCGGCGGGGCCAGCCGGATCAGCCCGGCGGCGGTGTCACCGGCGGCCATCACGACCCGGTCGGGCATCGCCCGGACCGTCCACCCCGCCGGCGCCTCGACCGTCACCCGGAACGTGTCCGGACCGTTGCCCCCGTTGCGGAGGCGATAGCCGATCTCGCAGGTCGCTCCGGCGCTCGCCGTGACCGCTTCCGCACCGACCCGGAACGTGGCGCCACGGCGGGCCGCGACCTCGACGGCGAGCTCCAGCGAGTCGCGCCCGCCGCCAGCCCACTCCAGGTGCGCCCGGGCGAGGAGGAACCGGCCGGCCGCCGCATCGGCGGGGACGCCGAATGTGAACGGCAGCCGCAGGTCGCGACCCGGCTCGATCGCCGCTTCGCCCGCGGCCCTGCCGAAGGCGCGGACCCCGGGGGCGGTTTCCACGCGGAATCGAACCGAATCGGCGCCGGCGGGCGCGGCCACGCGGGCAACCACGGTGGCGATGCCCCCGGGCTCCACCGGGGCCTGCCCGGCCACGGCCGCGGCCGGATCGGTGGCCGCCAGCGCGAGCACGAGAGCCCGCACCACGCGCCCGCGTCCGGGCGCCGTCACGGCCGCACCACGGAGAACACGATGGCCGCGCCGTAGGCACCCGGGAGGTCGGCGGCCCAGTCGAGCCGCATGCGGAAGTAGACCGTGATGTCCGCGTCCCCCACGCCCTGCGCGACCGTCTGGTCCGTGCCGGTGAGCGGCGTCCACGTCGTCGACGTGGCCGTGCGCCAGAGGATGTCGCCCAGGGGCTTCCCGGACCCGCCCAGCGACGCGGCGTCCGCGCGGATGCGGAGCTCCCAGCCGAGCGCCGCCGGGCGCGACGCGATGGAGAGGACGAGCCCCGAATGGTCGATCCGGCCCAGGTCGAAATCCAGGACCCCGGGATCGGGGAAGACGATCGCCGTGGTGCCGACGATGACATCGAGCATCACCGGGGGCTCCGGCTGTCCACCCTGCGCGGACACCGGTCCCGGGGACGCGGCGAGGAGACCCCACGCCAGGGCCGCAAGCAACCAGGCGCGGCCGGGAGTCGCCATGGATCAGCCGGGGACCTCGAAGACGGCCTGCCCACCGGCGAGGTAATCGCCGCCGAAATCGAGGATCGGGATGGCCAGGTACCGGCCCGCGGGCAGGGCCGGCGCCAGGGGCACGATCGTGCGACGGACACGCCCCGGGAGGACGCTGAACGGGGGGACCGGGACCACGGCGACCACATCGCCCTCCTCGGTCCGGATCTCCACTTCCCCCTCGGGCCGCAGCGGACCCCCGCCGACGTTCTCGAAATCGATGGTCGCAGCCCGCCCGCCGGTCGCCCGGTCCGCGGCCACCGTGACCGCCCGGATCTCGCCGCCGGGGACGCTCCGCTGGCCGAGGCCGTACACCTTGATCCCGATCCGCTGCGAGATTCGGACGCCGGCGCGCTCCCGGGACACGCTCTGCACGAAGATCATCGACCAGCACGTGGAGTCCCCGGGCTCCATCAGGACCCGCACCTGCGCCGATTCCAGCGGCTCCAGCTGCAGGTTGTCCGGATAGACGCGCAACCGGCTCTCGCACGAGCGGGGATGGGCCCCCGCGGCCAGGAACTCGTGGCTCCCGTCCGGCCGCTGGTCGAAATCGCCCGCGTAGACCCTCAGCTGGAGCGGCGACCCGGCCTCGTTCCGGACCGCGAACTGGCTCACCGCGGCGCTGTCCGCCGGCCGAACTTCCAGGATGACCGGCTGCGCCGAAAACTGCGCCGAGAGCGGCGTCGCGAGCAGAATGATGGCCATGCTAGCCTCCAGCACACGGCCGCGACCCCGGGAGGCTCCGGGGGACGCAGTGTCCGACGACGACATCGGAGGACGAGTCATCACGCGCTCCAGAAACCGCCTCTCAGTTCGCCACCACCGTGTACGTGAAGTTCAGGCTGTACGTGCCCGGATAGTCGTTGGCCTCGTCCAGCAGTATCTGGTACGCCACCGTCGCCGCCGTCGGGTTCGTGCCCTGCGGCAGCGCCGTGGCGACGTTCGCGGCTGTCGTGGAAAGCCCGAACCAGCTCGCCCCGCCGTCGTTCGACCACTGCAGGTCCGTGGACGGCTTCGCCGGGGGCGTCTCCGTCCCGCTGTACGTCATCTGCGCCGCATCGGCCGCGATCGTCACGTCGTGCGACACGTTCCCCCGCGTCGACACCGCCGATGTCACCGACCCCGCGATCTCGCCCGCGTCGTAATCCGCGAACGTCGGCTGCGGGAACGTCACGCTCGGCTGGTCCACCGAAACGGACAGCAGCGTCCCGATCGTGATGCTCGCGCTCGCCGCCGCCGTCGTGCCCTGCGCGGAAACGCCCGTGGCGGCGAAGACCGCCGCGCTACCAACCAGCATCGTCGCAAGCTTTCTCATTTTCGCCCCCTCGAAGATCCGCTCGGTTTCATGTCAGTTCGGTCACAACCCCGGCCCGCTGGAGTGCAAGCCGAGAGCCCACACCACCGCAAAACGGCATAAGTGGTTGAGGCGCAACACTTTCCCACGCCCATCCCCCGCCGGACAAGAAGAAAATGCCAATACTTTTTGCGCGACCCGGGTCAACCCTGCCGTCCCCTCCTTTTCCGCCGACCAGCGCGCCGGATCGGCTTCCGGGAGGGCCCTGTCGTCCGGAAATCGGACAGGGGTCGGCGAGGGTGCGACGCCCGGGCGGGATCCCGGTGGCGGCGGCTTGCCGGGTCCCGCGCCGGTGGCCTACGATGCGGGGATGCACGTGGCGCTCACCGACGTCCTGACCTGCCCGCGCTGTGGTCCCGGCCATGGTCTGATCCTGGTGCCGGAGGAGGTACGGGAGCGGCGGGTGGTGTCGGGGTTCCTGGGCTGCGCGGACTGCCGGGAGCGCTACCCGGTGGTGTCGGGGGTGGTCGACCTGTCGGGCGGTGAGGTGGTGGGGGAGGTGGAGGCGGCGGGGACGGAGGCCGGTGCGCTGGGTCTGGCGGGTCAGCTGGGGCTGGCGGGAGCCCAGGGCGTGGTGCTGCTGGTGGGAGCGGCGGCGGCGCACGCGTCGGAGCTCGGGTCGCTGGTGGACGGGGTGGAGGTGGTGGCGACCCTCGGGACGGGAGTCGGCGGGGCGAGCAGCGTCCGGGTCGGGGTCCGGCTGCCGTTCCAGTCCGGGAAGCTGCGGGGGGTGGCGCTCACGGGGGAGGCGGCGGGGTTTCTGCTGGAGGAGGGAGCGCGGCTGCTGGCGCCGGCGGGTCGCCTGGTGCTGGACCCGGTGCCGGCGGGGTCGCGGGCGCGGCTGGACGCGGCGGGGCTGCGGGTGCTGGCGGAGGGTGGCGGCGCGCTGGTCGCGGGACGCTAGTTTTCGCGGGTCGGAATCACACGGCACGGGAGGCCCGCCGGCAGCGGTCTCCGATTGCGTCCGGACCGGCCTATTTCTATTTTCCGCCGGTCTCCGTACACCCGTCCTCTCCCCGTCCGCCCGCTTGTCATGGATTTTCTGAAAAAGCTGTTCGGCGGTGCCGAGGAGCAGGACCGCGTGGACTACTACCGGGAGGGGCTGGATCTCCTGGGAGTGGGGCGCTACCACGAGGCATTGACGTCGTTCCGGCTCGCGCAGCGGGATGAGCCCGGGGATGTCGCCATTCTGCAGCAGATCGCCATCGCGTACACGCGCATCGGGATGACGGACGAGGCGGCGCGGACGTACCGGACGGTCCTGGAGCGGGACCCGAAGGCGTCGGGGGCGCACTACGGGCTGGCGTTCCTGCTGCTGCGGGAGGGGAAGAGCGAGACGGCGGCGCAGCACCTCCGAGCGTTCCTGGCGCAGCCGCCGGATGCGCCCGAAGCGCGGCGTCACCTGGAGCACGCCCGCTCGACCCTCGCCGACATCAAGCGGCAGGGGTCGGAGGGGAGCGTGGTGTGAGCGACATCGTGGTGGCTGCGCGCTGGCTGGGCGGGCTGCGTTTCGAGGCGGTGGGGAAGGCGGGGGTCCCGGTGCTGGTGGACGGGGACGGGGAGGTGGGGATCACGCCCGTGGAGACGCTCGCGGTCGCGCTGGCGGGGTGCATGGCGGCGGACGTGGTGGACATCCTGGCGAAAATGCGCGTCTCGCTCGACGGGCTCTCGGTGCGCCTGGAAGGGGATCGCCGCCCGGAGCCGCCCCGGCGCTACACGGCCCTCCGGTTCGGCCTCCGGGCGGGAGGGGTGCCGGCGGCGGACGCCGACAAGCTGCGGCGCGCGGTGGACATGTCCCGGGAGAAGTACTGCAGCGTTCTGCACACCCTGAGGCCCGATCTCGACTTTTCCGTCCGGATCGAGACGGACTGAATCACCGACGCACGAACGGAGAGACTGCCATGGCGACGGGTTCCGAGAGCACCCGCCAGTACGCCGCCAATCCCGCGGATCTGCCGCCGGGCACGCTGGTGGAGCTGTTCTTCCAGGCGGTGGAGCGGTTCGACAGCGGCGACGCGCTGCGGCGGCGGGTGGGGCCTGGGGAGTGGCAGTCCATCGGGCACCGGGAGCTGCTGGAGCGTGTGCGCCGGACGGCGCTCGGGCTCGGGTCCCTCGGCCTCGAGCGGGGGCAGCGGGTCGCGATCCTGTCCGAGAACCGGCCGGAGTGGGCGCAGGCGGACTGGGCTGCGCTGTGCGCGGGGATCACCGACATCCCCGTGTACGACACGCTGCCGTCGAACCAGATCGCGTACATCCTGAACGACGCCGAGATCCGGCTGATCTTCGTGTCGAACCCGGAGCAGCTGCGGAAGGTGGAGGAGATCTGGGAGGAGGTGCCCAGCCTCCGGCGGGCGGTGCTGTTCGATGGCGAGTCCGGGGACGAGCGGGTGCTCACGCTCGCGGAGCTGGAGGAGCGTGGGGCCGCGGCGGAGGCGGCCGGGAGGGGCGCGGACTTCAAGGAGCGTGCGCTGCAGTGCGGTCCGGATGACATCGCCACCATGCTGTACACGTCCGGGACGACGGGGAAACCGAAGGGCGTGCTCCTCTCGCACAACAACATCCATTCCAACGTCCGTGCGTGCATGCGGCTGTTCGAGGCGGGGCCGGCCGACCGGGCGGTGAGCTTCCTGCCGCTGTCGCACATCCTCGAGCGGATGGTGGACTACTGGCTGTTCTCCATGGGCGTGACCGTCGCCTACGTGCACGACATCGCGCTGGTGGCCGAATCGCTGCGGGAGGTGCACCCGACCATCGCGGCGTCCACCCCCCGCCTCTACGAGAAGGTCTACGACGCCGTGCTGTCCCAGACCGGGGTGAAGGGAAAGCTGGTCCACTGGGCGGCGGGGGTGGGGCGGCGCTGGACGGACGCGAAGCTGGCCGGCCGGAGCCCCGGTCCCCTCACCGCGATCCAGCACGCGGTGGCGGACCGGCTGGTGTTCGCGAAGCTGCGGGGCCGGATCGGCGGCTCGCTCCGCTTCTTCATCTCGGGCGGCGCCCCGCTGGCCGACCACGTGGCGAAGTTCTTCTACGGCGCGGGCGTGCTGTTGCTGGAGGGCTACGGTCTGACGGAAACGTCGCCGGTGACGAACGTGAACACGGAGAAAGACCTCCGCTTCGGCACGGTGGGGAAGCCGGTTCCCGGGACGGAGGTCATGATCGCCGAGGACGGCGAGATCCTGATCCGGGGACCGCAGGTCATGAAGGGGTATTACAAGCTGCCCGAGGCCACGGCGGAGGCCATGGACGCGGACGGCTGGTTCCACACCGGCGACGTGGGGCAGATCGACGCGGACGGGTACCTGAAGATCACGGACCGCAAGAAGGACATCATCGTGACGGCCGGCGGCAAGAACATCGCGCCGCAGCCCATCGAGAACCGGGTCAAGGAGAGCGCGTTCGTGGACGAGGCAGTGATGATCGGCGACCGCCGCCCCTACGCGGTCCTGCTCCTGGTGCCGAACCGGGCCAAGCTGGAGGAGTGGGCGGGCGCGGCCGGGATCCGTGCGGAGGGTCCGTCGCTACTGGAAGAGGCGAAGGTGCGGGAGAAGATGGAGCAGGAGTCGCTCGGGAAGCTGGCGGGTCTGGCCCGATTCGAGCGTCCCAAGAAGATCGCGCTGCTGGAGGGCGAGTTCACGGTGGAGAACGGCATCCTCACGCCGTCGATGAAGGTGAAGCGGCGGGTCGTGGAGGAGCGGTTCGGGAGCGTGATCGAGGCGCTGTACCAGGACGGGGAGCATGCAGGCTGATGGCCGCGTGGTGCTGGTGACCGCCTCCGATGCCGGCGTGGCGGAGGGGCTGGTCCGGCGGCTGGTGGAGGAGGGCCTGGTCGCGTGCGGGAACATCATCCCGGGGATCACGTCCGTCTACCGGTGGCGCGGCGAGGTCGAGCGGACCACGGAGGCGCTGGTGGTGTTCAAGACCACGGCTGCCGGGGCGGCGCGGTTGGTGGACCGGGTGCCCGAGCTGCACCCGTACGACGTGCCGGAGGTCCTGGTGCTGCCCGTCGAGGCGGGGTACGGGCCCTACATGGAATGGATCGCGGAAAACGTGAGCGCAGAACGTGGCTGAGAGCGTGACGAACAGGCGGACGAAGGGGCGGAAGCCGGCGACCACGATGGAGACCGTGCCGGAGGCGGGCGAGTCGCCATCCACCGGACCCGGGGCGGCGGAGTCCGTGGCGGAGGCACGCCGGCGGGCGGTGGAGAACCCGACGGACGTGGCGGCGCGGCTGGAGCTGGCGCGCCTGTACCGGGAGGGGGGCGACCTCGCGCTGGCCCGGGAACAGCTGGAATCGGCCCGCGGCGAGGCGCCGGAAAACGCGGACGTGCTCCTGGATATGGGGATCACGCTGGCGGCGATGGGGCGTCACACGGAGGCGGAGAGGGAGCTGCGCGGGGCGCAGCGCCTGGCTCCGGACCGCGCCGCGGTCCACGTCCAGCTGGGAATCGCGCTGTTCAAGCGCGGTCTCGTCCGGGAGGCGGAGGCGGTGCTGAAGCGGGCGCTGGAGCTCGATGACCAGAACGCGGATGCCTACTTCTACCGGGGCGAGGCGCTGAACCAGCTCGGCCATGTGGATGACGCGCTGGAGATGCTGGAGCGGGCCGTCCAGTATCAGCCGAGGAATGCCCGGGCGTATTACACGATGGGCATCCTGTACGACCGGAAGCACCTCCGTCAGGAAGCCACGACCATGTACCGAAAGGCGCGGGAGGTCGGCGCCGCATGATCGAGGTCCGGATCGCCGAGCTGGCCGATATCGAGGCCGGCGCGGTGATGCGTCCCGTCGCCAGCGACTTCTCCCCCGTGACCCCCGCGATGCGGCGGCTGGACCTGGCCGCCGGGCCGATGGTGGAGCAGCAGTGCGCCCGCATGGGCGAGCTGCCCGTGGGCTCCGCCGTCATCACGGCCGGCGGGGGTGTCGCCGCCGCCTTCATCGTCCACGTGGCCGTGCGCTCCGCGGAGGAGAACGCGACCGAGACCGGCGTGCGTCGCGGGCTGCGGAACGGGCTCCGGCGGCTGGTGGAGTGGGAGATCGAATCGGTGGCGGTGGCGCCCCTGGGAACCGGCGCCGGGAACCTCGATGCGGAGGAGGCGGCCGAAGTGATGATCCCGGTCCTGGCGGAGCACCTGCGCGCCGCGCCGTACCCGTCCCGGGTGGCGCTGGTGGTGGACGACGAGTACCAGCTCAGCGTGTTCGCGGCGGCCGTCGAGCGGCTGGCGGGGGCGGAGCGCGGCTCGTGAGGGTCCGGACAGCGCTGGGCGCCGCCGTTGTCGGCCTCTGGTTGATCGTGGTGGGGATGCACGTCCGCCGCGAGTACTTCAAGTCCGATGCGCTGCTCCTGGCGGAGGGCGCCCAGGCCCTCGCTCCCGGCTCCTACTTCTACGCCGTCGAGTTGAACGGCCGCGTGATCGGCGTCGCCTCGTCCCGACTCGACACCGTCCCCGAAGGCTTCCTGTTCGAGGACGCCCTGCGCCTGGAGGTGCCGGCGCTGAACGCGACGCACCCGGCCACCGTGCGGACCCGTGCGCGGCTGGGGAAGGCGCTCCAGCTCCTGGACTTCGATTTCCAGCTCACCAGCGAGATCGGCCGGTTCGCCGTGCGCGGGGAAGCGGTGGGGGATTCCGTGCTGGACCTGCGGATGGAGGCGGGCGGTGAGGGCGGTTCGCAGACCACGCGGGTGCGGCTGGATCCGTCCACGACCCTGCCGGTGGCCCTCCCGCTCCGGATGGCCGCGGCGGGGCGGCTGGAGGAGGGGAAGGAATTCTCGGCCCGGATCTTCGATCCTTCGGCCATGGCGCACCGGGCCGTGTCCGTGAAGGTGACCGGCCGCGCCATGCTGGTGGTCCCGGACTCGGTGGCGGAGGTCCAGGGCCGGGGCCAGGGGGCGGGGCGGAGCCGATGGGTCACGGTGCGCCACCGGACGGTGCCGACGTGGGTCGTGGAGGAGAGCTACGGTGGCGTCGTCGTGACGAGCTGGCTGGACCAGGACGGCCGGCTCGTGAAGGCGGAGAGCCCCATGGGGTTCACGCTGCGGCGCGTGCCCTACGAGCTGGCGGCGCAGCAGTGGGAGGAGGACCGCGCCGACCCGCGGATGGCGGCCGGGTACGGCGCGGTGATCGAGAATACCGCCATCGCGGCCAACGTCGACCTGGACGGCCTGGAGGGCGGGGTCCGGGGGCTGGTGGTCCGACTGGGGAACGTGGAGCTGGAGGGGTTCGACCTGAGCGGCGGCCGGCAGGAGCTGCGGGGAGACACACTGCTGGTCCGGCGCGAGCGGCTCGACGGGGTGGAGGCCGCCTACGCGCTGCCGTACAGGGGAGGCGGCGCGCCCGCGGACGAGCTGGAGGCGACCCCGCTGATCCAGGCCACGGACCCGCGGATCGTGGCGACGGCCCGGTCGATCGCCGCGGGCTCGACGGACCCGCTGGAAGTGGCGCGTCGGCTGAACGACTGGGTGTACGCGAACCTCCGGAAGGACATCACGCTGTCGATCCCCAGCGCCGCGCAGGTGCTGGAGGCGCGCCAGGGCGACTGCAACGAGCACACGGTGCTGTACGTCGCGCTCGCCCGGGCGCTGGGCCTCCCGGCCCGGACGGCGGTGGGCCTCGTGCACATCCGCGGGCGCTTCTACTACCACGCCTGGCCGGAGATCTGGGCCGGGGAGTGGGTGGCGGTGGACCCGACGCTGGACCAGTTCCCGGCCGACGCGACGCACCTCCGCTTCGTGACCGGCGGCCTGGCGCGTCAGGTGGAGCTCATCCGCCTGATCGGGCGCCTGCGGATCGACATCATCGGGGCCCCGGAATGATCCGGCTCGAGGGGTTGACCAAGCGGTACGGGCATTTCACCGCCGTCCACCCCCTGGACCTGCACGTCCGGCCGGGCGAGCTGTTCGGTTTCCTGGGCCCCAACGGCGCGGGGAAGACGACGACGATCCGGATGATCGCCGGGGTCCTGCGTCCGAGCGCCGGCCGCGTGGCGATCGGCGGACACGACGTGGCCCGGGATCCGGCCGCGGCCAAGGGGATGCTGGGCTACATCCCCGACCGTCCGTTCCTGTACGAGAAGCTGACGGGCGCGGAGTTCCTCCGCTTCGTCGCGGGGCTCTGGGGCCAGGACGGGGCGGGGGTCGAGAGCCGGGCGGCAGAGCTGCTGGAGCTGTTCGAGCTGACGGCGTGGAAGGACACGCTCGTCGAGAGCTACAGCCACGGCATGCGGCAGAAGCTCCTGATCAGCTCGGCCCTCGTGCACGGCCCGCGCGTGATCGTCGTGGATGAGCCGATGGTGGGGCTCGATCCGAAGGCCGCCCGGATGATCAAGGACCTGCTGCGCACCTTCGTCCGGCAGGGCGGGACGGTCTTCCTGTCCACGCACACCCTCGAGGTGGCCGAGGCGCTCTGTGACCGCATCGCCATCATCCAGAACGGCGCGATCCGGGCGCAGGGGACCATGGAGGAGCTGCGTCGGGAGGCGGAGGCGGGCGCGGCCGGGCTGGAAGAGATCTTCCTGAAGCTGACGGGCGGCGAGGACGTGGCCGAGCTGGTGGCGTCGCTCCGGGCCGTCCGGGAGGGATAGGCGTGGCCACGCGGGCGGCCCCGCAGGCGGGAGGGGAGTGGAAGGGGCGCTCGTTCGGGGTGCTGGACGTGCTCCGCCCGAAGGTGGTGGCGCTGCGCCGCCGCGCGGGGGGGGAAGGGAGCGGCGCCCGGGCGGTGGTCCTGGGGTTCGTGGGTGCGATCTTCTGGCTGATGATGTTCGGCATCCTCTTCCGGATGCTCCTCTATTTCCGCCGCGCCGAGGGGATCGGGGAGGTGCTGGCGGTGAAGCTGCTGGCCATCGTGCTCCTCTCCTTCCTGGCCATCCTCCTGCTGTCCAACGTGATCGCCGCGCTCTCCTCGTTCTTCCTCGCGCGCGACCTCGAG
Organism: Longimicrobiales bacterium; assembly: GCA_035513575.1. Classification (GTDB taxonomy): domain Bacteria; phylum Gemmatimonadota; class Gemmatimonadetes; order Longimicrobiales; family RSA9; genus JAHWKI01. The sequence continues at coordinate 1,542 of DATKBW010000065.1, read as the reverse complement.
CTCCTCATGGCCTCGCCCACAGACCATTTCCCGATCTACGTGGCGCGCCTCACGGAGACGGCGACCTACTCGTCGTGGATGGTCATCCTCATGATGGTCCCCATCCTGACGTCCTACGGCGTGGCGTACGGCGGCGGGCCCCTGTACCTGGCCGTATGCGTGCTCACGCTCGCGGCGTTCTTCCTCATCCCGGCGGTGATCGGGAGCGCCCTGACCCTGCTGCTCGTGAACGTCTTCCCGGCCCGCCGGGCGCGGGACCTCCTGGCCCTCATCGGGCTCTTCGCCGCCGCGGCGGTGATCATGCTGATCCGGCTCATGCGGCCGGAGCAGATCATGAGCCCGGAGGGCTTCAACAGCCTGGTTGACTTCATCGCGGCGCTGCAGACGCCGGGGAGCGTGTGGCTGCCGAGCGAGTGGGCGGCGGAGTCCCTCATGGCGCCGCTCCGCACCCGGTCCGCCGACTGGTTCCCCCTCCTGCTCCTCACGACCACCGCGGCGGCGCTGGTGGTCCTCGGGGGGTGGCTGAACGCGCGGTTCTTCGCCGACGGCTTCAGCCGCGCGCAGGAGGGGGCAGCGCAGAAGGAGTCGACGTCCCGCAGGCCGGCGGTCCTGGACCGGCTGTTCGGGCGCATGGGTCCGACGACCCGCGCGCTGGTGGTCAAGGACGTCCGGACGTTCTTCCGCGACACCACGCAATGGTCGCAGCTGATCCTGCTGGCCGTGCTGGTGGTGGTCTACGTCTACAACATCAAGGTGCTCCCCCTCTTCACCGGCGTGGAGGTCGGGTTCTTCCTCGTGAACGTGATCGCCTTCCTGAACCTGGGCCTCGCCGGGTTCGTGCTCGCCGCCATCTCCGCCCGCTTCCTCTTCCCGGCGGTCAGCCTGGAGGGGCGTACGCTGTGGCTGTTGCGGTCGTCGCCGCTGCTGTTGCGTCGTCTGATCTGGAGCAAGTACTGGGTCCACGTGGTCCCGCTCCTCGTGCTGGCGGTGCTCCTCACGCTGGGCACGAACCTCATCCTCCGGGTGGGTCCGTTCGTCATGGCGGTCTCCATGGTGACGATCGTCGTCATCACGTTCGCCATCGCGTCGCTCGCCCTCGGATTCGGCGCGCTGTTCCCGCGCTTCGACACGGCCAACGCCGCGGACATCCCCACCGGCTTCGGGGGGCTCGTGTTCATGATGACGGCCACCGGGTACCTGGCCGCGGTCATCGTGCTGGAGGCGTGGCCCGTGTATGCCGTCCTCACCGCCCGCGCGGAGGGGATGGCGTTGACCGGGCCCATGCTGGCGTGGCTGGTGGCGGGGCTGGCGGCGGCGGCGGCGGTCTCCGCGGTGGCCATCGTGCTCCCGCTGCGCGTGGCGGCCCGGCGGGTCGGCGACGTGGACGCCTAGGCTGTCCTGTTCCCGAGTAGCCGCGACCCGACGGGTGAGCGGCCGACGCATTTCCGCCGGCGGGCGACGTCCCGGCTGAAGTCTGGCAGTGCCGACGCCGCTCGTTCTCCTTTCACGTCGGGATTCGGCGTCGGAGCGACACAGCATGCG
>DATKBW010000064.1:0-6927 GCA_035513575.1 Longimicrobiales bacterium | reverse complement strand
GCCTCACCCCGTACGAGGCCCTCCGCACCGGCACCATCGAGGTCGCCCGCCACCTGGGTGAGGAGGGGCGGAGCGGGGTGGTCCGGCCCGGCGCCCGCGCCGACCTCCTCCTCCTCGACGCCAATCCCCTCGAGGACATCGAGAACACCATGGCCATCGCCGGCGTGGTGGTGAACGGCCGGTGGATCCCGGGCGAGGAGCGGAGTCGGAGGCTGGCGGAGCTGCGGACGGGCGGCTGATATTCCCGCACCGGGGTCACCCGGGACACTCAGCCTCGGCAATGTGGACTTCGCCGATCTCTTCATCGTGCTCCGGCAGGTCTGTAGGCCCCTTTCCTTCCTGAAATTGGTCGGTTGCCCGACAGACACCGGGCCCCTGCCGACGCATTATTGCGCATCGGATCGGTCGGGCCCACCCCGCTGGCGGCGCATGCGCCCCGGGCTCGCCGGCCCTGCGTACGGGACCCGGAGGAGATCATGGCGGCCAAGTGGGTGTATCGGTTCGATGAGGTCCAGGAGGCGGAGGAGCGGGTGGGGAGCTGGGACGGCGTCCGATCGCTGCTGGGCGGGAAGGGCGCGAACCTGGGCGACATGACGCGGCTGGGGGTCCCGGTGCCCCCCGGCTTCACCGTCACCACCGACGCCTGCCGCGCGTACCTGGCCGCCGGCGAGCGGTTCCCGGAGGACATGTGGGAGCAGGAGCTCGCCGCCCTCGCGCAGGTGGAGGTGGCGACGGGGAAGAAGTTCGGCGACGCGGAGCGGCCCCTCCTCGTCTCCTGCCGGTCAGGCGCCAGGTTCTCCATGCCGGGGATGATGGACACCATCCTCAACATCGGCCTGAACGACGACGTCGCCAACGGCCTCATCCGCCTCGCCTCCGACCCCCGCTTCGTCTACGACTCCTACCGGCGCGTGGTGCAGATGTTCGGCGCCGTCGTCCTCGGCGTGCCGGACGAGGTGTTCGAGGCGGTGATCACGGCGCGCCGCCGCACGGCCGGCGCGGCCACCGACGCGGAGCTCAGCGCGGAAGACTGGCAGGAGGTGACCCGCAAGTTCAAGGAGATCGTCCGCACCTACACCCGCCAGGACTTCCCGGAGGAGCCGCTCGAGCAGCTGCGTCTCGCGACGGAGGCGGTGTTCAGGTCGTGGAACGGCAAGCGGGCCATCGACTACCGCAACGCCGCCGGCATCTCCCACGACCTGGGCACGGCCGTGAACATCCAGGCCATGGTCTTCGGGAACATGGGCGTCGATTGCGCCACGGGCGTGGTCATGAGCCGCAACCCCACCACCGGCGAGCCGGGACTCGATGGGGACTACCTGGTGAACGCGCAGGGCGAGGACGTGGTGGCGGGGATCCGGCCCACCCAGACGATGGCCGACATGGCCCTGGCCATGCCCGACGCCTACCACGAGCTGGACGCCATCGCGCGCCGCCTCGAGGCCCATTACCGGAACATGCAGGACATGGAGTTCACCGTGGAGCACGGCAAGCTCTGGGTCCTCCAGACCCGGGACGGGAAGCGCACGGCCCAGGCCGAGGTGCGCATCGCGGTGGACATGGTGGAAGAGGGACTGATCGACCGGGAAACGGCCGTCGGCCGGGTCAAGCCGGCGCAGGTGGACGTCTTCCTCCACCCCCAGTTCACCCGGGAGTCCCTCGACAGCGCCACGCTCCTCGCCACCGGCCTCAACGTCTCGCCGGGCGCCGCCGTGGGCGCCATCGCGTTCGACGCCGACACGACGGAGCGGTGGGCCCGGCAGGAGCACCGGGCGGTGATCATGGTCCGCCCCGAGACCAGGCCGGATGACGTGCACGGCATGCTGGCCGCGGAGGGGATCCTGACCTCCAGCGGCGGCCGGACCAGCCACGCCGCCCTCGTGGCCCGGCAGTTCGGCAAGCCGGCTGTCGTGGGCGTGGCCGCGCTGGAGATCGACCTCGAGGCCCGGACCATGACCATCGGCGAGGTGGTCATCAAGGAGGGCGCGGCCATCTCCATCGATGGGGCGACCGGCGAGGTCTTCGCCGGCGAGATCGCCACCGTGATCCCCGACATCGACAACCCTCACCTCTCCAGGCTGCTCGGCTGGGCGGACGAGATCCGGACCCTCGGCGTCCGGGGCAATGCCGACTACCCGTCCGACGCCCAGCGCGCCCGGAAGTACGGCGCGGAAGGGCTCGGGCTCGTGCGCACCGAGCACATGTTCTTCGAGACGGAGCGGCTGCCCCTCGTGCAGGCCATGATCATGGCCCGCACCGCCACCGACCGGGCCGAGGCGCTGGCCCACCTCCTGCCCATGCAGAGGAGCGACTTCGAGGGGCTCTTCCGCGTCATGGACGGGCTCCCGGTCATCATCCGCCTCATCGACCCGCCGCTCCACGAGTTCCTCCCGTCCCACGACGACCTCGTGCGCGAGCTCGCCGATCTCAAGGTGCAGCTCCAGCACTTCCACACCATGCGCGAGATCGACGCCGCCCTCGTCGAGCTCCGCAAGAAGCAGGACCACCTCGAGCGGGTCACCGAGCTCCGGGAGCAGAACCCCATGCTCGGCACCCGCGGCGTCCGCCTCGGCATCCTGATGCCCGACCTGAACCGCATGCAGGTCCGGGCCATCTTCGAGGCCGCCTGCGCCGTGGTCCGCGACGGCGTCGACGTCCGCCCCGAGATCATGATCCCGCTCACCGCCCACGTGAACGAGCTGAAGGTGCAGCGGAAGACGCTGGAGGCGGAGGCCGCCCTCGTCATGGAGGAGCAGGGACTCCGCGTCCCCTACCTCTTCGGCACCATGATCGAGGTGCCCCGCGCCGCCCTCACCGCCGACGAGCTCGCGGAGGTCGCCCAGTTCTTCTCCTTCGGCACCAACGACCTGACCCAGACCACCTACGGGATCTCCCGCGACGACGCCGAGAAGGGCTTCCTCCTCCGGTACCTGGAACAGGAGATCCTGGAGGAGAACCCCTTTGCCTCCATCGACGAGAAGGGCGTCGGCAAGCTGGTGGAGCTCGGCACCCGCCTCGGCCGGGAAACCCGGCCGGAGCTGGAGGTCGGGATCTGCGGCGAGCACGGCGGCGACCCGCGCACCATCCGCTTCTGCCATCGGGCCGGCCTGGACTACGTCAGCTGCTCCCCCTTCCGCGTCCCCATCGCCCGACTCGCGGCCGCCCACGCCGCGCTCGAGTCCCGGGAGGAGGCGAAGCGGGCCGGGGCAGCGCCGGCGCCGCGCTCGCCGGCCGTCGCCGTCCTCGCGTCCGGCTAACTCGTTCGGACGCCTCTACGGCGACCCCGGCGCGGGGACCCTGAAGCAGTAGAACAGTCCATCGCCGCCGGTGCCGCGGAGGGCCTGCTGGCCGCAGCCGCGGGTGCCGTGCGCGGAGTTCCAGGAGCTGGGGTTGGCGCCGCCGCCCGTGCGATCGTGGTGGCCGGCCAGCGCGCTCCCCTCGCCGGAGCTCGTCCAGTCGGAGCAGGTGGTGTCCTCGCCGGATGGGCCGGCCCGGCCATCGACACCGGAGCCGGTGAGGATGTCGTGGCGGTTCGGGGCATCGCCGCGGCCGCGGACGGGGTGACCCGATTCGCTGAGGACGGTCTCCTTCGTCAGGTTGTTGCCGTCGGAATGGAGCTGGTCCGGGTCGGCGGCGATCATGTCGCCCCTGAAGTTGTACCAGGGCCCTGTGCCGATCCGGTCCCGGGCGTTCACGGCCGATCGAGCGCCACGGTTGCCGGTGGTGCTCAGGTATGCGCGCCAGATGGCATCGCCGTGCCCCACGGCGAAGGCCAGATGGCGGCACCAGGCGTCGGCGCCGTCCAGCCCGCCCAGGTCGGCGCCCTGGCCGGGCCCGACGCTCGTGAGGAAGAAGCTCATCCGGTCGTAGGGGACCGTCTGGGCGCTGGCGGGAGCGGCCATGGTGGCGGCGATCAGGGCTGCCGCGAGGGCGGTGGTCTTTCGCATGGGAGCCGGGGGTGCGGGTGAGCGAGGCCTGAAGAAATGGCGAGGCACTCACCGCCGGCGCAAGAGCCGGGCGCACACCGTTCAGCCGGGCGCGCGCCGTACAGCCGGGCGCGCACCGTTCGGGAACCGTCCCCGCCGTCAGCCCGTCGCAGGCCCTCCGCGCCGCCGCTTGATCCCGTCGCGGCACCCCGCTACGCTACCGGACGATGCCATCCCGATTCGCGCTTCCGACCTTCGTCCTGCCGGCCCTCCTCACCGCGTGCGCGGCCACGCCTCCGGGGCCTGCCGGCCAGGCGCCGCCCCCGGGTGACCCGGGGTTCGACGTGGTCGAGGCCACCATCGCCGGGATCCACGAGGCCATGCGCGACGGCCGGGTCACCGCACGGGGGCTCGTGGAGGCCTACCTCGATCGCATCGAGCGCTACGACCGGCGAGGCCCGGCGCTGAATGCGATCGCCGTGGTGAACCCGCGGGCGCGGGCGGTGGCCGACTCGCTGGACGCGCTCTGGCGGGCGGGTCGCCTGGCGGGGCCGCTGCACGGGATTCCCGTCATCGTGAAGGACAATTACGACACCCACGACCTGGCCACGACTGCGGGCTCGGCGGTGCTCGCCGGCTCGGTCCCGCTCGACGACGCCTTCCAGGTCCGCCGACTGCGGGAGGCCGGCGCCATCGTGCTGGCGAAGTCGAACATGGCCGAATGGGCGTTCTCGCCGTACGAGACCGTGGGGTCGACGCTGCCCGGCTACACGTTCAACCCGTACGCGCTGAACCGGGTGCCGGCGGGCAGCAGCGGCGGCACGGCCGCGGCCGTGGCGGCGAGCTTCGGGGCGGTGGGGCTCGGGACGGACACCGGCAACTCGATCCGCGGGCCGTCGTCGCACACGGCGCTCGTGGGGATCCGGCCGACCCAGGGGCTGACCAGCCGCGACGGCATCATCCCGCTCTACCTGGACCGTGACATCGGCGGTCCCATGGCGCGCACCGTGGCGGACGCCGCGCTGGTGCTCGATGTGATCGCCGGCCCGGACGCCGGCGACCCCGTGACCCTGGAGAGCCGCGGTCGTGTGCCCGAGACCTACACGGCCTTCCTGGACCCGGACGGGCTGCGCGGCGCCCGGATCGGGGTGCTGCGCCAGATCTCGGCGGAGGAAGGGGCGGACCCGGCGGTGCGCCGTCGCCTGGACGAGGCGCTCGAGGTCCTGCGCCGCGGCGGCGCCACGGTCCTCGATCCCGTCGCGATCGAGGGCTGGGACGAGATCATGGACGCGCCCCTCTTCTGCCGGCGCTTCCATCACGACATCAATGCCTACCTCGCGACGCTCGGCCCCGCCGCGCCCGTCCGCACGCTGGCCGACATCATCGCCACCGAACGGGCGCACCCCTCGGTGCGGGACCGGCTCGTGCAGCTGGCGGAGGTCCCCGTGGACTTCGAGGCCGACGAGGGCTGCCGCCGCGCCGGCGCCAACGCCGACCGCCTCCGCCAGGCCGTCCTCGCGCTGCTCGACCGGGAACGGCTGGACGCCCTGGTCTACCCGACCTGGGACAACCCGCCCCGCCTCATCGGCGATCTCGACTCGCCGCACGGCAACAACAGCTGGCAGATCTCGCCGCCCACCGGCTTCCCCGCGCTCACCGTTCCCATGGGCTGGGTCGAGGACCGCCTGCCGGTCGGGCTCCAGATGCTCGGCCGACCGTGGAGCGAGCCCGTGCTGATCCGGCTGGCCCACGCGTTCGAGCGCGCCACCGCGCACCGCCGGCCACCGGCATCGACCACCGAGCCGTAGCCGGGGCGACGCACCCATCGCACGCATGAACCCGCGAGGATCCAACCCTCGCGCACCCCCACGCATCCAACTCGAGCGGGTATCGCCAGCCTGCGCCTGATGGCAGCTCACTGGTCCGGAAGGGGGCCCGGTTCCCGCCTCTTCACAGAACCTCACCGATGGCCCCTGGCCGGAGGTGCTGGTCCTCGGCGTTTACCACATGGCGAGCTCGGGTAACCATGTCGTCGAGTCCCATGCCGACGACATCCTGTCCCCCAGGCGACAGGCCGAACTGGCTGAGCTCCTGGTCGTCCTCGAGAGATTCCGACCGACCAGGATTGCCGTGGAGGTCGCGTTTCACGACGATGACGTCCTGTCCGGTCGGTACGCAGCGTATCTGAATGGCGATCGGGAGTTGACTCGCAATGAGACGGAGCAGATCGGCTTCAGGCTTGCCAAGCAGCTCGGACACACCAGCGTCTACCCGGTCGATGCAGATGGCGAATATCCTTACCCGCGGCTGCAAGACTACGCCCAGGCGCGGGGGCATGGGCGGCAGCTCGAGTCCTGGACCGAGGCGGCGAGGAAGGGGGCGGAAGCGTGGAGCGCATACCTCGCGTCCCATACCCTCCTCGAGGCGCTGCTCTTCATGAACGACGATCATTACGCCGCCGCGCTCCTCGCAGCCGACTACGGCCTGGCACACCTGGGCGATCCGTGGAACTGGGCCGGTCCTGACCTGGTCTCGGATTGGTTCCGACGGAACATTCGCATCTACAGCAACATCCTGGATCTCGTCGAGTCCCCCGAGGAGCGTATCCTGGTCATCTTCGGCGCGGGACACCTCGGCTGGCTCCGCCACAATTTCGCCACTGACCCGAAGGTCCGCTTGCGACAGCTCGCTGATCTGATTCCCTGATGCGGCGAGGGCGAAACGGCGTCATGGCGTCCGGGGGGCGCAGGTTCGAAGGGGCTGCTCCCGACTTGGGCTGGCGCCGCGGCCTCGGGACGAGATCGAGACGTCCTGGGAGCTGCTACTTCCCGCGAAGCGCGTTACCCGTTGAACGCGGTTGGTGAAAGCGGACCGACTCCCCTCACTCGGTCAATGTGGGCGAACAGACGCGTGCGGCAGCTTCAACACTCAGGCTGCTTCGGCCATTCCTCCGCAGCAAGTGGCAGCTCGTTCAGTTCGGCCCGAGCTTCGCGCCACGCAG
>DATKBW010000063.1:0-32737 GCA_035513575.1 Longimicrobiales bacterium | reverse complement strand
GGGTACGCGCCGCCGCCCTGCACGAGGCGGGTGAACGGACTCGGCCCCGCCGCGGCCGGCGGCCCCCCGAACGGGTCGTGGGCCGCGGGTGGTGGTGGCGGCGGCGGTGGCGGAGCGGGTTCCGCGGCGAGGCGGTCGAAGTAGTCGTCCTCGGCCCCGATGGGGCCGGGAGCGGGGGGCGGCGGAGGCGATTCCCGGCGCGGCTCGGGGCGCCCGGCCGGCGCGCCGCCCTGGAAGAAGCGCGTGAACTGTCCCGGGCCGGAGGGTGGCTCTGGCGCCGTGGGGGAGGGCCGGGGCGGATCCCGGAAGAGCTCCGGCTCTCGCGGCGCGGGCGTGCCCTGGAACATGCGCGTGAACTCGCCCGGCCCGGAGCGAGCCGGCGGCGGCGCTCCGGGTCCGGGGGGCGGCGGGGGCGGCGGTGCGTGACGCGGGGCCGGCGGAGGTCCCGGTTCCACGGGCAGGCCGGGGCCGCGAGACCGGAAGATCTGCGTCTTCCCCTCCTGCGACACGGGCGGGGGAGGGGGCGGCGGGGGTTCGGGCGCGGAGGCCGGCGTGCCCGGCTGGTGGCCGGCGGGATGGCCGAACATGCGGGTGAATTCGCCTCCCGCCTGGGTGGGAGGCGCTGGTGGCGGGGTCGGTGGCGGCGGCGGGGACGCCGGCGGGGGACCCGCCGCGAGATCGTCGTCGCCGCCGGCCTGCTGGCGCAGGAACATGCGCGTGAACTCACCGGGCTGCGGCGTGGCGGAAGCCGGGGAGGGTGGTGGCGGCTGGCGGTCGGCCGGTGCGCCCGGCGGGGTCGGTGCGGCCGGCGCGGTCGGGGGCTCCGCGTCGACGCGAGGCATGCCGAACATGCGGGTGAACTCGCCGGGCTCGGCCGGATCGGAGGCCGGTGGGGGACCCGGCGGTGCGGGCGCGAGCGGGGGTGCGGGTGCGGCGGGCTCGACCGGAGGCGGCCCGGCCGCTGGTGCGGGGTGGGCCGCGGCGCGGTCGGGGTCCCGGAGGTCCAGCCATTCGGGGAACGAGGCGAAGTTCTGGATGAAGGGCGTCACGATCGCCGGGTGGCCGTCGACGGTATCGATGCGGGCGACGGCGGCGGGGTCGGCGGCGTGCAGCCGCCGGGCGCGCTCGAGCAGGTCGGCGGCGCGCTCATCGAGGAAATGCACCATGACGACGCCGCCCGCGTCGGCCAGTGCCTGGTAGCTCCGGACGGGCCCGGCGGCGACCTGTTTGAGGAGCTGGTATTGGGAGCGGAACTCGTCGTGGGTCATGGCGCCAGGAGGAAAGGAGCGGCGAGCGGGGTGACCGGAACGAACGGGAACATGGTTGCTCGCCGCTGCGGATTCACCCACTATGGTAGTCGCGATGCCGCTCCGGTGCAAACCGTACCGGCGCTGGTTCCCGTCACGCAGACCCGCTCCAGATGAATCCGCACGTCCGGCCGCTGACCCTGGCGGCGGTGGTTCAGGGGAAACGTTCATGAGGTCCCTTTCACCCGTGGTATGGAGTGAGGGGATGCACCTGGCGCAGCACCATTTCCAGAGCCAGAGCAGGTACTTCGAGGATGCGACGAGCTTCGCGCTCTCGACGCTTTTCCTGAAGCCCTACGGGCTCCTGGGCTGTGAGATGGATCACGACGCGCTGCGCAACGGCACGGTGGCCGTCCTGCACGCGCGCGGCGTGCTGCCGGACGGCCTGACCTTCCACTTTCCGGACGACGGCGTGCCCGCGCCGCTGGAGATCGGCGATCTCTTCTCGCCGACGCAGGATGCCCACGACGTGCTGCTGGCGATCCCCGCGTATCGTCCGGGCGGCGTCAACTGCGTGCTGGAGCCCTCGGTACAGGCGAACGGGACGCGGTACCGCTCTGAGCTGCGGTCCGTGTCGGACGAAACGTCGGGGGAGGACGCGGCGCAGATCGCCGTGGCGCTCAAGAATTTCCGGCTGGTCCTCGCGGGTACGGCGTCCTCCGAGGAGAGGGTCTCGCTGCCGATCGCGCGGGTACGAAGGGACGGTTCGGGGCGCTTCATCTACGACCCGCGTTTCATCCCGCCGAGCCTGCACGTGGGGGCGAGCACGCGGCTGCTCGAGCTGGTGCAGCGCCTGGTCGAGCTGCTGGAAGGGAAGGCGGAGGAGCTGGTGCGCCGGCGCAGCGGCGCGGCGCTGCAGGAGTACGCATCATCGGAGATCGCGAGCTTCTGGCTGTCCCACGCCGTGAACACGAGCGTCGCGCCGTTGCGTCACCACCTGGAGCACCGCTCGGCCCACCCGGAGCGGCTGTTCCTGGACCTGTCGCGACTGGCGGGTGCGCTCTGCACGTTCTCGCTGGACGCCCACCCTCGCGAGCTCCCGCTGTACGATCACGACCATCCCGAGGCGGGCTTCGACCTGCTGGACCGCCATATCCGGGACCACCTCGAGGTGGCGCTGCCCACGCGCTGCGTCCCGATCCCGCTGGTGCCGCGGGAGCCCTCCTTCTTCGCTGGCCCGGTCGCGGACGCGCGGAGCTTCCGCGCCGCCGCCTGGTACCTGGGCGTGCGGGCGAAGGGCGGCCGGGCGGAGGTGATCTCGCGGGTTCCCGGACTCGTCAAGGTGTGCTCGGAGAAGTTCATCGCGGAGCTGGTGCGGCGGGGCATGGGCGGTCTCACGCTGGAACACGCGAGCTCGCCGCCCGCGAGCATCTCGCCCCGCGTGGGAACGGAGTATTTCCGCGTCGAGACGGCCGGCCCCTGCTGGGACTCGATCGTCGACACCGGGACGGTCGCCGCGTACGTACCGGCCGCGCTGCCGGACGCGGAGCTCGAGCTGCTGATCGCGCTGGCAGGCTGAAGGACGCCTCCAGGGCGCGTTTGCCGGATGGCCGGACGCAGCGTCCGGCCTCACTGCCGCAATCCAGGGAAACCACATGGCGACGCTAGCACCCCTACCGACGACGGCCCCCGCACCTCCGGGGCGCGCGGGCCGACTTGCTCTGGCCCTCCAGGAGGCGTTCACGGCCACGGTCCGCCTCCGCACGAACCGGCAGGTGGCGCCGGACGCGGCGACGTTCCGGGCGCACATCCGGGGGCTGGTCACGGCGGCGAACCAGGAGGCGCTGGCGGCCGGCTACGATCGGCACCTGGTGAAGCTGGCGGTGCACGCGCTGATCGCGTTCCTCGACGAGTCCGTGCTGAATTCGACGCAGCCGATGTTCGCGGACTGGGCGCGGCAGCCGCTCCAGGAGGAGGTCTTCGGCGAGCACCGCGCCGGCGAGACCTTCTTCCAGAACCTGCGGGACCTCCTGGCGCGCGATGACTCGCAGGACCTGTCCGATGTGCTGGAGGTGTACGCCCTCTGCCTCGAGCTGGGGTTCCGCGGTCGCTACAGCGTCGGGGACGCGGGCGAGCTGCACTATCTCAGGGAAAGCGCACGGCAGAAGATCGAGCGCGTGCGGGGCCGCAGCGCGCTATCGCCCCTCTGGGCCCCCCCTTCCGATGAGACCGTCGCGACGGCACGCGACCCGTGGATCTCGCGGCTGGTGGTGGTGGCCGGCGCGCTCTCGGCGCTGGCGCTGCTGCTCTTCACGATCTACGCCCTCGTCCTCCGCTCCGGGATCGGCGACATCCAGGCGCTCGCGACGGAGATCCTCCGATGAGACCGAGGCCGATGTCGCTGGGGATCACGGGCGCGGTCTTCGCCGGGACCGTCCTGCTGGGGCTCATGCTGGCAGGGCTGCTTCCGCTGAGCGGCGCCGAGCGGTGGATCCTGCGCGGGCTGATGATCGTGGTGGCCGCGGTGGCGGCGTTCGTGGTGTACCGCCTCCTGCCGAAGGCATCGGCCGGCCAGGGCGCGGGAGCGCAGGGTGACGACGTCGCGGACGCGCTGGACCAGGCGCAGCGCCGGCTCGCGGCGTCCTCCGCGGCGACCAGCCGGGTGGCGCACCTGCCGACCGTCCTGATCGTCGGACCGGCCGGCAGCGCGAAGACGACGAGCGTGGCGCGGGCGGGGCTGGAGTCGGAGCTGGTGGCGGGGGAGACGTATCGCCAGGAGGTCGTGGTCCCGACGCCCGCGTTGAACGTGTGGTACGCGCGAGGCACGCTCCTGGTGGAGGCGGGGGGCGGGCTGCTGGGCGATGCCGCGCGCTGGTCGCGCCTGGCCCAGCAGCTGAAGCCCGCGCGGTGGCGGGCGGCGGTGGCGGGGCAGGCCCAGGCGCCGCGCTCCGTGGTGGTGTGCTTCAGCTGCGAGGAGCTGCTGCGCCCGGGCGCCTCGGAAGCGGTGCCGGCGGCGGCGAGGCAGCTGCGTCAGCGGCTGCAGGAGCTGGCCCAGCGGTTCGGAGTCCGGCTCCCGGTATACGTGCTGTTCACCAAGGCCGACCGGCTCCCCTATTTCGAGGACTACGTCCGCAACCTGACGGAGCCGGAAGCGGGGCAGGTCCTGGGCGTGACGCTCCCGGTGCCGCCGGCCGGCGCGGGGGGGACGTACGCGGCGACGATCGCGGAGGCCCTCGGCCGCACGTTCGGGACGGTCACGCGGTCGCTGGCGCGGGCGCGGCTGGAGCAACTGGGCCGGGAGACCCGCGAGGAGGTCAAGGCGGGCATTTACGAGTTCCCGCGGGAGTTCGGCAAGCTCTCGACGCTGACGATCGAATTCCTCGTCGAGCTGTGTCGCCCGAGTCAGCTGGCGGTGAGCCCGTTCCTGCGCGGCTACTATTTCACCGGCGTGCGGGCGGTCGTGGTCTCGGACCCCGGCCGGCGAGCCGCGGCGCCTTCGCCAGGTGCTTCGGCCATGGGCGCCACCATGGTCTTCGACGCGGCGGCCCGCGCGGCCGCGCCCCCGCCGCCGTCCAGCCAGGGCGGGCGGAAGGTGCCCCAGTGGCTCTTCCTGGAGCCTTTCTTCCGACGGGTGGTGCTGCGGGACCCGGTCGCGGAGACCATCACGAGCGGCGGTCACGGCGTGAACCTGATGCGGCGCGGGCTGCTGGCCGCCGCGGCGGGGCTGGCGCTGCTCATGGCGACGGGGTTCACCACCTCCCATGTGGCCAACCGGAGGGTACAGCGCGACGCGGTCGTCGCGCTGCGGGGCGTGGCCCCCGTTCCCGTCCTGCAGGGCGGGCTCCCTTCGGCCGCGGAGCTGCGCAGCCTGGACGCGCTGCGCGAGGAGCTGACGCGCGTCTCCCGATACGAGCGCGAGGGGCGCCCGCTGCGCCTCCGGTGGGGGCTCTACGCCGGGTCGGCGGTCCAGCCGACGCTGCGGCGCGTCTACTTCGACCGCTTCGACCGCCTCCTGGGTGGCGAGGCGCGAACGGCGCTGAACCAGCATCTGCGCCGCATCCCCGCGGCCCCCGACGAGACGAGTGACTATTCGGCGGCCTACGACGCGCTGAAGGCGCACCTGGTCACCACCAGCGATCCGCAGCGGTCGAGCGGGGAGTTCCTGGGGCCGGCCCTGACGAGTCACTGGCTGCAGGGCCGGACGACGGAGCCGGAGATGACGGAGCTGGCGGCCCGGCAGTTCGCGTTCTACGGCGACGAGCTCCCGCACGGCAATCCGTACGCGCTTCGGGCCGATGATGCGACGGTGACGCGCGTCCGGTCCTACCTCTCCCGCTTCCAGGAGACGGAGCGCCTGTATCGCGCGCTGGTCACCCAGGCCTCCGCGGAGTCGCAGCCCGTCCGGTTCGCCGATCAGCACCCGGGCTCGGCGCGCGTGATCCAGGCATCCCACGCGGTGCCTGGGGCGTACACGGTGTCGGGGTGGGCGCTGATCCAGCGGTACCTGGGCGATGTGGAGACGCTGTTCACGCGCGAGGAATGGGTGACGGGCGGCAGCTCGTTCAGCGGCGCCGACCTGGGGCGGATGGAGCAGGCGCTCCGCGACCGGTACGTCGCCGACTATATCGACCAGTGGCGCGGCTTCCTGGCCGGCGCCGCGCTGGTCCGGTTCGGCGGAGCGGCGGATGCGGCGGCGAAGCTGGCGGACCTCGCCGGCAACGAGTCGCCCCTGCTCCAGCTCCTCCGCCTCGTCAGCCAGCACACCGCGGTCGACAGCGTCCTGGTCACGCCGGCGTTCCAGCCGGTTCACGCCGTGATGCCGCCCGTGACGGACCGCTACATCACGGAGACGAACAAGCCGTACATGGATGCCCTGGGGCAGTTGCAGGCTTCGCTGGCGATGGCGTCGTCGTCGACGGGGCCGATGCGAAGCGATGGGCTTTCCCAGGCGATGGCGGCGGTGGGACAGGGGAAGGGGGCCGTGCGCCAGCTCGCGCAGGGGTTCGTGGTGAGGGGCCGCGCCCAGGACGTGGGCAACCGGGTGCGCGACCTGATGGAGACCCCGCTACAGCAGGCCGAGGTCCTGATCGGGTACCTGCCGTCCGCGGAAGTCAACCAGCACGGGCAGCGGTTCTGTGCCGCCTGGAACGCGGTGGCGCGGAGCTACCCGTTCTCCCTCGGGTCGCGCGCGGAGGCGGCGCTGGACGACGTCTCGGCACTGCTGAAGCCCGGAGAGAGCGCGCTGAGCTCCCTCCATGACCAGGCGCTCCGCGACCTGGTGGTGCCGCAGGGGTCCGGTTATGCCGCACGGCTGGGGGCGTCGCCGCAGCCGACCCGGGCGTTCCTGCAGTTCTTCAACCGGATGAACGGAGTCGCCAACGCGCTCTACCGCGATGGCGTCGGCCCGGTGGTGGACTTCTCCCTGCGCTTCGAGACGTCGGCCCAGCTGCCCGAGGTCACGTTCAGCATGGACGGCCGCACGCACACGTTCACCCGCAACTTCCCGGCGGCGCAGACGTTCCGCTGGGAGGGCGCGCGAGCCCAGACCGCGGTCGTTCGGGGCAAGATCGGCGGCGCGGAGACCACGCTCGTAGAGGCGCCGTCGGGCACGTGGGCGTTACACCGGCTCCTGCAGTCGGCGCAGTGGCGCCGCGTGGGCGAGGGCCGGTACACGCTGGAGTGGCCGGTGCGTGGCCAGCAGATCACGCTGCAGGCGCAGCTGGTCCTGAGCAGCGCGGTGCCGGTCCTGAGCGCCGGCTACCTGTCCGAGCTGACGTGTGTATCCACCATAGCCAGCAGGTGAAACGGTGAGCATGGGAATGGATGGCGGAGCGGGATCCCGGCTGCGGGCGTACGCCGCCGCGGCCGGCGCGGTGTGGGTGGTGTCCGTCGGGTTCGCGGGGTGTGCCCGCGGTCCGGCACTCCCGGAGCCGCTCGGCCCGGTGCCCGAGACCGCCCGCCTGTACTACGACGATGGCGGCGGGCTCGCCGATTCGGCGCGGCTGGTCATCCGGGGGGAAGCGATGTGGCAGGATGTCTGGCAGCGGGCGACGGCGCAGCGCCCCGCGCCACCGCCGCTCCCGGTGATCGATTTCGACCGTGACATGATCCTCGTGGTGGCGGCCGGCCGGATGACTCCGGAGGACCAGATCCGCGTCGACAGCGTAGGGGTGCGCCGGGAGCGGACGGCGGACGGGGAGGATCGCGACGCGTTGACGGTGATCGTGCGCACCACCCAGGGCTGTGGCCGCTTCGCCTCGGAGGCCTACCCGGTGGAGATCGTGCGGGTGCGCCGATTCGACGGACCGGTGAGCTTCGTCGAGCGGCGCGAACGCGCGGAATGCGGGGGAGTCGGCGACCGGTGAAGACGCTCGAGGAGGTGATCCGCCCGGTGGCGGTCCGGGTCGTGGGCAGGACGCATACGGGCCGGAGGCGGGCGGAGAACCAGGACAGCTTCCTGGTGGCCGAGCTCACGGCCGGGGGAGAGCCGGTGTACCGCCTCGACTCGAAAGAGCTGCATCCCGGGGATCCGCCCGTGGGCGCGTTCACGCTGGGTCCGGCCGGGTTGCTGCTGCTCGTCGCGGATGGGATGGGCGGCGCGGCCGCGGGCGGCGTCGCGAGCGAGCTCGCCACCAGCTACATGCACGAGGAGCTGATCCGGCGCTGGATCCCCGAGCGGGACCGGTCGCCGGTCCGCTTCGCAGGCGCGTTGCGGGCAGCCGTGGAGTGGGCGAACGCGCGGGTCCACGAGCGGGCCCAGCAGCACCTCGAGCTGCACGGAATGGGGACCACCATGACGGCCGCGGGCGTCCTCGGCGATGTGCTCTACGTGGCCCAGGTCGGTGATTCCCGCGCGTACCTGGTCCGGGAAGGCGTTGCCGCGCAGCTCACGACGGACCAGTCGGTCGTGCAGCAGATGATCGCCGCGGGGCTCCTCTCCCCGGAGGAAGCGGAAAAGAGCCAGCACCGGCACGTCATTCTCCAGGCCCTCGGAATCGCCGACCACGTGCAGGTGGACGTGACCTACCAGCAGCTTCGGCGCGACGACGTCGCCGTGCTCTGTTCCGACGGACTCTCGGGACTCGTGAAGGACACGGAGATCGCCGCGGCGGTGAACGACGGCCGGGAGGACCCCACCCGGGCGACGGCGCAGCTGATCGAGCTGGCGCTGGAGCGGGGCGCCCCCGACAACGTCACGGTGGTGCTGGCGGTTTTCGAGGGGGAGGGCCTCCAGGTACCGGGCCCGGAGGACGCCCCCGGCCGCCGCGTGCTCGACCTTCCGGGAAGCTGATCGACGCATCGGTCATGAATGAGAGGGGCGGGGATCCGGGGGGGGCCGCGGACCATCTGGCGCGACGGATCGGCATCCAGCCGGAGGTCGCGCTGGTGCTCGGCAGCGGGCTCGGGGGGCTGGCCGACGCGGTGGAGGACGCGGTGCGGATCCCGTACGGCGAGATCCCGGGATTCACGGCGTCCACGGTAGTGGGCCACGCCGGGCGGCTGGTGGCGGGCCGCATGGAGGGGAGGTCGGTGCTGGCGTTCCAGGGCCGCCACCACGCCTACGAGGGGCACCCCGCCGCGGCGCTGGCGCTGCCGGTGCGGACGGCCGGCGCGCTGGGCGCGAGGGTGCTGATCGCCACGTGCGCGGCCGGGGGCGTGAACGCGGAGTTCGCCGCGGGGGACCTGATGCTCTTCGAGGACCACCTGAACCTCATGGGCCAGAACCCGCTCGTCGGGCCGGTGCTGCCGGGGGAGGAGCGCTTTCCGGACATGACGCGGGCCTACGACCCGGCGCTCCGCGATCTCGCCGAATCCGTGGCGGACCGCGAGGGCATCGCCGTGACGAAGGGGGTGTACGCGGCGCTCCTGGGCCCGAGCTACGAGACGCCGGCGGAGGTGCGCATGCTCGCGCGGCTGGGCGCGGACGCGGTGGGGATGAGCACGGTGCCGGAGGTGATCGCGGCGCGCGCCAACGGCATGCGGGTCCTGGGGATCGCGCTGATCACGAACCCGGCGGCCGGGATCTCGGGGCTCCCCCTCAGCCACGAGGAGGTGGTCGCGGCGGCGGCCGAGGCGGCCGAACGGTTCCAGCGGCTGGTCCGGGGTGTCCTGCGGGAGCTGCATCCGGCGTAGGCGCTTGCCACGCCGGCCGGCGGACGCTCAAGTTGGAGCATCCCCGGCACACCATGGCCCCTGGTGATCCAATGAGCGGAACCCCCGGAATTCGCGCGCTCATGGCGTCCCTGCTCCTGGGCATCGCCGCGTGCGGCGATGCGGCGCCCGAGCCCCGCCGCGGTGGCACCGTCGTGATCGGCGCGGCCAGCGATCTCGACCACGCCAACCCGCTCATCTCCGGGGACTGGTGGACGTCGGACCTGCTCCGCTTCGCTCTCTTCGTGCCCCTCGTCCGCTACGGCCCCGATCTCGAGTACGAGCCTGCGCTGGCGGAGAGCTGGGAGATGCTCGGCGATACCGGCGTCGTCTTCCACCTCCGGCGGGACGTGCGCTGGCACGACGGCACCCTCACCACCGCCCACGACGTCCTGTTCACCTTCGACCGGGCCCGTGACCCCGCGACGGGGTTCCCCAACGCGGACTACTTCTCACGGTGGACCCGCGGCGAAGTGGTGGACTCGTTCACGGTCCGCTTCGCGTTCACCCCCCACGCCGAGCCCCTGGCGGGCCTGCCGTTCACCCCCATGGTCCCCCGCCACCTGCTGGACACCATCCCGCCGGCGGCCATGCGCCAGGCCGCGTTCAACCACCACCCTGTGGGCAACGGCCCCTTCCGGTTCGTGTCGCAGCGCGCCAACGACCGGTGGGTGTTCGAGGCCAACCCGGACTACCCGAAAGGGCTCGGCGGTCCCCCGCTGATCGATCGCCTGGTCTGGCGGGTGATCCCGGACAACGCCGCGCAGCTGGCGGAGCTCCGGGCCGGCGAGGCGGACCTCATCCTGAACCCGCGCCCCGAGCAGGTGAGGGCGCTCGCCGAGCGCGAGGGGATCCGGGCGGTCATCCAGCCCTCCCGTCAGTTCCTCTTCATCGGCTGGAACGGCAGCCGGAAGGATCTCGCCGACCCGCGCGTGCGACGCGCCCTCGCCATGGCCATCGACCGGGAGGGCATCGTCCGGGCGTTCCAGCGGGGGCTCGGCGAGGTCGCGACGGGGCCGATCATGCCGTTCCACTGGTCCTACGACCCGGACCTCGAGCCGCTGCCGTACGCGCCGGATTCCGCCGCCGCCCTGCTGGCCGCCGCGGGGATCCTGGACCGCGATGGCGACGGGACGCGGGAGGACGCCGGGGGGACGGCGTTCCGGATCGACCTCAAGTTCCCGGCAGGGAACGACTACTACCGGGACCTGGCCGAGGCCATCCGGGGCGACCTCGCGGAGATCGGCGTCGACCTGCGCACACGGCCGACCGAGGCCACCACTCTCTTCGGCGACGTCATGTCACCCGAGCGCAGATTCGACGCCTTCCTCCTCCGCTGGACCGGGGACTTCCGGATCGACCTCCGGGACGTCTTCCACTCGGGGTCGATGAGCGGACCGTACCAGTTCGCGTCGTACGCGAACCCGGAGCTGGACTCCCTCATCGACCGCGCCTCCGCGGAAACCGACCGCGAGCGCGCCACCCCCATGTGGCGCCGGGTCCAGCAGATCCTCCGGGACGAGCAGCCCTGGACCCTCATCCTGTATCAGACCGACGCGTTCCTCCTGCGGGAGCGCGTCAGGGGCGTTGAGATGGACATCCGGAGCGCCTTTCTCACGCTGGGCGACTGGTGGGTCACCGCAGCGGCCCCCGCGGACTCGGCCGCCGCCGGCGGTGAAGGAGCAGACAATGGAGAATGAGATCGTCGTCCCCCAGTGGGTGGGAATCATCGTGGCGCTCGGAATCGGCATGCTGGTGCGGCTGCTGCGCCTCCCCGTGCCCGCCCCACCCACCATCTACGGCGCCCTGATGGTGCTCGGCCTCACCGGCGGGTACCTGCTGATGAGCTGGCTCCTCACACGCTAGCGACGAGCCGCGACGAAGTGGTTCAGCGGCCCATGCCCGGCGCCGAGCCCCGGGGCGGTGGCGATCGCCCGGTGCGCGAAATCCAGCGCGTCGTCCACCGCCTCCCGCAGCGTCCGACCGTGCGCCAGACCCGCGGCGATCGCGGCGGACAGCGTGCAACCCGTCCCGTGCGTGTGCCGCGTCTCGATCTTCGGCCGCCGCCAGGTCCGCACGCCCTCCGCGTCCACCAGCACGTCCACCACCTCGCCACCCTCCAGGTGTCCACCCTTCACCAGCGCCGCTCCGGCACCCCGCTCCACGAGCTCCCGCCCCGCCCGGGTCATCTCCTTCTCCGTCCCGACGACGACGCCCACCAGCAGCGCGGCCTCTTCCAGATTCGGCGTCACCACCGCGCACAGCGGCAGCAGCCGATCCGACACCGCGCTCTCCGCATCCCGGTCCAGCAGTCGGTCCCCGCTCGTGGCCACCATCACCGGGTCCAGCACGTACGCGGGGAGGCGCAGCGCGACGATCTCCTCCGCCACCGCCTCCACCAGCTCCGCCGTCGCCAGCATCCCGCTCTTGCACGCGGATGGCCGGAGGTCGGCGGCGACGACCTGGATCTGGCGCCGGACCATGTCCACCGGCACTGCGTGCACGCCGTGCACACCCGTGGTGTCCTGGGCGGTCAGGGCGGTGATGGCGGTCGTGCCGAACACGCCGAAGGCGTGGAAGGTCTTCAGGTCCGCCTGGATCCCGGCGCCGCCGCCGCTGTCGCTGCCGGCGATGCTGAGGGCGACGGGGAGGTCGACGCTGCGTGGCGGCCCGGAGTTCGGGATGGAGGTGCTCATGGAGCCGAAGCTAGCGGTGGGCGCGGGGGCGAAAAAGGCCGCGGAGCAGGTGCCCCGCGGCCGGATCTCGTTTCGCCGGCGGTCGCGCCGCCGAGCGGTGGTGGTGCGCGCAGCCGATCAGTCGCGCCGGGTCCGAAACTCGGGCGGCGGAGCCGGGAGGGACCGGACGCGCTGCTTGAAGGTCTGGTACGTCTGGGAGGTAATGGCGAGGTTGCGGGTCTGCTCCGGGGGGAGCGCCTGGATGAGCGACCGGACGTTGGCGATCCGTTCCTCGGTGAGCGGGTGGGTCGAGAACCACTGTTCGAGGGTGGAAGGGGTGCGCTTCCGCTCCTCGATGAGCTCCTTGAAGAAGGTCACCAGGCCGATGGGGTCGATCCCGGCGCGTGGGAGGAGCCGGACTGCGACGGCGTCCGCCTCGTTCTCCGCCTCGCGGCTGTGGCGCGCGAAATAGGCGGTTGCGCCGATGTCGACGGCGGCTCCCGCGAGTCCGGAGGGTGGTCCTCCCAGGAGGATGGAGGCGATGCCGACGCCCACCTGGGCGCTCTGCATGCGCTCCATCATCTCCGCGCTGTGGCGGGCCTCGACGTGACCGATCTCGTGGGCGAGGACGCCGGCGAGCTCGGAGAGGTTGCCGGTCCGCTCGATGAGGCCGCGGTTGATGTAGACGAACCCGCCGGGGATGGCGAACGCGTTGATCTCCTCGCTGTTGACGACATAGTACGTATACGGTATGTCCCGGTTGCCCGGCTGCCGCTGGAGGAGGTTGCCCAGCTCGTTGATGTAGCGGTGGACCTGGGGGTCGTCGACGATGGGGAGCTGACGGTTGATCTCGGCGGCGTACTGCCGCCCCGCCTGGATCTCCTGCTGCGTCGATACGCCGCAGGCTGTGAGGCCGGCCGAGCCGGCAACGAAGCCGAGGGCCAGCGTGCGCCGAAGGGACGAAGTCGCCTGTATCACGGTCATCTCCTGCGAAAATGGTCCGGTGCCGGGAGCCCCCCGGTGCAAGGGGTGTTCCACTCGTGAGCGAGCTGAGTGCGTCCCATGAAAGGCTGATTACCGCCCTGGCGCGCCGAAAGGTCCGCGCGCAGGAGGGGCTGTTCCTGGCCGAGGGCGTTCGCGTGGTGGAGGAGCTGCTGGCCGCGGGCGTGGGGATCCGCGTCGCCGTCGTGGCACCGACGCTGGAGGAAACGGAGCGGGGACGGGCGATCGCGGCGACCCTGCACCAGAGGGGCGACGTCGCCCGGGTCGGGCCAGCGCGGATGGATAGGCTGTCGGAGACCCGCACGAGCCAGGGCGTGCTGGTGGTGGCGGAGGCGCCCGGCGCCACGCTGGATGCCATCCCGGTTCCGCCCCGGACGACGGTGCTCGTCCTGGACGGCGTACAGGACCCGGGCAACCTCGGCACCCTCGCCCGCTCGGCGGCTGGGTTCGGCTGCGGCGCGCTCCTCTGTCTGACGGGGACGGTCGACCCGTGGAACCCGAAGGCGGTCCGCGCCTCGGCGGGGGCGTTGTTCCGTCTGCCCGTGGTCACGGCCGGGGTGGACGAGTCGCTGGCGTGGCTGGAGCGCGGTGGATTCGAGCTCCTGGGGGCGGACGCCGCGGGCGAGCCGATCGACCGCGTCGCGTTCCCGGAGCGGGTGGCGCTGGCCGTGGGAAACGAGGGGGCCGGCCTGGGTGAGTCGGTGCGGGCCGGATGCGACCGGATCGTGGCCGTGCCGATGCGGGAGGGGACGGAGTCGTTGAACGTGGCCGTGGCCGCGGGCATCCTGCTCTACGTGATGACGCGAGGGCGCGCATGACCGAGACACTGGGGATCGTGTACCTGACCGGGTTGGGGGCGGCGCTCGGGTCCTTCCTGAACGTCTGCATCTACCGCTGGCCCGCGGGCGAGTCGGTCATCCGTCCGCGGTCCCGCTGCCCCGTGTGCGGCACCGCCGTCGCTTGGTACGACAACATTCCGGTCCTGAGCTGGCTCATCCTCCGCGGGCGGTGCCGGGGGTGCCGCACCCGGATCTCGGTGCAGTACCCGCTCGTCGAGCTCGCGGCGGCGCTGATCTGGCTGGGGATGGCGCTCTGGCTGGGGCCCGGCATCGAAGCGGTCCGGGGGGCGGTCCTGCTGACGCTGCTGCTCGGCATCGCGATCATCGACGCCCGTCACCGGATCATCCCCGATCAGTTCTCCCTCGGAGGGACGTTCGCGGGACTGCTGCTCGCGGCGTGGCCGGGGGGGATCCCGATCGCCACGGCGCTCCTGGGGGCGCTGGTGGGCTACGTCTTCATGTGGCTCGTAAAGCTCGGGGGCGAGGCGCTGTTCCGGAAGCCGGCGCTCGGCGTCGGCGATATCCACATGATGGCCATGATCGGCGCGTTCGTGG
Organism: Longimicrobiales bacterium; assembly: GCA_035513575.1. Taxonomy (GTDB): domain Bacteria; phylum Gemmatimonadota; class Gemmatimonadetes; order Longimicrobiales; family RSA9; genus JAHWKI01. The sequence goes on along the minus strand of DATKBW010000063.1, from coordinate 18,268 downwards.
GGATCGGCGGTGCTCTGCTGACGATCCTGCTCGGCTCGATCCTGGGCCTCCTCATCGGCGTCCCGGTCGCCTGGGCGCAGGGGAAGCTCGAGGCCCGGGGCACCTATCTCCCCCTCGGCACCTTCCTCGCCATGGGGGCGGCGGTGGCCTACCTCTGGGGCGAGCCCATCATCGCCTGGTACCTCGGCTACGTGCTGCCCGCGTGACGGAGACCCGGCAGAGTCGGACGTCGACGTTCCTGCCGCGCCCCGTCGGGCTCACCCTCCTCACGTGGCTCCTCGGGTTCTGGGCCGGAGCGGCGCTGCTTGCCCTGGCCGGGCTCTGGCTGGGCGAGGGCGACGTCCTGATGAACGGGAAGCCGACACCGCGGCCGCTCGTGCGGGAGATGCTCGTGCCCATGCTCCTGCCCATGGCCCTCGCCACGGGAGGAGCCGCGGCTGCGCTCTGGCTCGACAGCGCCTGGGCCCGGCCCGCCACACTCTTCGCCTTCCTCCTCGCCGGACCCCTCGCCACCTACCCCCGCTGGGAGGAGGCGACGAACCCTGGCGGAGCCCCGCTCCTCGGACTGCTGGTGATTGCCCCGCTCCTCGTGGGCCTGGGCTGGTATCTCTACGCCAAGCCGAACGTCGCCGCCTACTTCCGGGCGCTGACCGAGGCCCGGCTCGAGGGGCGGCTTTGAGCCTCGGGCCCGGCGCGGGACCGGCCGAGCCGAACGGAACCCCTCCCGGGACGCCCCGGACTCCCGGGGATGACCGCACGCCCAGCGTCGCCGACCGCGCGGACCATGACCCCGCCCATGATCCGCACGAGCCGGTGGGCTGCGAGGTCTGCGGTTCCGTCATGGTGTAAACCGCCGCGTGCGAGCTGAAGTGCCTTCGCTGCGGGTACGCGAGGGACCGCAGCGACTCCTGACCCGCGGAGCCATCGATCCCGTCCGGCCTCCCGGCAAGATTTTCCTACCCGCGACCCCGCCCCGGTCTTTGCCGTGCGCGCTCGCGTTCTGTTTGCGGGAAGTGTTGCGGGTGTTCGGGTCGGTCGGATTTCGGACGGGGAGAGTTATCCACAACAATTCCCGCGAACACAAACCGATCACACGCGCGCGAGCGCACGGGACTGCGCCGCGCCCTTGTTGCCGCTCGAGCCGGGGGCGTCAGGCGCCAGCGGCGCCGAACCGCGCGGGAGAGAAGGCGGTGTCGGCTGCCCGGCCGTCGAGCAGCTCGGCGGCGACCATCTCCGCCGTTTCGGGCGCCAGCAGGATGCCATTGCGGAAATGGCCGGTTGCGAAGAAGAGGCCCGGGGTCGCGGGGTCGGCGCCGATGACGGGGAACCCGTCGCGGGACGCGGGGCGAAGTCCCACCTGAAAGCCCTCGAGCCGCGCATCGGCGAGGGACGGGAGGACCCGGATGGCGCAGTCCAGCAGGCTGCGGGTCGCCCCGGCGGTGGAGGCGATGGCGAACCCGGCCTCTTCCATCGTCGCCCCGACGAGGAGGCGTCCATCGCACCGGGGTACGAGGTAGCAGCCGGGGCCCCAGGTGACGCGGCGCGGCGCGGGAGGGACCATGCGGAGGACCACGATCTGCCCGCGGACGGGACGGATCGGGATGGGCCGCGGGAGGGCGAGCCCGCCCGTCCACGCGCCCGCGGCCACGACCACCGCGTCCGCCGGGACGACATCGCCGGAATCAAGCCGCACCCCCGTCACCGGCGCGAGGGATTCGTCGGATCGGGCGGGTCGGGCGGCGCCGGGTTCGTCGGGTCGGGCGGCGCCGTCAGGGCCCTCCGGCGCGCCGGTGAGCACGGCCGCCGCGCCCGCGGCGGTGCGGATCTCCACGCCCTCGCGCTCGGCGGCGAGCCAGAGGGCGCGAACGAGCCGCGCGTTGTCGACCTGGTGATCGAGCTCGGTGGCGAGCCCGAGGCGGACGTCGTCGGCTACGCCGGGCTCCAGCCGGCGCAGCTCGGCCGGATCCAGCAGCCGGCTCTCGTGGCCGGCCTCCTCCTGGAGGAGCCGCTGGTGGCGGAGCGCCTCCACGGCGTCGTCGGTGAACGCCAGGTCGAGGCGGCCGTCCCGGCGGTAGCCCACCTCCATGCCCGCGCAGGACTCGACCTCGCGCACGAACTCCGGGTAGCGCGCGAGGGAACGGAGCCCCAGGTCCAGGAACGGGCCGGGCTCGCCGGCCTCCTTCAGCGGAGAAAGCATCCCGGCGGCCGCGCTGGACGCACCGGCGCCGGGTTGGTGCCGCTCCAGCAGGACCACCGGGACGCCGCGGCGGGCGAGTCGCCAGGCGACGGCGAGGCCGATGACGCCGCCGCCGATGACGGCGACGGCGGGAAGACGCCTGCTCATTCCGGCCGCCCGATGCCCTGGTCGAGATAGGCGCGGGCGAGGTCCACGTAGTGGCCGGGGCTGTGGGTGATCCAACCCGCCGACTCGCCGGAGAGCTCCTTCCGAACCCGGGCGGGTGCTCCGGCGACGAGGGTTCGAGGCGGCACCTCCATCCCTTCCGGCACGACGCTCCCCGCCGCGACCAGCGATTCCTCGCCGATGACGCAGTGATGGAGGAGGACTGCGTTCATGCCGATCAGGGCGCCCCGCCGGACCTCGCAGCTTTCGAACACGGCGCCGTGGCCGATGGTCACGTCATCGCCGACGACCGTCGGGCCCTGCTCGCTCACATGGATCACACAGTTGTCCTGTACGCTCGTCCGGGATCCGATCCGGATGGCGTGCGTGGGACTGTCGCCCCGGAGGACCGCGCCGAACCAGATGCTCGATTCCGCTCCCACCTCCACGTCGCCGATCAGGACCGCACTGGGCGCCAGGAACGCCGTCGGATGGATGCGCGGGGCGCGGCCACCGAATGGGATGAGGTGTGCCATCACCCGCGCGTGAAGATCCGGGCCAGGTTGTCGACGTCGATGTTCCCGCCGCTGATGATCACCGCCGCGGGGCCCTGGAGCTCGAGGATGCCAGCGAGTATGGCGGCCACGCCGACCGCGCCGGCCCCCTCCGCCACCACCCCGTCCCGGTGGTAGAGCGCCCGGATCGCCGGGGCCACTTCGTCCTCCTCCACCAGGACCATCTGGTCGACGACCGGGAGCGCCCGCTCGAAGCTGGCCTGCTCCACCTCGCCGGCGAGCCCGTCGCACAGGGTCTTGCCGATCTCCGTCGTCACCACCTCGTTGGCCTCGAACGCGCGGTACATGGAGGACGTCATGGTGCTCTGCACGCCGAACACCCGCGTCGAGTCGCCCGTGATGGACTTGAGGGCGATCCCCACGCCGGCGATCAGCCCGCCGCCGCCGACCGGGACCACCACCTCCCGGACGGTGGGGAGGTCCTCGATGATCTCGAGGCCCACCGTTCCCTGGCCCGCCACCACGGCGGGGTCGACGAAGGCGTGGACGTAATAGGCGCCGGTCTCCTCCACGTGGGCCCGGGCCGCGGCCGCGGCGTCGTCGAAGATCCCCTCGATCTCCCGGAGCTCGGCGCCGAAGCCGCGGATGCGGGCCTTCTTGGTCTCGGGGGCGTTGGCGGGCACGTAGATGGTGGCACGGGCGCCGAACAGCCTGGCGGCCAGGGCGACCGCCTGCCCGTGATTCCCGGCGGAGGCCGTCACGAGCCCCTTGTCGCGGGTTCCCTCGTCCAGCGATGCGATGGCGTTGTACGCCCCCCGCATCTTGAAGGAGTTGGTGCGCTGCCAGCACTCGAGCTTGAGCCAGATCTCGCTGCCCGCGCGCTCGGAGAGCCATTGCGAGTGCTGGAGGGGCGTGTGGCGCGCCACGCGGTTCACGCGGTCGCGGGCCTCGTAGAGCTCACGGACGTCGGGGCGAAGCTCAGCCCGGCTCACCCGCCGCGCGGGCGCGGCCCCGCCCCCTGCCATCTTCGTTGCCATTCATCTCCTCGGTCGGTACGGACGCCTCCTCGCCGGCGGCCCGGGGCTCCGCTTCATCTGTCATGCCAGCCGCGTCCGTCAGCGACGCCAGCCGGGTGATCCGGGCGCGGAGGACCTGCGTCTCCGATGCGTCCAGCACTTCGACCAGGAGCCCCTGCCGCTCGAGGGTCTCCTGCGGCTGCGGCACCCTCCCCAGCTCCTCCATGAGGTAGCCGTTCAGGGAGCGGTGCTCGAGGAGTGGCAGCGCCGTATTGAAGATGTGGTTGATCTCCCGGAGCTCGGTATCCCCCTCGGCGATGATCTCGCTGCGCGAGACCCGCACGATCGAGACCTCGGTCACATCCGTCTCGTCCTCGATCTCGCCCACCAGCTCCTCGATCACGTCCTCCAGGGTCACCAGCCCGTCGATCCCGCCGTACTCGTCCACCACCAGCGCCAGATGGATGCGGCGGTTCTGGAAGTCGCGCAGCAGCCGCGTCAGGGGGAGGGACCCGGGGACGACCAGCGGCTGCCTCGCCAGGCTCCGCAGCTGCGCCGTCCGCTGCCCCGCGATGAGCGCCTGGTAGGCGTCCCGCAGGTAGAGCACCCCGGTCACGTCATCGATGGCCCCGTCGTACACGGGGACGCGGGAGTAGGGCACGGTGCCGAACTGGGATGCGATCTGGTCCAGGGTCAGCGAGTCGGGCCAGGCGAAGATGTCCACGCGGGGCGTCATGATGTCCCACACGCGCGTCTCGTCCAGCCGGAACGCCCGCTCGATGATCTGGCCTTCGTGCTCATCGATGGAGCCCTCGCTCCGGCCGAGGGCGGCGAGCTGTCGGATCTCCGTCTCGGTGATCTCGCTCACGGCGGTCAGGCGCGGCTCGGGCAGGGAGCGCGTGAGGCGCTCCAGTGGCCAGAGGAACGGGGTGAGCAGCCGGCTCAGCGTCAACATCAACGGCGCCACGGCGATGGCGAAGCGGACGCCGTGCTCCCCCAGGATCTTGCGCGGCCAGATCTTCGACAGGATCACGAAGGCGAAGGAGGCGACGGCCAGCGCGGCGATGCCGGCCCAGAATCCGGCGAGGAGGAAGCCGATGCGGAACGCGGCGGCCCCGACGACGAGGCCGGCGAGCCCGTCGGCGTAGCGGAGGAGCACGAGGAGGGAGCGGGGGCGTGAGCGGATCCGGGCAAGGGCGCTTTCGCCGGTGTCCACCAGGCTGCGCACGCGGGCGTCGCCCAGGGCGAACAGGGCGACTTCGGCTGCGGTGAGGAACGCCGAGATGCCGATGGCGGCGATGAGGGCGATGATCCAGCCGATCACGCGCCCCTCCGTCGTCCGGGAGGCTCTTCGGTCTGCCCGCTACTTCGGCCTAGGTCCATTTACGACTGAGGTCGATGAGCTCGTCCACGAGATCGGCGGCGGTCCGGCCCTCCGCCTCCGCCTGGAAGTTGGTGACCACGCGGTGCCGCAGCACGGCGGGGGCCACCGCCCTCACGTCCTCGTGGTTGGGGACGCCGCGCCCGTCCATGGCGGCCCGGGCTTTCGCCCCGAGCGTAAGGTACTGCGATGCGCGCGGTCCCGCGCCCCAGCTCGCGAACTGGCGAATGAGGGCGGGGGATTCCGGGTCGTCCGGGCGCGTCGCCCGGACCAGCCGGACCGCGTACGAGACCAGGGAGCGGGCGACCGGCACGCGCCGCACCAGCGCCTGGAGCTCGCGCAGGGCCGTCGCGTCCAGGACCGCTCTCACCGTCGGCTCCTCGGCGCCCGTGGTCTGGAGCGCGACCTGCTCCTCCTCCTCCCGGGTCGGATAGCCGATGCGGAGCTCCAGCATGAATCGGTCGAGCTGGGCTTCCGGAAGCGGGTAGGTCCCTTCCTGCTCGATCGGGTTCTGTGTCGCCAGCACGAAGAATGGCCGGTCCAGCTTCATCGTCTCCCCCGCCGCCGTCACCGCCCGCTCCTGCATGGCCTGCAACAGCGCCGCCTGCGTCTTCGGCGGCGTGCGGTTGATCTCATCCGCCAGGACCACGTTGGCGAAGATCGGGCCGCGCACGAACCGGAACATCCGTTTCCCCGTCGACCGGTCCTCCTCCAGGATCTCCGTCCCGGTGATGTCCGATGGCATCAGGTCCGGCGTGAACTGGATCCGGCTGAACGCCAGGTCCAGCGACTCCGCCAGCGTCGAGATGAGCAGGGTCTTGGCCAGGCCCGGGACCCCGACCAGCAGCGCGTGACCGTCCGCGAGCAGCGCCGTCAGCAGCCCCTCCACGATCCGATGCTGGCCGATGACCCGCTTGCCGATCTCCGCTTCCAGCGCCGCCCGTGTTTCCGCGAGACGCTCCAGGAGCGCGATGTCCCGCTCCTCCACCCCGGGCCCCGTCGCCGTCGAACCCTGCATGCGTCCCTTCCGCTAGGGCAGCTCGAACGTCGCGCTCTGCTGCACGTCGTGCTCGCTCGCCGTCACCCACCCCACGACCTGGAAACGGCCCGACCGGTCGCCCGGATCCCACGTAACGTCGAAGTCCCACGTCTCGCGCGGCGCCAGGCTCGCCTCGGAGAGCGCCTGGAGGAACATCATACCGTCCGACCACCGCCACACCTCGCTCCCGGCATCGTCCCGGACCACGAAGTCGAAGCGCTGGGAGCTCCGGAACGTGAAATCGAGGGCGCGCGACCCGGTGTTCGTCACGTGCAGGAGGAAGCGCGCCGTCTCCCCCTGGACCTTCACCTCCACCGTTGCCGCAACGTCCCCGCTCATGGCGTCATCCGCGCTCCCGCCCACCTCCCCCGTCGAGCCCGCACACCCCACCACCAGCAGGCTTCCGAGCAGCATGGTCACCGCACGCATTCCCCCTCCAGGTTGGCCGGCCTCCAGGAGGGCCGAAGGCGTGCAAGATAAAGACCGCGCGCGAGCCCCGTCAAACGGACGGAAGGCGCATGGGGGCGGGCGAAACCGGCTCGCCGGCCCCCCCGCCCAACCCCTCCGGAAAGCGGGCGCAGAGGGAGCCGGCGGGCGCTTGCGCACTTTTTCACAAGCGTTTAGGTTCGCGGTCTTGTCGCCATCGGGAGCTGGTGAGCACCAGGGTGGAACAGCCGGGGCGGGACAGGCGGAGCTCGACGGGGTCGAGCGTGAGCGAGTACCTGGGCCACGGGCTGACCTGGGCGGCGAGCACGCTCCTGTTCCTGTGGCTGGGGACGAAGGCGGACGGGTGGCTGGGGACGGAGCCCTGGCTCGCGCTGGCGGGTGCGTTCGTGGGCGCGGGGGCGGGGTTCTATCACATGTACCGCCATCTGGTGGTGGCGCCGCGGGAGCGGCCGGGGGGCGGAAAGCGGGGGGAGGGGCCGTCGGCATGAGGGCGTGGATGGCGTACGCGGCCACGTCGGCGACGCTGGTGGCGGGGCTGTCGGTGGTGGTGGGTCTGGCGGTGGGCGCGGAGCGTGCGGGCGGGGTATGGGTGGCCGGGGCGGTTGCGATGGCGGTGCAGCTGGCGGCGTTCGGCGCGCTGGTCCGGTCGCGGCGAAGGGGCCGGGACTTCCTGGTGAGCTGGGCAAGCGGGATGGTGCTGCGGTTCGCGGTGATCGCCGGGCTGGCGTTCTGGGTGACGCGCCGGACGGGGCTGGATCCCGCGGTGACGCTGCTGAGCCTGGTGGGTTTCGTGTTCCTGCTGGTGGTGCTGGAGCCGGCCTTCCTGCGTCTTGCGGAGACGCCGGCGGGGAAGGGTGGTCGGGGACGGACGATCGAAGACAGAGGCGATGCTGGGAACGATTCGAGCGCTGGTTGAGTCCGCGCCCCAGGGGGATGGGGAGGGGTTCAACATCCAGGAGATGATCCTGCACCACCTGGCGGACTCCCACGAGTGGGAGGTGGGTCCGTGGGTGATCCACCTGCCGACGTTCGAGCCGGTGCACTGGGGTCCGCTGACGCTGGACTTCTCGATCACGAAGCACGTGCTGTTCATGTTCTTCGCCGCGGTCCTGGTGGCCGCCGTGCTGATCCCGGCGGCCCGGAAGGCGCAGCGGGCGCACGCCGAAGGGGCGGAGCGCGGACCGCGCGGGACGGCGAACGTCGTGGAAGCGTTCATCCTGTTCCTGCGGGACGAGGTGGCGAAGCCCAACGTCGGCCATCACGGCGAGCGCTACTACCCGTACGTGATCAGCGTCTTCTTCTTCATCCTCTTCTGCAACCTCCTCGGCCTGGTCCCGTGGGGGGCGTCCCCGACCGGGAACATCTCCGTCACGGCGGCGCTGGCGATGGTCACGTTCGTGACGGTGGAAGTGGCGGGGATGCGGGCGCTCGGGGCGTCCGGGTACTCGAAGACGATCTTCTACGCGCCGCCGGGCATCGGGGGGGTCGGCAAGGCGCTGATGCTGCTGATCATGACGCCCGTGGAGTTCCTGGGGAAGCTCACCAAGCCGTTCGCGCTCGCGATCCGGCTTTACGCGAACATGACGGCCGGCCACGCGGTGGTGCTGGCGCTCACCGGCCTGCTGGTGATGGCCGCCGCGGCGAACGCGCTCTGGATCGCGCCTGCGCCGCTGCTGATGGCCATCGGGATCATGGTCCTGGAGATCTTCGTGGCGTTCCTCCAGGCCTATATCTTCGCGATGCTGACGGCGGTGTTCATCGGGCTGATCCGGGCGCACTGAGCATCGAGCGATCCGCGTTCAGCGGTCGGTGCTGAACGCTGACCGCTCACGGCTGGAAAGGGCGAGCGCGTCCGTCCGAAGTGGCGCGCCTTCGAGGGCATGGGCTCCACCGCTCTCGTCGTAGGGCGGCCGTCCGGGTGGGCGGCGGCGGGCCGCGGCGGCCTCAGGGCCGGGAGAGCGGCGACGGGCGGAGCGGGCGTCTGGGGGACGTCCGGGCCGTCCGGGGAGCAAAAAAACGAGAACCCCCGGCGAAAAAACGGAGATGATGATGTTCCACTTCCTCTCGATGGTGCAGGAAGGCGTGGCGAGCGGCCTGACGGGCGACGCCGCCGCCTACATGGGGCACTTCGGCAAGGCGATCGGCGCGGGGCTGGCGGTGATCGGCGCCGGGATCGGGATCGGCCGGATCGGCGGGCAGATGACGGAATCGATGGCCCGTCAGCCGGAGATCGCAGGCAACATCCAGACGGCGGCGATCATCCTGGCGGCGCTGATCGAGGGCGCGGCACTGTTCGCGCTGGTGATCGCGTTCCTCATCTAGCGAGCAGCGATCGGCAGTCAGCAGTCAGGTCTCGCCCGGGGCGAACTGGCTGCTGACCGCTGATGGCCGACCGCGGGAACTGAACGCTGAAAGCTGATCGCTATGGAACTCTGGGCGCTGATACAGGAAGCGGGGCACGCGGCGGAGGAGGCGGCCGGCCAGGCCGCCGAGCACGCGCCGAACGTGTTCAACCTGAACATGGTCACGTCCTTCTGGACCCTGGTGATCTTCGGGGTCCTGATGGCGGTGCTCGCGAAGTGGGCGTTCCCGCCCATCCTCGGCTACGCGCAGGCGCGTGAGGACCGGATCCAGAAGAGCCTGGACGAGGCCCGGCAGGCACGGGAAGAGGCGGCGCGGGCGCTGGAGGAGCAGCGTCGTGACCTGGCGAAGGCGCGCGAGGAGTCGCAGGCGATCATCGCCCAGGGGAAGCAGGACGCCGAGCTGGTCCGTCAGGAGCTGCTGGAGCGTGCGAGGGCGGAGCAGGAGGGGGTGGTGGAGAAGGCGCGTCGCGAGATCGAGCGGGAGCGGGAGCAGGCGGTGGAATCGATCCGTCGCGAGGCGGTCGAGATCTCCATCGCTGCGGCCGCGCACCTGGTGGGGAAGACGCTGGACGGGGAGGAGGACCGCCGACTGGTGCGGGAGTACCTGGCGCACGCCCGGACCACGCCCATGGGCGGCGAGGCGTAGGTGCGCGACGAGACGATCGCCCGGAACTACGCCGAGACGCTGCTGGAGCTCGGGCGGGAGCACGGCGAGGCGGAAGCGTACGCGGCGGCGTTCGCGGAGCTGGACGGCGCGCTGCTCGGGGATGAGCGCATCCGGCGCTTCCTCGAGACGCCCCAGATCGAGCAGGGGGCGAAGCAGTCGGCGCTGAGAAATGCGCTGGACGGGAAAGTGCCGGAGAGCTTCCTCCGCTTCCTGCTCGTGGTGCTCGCGCACCGCCGGCAGCGGCTGCTGCACGAGATCCGCGAGGAGTACGATGCGCTGCTGGACGACCAGGCCGGACGGATGCACGCCCAGGTCACCCTCGCCCGCCCGGCGGACGAGGCCATGGTCCGGGAGATCGCGGACCGCCTGACCGCGATGCTGGGAAAGACCGTCGTCCCGCACGTTACGGTGAACCCGGCCATCGTGGGCGGGATCATCGTGAAGTACGGCGACCGGGTGCTGGACGGGTCGCTGCGGCGCCAGCTGCTGTCGCTGAAGCGGGAGATGATGCACGCGCCGCTGCCGCACGGAGCGGCGGCGGGGGCGTGACGGAATAGACGTTTCGAGAACCGGGAACGATAGCGGGGACATGGCAAACGAAGCGCAGCTGCGGGCGAGCGAGATCAAGAGCGTTCTCCTCCGTGAGATCGAGCAGTTCGGCCAGGAGCTCGATGTCGAGGAGGTGGGCGAGGTCCTCGAGGTGAAGGACGGCGTCGCCCGGATCTACGGGCTGATGCGGGCGATGGCGAGCGAGATGCTCGAGATCACCGCCACCGAGACGGGGGCGACGGTCCACGCCCTGGCGCTGAACCTGGAAGAGGACAACATCGGCGCCGTGGTCATGGGCGACTGGACGATGCTCCAGGAAGGCGATGCGGTGCGCCGGACGGGCCGCGTGCTGGACATCCCGGTGGGCGAGAGCTACCTGGGTCGCGTCGTGGACGCGCTCGGGGAGCCGATCGACGGGCAGGGGGCCATCGAGACGTCCGAGCGGCGCTTCATCGACATCGTGGCGCCGGGGATCGTGCTGCGGCAGCCGGTGAAGGAGCCGCTGCAGACGGGGATCAAGGCGATCGACTCCATGATCCCCATCGGCCGCGGGCAGCGCGAGCTGATCATCGGCGACCGGGGGACCGGGAAGACGGCGATCGCGCTGGACACGATCATCAACCAGAAGGGCGGCGACGTCCTGTGCATCTACTGCGCGATCGGGCAGCGGGCGGGGAAGGTGGCGAGCGTGGTGGAGACGCTGCGCGAGGCGGGCGCCATGGAGTACACGATCGTGGTGGCGGCCAACGCCAGCGATCCCGCGCCGATGCAGTACATCGCGCCCTACTCCGCGACGGCGCTGGCCGAGCATTTCATGTGGCAGGGGAAGCACACGCTGGTGATCTACGACGACCTGTCGAAGCAGGCGCAGTCGTACCGCCAGCTGTCCCTGGTGCTGCGGCGCCCCCCGGGGCGGGAAGCGTACCCGGGCGACGTGTTCTACCTGCACTCCCGGCTGCTCGAGCGGGCGGCCAAGCTGAGCGACGAGCAGGGCGGCGGGTCGCTGACGGCGCTGCCGATGATCGAGACGCAGGGCGGCGACGTCTCGGCCTATATCCCGACGAACGTGATCTCGATCACGGACGGGCAGATCTTCCTGATCACGGACCTGTTCTACTCGGGCGTACGGCCCGCGGTGGACGTGGGGATCAGCGTCTCGCGGGTCGGCGGGGCGGCGCAGATCAAGGCGATGAAGGCGGTGGCCGGGCGGCTCCGCCTGGACCTGGCGCAGTACCGTGAGCTGGAGGCCTTCGCGCAGTTCGGCTCGGACCTCGACCCGGCGACGCTGCGCCAGCTCGCCCGGGGCGCCCGCACCGTGGAGGTGCTGAAGCAGCCGCAGTATTCGCCGCAGCCCGTCGAGGATCAGGTCATGGTGATCTACGCGGTGACCAACGGCTTCCTCGACGAGGTCCCGGTGGACCGGATCCAGGACTGGGAGCGGGACTTCGTGGAGTTCATGGCGACGCAGCGCTCCGACGTGGGGGAGGCGATCCGGACCAGCGGCGTGCTGGCCGACGACACGAAGGCGAAGCTCGAGGCGGCCATCAAGGAGTTCGGCGAGCGCTTCGAGGTCGAGGCGCCGCCGGCCGAGTCGGCCGAGCCGGCCACCGCGGTCGCGTAAGGGCGCGGGACCGAAGCGATGGCCAAGACCCGGGAGATCAAGCGTCGGCTCCGGTCGATCGAGAAGACGCGGCAGATCACGCGCACCATGGAGATGGTCGCCACGTCGAAGCTCAAGAAGATGAGCGACCTGGTGCACGCGGCCCGGCCGTACTCCGAGCGGCTGGGAGACGTGATCGGCCGCCTCACCGACCCCGAGCTCCGGGAACGCTACCCGCTGCTCCGGCAGCCGGAGACGCCGCGGCGCGCGGCGGTGATCCTGCTGACGTCGAACCGCGGGCTGGCCGGCGCGTTCAACGTCAATCTCATCCGCGAGGCCCGGCAGCTGATGGAGCGGCTCCGGTCCCAGGGGACGGAGGTGGACCTCCACGTGGTCGGCAAGAAGGGGATCGGCTACTTCCGCTTCCAGGGCGTCGAGATGGCCGCCACGCGGTTGGACATCCCGGACCGCCGGGAGCCCGAGCACGCGGCGTCGCTGGTGGACGCGCTGATGGACGAGTTCGCGGACGGGACGCTGGACGCGGTCCACGTCGTCTACGCCCAGTTCCGGAGCGCCCTGTCCACGCCGCCCCGGACCATGAAGGTCCTCCCGGTGGAGCCGCCGCCGGCCGCCGACCCGGCGGCGGAGAGGGCGGAGAGGGCGGGGGGGGCGGGGGAAGCCAATTACATCCTCTCGCCGGGGGCGGACGAGATCCTCAACGAGCTGCTGCCGCTGTACGTGCGCAACCGTGTGTACCGGGCGCTCGTGGAAACGGCGGCGTCGGAGCAGGGGGCGAGGCGCACGGCCATGAAGAACGCCACCGACAGCGCTGGTGACATGCTGGACACCCTGCGGCGGACGTTCAACCGGGCGCGGCAGGCGCAGATCACACAGGAGATCGCGGAGATCGTTGGCGGCGCGGCCGCGCTGGAATAGGAGATAGAGGGAAATGGCGGAGAAGACGGGACGGGTGGCGCAGGTGATCGGTCCGGTGCTGGACGTGGAGTTCGAGACCGGAGCGCTGCCGGACATCTACAACGCGCTGGAGCTGACCATCCCCGGCACCGACGGCGGCAGCGGGCAGCGGGTGGTGGCCGAGGTACAGCAGCACATCGGCCGGAACCAGGTCCGGGCGGTGGCGATGTCGTCCACGGACGGCGTGGTCCGCGGGATGGCCGTGCGGGACACGGGCGCGGCCATCTCGGTGCCGGTGGGCGAAGCGGCGCTGGGGCGGATCCTGAACGTCCTGGGCGAGCCGGTGGACATGGGCGAGGAGATCCCCGCATCCGTCGAGCGGTGGCCGATCCACCGGGAGCCGCCGAAGTTCGTCTCGCTGGAGCCGGACACGCAGATCTTCGAGACGGGGATCAAGGTCATCGACCTGATCGCGCCGTACGTGAAGGGCGGGAAGACGGGGCTGTTCGGTGGCGCCGGCGTGGGCAAGACCGTGATCATCCAGGAGCTCATCCACAACATCGCCATGGAGCACGGCGGGCGGTCGGTGTTCTGTGGCGTGGGCGAGCGGACGCGCGAGGGGAACGACCTCTGGCTGGAGTTCAAGGAGGCCGGCGTCCTCAGCTCGACCGCGCTGGTATACGGGCAGATGAACGAGCCCCCGGGCGCGCGTCTGCGGGTGGGGCTGTCCGGCCTCACGATCGCCGAGTACTTCCGGGACGTCGAAAAGCAGGACGTGCTGCTCTTCATTGACAACATCTTCCGCTTCACTCAGGCGGGCTCGGAGGTGTCGGCGCTGCTCGGCCGCATGCCCTCCGCGGTGGGGTATCAGCCGACGCTCGGCACGGAGATGGGCGAGCTGCAGGAGCGGATCACTTCCACCACGGACGGCTCCATCACCTCGGTGCAGGCCATTTACGTCCCGGCCGACGACCTGACCGACCCGGCGCCGGCCACCGCGTTCGCCCACCTGGACTCGACGACGGTGCTCTCGCGGCAGATCGCGTCGCTGGGCATCTACCCGGCCATGGACCCGCTGGACTCCACGTCGCGGATCCTGGACCCCCAGATCATCGGGCAGCGCCACTACTCGGTCGCGGCCGAGGTGCAGCGGATCCTGCAGCGCTACAAGGACCTGCAGGACATCATCGCGATCCTCGGGATGGACGAGCTGTCCGAGGAGGACAAGGTGATCGTCAGCCGGGCCCGGCGCCTCCAGCGCTTCCTGTCCCAGCCGTTCCACGTGGCCGAACAGTTCACGGGGTCACCGGGCCGCTACGTCCGGCTGGAGGACACCATCGAGTCGTTCGACCGCGTCGTGAAGGGCGAATTCGACCACCTGCCGGAGCAGGCCTTCTACATGAAGGGCGGCATCGACGAGGTGGTGGAGGCCGCGAAGAAGATGGAGCAGGGGGGCTGACGTGCCGGCGAAGCGGCTCTCGGTCGCGCTGATCACCGCGCAGTCCACCATCTACGAGGGGGAGGCCGACATGGTGGTCGCCCCCGCGTGGGACGGAGAGGTGGGCATCCTGCGGGGGCACGCGCCCATGATGGCGCTCCTCGGCGAGGGCGAGATGCGCATCACCCGCGACGGGGCCGAGCAGCGGTTCTTCGTGTCCGGCGGGTTCCTCCAGGTCGCCGACGACGTGGTGAGCGTGCTGAGCGAGCGGGCCGAGAAGCGTTAATTCCCGGTCGGGGTCCGTAGGGGCGGCCGGGATGCGGATGCGTCGCCGGCCGTCATCGCGGGCTGGCGCGGCGCCGGCGCCGATCTTGCGCGGCGCTGGCCGGCTCCGGAGATTCCGGGAACCTAAAACCGAGGGGCAAATACCATATGAACGCAAAGACAGTGCTGATGGTCGCGGCCGCCCTCGGGGTGGCCAGCGGAGCGAGTGCGCAGGTGTGGGACGCTCCGAGCTTCCTGCCCCCGCGGCCGGGAGAGGATGTGGGCGTCTACGTCACGTGGCCGGACGGCGCGAATTTCGGGATCCAGGGGATCTGGCGGCAGCATGGCAACCTGAACCTCGGCGTGCGGGTCGGCTATCTCGACCGGGCCATCGATGGCGCGTTCCTCGTGGGCGCCGAGACCTGGGGAGGCCTGGTGGATGCGGGCCGTGATTTCCCCGTGGATGTCTCCTGGACCCTCGGGGCGGGTGCCACCTTCGGAGATTTTACGGTGTTCTCGATCCCCGTCGGAGTGAGCATCGGCCGCGCGCTGGTCCTGTCCCCGCTGACGTTCCAGCTCTACGGCCACCCCCGACTCGCGGTGGTGGTGGCGTCTGCCGGGAACAACACCACGACCGACCTGGAGGGCCTGATCGACCTGGGCGCCGACCTGCACCTGAACCCGGACTGGAAGCTGCGCCTGGGGGTCACGCTCGGCGAGACCGACGCGCTGGGCCTCGGGCTGGCGTACCGGTTCGGCCGCGGCGTCGCGGTCCGCTAGCCCCGTCGGCACGGTAGCGGAGGCGCTCCCGGGCCTTCACGGACCGGGGCGCCTCCGTTCTATTTGGGCACGATGAAAATCGACCTGCACATCCATTCCACGGCGTCGGACGGCAGCGTCACTCCCGGGACGGTGGTCGACCTGGCCGCGGCCGCGGGGCTGGACATCGTGGCCATCGCCGACCACGACACCACCGCGGGCGTCCCCGTCGCCCTGGCCGCGGCCGGGGGGCGCGTGATCGTCATTCCCGCCATCGAGCTTTCGGCCCGACACCGCGACCGCGACCTCCACATCCTGGGATACTTCGTGGACCCGGCCGCGCCGCCGCTGGTGGAGTACGGAGAGCTGGCGCGGCGGGGAAGGGAGGAGCGGATCCGGGCCATGATCTGCCGCCTCTCCGACCTCGACATCCCCGTCGATTTCAATGCGGTGCTGCACGAGGCCGGCCCCCACGGCCACGCCCTAGCCCGGCCCCACCTCGCCCGGGCCCTGCTCAGCGCGGGGCATGTGGCCTCCATTCCGGAGGCCTTCGACCGCTTCATCGGCGACGCGGGCCCGGCCTACGTCGCGACGGACATGCTCGACGTCGCGGGCGCCATCGACCTCATCCACGCCGCCGGGGGCGTGGCCGTCTGGGCTCACCCGCCGCTCCCCGTGCTCGGCGCGCTCCCGGCGTTCGTGGAGGCCGGGCTGGACGGGATCGAGTGCTACCGC
Organism: Longimicrobiales bacterium; assembly: GCA_035513575.1. GTDB lineage: Bacteria > Gemmatimonadota > Gemmatimonadetes > Longimicrobiales > RSA9 > JAHWKI01. The sequence goes on along the minus strand of DATKBW010000063.1, from coordinate 2,239 downwards.
CCGCGCGTTGCGCCGCCGGATCTGAGCCGGCTGTTGAACAAGGCCCGAGACCACGGGCTGGTCGTGACCGGCGGGTCCGACTGGCACGGCGAGTGGCACGGGCCCCTCGGCACCTTCCACGTCGGTCGCGACGAAGTGGGACCGCTGCTCGAGCGCGGCGGGCTGTAGCGTCCCGCTGCGGACGGCGGCGCCCGGATGCCTGAACGCCCGGGCGCCCGAACGCCGGGCGCCCGAACGCCCGACCTATTCCAGCGCCTGGAGCACAGCGCCCTTGAGGTAGCCGGATTCCGGGATCTGGAGGACCCGCGGGTGGTCCGGTGACTGTCCCAGCCAGCGCACCCAGCGCACCGGCCGCCCCGCGTCCGCCGCGGCGTCCTCCAGCATCGCGGCGAAGTCGGCCTCGGTGATGTGGTACGAGCAGCTGAACGTCAGCAGGTGGCCCCCCGCCCGGAGCAGACGGAGGCCGCGCAGATTGATCTCCTTGTAGCCCCGCAGCGCGCTCCGCACGCTCGCGCGGTGCTTCGCGAAGGCCGGCGGGTCGAGGACGATGGTGTCGTATCGCTCCCCCGCCGATTCCTGTTCCCGCAGCAGATCGAACGCGTTCGCTTCCACCGTCGTGATGTTGCGGATACCGTTCAGCGCCGCGTTCGCCCGGGCGTGCTCCAGCGCGTCCGCCGACGAGTCCACGGCCACCACCTCGTCCGCCGAGCGCGCCATGTTCAGCGCGAAGGAGCCGTGGAAGCTGAACGCGTCCAGCGCCCGGCCCCGGGCGAGCTCGCCGGCCAGCAGCCGGTTCTCCCGCTGGTCCAGAAAGGCCCCGGTCTTCTGGCCCGTCCAGGGCGCGGCCCGGTAGCGGATCGGACCCTCCCGCACCTCCACCCACTCCGGCACATCGCCCCAGAGTAGCTCGACGCTCTCGGGCAGCTCCTCGCGCCGGCGCACCGGGACATCGTTGCGCGCCAGCACCCCCAGCGGGTCCAGGTGCTCCCGCAGCGCCGCGACGATGGCGTGCCGGTGCGCTTCCAGTCCCGCCGAAAGAAGCTGCACCACCACGTACCGGTCCAGCACGTCCGCGATCAGCGACGGCAGGCCGTCCCCCTCCCCGTGCACAGCCCGGAATGCCGTTCCGTCCAGCCCACGCCGCCTCGCCACGGCCCGGCCGATCCGGTCCGCCCAGAACGCGTCATCGATCGCCCGGTCGTCACGCGTCAGCATCCGCAGCGAGATCTCCGATGACGGGCTCCACAGCGCGCACCCGATCACCCGCCCCCGGGGATCCTCGACCACCACGGCTCCCGCGGGGCCGTCAGGCCTCTGCGCGACATCGCTCCGGTAGATCCACGGGTGGCCCCGGGCCCACCGCGCCGCGCCCCGGCCCGTTACCCGCGCACGTGCGTGTGCGGTCATCATCCTCACGGTCGGAAGGTGGCTCACGAAGGGGACGGCGGGCCCGCCCGGGCGCAGATGTAGGCTGGCCACGGTCGCCGGGCAAGCTGCGGCGCGGACGGAATAGCCGCGGCGCGGACGGAATAGCCGCGGCGCGGAGGGGTTGACCCCCCGTACGGGTTGGCTAGATTCGTCGTCCCCCGGCGGATCCCCGGTGGATATGGGGCCGCCGTCGGGATTGACGGTCGGGAACACGAACGGTATAGTTCAAGGCTCGCCCCGGAAGGGGCGTCCTGCTGATTGACAATCTGGGTGTGGAGCTGGAAGTAGAGCGCTTTAGTGTTTCTTGAAGTGCGGTGTGGTCGTCTTTGGAGGGTACAGGGACAGACCAAGCGCGGTAAGGGCGCACGGGGGATGCCTAGGCGCGACCAGGCGAGGAAGGACGTGGCAAGCTGCGAAAAGCTCGGGGGAGGAGCAAGCATCCGTTGATCCCGAGATGTCCGAATGGGGCAACCCGGCAGGCGTAATGGCCTGTCATCCGCTTCGGCGGAGGCCGACCCGGGGAACTGAAACATCTCAGTACCTGGAGGAAGAGAAATCAAGTCCGAGATTCCCCAAGTAGCGGCGAGCGAACGGGGAAGAGCCCAAACCGGGGACCATGTGTTCCTGGGGTTGTGGGGCCATGACGGGGCGTAGCCCGTCCGACATGAGCTGGTGAGCCGAAGCGGCCTGGAACGGCCCACGGCACGAGGTGAGAGTCCTGTAGGCGAAGCGAGCTCATGCGGATGGTCGTGGTACCCGAGTAAGGCGGGGTCCGAGAAGCCCTGTCTGAATCCGGGGGGACCACCCTCCA
>DATKBW010000062.1:0-2159 GCA_035513575.1 Longimicrobiales bacterium | reverse complement strand
GTAGACCACGTCCGCCCCGAGGTCCCGGACCCGCTCCACGTGCGGCGACGAGGTCACGGCGTACACCGTCGCGCCCAGGTGCTTCGCGATCTGGACCGCGGCCGTGGCGACGCCGCCGGACGCGCCCGTGATCAGCACGGTTTCGCCCGCGCGCAGGCGCGCTCGCGTGACGAGCCCGCGCCAGGCGGTCAGGAAGACGAGCGGGGCGGCGGCGGCGGTCTCGAACGGGACGTCGTCCGGGATGCGGTAGAGGTTCCGGGCCGGCGCGACGACGTATTCCGCGAACCCGCCCTGCGTGTGCTCGCCGAGGATCCGGTACTCGTCGCAGAGCGGCTCCTCCCCCGCGCGGCACCACTCGCACGCACCGCAGGAGAGCGACGGGTCCACGACGACCCGGCCGCCCGCCTCCCAGTCCGTGACCCCCTCGCCCACCGACTCGACCGTCCCGGCCACGTCGGAGCCGCCGATGTGGGGCATGGTCGTCTCGATGGGGAGGCCGCGCCGCACCCACAGGTCCAGGTGATTCATTCCGCTGGCGCCCACCCGGATCCGGACCTCGGCGGGGCCCGCCACCGGGGGCTCCACATCCTCGATCCGCACCACTTCCGGCCCGCCATTCTCATGGAAGATCGCCGCGCGCATCATCGCCTCCGGGGTTCGCGCCGCTCTCAGCTTATCGGACGACGCGCTGCCGATCCACCGTACGCCCCCCCGATCGGCGGTGCCGGGTGGACGCGCCGCAGGAGCGACGCACAACCATCTCCCCGTGAAGCAGGATGTCGCGGATCGGTAGATCGGGACGCTCGACCCGCTCGAGCATCACGGCCAGGGCCTCGGCGCCGATCTGGCGTGTGGGCTGACGATACGTCGTCAGCGGGACGGGCAGCAGCTCCGCGTACTCGAGGTCGTCAATCCCCACCATCCGCACGGCCCCGGGCACGTCGTGGCCGATCTCCAGCAGCGTGTGCATCAGCCGCGCCGCCGTCCGATCATTGGCGCACACGATGCCATCCGGCGCGGCCCCCGCCATCAGTCGCTCCACCTCCGGACGATCCGTCGGATCCAGCCGCCTGGTCAGTGATGCGTCGATCGGCAGACCGGCGCGGTACAGCGCCTCCCGGTAACCGGCCTCCCGGGCGCCCACCGTCGCGGCCGCGTCCGGCACGCCCACGAAGGCGATGCGACGGGCGCCGCCCCGGATCAGGTGCTCCGTCATCACGTAGCCCGCACGCCGGTTGTCGATGCCCACCAGGTCGTGCGGGCCCCGCTCCGGGTACGGCGTCACCGTCCGGTCCAGAAGGACTACCGGGATCCCGGCCGCCTCCAGCTCGCGCGAGATCCGCTCATTGATCTCGTCCTTCGCCGGCACGAGCTCCAGCGGTGCGAAGAACACACCCGACACCCCCCGCTCCGCATACTGCCGGCACAGATGCCAGGCGCGCTCCTCCCTCCGGCCCGAACCGCCACTCGGGCTCCCCCATACCAGCGCGTGCCGCTGCGCCAGCGGCGACGACATCATGCCCTGACAGATCGGCTCGAAGATCTCCGTCTCCCCCAGGTCCGGGATCAGAAGACCGAACGACAGCCCGCTCTCCGACACCGGATGCGATACGTACGTCCCCGACCCCGGCCGCCGGTCCACCACTCCGGCCTCCTGCAGATCCCGCATCGCGCGCCCCACGGTGATCCGCGATACACCGAACTGCTCCACCAGCTCCGCTTCGCTCGGCAGCCTCTCGCCCGGCCCCCACCGGCCCGATTCGATATCCGCCTGGACGGCGCGGCGGACCAGCTCGTGCTTCGTGGTGCCCCTCTCCCGCATGCTCATGCTCGAAATGTTATAACATTTGTTCCGGCGGCACAAGGGGGCCGGTACCAACCAGTGACGCGAGCAAAAAGGGGGCACCCGTTGACGTGGAAGGTGGGAGCCGGTATCCTCAAGGAAGATCTGCTATAACTACTGTTATAGCAGGAGTCGTGAGCGAGCGGAGGATGGCATGACCAGGCCGCACGTCGTACCCAGACATTATCTGCTGGCGTCGGATTTCGACCAGACGCTCAGCTTCAACGATTCGGGGCTGGTGCTGAGCGAGCTGCTCGGGGTGAGCGGATTCGAGGAGAAGGTCGACGGGCTGGCGCGGAGCAACCTGGTGCAGCAG
>DATKBW010000061.1:0-35160 GCA_035513575.1 Longimicrobiales bacterium | reverse complement strand
CCGCACCCGCGGCGAAGGGGCCGCGGCCGGCGGCGCTGCTGGGCCTCCTGGCGGGTGTGGTGCTTCTGACCGTGCTCGTGATCGTGCTTCTGGTCGTGCTCTGACGAGCCGGGACCGGCTCAGCCCCGCTCCTCCCCGGGCATCAGGATGAGCAGCTCGAGATGGGGCGCCGGAAAGTCCGACGGAACATAGACCGCGAGGTTGCGTGCCCGCCGGATCTGGTCCCAGTCGCCTCCCGTCCGATCCAGCCGGAAGTAGTGGTGGTCGAGCTTCACCGGCAGCGAGCTCGGCGGACGCTCCACGTGCTGGAGCTGAAGCCCCGGCAGCGCCTGCTTGATGAGGTGTCCCACCTGGCTCGCCGAGCTGACCTTCATCAGCTGCGGCGCCTTTCGCAGCAGCTCGCTCGCTTCCACTTCCGCGCTCAGCGCCAGGTACCACTCCGGCGCCGCGAAGTAGCGATCCTCCTCGATGGCCGCCGCGTACAGCGATGGCTCGGTCAGCTTCAGCGGGAGCGACACGTGGTGCACCGGGACGACGGTCTCCAGCAGGTCCCGGAGCATCCCGTCCAGACCCGTGAAGCATTCCCCGAGGCTCGCGTGGCTGTAGGTGGGGAGGTCGCGGGGGTGGACGGTCGACGAGAACGTCGTCAGTGCGCCGGCCAGCTCCAGCATGGCCGTGTACAGCTCGGCCGGATGCCCGTGACGCGACTCGTACAGATGCCGGATCTGCGGCAGGTGCGTGTTCACCGTGTAGAGCAGCCAGAAATTGGCCACGTCCGATACACCGAAGTCCGCCAGCCCCTTCCCCCGCTGACGGCGCCCGCCCGACAACGTGCTGCTCTTCGCCGTGAGCATCTCCACCAGCCGGCGCGTCATGGACAGCAGGTAATCGCTGCCCGCGTAATCCACCAGCGGCGGGACGAAGTGGGGGTCGAGCGCCCACGCGCCCGCGCTCGTGCGTGTCACCCGCGCCACCGGCAGGGTGGCGTGACCATCCAGCGATTCCGCATCCGTCAGCAGGAGGAAGTTCTTCCGCGCCACCTGGATCGGCTTCTCCGACTTGCCCGTGTTCTCATCCCGCCGGAGCACCACCTCCGCCGCGTAGCGCGTGTGCCGCGCCCCCTGTCCGGCCGACACGTTCTGCCCGCCCGGCCGATGCTCCGGAACCGCCAGATGGATCAGCATCGATTCCTGGTCCGCACGCCAGTGGTCCGCCAGCTGCTTCGGCGGCGGCACCGGATCCGATTCGGGCAGCTCGAACAGCAGACCGTCCGGGAAGATGCCCGCCGCCGCGCTCAGCGCGATCGTGCCCCCGTCCAGCGCCTCCCGGTCGACCTCGAGCCGGCTCAACCCCCACGGGCAGAACGTGAGCGAGTTCAGCCGGAACCGCAGCACGTCCTCCAGGAATCGGTCCTGCGTCTGGAGATGCTGCGGGCTCAGCAGCACGCCCTTGGTCCACAGCACATTCTGCATCTGCGTCATGGGAGTTCCCGGTAGGAGGGACCGCGCCGGCGGCAGAGAATCCTTGACTCCGTGCCGGTATGCTCCTTAAAGTAGCGTACGGACGCTTCCGCTCAAGAGTGGCGGTAGCCGGCGCCATGTCGGTTGCCGTTTTTTTTCCCCGATACACATCACCGTTCCGCCCCCGCCTTCCACGGAGTCGGATCGCCGCAGACTGCGAAGTCTGTTTTACCGCTCACACGGGAGCCGTGCCTCATGCCCGAAAGTATCCAGAAGAAGCTCGAACGCGTGCGCCCCGCACGCGTCAGCATCACGTATGATGTCGAGCTCGGAGACGCCATCGAGATGAAGGAGCTGCCCTTCGTCATGGGCGTCCTCGGCGACTTCACCGGCCAGCCCACCCAGCCCCTGCCCAAGCTCAAGGATCGTCAGTTCGTCGAGGTCACCCCCGACAACTTCGATGACGTCCTCAAGCGGATGCAGCCGCACCTGAACCTCACCGTCGAGAACAAGCTCACCGAGGATGGCGGCAAGCTGGCCGTCGACCTCTCGTTCGAGAGCCTCGACGATTTCTCGCCGGAGCGCGTGGCCCAGCAGGTGGAGCCGCTCAAGCAGCTGCTCGACCTCCGGCAGCAGCTCGCCGACCTCCGGGGATCGCTGCAGGGGAACGAGAAGTTCGAGGAAATTCTCCAGGCGACGTTCTCCGACGAGGAGCGTATGAAGCAGCTCAAGGATGAGCTTGAACCCGAGGGGGAGCCCGATGGCGCAAACTAAGACGGAGCAGCAGCCGGCCGCCGCCGAAGAGGTCCAGTCCGTAAGCCTTCTGGATCAGATCGTCGAAGAGGGACGGTTCGGCAAGGAGGAGGCGGCACACGACCGCGGCCACGCCATGGTCAAGCAGTTCCTCTCCGAGGTGGTCCGGGGAGAGGTCCTGATCTCCGCCGACACGGAATCGATGCTGAATGCGCGCATCGCGCAGATCGACCAGCTCATCTCGCGCCAGCTCGGCGCGGTCCTCCATGCGCCGGAGTTCCAGCAGCTCGAGGGCTCCTGGCGTGGCCTCAAGTACCTGCTCTCCCAGAGCGAGACCGGGGAGATGCTGAAGATCAAGATCCTCAACGTCTCCAAGAAGGAGCTGCTCAAGGACCTCCAGCGGGCACCGGAGTTCGACCAGAGCGCCCTCTTCAAGAAGGTCTACGAGGAGGAATACGGCGTCTTCGGCGGCGCGCCCTTCGCGGCGCTCCTGGGCGACTACTCGTTCGGCCGCTCCGGCCAGGACATCGAGCTGCTCGAAAAGATCTCCCAGGTGTCGGCCGCGTCCCACGCGCCCTTCCTCACCGCCTCCTCGCCGGAGATGTTCAACCTCGAGTCCTACACCCAGCTCAGCGCACCGCGCGACCTGGCGAAGATCTTCGACAACACGCTGTACGCCCGCTGGAAGAACTTCCGCGACAGCGATGACTCCCGTTACGTCGCCCTCACGGCCCCGCGCATGTTGCTGCGCGAGCCCTACGGCCGTGACACCGTCCCGGTCGAGGCGTTCGACTTCGAGGAGGGCGTCGATGGCGCCACCCACGACGACTACCTGTGGGGCAGCGCGGCCTGGGCGCTCGGGACCCGCGTCACGCAGGCCTTCGCCAGCTACGGCTGGTGCGCCACCATCCGCGGCGTCGAGAGCGGCGGGCTCGTGGAGAACCTGCCCGTCCACAACTTCACCACGGACTCCGGCGACATCGCCATGAAGTGCCCCACCGAGGTCCAGATCACGGACCGCCGGGAGAAGGAGCTGGCCGACCTCGGCTTCGCGCCGCTGGTGCACCAGAAGGGCACCCCCAACGCCGCCTTCTTCAGCGTGCAGTCCGCGCAGAAGCCCAAGGTGTATGACAGCGATGCGGCCACGGCGAACGCCCGGATCTCCGCCCAGCTGCCCTACATCTTCGCGGTCTCGCGCTTCGCCCATTACCTGAAGTCCATGATGCGCGACAAGATCGGCGGCTACATGTCGCGGTCCGAGGCGGAGAGCTTCCTCAACAACTGGATCGCCAACTACGTGGTCGGCAACGACGACGCGTCCGCCGAGATCAAGGCCCAGCGCCCGCTGCGCGAGGCCCGGGTCGACGTCGTGGAGGTGCCCGGCAAGCCCGGCGCCTATCGCGCGGTCGCGTTCCTGCGCCCCCACTTCCAGCTCGACGAGCTCAGTGTTTCCATGCGCCTGGTCGCGGATCTCCCCGCGCCCGCCGCCTGAGGCCGGGATCTTCGCCGATCCCACAACAATTGCAAGGAGGGGAAATCATGGCGTTCGACGCATTTCTCACCATTGACGGCGTGGAGAGCGAGTCGACCCGCGAGGGGTTCGAGGGGCAGATCGAGCTCCTCAGCTTCCACATGGGCGCGAGCAATCCGTCCTCGACCGTCGGCGCCGGCGCCGGCGCCGGCAAGGCGGTGCTCTCGAGCTTCAACTGCACCAAGGTGACCGACAAGGCGAGCCCCGGCCTGTTCCAGGCCTGCTGCCAGGGGAAGCATTACCCGAAGGCCAAGGTCACGCTGCACAAGGCCGGCGGCGACAAGGCGGTCGACTACCTCGTCTACGAGTTCGACAAGGTCTTCGTCGAGTCCATCGACTGGTCCGGGGCTTCGGGCGGCGACGACCGCCCCGTGGAGCAGCTCAGCCTGGCCTACGGGAAGGTGACCGTCACGTACACGCCCCAGACCGAGAAGGGCGCCAAGGGGTCGCCCGTCGTCGGCAGCTGGGACAAGATGAAGGTCAAGGCGTAGCGCCCTATGTCCGCCCTGAAGGGACGAGCGCTTTTCGAGGCGGGCAGACTCCAGGAGGCCATTACGTCGCTGGGTGACGAGCTGCGGAGCGATCCGACCGACACCCAGCGACGTACGTTCCTGTTCGAGCTGCTCTGCTTCGCCGGAGAATTCGAACGCGCGGAAAAGCAGCTCGACGTTCTCGCACGATCCAACCCGGACGCGCGGATGGGCGCGCTGCTCTACCACAGCGCGCTGCATGCCGCCCGCATCCGCCGGGACATGTTCGCCAGCGGGGAGCTGCCCCGCGGAGCCGATCCGGGGCCGGTTCGCGGCACCCTGAACGGGGAGCCGTTCGAGTCCCTGACCGATGCGGACCCCCGGATCGGGGGCCGCCTCGAGGTCTTCGCCGCGGGCCAGTATACCTGGATCCCGTTCGCGCAGATCGCGTCCATGCAGATGGAGCCGCCGCGCCGGCTGCGCGACCTGCTCTGGGCCCCCGCCCGGATCCGGACCGGTCCCGATTACCGCGATGCCGAGCTCGGCGAGGTGCTCATCCCCGCCGTGGCGCCGCTCTCGTTTCGTCACGAGGATCCGGATGTCCGCCTCGGACGCCGCACCGTCGCTGCCACGGTCGACGGCCACGACGTGCTGCTCGGCGGCCGGATGCTCCTCGTCGACGACGAGCTGTTCCCGATCCTCGAGCTGCGCGACCTCCAGGTTCACCCCGCCGGCAGCGGAGACTGATGCCGCCCCTCCGAGACGATGTGCTGAAGCCGATCCCCGGCGAGAACCCCGCCGGCGCGTTCCTCCGCTGGGACTCGGCCGACACCACCTACGACGCCATCAAGGATGCCCGCGAGGAGGAGGATGACCTCCCGCAGGGAGACTGGACGCGCGACCGGAAGACGGCCGATTACGAGGCGGTGATCCGCGTCGCGGGGGAGGCGCTGGCGAAACGGTCCAAGGACCTCCAGCTCGCCGCCTGGCTCACCGAGGCGCTCACGCACCGCGAGGGTTTCGGCGGCCTGGCGCGCGGGCTGGAGCTGCTCCGGGGCCTGCTGGAGGAGTTCTGGGACACGGTCTATCCGCCCATCGAGGAGGACGGCGACGCGGAGTTCCGGGCCGCGCCCCTGGTCTGGGTCGGGGAACGCCTCCACGAGGCCGTGCGCGCCATTCCGCTGAATCGGCGGGGACACGCCTTCGTGACGTACAAGGACGCGCGGGCCGTCGGCTTCGAGAGCGATGTCGCGGGCGACGGCGAGCGTCGCCGTGCCCGCGAGGCCGCCATCGAGGAAGGCAAGCTGACGCCCGAGGACTTCGATGCGGGGGTCGGTGACACGCCCAAGGCCTGGTACAAGGCGCTGGTCGCCGACCACCAGGCCTGCGTCGCCGCGCTCGAGGCCCTGGACAAGGCGTGTGGAGAGCGGTTCGGCGACGATGCCCCGAGTTTCCGTGTGCTGAGGGAGGCTCTCGATGAGGTCGGCCGCGTCGCCCAGCAGCTGCTGGGCCGCAAGCTCGAGCAGGACCCCGATCCGGTCGAACCGGAGCCGGCCATGGATCCCCTGACCGGCGCCCCCGCAGCCGACGGCGGTGCGGGCGGACCGGCCGGCGCCGCGGCCTCGGCGGGCGGCACCGTCGCGGCGGAGCCGCGGACGGAGACCGAGGCCGCGCGCTGCGTTGCGGCCGCCGCCCGGTTCTTCCGCCGCACGAAGCCGACCGACCCGGCCCCCTACGCCATGCTGCGCGGGTATCGCTGGGGCGAGCTGCGCTCCGGCGAGCAGCTCGATCCGAAGCTGCTGACTGCCCCGCCGACGGACGTGCGGACGCGTCTCAAGACGCTGCTCCTGGATGCGAAATGGGACCAGCTGCTCGATGCCGCGGAGGAGGTGATGGCCACGCCGTTCGGGCGCGGCTGGTTCGACCTCCAGCGTTACGTCCTCACGGCCTGCGAGGGCCTCGGCGGCGAGTATGACACGGTCGCGGCTGGCGTTCGGGCGGCCCTCGCCTCCCTGCTCGTGGACCGGCCCGAGCTCGTCGAGGCGACCCTGATGGATGACTCGCCGACCGCCAACCCGGAGACGCTGCGGTGGCTGCGCGATCAGGGCATCCTCCCTGGCGAAGGGGATACGGTCCCGGAAGCCGCCGTCCAGGGGGTCCGGGCGCGCGTGCGCAAGGATGGCCGGGATGTCCTCGAGCGGGCTTTCCGCTCCGTTCAGGCCGGTCAGCCGCAGAAGGCGATCGAGATCCTCATGCGCGCGGTCGACCAGGAGGTGAGCGCCAGGGCCCGGTTCCTCCACCGCGCGCAGATCACGAAGATCATGGTCGACAGCGGCATGCATGGGGTGGCCCGTCCGATCCTGCAGGAGCTGCTGCAGGAGATCGAGGAGCACGGCCTGGAGCAGTGGGAGGAGGGCGAGACCGTCGCCCTGCCCCTCGGCCTGCTCTATCGCTGCCTGGAAGCCCTCGATGGCGATGCCGATACCCGGCAGGAGCTCTACCAGCGCGTCTGCCGCCTCGACCCGCTCCAGGCGATCCATTTCGCCAATGGCGGCGGGTCCGGCGGGCAGGGTGACGACGCGGATGCGGAGGAGGCGAGCGGCCATGGCGACGGTAGCTGACCGGACCGTTCGCCTGTCGGTCCTGGATCGGCTGCAGGGCGACGACCTTCCCGAGCACATCTCCTGGACCATGTCGGTGCAGCGCTACAAGGCCGCGGTGCTCCGGGACCTGGACTGGCTCCTCAACACGCGCCGCACGTCGCAGCCGGCGCCGGAGGACATGCCCGAGCTGCGCCATTCGCTCTACCACTACGGACTGGCGGACATCACCTCGATGAGCGGCGACTCCACGACGGTCCGGAGGTGGCTGGTCCGCCACGTGGAGGAGATCATCGAGCAGTTCGAGCCCCGGCTCGCCGAGGTCCGTGTGGTGCCGGTGACCAAGGACGACGGCAACGTGCGGAGCGTCCGCTTCTCCATCGAGGCGCTGCTGAAGATGGACCCCAACCCCGAGCGAGTGGTGTTCGACACCGTTCTCGAGATCACCAGTGGGAAGTTCCAGGTGAAGAGCCGCCATGCGTGATGAGCTGCTCGAATACTACGAGCGGGAGCTGACCTTCCTGCGACGCTCCGGCGCGGAGTTCGCCCGGAAGTATCCCCGCGTGGCGTCCCGGCTCCTCCTCGAGCCCACCAAGTGCGATGACCCGCACGTGGAGCGGATGCTCGAAGGGTTCGCCTTCCTGGCGGCCCGCGTGCACCTGAAGATCGACGACGATTTTCCGGAGATCACCGAGGCGCTCCTCAACGTGATCTATCCGCACTACATCCGGCCCCTTCCCTCCATGTCCGTGGTGGAGTTCCGGCTGGATCCCGAGCAGGGTCAGCTGGCGAGTGGCTTCCCGATCCCCCGGGACACGCCACTCTATTCGAGGCCGGTGGGGGGCACGCCGTGCCGCTTTCGCACGTGCTACGACACCACGCTGTGGCCCCTCACCGTCGAGGAAGCCGCGTGGGTCGCGCCCCACGAGCTGAAGCCCGCCGTGCGCGCCACCGACGCCGTGGGCGCGATCCGGATCGTCCTGCGGTGTCTGCCCGAGGTCAGCTTTGCGGACCTCCAGCTCGACCGGCTCCGCTTCTACCTCAACGCGGAGTCGAACACCGCCGCCACGCTGTACGAGATCCTGCTGAACAACTGCAAGGGCATTCTCGTCCGCCCTGCCGCCCGCGGGGCCCAGCCGCGGACCCTGGAGATGGACGCCGCAGCGATCCACCCCGTCGGCTTCGCGGACGAGGAAGGGATGCTGCCGTACCCCCGCCGTTCGTTCGTGGGCTATCGCCTGCTCCAGGAGTACTTCGCTTTCCCGGAGAAATTCCATTTCCTCGACCTGGACTTCACGGGGATGGGGCTGGCGGAGTTCGGCGATGCCATCGAGCTGGTGGTGCTGGTCGGCGCCTTCGAGCGGGGCGAGCGCCGCTCCGCGCTGGAGTCCGGGGTCACCCGGGACACGTTCAGGCTGGGCTGCAGCCCCATCGTGAACCTGTTCGAAAAGGAATCCGAACCCATCCTCCTCACGCAGCGCAAGCAGGAGTACCTGGTGGTCGCCGACGCCCGCCGGCGCGCCACCACCGGCATCTTTTCCGTCGATGAGGTGAAAGGGGTCAGCCCCGGCTCGAGCCAGCCGCTGCGGTTCGAGCCGTTCTTCTCCTTCCGTCATGGCGCGGACGGGGACAGGCGGCTGTTCTGGAACGCCAAGCGGCGCCCCGTGAGCTGGCGGCAGGAGGAGGCGAGCGACGTGTTGCTCTCGTTCGTCGATCTTTCCGGCCGAACGGTGCATCCGGACCAGGACGCGGCGACCGCCCGCCTCACGTGCTACAACGGCAACCTGCCGAGCCGGCTGCCGTTCGGGGACGAGGCGGGCGATTTCGAGCTGGCCGGTGGCGGTCCCATCGAGCGGGTGCTGACGCTGGTCAAGCCCACGGAGGTCGTCGAGCCGCCCCTCGGCAAGCCGCAGCTCTGGCGCCTCATCTCACAGCTCTCGCTCAACTACATGTCCCTGGTGGAGGGCGGGCCCGACGGGCTCCAGGAGCTGCTGCGGCTGCACAACTTCAGCGACCGGACCACCGGGGAGAAGCAGATCCAGGGGATCCGCTCGCTCGAAGCCGAGCCGTGCTACGCGCGGATCGAGAGCGAGCACGGCCTGACGTTCGCCCGCGGACACCGCGTCCAGGTCGGCTTCGACGAGGAGTGGCTCGTCGGCGGCGGCGTCTACCTGTTCGCGAGCGTGCTGGAGCGCTTCCTCGCGCTCTTCGTGTCCCTCAACAGCTTTTCGATTCTCGCAGCGCACAGCCGGCAGAGGAAGGAGATCCTCAAGGAATGGCGACCGAGGTCGGGGCGGAAGGCGCTCCTCTGAGTCTCGTCGCGCTGCGCGAGAGGCTCGCCCGGACACCCACGGCCTGGGAGTTCTTCCAGGCCGTGCGCGTCCTCGAGGACATCTTCCCCGAGCGGTCGCCCGTCGGCCGCTTCGTCGATCCGGAATCGGAGGCGGTCCGTTTCACCGTCCCGGCCTCCCTGGCGTTCCCGCCCGCCGAGATCGATACGGTGAGCATGCCGGACAATGGCGGCCCGGCGACCATGAGCGTCAACGTCATGGGCCTGATCGGCCCGCTGGGCGTGCTCCCCCACCAGTACACCCTGATGGTGGCGGAGGCGCGCCGGGCGCGCGAGGGCGCCGTGGCCGCGTTCCTGGACATCTTCCAGCACAGGGCGCTGTCGCTGTTCTACCGCGCGTGGCGCAAGCACCGCTTCACGGTCGGCTATCAGCAGGACGGCAGCGACCGCCTGAGCGAGCATCTCCGCGACCTGGTCGGCGTGGGCCTGGACAGCTACCGCAACAGGGCCGGGGTCCGGGATGAAACGCTGGTCTTCTACGTCGGCCTACTCGGCCGGCAGCAGCGCAGCGCCGTCGCCCTCGAGCAGCTGATCGAGGACTTCTTCGACGTCCCCGCGGCAGTCCAGCAGTTCGTGGGCGGCCTCTACCCGCTCCAGCGCCACGACCGCTGCGAGCTGGGCGATGACGAGAACCCCTCCAACCGGCTGGGCGGCGGCAGCGTCGTCGGCGATGCGGTGTGGGACCAGCAGGCCGGCGTCCGGATCCGGCTCGGGCCCCTCACGCGCGAGCGGTACGACGATTTCCTCCCCAGCGGCCGGGCCTACGGGCCGCTGCGCGGACTCACCCGTTTCTTCGGCCACGACCAGTACGAGTTCGAGGCGCAGCTGGTGCTCGACCGGGACGAGGTCCCGCCCTGCGTGCTCACCTCGGACGCCGAATCGCCCCAGGGCCTCGGCTGGTCGACCTGGATCCGGTCCCGGCCGTTCACCCGCGAGCCGGACGAAACCATCCTGAAGCTCTAGACGGAGACTCCCATGAACGTCAACGTACGGTCCCTGATCGGGAAGCTGAACAACGAGACCCGCAACGCCGTCGAGTCCGCGGCGGGGCTCTGTCTCTCACGCACGCATTACGATGTCGAGATCGAGCATTACCTGGTCAAGCTGCTCGACAGCCCCGACGGCGACCTGACTTTCATTCTCAAGCATTACGGCATCGATCGATCCCGGGTCGCCCGGGAGCTGACCGCCAGCCTCGACGCGCTCAAGACCGGGAACGCCCGCACCCCGTCGCTCAGCCCCTCTCTCGTCAAGATGCTCACCACGGCCTGGACGCTCGGCTCCGTCGAGTTCGACGCCAGCCGGATCAGGACGGGCCACACCATCCTGGCGCTCGCCGCGGACGAGGACCTGAAGCGCATGCTGCCGCAGATCAGCAAGGAGCTCCTGAAGGTGAACCCGGAGGACCTGCGGAAGGAGCTCGCCGCGATCGTCGGCGGGTCGGCGGAGGAAGCGGGCGCCGCGCGCGGCCCCTCGGCGGCGGGAACGGAGGCTCCGGCTCGCAGTGGCAAGACCCCGAACCTCAGCCAGTACACGGTGGACCTGACGGAACGGGCGCGCCAGGGGACGATCGACCCGGTGCTCGGCCGCGATTTCGAGATCCGCCAGGTGGTCGACATCCTCACGCGCCGGCGGCAGAACAACCCGATCCTGGTGGGAGAGGCGGGGGTCGGAAAGACGGCGGTCGTGGAAGGCTTCGCCATGCGCATCGTCAACGGCGACGTCCCCCCCGTCCTCCGCCAGGTCACGCTGCGCTCCCTGGACCTGGCCCTGCTCCAGGCCGGAGCGGGGGTGAAGGGTGAGTTCGAGAACCGGCTGAAGGGGTTGATCGAGGAAGTGAAGTCCTCGCCCACGCCCATCATCCTGTTCATCGACGAGGCGCACACCATGATCGGCGCCGGTGGCGCGGCGGGTCAGGGCGACGCCGCCAACCTGCTCAAGCCCGCGCTGGCCCGCGGCGAGCTCAGGACCCTCGCCGCCACCACCTGGTCCGAGTACAAGAAGTACTTCGAAAAGGACCCGGCGCTCACGCGCCGGTTCCAGCTCGTCAAGGTGGAGGAGCCCTCCGAGGACCTGTGCCTCGTCATGATGCGGGCCGTGGTCCCCTATCTGGAGCGCCACCACAACGTGCGCATCCTGGACGACGGTGTGGACGCCGCCGTCCGGCTTTCCCACCGCTACCTGGCCGACCGGCAGCTTCCGGACAAGGCCGTGAGCGTGCTGGACACCGCGTGCGCCCGGCTCGCCCTCGGTCAGAACGCCACTCCCGCTCCCATCGAGGACGCCCGGCGCACCCTCGACGATCTCGCGGTCCAGGCCCGCGTCCTGGAGCGCGAGACGGCCGCGGGGGCCGACCATCGCGAGCGGCTGGAGACCATCACGGCCGCGCGCGAGGCGACGGAGGCGCGGCTGGCGGACCTCGACGGCCGCTGGGAGCGCGAGCGCGACCTGGTCGGCCGCGTGCGCGAGCTGCGGCAGCGCCTGGAGGACGGCGTCGGCAGCGACCCCGCCGCCACGGGGGTGGCGGGCAACGGCAGGCCTGCTGCGGACGAGGACGCGGCGCCGGCGGACGCCACCGGAGAGGGCGGCGCGGCCGAGCCAGCGGCGGACACGGCGGACCAGCCGCCGGTGGCGGATCCCGCGGCTCTGCGGGAAGAGCTCGGGGAGCTCGTGCGGCAGCTGGACGAGCTCCAGGGCGACGAGCCGCTCGTCCCGGTCACGGTCGATGGCGGGCTCATCGGGCAGGTGATCTCCGGCTGGACGGGCATCCCGGTCGGCAAGATGCACCGCGACGACCTCAGCACCGCCCTCACCCTGGAGGACCACCTCCAGCGCCGCATCATCGGGCAGGACCACGCGCTGGAGGTCATCAGCCACCGGATCCGCACCTCGCGCGCCGGGATCGAGGACCCGCAGAAGCCCAAGGGCGTCTTCCTGCTGGTCGGCCCCAGCGGCGTGGGGAAGACGGAGACGGCGCTGACGCTGTCCGACCTGCTCTACGGCGGCGAGCACAACCTCATCACCATCGCCATGTCGGAGTTCCAGGAGGCCCACACGGTCTCGACCCTCAAGGGCTCGCCCCCCGGCTATGTGGGCTACGGCGAGGGGGGCGTGCTGACCGAGGCGGTGCGCCGGAGGCCGTATTCCGTGGTGCTCCTGGACGAGATCGAAAAGGCCCACCCGGACGTGCTCGAGCTGTTCTACCAGGTGTTCGACAAGGGGCGGATGGAGGACGGCGAGGGCCGGCAGATCGACTTCAAGAACACGGTCATCGTCCTCACATCCAACGCGGGCACCGAGACCATCATGGCCATGACCGCCGACCCCGAGACGACGCCGGATCAGCAGGGGCTGGTGAAGGCGCTGAAGCCGGAGCTCGACAAGATCTTCAAGCCGGCCTTCCTCGGCAGGACCGTGATCATCCCGTTCTTCCCCGTGCGCGACGAGGCGCTGAAGCAGATCGTGCGGCTGAAGGTCGGCAAGATCCGGCGTCGTCTGCACGACGCCCACCGCGTCGATTTCGCCCTCGACGACCGCGTGATCGACGAGATCGCCAACCGCTGCACCGAGGTGGAGAGCGGCGCGCGCAACGTGGACAACATCCTGAGCAATACCATGCTGCCTGACATCTCCCGCGTGCTGCTCCGGGCGCTGGTGGACGACATCAGGCTCTCCGGCATCGACGTCGGCCTCGGCGATGACGGCAACTTCACCTACACGGTCCGCACGGCCGATGGCTCGGCCCGCGTCAGCGGCGTCCAACCTCTGGTACCCGCGTGACCACGTACACGCAGTCCACTCGCCCCATGCGCATCGTGACGGCGCTCGGGGAGGACGCGCTCCTGCTGGACGGCTTCTCCGGCGTCGAGACGCTGTCCGCGCCGTTCAGCATGACCGTGGACCTGCTGTCCGAGGACCCGGCGGTGAAGGCCGAGGACGTCCTCGGCACCCCGGCACACCTCAGCCTTCAGCTCCCCGGCGGCGAGCACCGCCATTTCCACGGCATCGTCCGTCGCTTCTCGCAGCTCGGGCAGCGCGACGACCTGACCGGATACCGGGCGGAGCTCGTTCCCTGGCTCTGGTTCCTGTCCCTCTACAGCAACCTGCGGATCTTCCAGCAGAAGTCCGTGCTGGACATCGTCGAGCAGGTCTTCAAGGACCGCGGCTTCAGCGACTTCAAGATCAAGTGCACCCGCAGCTACGCCGCCCGCGAGTACTGCGTCCAGTACCGTGAGTCCGACCTCGATTTCGTGTCGCGCCTGCTGGAGGAGGAGGGGATCTCCTACTACTTCGAGCATTCCGACTCGAAGCACGAGCTGGTGCTCGTCGACGACAGCACGCTCAGCCCCGCCTGCCCCGACTTCGCCACCGCCAGGATGGGACCCGAAGAGGTGAAGGACGAGGACGTCGTCTTCTCCCTCGAGGACGCGCGCGCCACGTTCATCGGGGCCGTCGCCCTCAAGGATTACGACTACCTCCAGCCCTCGCTGAGCCTGGACACCTCCGCCTCCGGGAAGGGCAACGGCGAGGTCTACGACTACCCCGGCAAGTACAGCAAGCCCGAGGACGGCGAGCGCTACGCTCTGCTCCGCCTCCAGGGCGGCGAGGCGACGCAACGGGTCATCACCGGAGGATCCACGTGCCGCGGCTTCGTCACCGGCCACAAGTTCACCCTGAAGGACCACTACAGGAGGGACGTCAACCAGGCGTACCTCCTCGTGGAGATCCGCCACCACGGCACCGCGGGCGGATACCGGAGCTGGAGCGGCGGCGACGAGGAGTATCGCAACGAGTTCGTCGCCATCCCGGCCGACAACCCGTTCCGGCCCACGCGGCGCACACCGCGGCCGGTGGTCCAGGGCTCCCAGACGGCGCTGGTCGTGGGCAAGAAGGGCGAGGAGATCTGGGTCGACAAGCATGGCCGGGTGAAGGTCCAGTTCTACTGGGACCGCGAGGGCAAGGGGGACGAGAACAGCTCGTGCTGGGTGCGCGTCTCCTCCAGCTGGGCGGGCAAGGGCTGGGGGTGGATCCAGATCCCGCGCATCGGCCAGGAGGTCATCGTGGACTTCCTCGAGGGCGACCCCGACCGTCCCATCATCACCGGCCGCGTCTACAACGCCGAGCAGGTGCCACCCTACGACCTGCCCGCCAGCCAGACCCAGAGCGGCGTGAAGTCACGCAGCTCCAAGGGCGGGAGCCCGGAGACCTTCAACGAGATCCGGCTGGAGGACAAGAAGGGGAGCGAGCAGCTTTACATCCACGCCGAGAAGGACATGGAGGTGATGGTCGAGAACGACCGCTCCGAGTCGGTGGGCCACGACGAGACGGTGAGCATCGGGAACGACCAGTCGCTGAGCGTGGGGGCCAACCGGTCCCAGGACGTGGGCAAGGACGAGACCCTGAGCGTCGGCGCGAACCAGACCGCGTCCGTGGGCAAGAACCAGTCGCTCAGCGTCGGCGCCAACCGCTCGAAATCGGTGGACAAGGACGAGAGCATCGACGTGGGCGGGAAGCGCAACACCACCATCGGCAAGGACGACAGCACGACGGTTGGCGACAAGCGGTCCACGAAGGTCGGCAAGGACGACCAGCTGTCGGTGGGCAAGAAGCTGCTGATCGATGCCGGGGACCAGATCCTGATCAAGACCGGCAAGGCGTCCATCGCCATGAAGAAGGACGGCAGCATCGTCATCAAAGGCAAGGACATCACGCTCCAGGCCTCGGGCAAGATCAACGGCAAGGCGAGCGGCAAGGTGACGATCAAGGGCAGCCAGACCGCCGTGAATTAGCGACCACGATGCTCCAGTTCCGCAACGAAACCGGCCTCGCCGGGACCATCCTGGCCGCCGCCGACCCCGCCGGCATCGACTCGCTGTACGCGGTCGTGAAGGGGACGTTCGCCCTCGACCGGCTCGACCCCTCGGGCATCCCCGCGCCTGCCGAGGAGCAGGTGCCGCCGGTCCTCGCCGACGAGCACCACGGCGACCCGGCGGCGAGCAGCATCCGCGTCCCCTCCGACCTGTCGCTGGTCAAGCCGGCGACCGACGTCCTCCTGCTGGGGACGGCGTACGCGGCGGGGGGACGGCACGCGGAATGGATGGATGTCACCGTCACAGCGGGGCCGCTCCGGAAGATCGTCCGGGTCTTCGGCGACCGGTTCTGGCAGTCTGGCGCCGCCGGTCACGCTGCCACGGCACCGCGTCCCTTCGAGCGCATGCCGCTCGTCTGGGAGCGCGCCTACGGCGGCGTCGACCAGGCGAAGGACCAGCCCCGGGGCGAAGCCAGAAACCCCGTCGGCGCCGGGTTCCGCGCGCCGGATGGTGAGAAGCCGCTGGACGGGCTCCCGCTCCCCAATCTCGAGGACCCGTACGACCCGATCCGATCCTGGAAGCAGACGGTCTCGCCCGCCGCCTTCGCCCCCGTCGCCCCCGCCTGGGAGCCGCGCCGGTCCCGCGCGGGCACCTACGACGAGCCCTGGCAGAAGGGCCGGGCCCCCTACCTGCCGGCAGACTTCGATCCGGCCTTCTTCCAGCTCGCGCCGGATGGGCTCGTGGCGCCCGGCTATCTCCAGGGCGGCGAGCCGGTGGAGGTAACCGGCGCCACGCCCGAGGGTACGCTGCGCTTCAGGCTGCCGGTGCTGCGCATCGAGGTGGACTACCGCGTCGACGACCGCACCGAGACACGCCCCGCGAACCTCGACACGGTCCTGATCGAGCCGGACCACCGTCGCGTGATCCTGGTCTGGCGCACCGTCCTCGCCTGCGACAAGAAGCTGCTGCGCGTCCGCGAGATCGCCGCCCGGGCGGCCTGAGGAGACCATGCCACCCCTCGACCTCGTGGTGACCGGCGTGGGCGCGCTCAGCGCGGTGGGGTTGAGCCCCGCCGAGGTCGCCGCGTCCGTGAGGTCGGGCACGGCCATGTTCAGCGAGACCGCCATCATGGACCGCCGCTTCGAGCCGATGGTCCTCGCCGAGCTCCCGGACGACGCGCTGCCGCCCCTCGCCGAATCGCTGGCGGACGCGGGCCTCACGAGCCGAGAGGCGCGCATGCTCCGCCTCGCCGCGCTGCCGCTGCGGCAGGCGCTGGACGCGCTTCCGTCCGGCGCCGCGCCGCCGCCCCTGCTGCTCGCGCTCCCCGATGCGGAGACCACACGCCCTCTCGACGCGAACCGCTTCCTCGACGCGCTCGCCGTGCAGGTGCCCGGCTTCGACCGCGGACGGAGCGACGCCCGGTTCCGCGGCCGGGCGGGCGGCCTCGTCGCCGTCGCCTACGCGGACCAGCTCCTCCGGGCTGGGTCGCCGTACGTCCTGGCCGGCGGAGTCGACACGTTCCGCGACCTCTACGTCCTCGGCACGCTGGACCTCGAGCAGCGGCTCAAGTCGCAGGCGAACCTCGACGGGTTCATCCCCGGCGAGGGGGCGGCGTTCCTGCTGCTGGCGACCCGGGCCACGGCGAGCTCGAACGGCGCGCGACCGCTCGCCGCCATCCCCGCGATCGGCGGCGCCCGCGAGACCGGGCACCTCTACAGCGATCAGCCGTACCGCGGCGACGGCCTGGCCCAGGCGATCGGCTCGCTGGTGGGGAACGGCGGACCGGGCCCGGTCCGCGAGGTCTACTCGTCCATGAACGGCGAGAGCCACTGGGCGAAGGAGTGGGGCGTCGCCTTCCTCCGCAACCGGCCGGCTTTCGAAGAGGAGCACGGCATGCACCACCCCGCCGACTGTTACGGCGATACGGGCGCCGCCGCAGGCCCGCTCATGATCGCCCTCGCCGCGATGGGGCTCCGCGACGGCTACCGCCGCTCGCCGTGCCTCGTCTACGCATCCTCCGATCGCGACCAGCGCGCCGCGGTCCTCGTGAACTCGGTCTGACGACGGAGCCATGGCACAGAAGACGTTCGCCAACATGCGCGGGATCGCCCACAAGGGCAGCGGCGGGATGAGCATCGCGTTCCCCGACGTCTGCAAGACGCCCGCGCCGCCTGCGCCCTCGCCCATCCCGATCCCCTACCCGAACATCGGCAAGGCCTCGGACACCTCCGGCGGGCCCAGCAAGGTGAAGACAGACGGCAAGATGCCGATGACGAAGGGCGCCAAGTACAGCCGGTCCGCCGGCGACGAGGCCGGCGTAGCGAAGGGCATCATGTCCAACATGAACATGGGCGAGTGCGAGTTCATGATGTACTCGTTCGATGTGAAGTTCGAAGGCAAGAACGTCTGCCGGATGGGGGACCCGCTGTTTCACAACAAAAAGAACATCATGGGGTGAAGAACATGGGGATGAGCTCACTTGAGTACAAAGAACTGCTCAATCGTTTTGGAGCCGACGTTCAGGAGATCAATGATGATCTCTATCAGGCCACAAAGCCGAAGAGTCCTGCCGACAAACGGGAATCGTCACTCCGGGCGGCGCGGAACAAGCTTGATGAGTATGATCAGCTCCTTGCTCAACTCGAAGGTGCTCGCCGTAACCAGGCCGAACAGGATTTCGCGGAGCTCATGGCAGAGATGCGGCAGTATGTCGTACAGCTAGAGCGGGAGGAATAGACGTGGCCGAATTGGGTGAGATGATCTCAGCGGCGGCGGCGGTAGATGAGTGGAAGTGTCCTTTTCCGCACCGGCCGGTGAAGCACGACAAGACCAACGTGTTGCCGCCGCCGAAGACCAAGAATGATGCGACGAAGTTGAGCAATAGCCTCGATACCGAATCAAAGCACCTTGAAAACATTGATATCTCCTTTACGTGTCGAAAGAAGGCCTACGATCTCGAGGCGCAATTCACCGCGCACCACCTCATCCCGGGCAACGAATCTTGGCCGGCAAGCAAGAATCGATTGCGAAAGTGGGTTGATAAAGGCGAAAAGTGGATCAAAGGGGACATCGGATACGACGTGAATTCGGCGCGCAACGGTGTCGACCTCCCTGGCCACTCAGCCGCACCTTCATGGACTGATCAACAGTTCCAGACTGCGTATGCATTTAACTGCATGACTGCCGATAGAAAAGAGCGTCAGTTTCATGATCGTCATCCTGCCTACTCCGACTTCGTAGTCAACGTGCTGAACAAGATAGCAACGAAGCTGGAGACTTTCCGGTCGCAGGATGGTTGCGGAAAGGAAGATTGCGGAGGGGCAGGAAAGAAGAAATACGATCCGCCGTACGGCTTGATTGACAGGCTCAACGGCGTTGCCGTGCGCTTGGAGAGGCACCTTATCGGAACGTGCAAGCGCTGGAAGAAACCAGTGATGACATCGCGTTTCGCGCTCATGTACAAGAACCGAGGGCTGACCCAGGCACAGGCAAGAGCACAGCTGCGCAAAAATCAATTCAAGTATTAATGCGATTATCTATGTATTATATGTTAGGTTGCTTTGGTCCAGAGGACGAGGACCGCGCCGCGATCGGTGAGATCCTGAACACGGACGTCAACTGGCAGACCGGTACCCGGTTCAAGCAAGCCCCGCCTGTCCCAGTCCGCGTGCAACTTAATCCCGATTTTCCCGGCATAATGGTACCGATGTTCGACTCCGGCATTCTCCTATTTGAGGACACCATGCTTGGTGCACTCGGTGAAGCAGGAGTCGATAATCTTGACCTATATGACGCCGTTATCGAGGATCCTGTGTCTGGACAGATCTTCAATAACTACCGCGCTGTAAATATTATTGGGGCCGTCGCCTCTGCGGACTTGGAGAAATCGACTTTCGAAGCGCCATCCGGAACGCCTATCATCGACACAGATTTCGACAGCCTTGAGATAGATCCCGAAAGGCCGGGTGGACTTCTGATGTTTCGGCTCGCGGAGTCGGTCAACGGGATCGTCGTCCACGAGCACGTGCGTCTGCACCTTGAACGCAGCGCAATCCGCTATCTGGATTTCACCGAGCCGGCCGAGTGGGTCGGCTAAGCTAGTCAAACAAGGTGGTGCGTATGGATTCGACAGTGGCGTTGCAGGGAGCGGGGCCCGCCAGCGGGATGTGCCGTGCAACGGTGGCCGCGGTTCACCCGGACGGTACAGTCACGATCGTCACCGATGAGGGGGGGTCGGTCACTTGTGACGTCCTGGTTCCTGCCGGGGGGGGACTTCTGGATCTGAACGAAGGGGATCGGGTGTTGACCTGGAACCCGGCACCTGCTCAGGAGCCAGGAATCATCCTCGGGGTAATCGGACCGAGAACCGCAGGCGGCGCGAACGGACACCGCCTTTCCGCCGGGACCGACGCTGATCCGGAGGAATTGCTCATCTCCGCCAAAAGATCGCTCACTCTGAAGGTCGGCGACGGCTCGATCACCATCCGTGAGGACGGGAAGATCCTGATCAAGGGCACGCACCTGGTCTCGCACGCGAAGACGATGAACCGGGTCCGGGGCGGTTCGGTCGCCATCAACTAAGCGGCTTTGGGCGGGCGTACGGCGTTCCTCACACCAAGGAGTGCGGATGTCCTGGGAACCCTGGCATGCCAAGGACGGCCTCTACTATGTGGACTGGGCGGTGGTCGGGCGCCTGATCCGCTCGCACGAGCTGGCCGTCCAGAAGCTGAAGAACTGGAAGACGGTCAGGACGTCGCAGTCGAGCTGGTACAACCCGTTCAGCTGGTCCATGCCGGACATCGAGCAGGTCGAGATCGACTGGGACCATCTGAGCGACCTGGTCAATGTCAACACGTTCGCCGCCATTCAGGCTTCCATGAACCGGGGCGAGCAGAACATGGCGAACGAGGCGCGCCGGCTGCAGAGCCTGGTGCTCGAGACGGCGCACATGAAGGAGCAGTTCCTCCGGCGCATGCGCGACCTGCAGCGGGACAACAGCCGGCGGATCGAGGAGTCGGTCGACTCCTACCAGACGCAGATCGACGTGGCGAAGTTCACGCGCGACACGTCGGCGGGCACGCTGATGGTGGGCGCGACCGTGCTCTCCGGCGGAACGGCGACGGCGGTGATCGCGGCGGGGTCGGGGCTGAAGGGCGTGGCGAAATTCCAGGACACAGGCAGCGCGGGCGCGGCCACGATCGAGGCCGCCGGCAGCTTCGTCTTCGCGATCATCCCGCTCAAGGCGAAGGCGGGGGGCAACCCGCTGAGCGGAGTGGAGGAGGGTTGCCTGGTCGTTCTCGAGGCCGTGACTGAATCCGCCACCGGGCTGGTCGAGGGGAAGACCGTGAAGGAGGCACTCGCCACCGGCGCCCTGAAGTTCACCGATCCGGTGGCGGACAAGCTGTTCGCGAGCGATCAGGTGAAGAAGCTGCTGGGTCGGGTCTCCATTCCTGTCGACGTACAGGTCTTCATTACGGGGGAGGCGGCGATGCTCGCGAAGGCGCAGGTCAGCAAGCACGGAGGTGCCCTGGCGAGCGCCCATTTCGGCCGTTCGGCCCCCCCGCGCTCGCGCCCGAACGCCACGGCCGCGGCCGGTCGGAAGGCGCCCGGCGGCCATGGTGCCATCGCGAACAACGTGATGCTGGATGGAGAGACCCTGCTCCACACGGCCGTCATCAGCGACCGCAAGGGGCTGGGGAACGGATGGTGACTCCCACGGACGCGCCCGCGTCGGCGGCGCCCGCTCCTCCGGGGTTCCTGGCGACTCTCTGGGAGCAACACCTGGACGAGGTCGGGTTCCTCTTCGGCCAGTGGCGCGCGGCGCTGGCGGACTCCGACCACACGATCGGGAGCGTGGGCGAGCTGGAGGAGCGGATCCGGGCTCACCTGGAAGGAGTCCGGGTGCCTGGTGAGCAGGCCATCCCGCCGCTGGTCGAGGCGCTGGAGGGCGACGACCCCGACCTCGCCTTTTCGGCCGCGTACGCCCTGGCGAGTCGGGGCGATGAGCCCGCGGCCGAGCTTGTGGTCGGCGCGTTCGAGGCGGCCGACCCGGAGGCGATCCAGCCGCTGGCGCTCGCGCTCGCGTACTCCCCCCTTCCGCAGCCCTTGCTGGCGCGCCTGCGCACGCAGCTCGGCGGGGAGGCGCCGGGGCGGGCGATCGCGGCCGCGGAAGTGCTCGCTTTCCACCGCGCCCTGGAGCTCTCCGGCGCCGAGCTGCGCTACTTCCTGGAGCACGAGGATCCCGCCGTCCGTACCCGCGCCTGGCGCCTTGCCGGACTGGTCGGCGCGGCCGTGCCGGCGAAGGCCTACGCCGCCGCGCTGCAGGACGAGGATCCGGCGGTCGGGCACGCGGCCCTCGAAGCGGGCGCGTGGTGCGGCGAGGCGGGCGTGCTGCCGGCGCTCCGGCAGATCGCGGCGGCGCCGACGCCCGAGCGGCTGCCCGCGTTACGGCTACTGGCGGCGCTCGGCGGGCCTGGCGACGTGCCGATCATGGAGCGGATCGCCGCGTCGGCGGCTCTCGGACCCGAGCGCTTCCGGGTGCTGGCGGCGTACGGCCACCCCCGCCTCGTGGAGCCGCTGATCGCCGCCCTCGGCGACGAGGATCCGAAGACGGCCGCGGCGGCAGGCACGGCCTTCGAGAGGCTGACCGGCGTCGATATCGCATCGAACGAGACCGCTACGGAGCGGCCGCCCGAGGGAGCGGAGCCGGACGAGTTCGAGGCGGAGTTCCTCGAGGAGGTGGTCGTGCCGGACCCGGAGCTCGCCCGCCAGGCGTGGCGGCGGCTGGAACCGACCCTCGGGGGGGCGCAGCGGCTCTGCCGCGGCGTCGACCTGGCCGGCAGGATCGACGCGGCGGCGCTCGAGACGCTGGACATGGAGAGCCGGCGGGACCTGTACCTGCGCGCGCGGCTCTCCGGTGCATGGAAGGGTACGGCGGTCCAGCTGGAGGTCTTCCCGCAGCGGCCTGAAACACGAGAGGGGTGATGACACCTCCGATAGCGTGGACAATTGCGCCGGTTACGGCAAAGTGCTGGTCGCGTGGACCGGGACGGTGAGATTGCGTCGGATCACCGGCAGGACGCGCGGCGCAGGACAGCCGTGCTGAAGGAGTGGACCGGTTCGACGTCTGTGTCGAAGCGGTACCGCGGACCAGATCGCTCATCTATGTCGGACGCGGGGCGCCGCAGGCTGAAAGCCGCGGCTTCGAGACCGACCGCGGCCGCACCATCCGCTACGGCGGAGAGCCATTCAGTTCCTCGTCGTGGAGGGCCGCACGAACATGACGCCGGTCCGTACACACGCGCTCCGTCAAAGACGCCCACAAAGACGCCCGCGGGCGCAGATCCGGGAGGCTTCATGACCACCGTTCTCGAGCGTTTCGACGTCCTCCAGCGCCTGAGCGGGCAGCACAACTATTCGCCCGCCATGACTCCGGTGCAGTTCGCGGACTGCTATCTGCACCTGGCGGTGCCCGTGGCGGAGTCCCGCATCGTCTTCATCCGCATCCAGCAGTACCGGATGGGTCTTCCGCCGGCCGCGCGGGTGGAGAAGGACCGCCTGCTCGGCGCGCTGCGGCGCGAGTGGGCCAGGGGGAACCTGCTCTCGATCCGTCCGTGGGCGAGCAAATCGAACGGAGGGGAGGGCCGGATCATGCGATCGTTCAACGGCAAGGCGCTACCCGAGGAGATGATCCTCACCTGCCAGCTGGCGGTCATCACGAGCATCCAGGCGGAGGATCGGGTCGACCGGTGGGCGTCCACCCACTTCGGCCTCGACTGTAGTGGCTTCGTGAACAATTATTTCGTCGCGACCGGTCGGCTGCGCGAGCATCGGACGATCCTGGCCCACGCCGGCCCGGAGTCCCGTCGCATCCGCCGCGTGGAGGACATCCACCCCCTGTCGCTTCTGATCTGGGCCGACCAGGCGGGGCGGGTGAAGTCCGGGCCCGGCCACATCGCCATCGTGGACCACTGGATCGACCGCCGCAGCCGCCGGCTGATGGTCGTGGAGTCGTCGGGAAGCCTGTCCGGATTGCATACGGGGCTGTACGAGATCCTCGCGGACCCCGCCGAGACCCGCAGGACCGCCCTCTGGCGAGTGCGGCGGCCCAACGGGCAGCAGGCCCACGTCTATTTCCTGCCGCCGCCGGAAGCCTGAGCTCCATGGCCACCTCCCGGTAATCCCATGGTGGAGCTCAGCAAGCGCCTCCCCTGCCCCGTCTGCGGGCGCCAGTGTCGCCAGCTCATGGCGAACGACGCCGACACGCCCGCGGGCGCGGAGGACTTCGTGTGCTCCGAGGGGGACGGCGGGTGCGGCTCCGGGTGGCGGCAGCTCGGCAAGGCGCGTCGCATCCTCTGGGACGCCCGCCCGCGACCGCTCGAGACCCGGCGGCCCGGGAAACGCTAGCTCCCCCTCACCACCCGGTCCAGCGCAGGTAGGCCATCGTCTCCACGTGCGTGGTGCGCGGGAACTCCGGGATCCCGAGCGTCCTGTGGACGATGTCGCTCTGGACGGCATGGCGGACACTGCCGGAGTTCACGAGTACGCCGATCTCGAGCCGCTCCTGCCGCCCGTTCGTCAGGACGTGCTCAGGTCGATGTCGCCGCGGTCCACACCCTTGAACGCCACCTCGCTGTAGACGAACTCGTCCGTCATGGGGCGGGCGCTGTCCCGCTTCGGAATCCCGCTGGCGAGCCGCATCGTGAGGCAGGCCCGTAGTCCCGGCGGGGGACGCCGGCCCGGCGCCCCCCAACCGACCAGTGCTTAGTTTGCAATTGCGCAAAAGACGATGGCGTACGTGGTGACGGTCAGGGAACTACCGGACGTATTCCGAAAATACACGGTCCACGAGGTGTTCGAACCGTACGAGCCGTACATCGACATGAGGCTACTTCCGCCATACCCGCCTCCACCCACGGCTACCTTCCCCGTTGGGCAGGATGCCGTCCTAATGGTGGCCGAACCCGCCGAAACTGTGACGGATCCAGTGACTTCTACCCTTTGCCAGTGGGACAGGTAATCGACGGCGGCGTTGATCTTGTCGCTGGTGACCACCCCGGCGGCCAGGTGTGCGTTTCCGACCGCTCCTGCCACGATTTTCGCGGAGGTGACGGAAGCGTCCGCCAGGTCGGCGGTGGCCACGGCGCCATCCGCGATGTGCGTCGAGCCAATGGCATCCGCGGCGACCTTCGTACCTGTGACCGCGCCGTCGGCGAGGTCGGCGGTGCCCACGGCGCCATCCACGATGTGCGCGGTCGTGATGGCATCCGCGGCGACTTTCACCCCGGTAGCGGCAGCGTCGGCGAGCTTCGCCGTCGTGATGGACCCATCCGCAACGGTCGCGGTGATGCCCTCTGCCAGCTTCGCCTGCGTGACCGAGCCGTCGGCGAGGTCGACGGTGCCCACGGCGCCATCGACGATATGTTCCGTGAAGACGGCGTTGGCCGACAGGTTCGCGCCCGTGACGGCTGCCGTGGCGAGCTTCGCGGAGGTCACCGCGCCATCCGCGAGCTTGGCCGTGACGACGGCGCCGTCGGCGAGCTCACCGCCGCTGGTCCAGCTGAATTCGACGTGGGTAGCTGCGAGGCAGGCGGTGGGGGTCCCCTCGATCTTGATCATGTAAACGGCGCCGACTGCCGGGACGTAGCAGGCATTGAACACCGCGCCCTGGGCGGAAGCGGTGGACGGCGCGGCCAGCAGCGCCAGCAACATGGCCGCGCCGATGCCCCAGAGGGCGGTGGGTTCCACTGTCATGGGTTTCATTGTTCGGTTCCTTCGAGGTTGAGCATCAGAACTGCGAAATCCGTCATCAGCGTGAGAGTGGCGAGCAGCGCGCGGTCAGTGCCGGCGGCCGCGCCCGCCTGGGTCCGCACCGTCTCGGTGCAGCCGATCACCAGCATGAGGTTCCCGCTCGTGATGCCGCTGTCGCACGCATCCAGAGCTGTCTCGATCGCCCCCTTCGTCGGCCCGAGACCGCCGATCAGATGGGGGACCAGCGGGTCGGACAGGAGAGCCTGGATGGCCTCCGTGTCCGCGTCCACGACCCGGATTGGAATGGAGCCCGACGCCGTGCCGCTCGGCCCCACGAGGTTGTTCTCACGGACCGCCGCGGTGATGATCGCGCGTCCCGGCCCGACGGCGAGCACTTCCCCCGTGAGGCTGACGCTCGCGATCCGCGGGTCCGATGAGCTCCAATCGAAGGTCGCGCCCACGGGGTTGTCCCGGGCGTCCCTCGCCGTCGCGGTGAGCTCGGCGGAGAACCCGAGCGGGATGATGGTATCGATGGCCGACACCACCTCCACCTCTACAGTCCGTGTGGCCGGGTCGCTCTCGCACGCCGTCGCGACCAGGATGAGAGTCACTGCCATCGGAAGCAGAGGATAGCTTCCGCAGGGTGGATGTCGCGGCATACAGCGCCTCCAGGCCTCAGGGGAATATCGTGCCACCGGCACGAGAGGGATCGAGCCTCGTCGACTTTGCCATCAACACCGCACTCGCGCGGTACGCCTCAAATGTTGCATTGACTTCGGAAAGGGCGGTGCAGCGCACCCGCGCGGAACGCGGATCGGCTTGGGGATCAGGCGGAGGGGCGTGCCGGAGTCCTTGGTCCCCGACGTCGGAGACGCACCGGCGTAAATATTGGCTTGCTGTCGATCCGGGCGCAAGATTGTTCTGCGCTGCTGTGTAGCATGGCAATAGAAATGTCCCACTCCAATCGCAGCACAAATGTCGCACTCTGGAGTCTTCTCCGTCGCTCTGGACGCTGTGGCGGAGACTCCCGGAGTTCACGACCACGCCGATCTCCAGCCGCTCCTGACGCCGGTTCGTCAGGGATGTGCTCAGGTCGATGTCGCCGCGGTCCACGCCCTTGAACGCAACCTCGCTGTAGACGAAGCCGTCCCTCATCGGCCGGGCGCTGTCGCGTTTCGGGATCCCGCTGGCCAGGCGCATGGTGAGGTTGAGCTCCTGGAACTTCCAGTCGCTCGCCCGGATGTCGTGGGCGCCCAGATTGTAGCCGAACTGGAGCCCCGTCGGTGTCGCCCTGATCGCCGCCATCACCGATCGGCCACCACCAGAAGGCGTGGTCGTTCCAGTACTTGAACCGTACCATCCCGCCGAGCGTCAGGGTTGCCACACCCACCTTCTGGCGCTCCACCGTTCCGATCCTGCTCGAGCTCCCGACATGGCTGGTTCGGGAGCCGAGCGTCAGGTTGGTCCGGTCGTCGCCGAGCCGGAATCGGCTGAAGCTGTCGTAGCGGGCGCCGTCCGTGGGAACGCCTCACTGGACCCGAGGCTGACCGGGGATGATCTCGCCGCAGCTGACATAGCTGAGGGGCCAGTCGAACATCGGCTGGATCTTGCTGGTGTCGACCGGAAACCGGACCTCGGAGCCGCGGATCACCGGCACCGAGGGACACTGGGGCTATGAAGCTTCCCATCGGACGTCTCCTCCCGCCGGAGCGGGGATCACCCTCATGACGCGGCGGAAGTACACCCGCTCGCGATGCGGTTTACCTGCGGCCATCCTTGAGTCCTTTGATGGTTTTTGCCAGCAGCTCCAGGACCATCTCCGCCACCCCGACGAGGTTCCCCAGCGGATCGGATGCCGCGGCTGAGCTGGTGCGTAGCGGATCGTTGAGGGTGGAGGTGATTTCGCCGTGGACCTGACGCAGCTCCACCTCGAGCTGCTCGAGCTCCCTCTGAACGATGAGGAAGTTGCCGCGCAGATTGCCGAGGCGGCCGAACGACGAGGGGCTCCCTCCCCGGTGCACCCGCGTGGACAGCCCGGGCAGCTGCCCGTCGATCTCCTCGAGCTGACGGCGGAGCAAGGCGAGCTGACCCGTCAGCCGCGTCGTCTCCCCGTGCATGTGACGGTCGTCGAGCGGAAGGTGACCCAGGCCGATTCCGTACGTGCGCACCGTGGCGCGTGACTGGCGCACCCCGGCCTGCACGGCCAGCAGGGTACGGGTAAGGCCGGCGAGCCGGGCATCCGTGATGGTCATCGAGAGCTCCGTGTCGGTATCAGCGTGTCACCATTTCCACCCGAGGTTCGACCCGTTGTTTCCCTGAGGACAAGTCAGGCACGGCCGGTCAGTCCCACCGCCCCCTCAATCCGGCCAGCGGCTCCGAGATGGACTGGAAGCGGGCGACACGGACGCGGTCCTGGTCGCGGAAGGAGGCCAGCGGGATGATCCCGAGATCCAGGAAGGCGGTTGGCGACGCGGTCGGTCATCCACGTGCGTGGTGCGCGGGAACTCCGGGATGCCGAGCGTCCTGTGGACCACGTCGCTCTGGACGCCGTGCCGGACCCAGGATCATCTCCTCGCCCGCTCCTCGACCCGACGGTCGACCCACTGCTTCTTGGTCTCGCTCCCCTGGATATTGTTCTGTACGTCTATGGTCACCTTCCGCCACTCGGCGAAGCCGCCCAGCGCCGTCCAGACCTGTTCCATCGCCGCCGCCGAATCCTTGATCCCCTTCGCATCGCTGCTCAGCCCGGGCGCGATGCATCCCTGAAGCGACGTGTGGTCGTCGTTGAACGCGTCGTGGATCAGGTGGGTGCTGATCGCCCGGTCTTCGTGAAAGCAGAGGCAGCGGACGCGGCGGCCGGAAACCTTCCAGCACATGAGTAGCTCATACGTTCCGCGCCTCACGAACGTGAAGCCGACGCCGCGCTCGATCGTGGGCCAGGTCCTGGAACCGATCGTCAGCTCCCCGGGAACCGAGCCGTTCGCGTTGACCTTGCCTGTCCGCCGGAACGTGATGTCGGCCACCGGATCATCCTCCTCCCATGGAATTCCCACGCGCGGCGACTCGCCACGTGGCTCCGTTCCGCGTCGCGGTCAGGCCCACCGCCCCCTCAACCCCGCCACCGGGTCCGCGATGGACTGGAAGCGGGCGACACGGACCCGGTCCTGATCGCGGAACGAGGCCAGCGGGATGATCCCCAGATCCAGTAGCCGGCTCGCGGCCCGGTCCGTCATCAGCGCCTCGGCGCACGGCTGCGCCACGGCGCCATCCGGTCCCTCGGCGATGTGCAGGGGGAGGCGGTCCTCCTCGAGAGTGAGCTCGGGTCGCATCCCCCAGCCGGCCCGCGTGAAGGAGCGGGCCAGGAGCAGGGCGCAGAAGACGGCCGGGTTGCCCCAGAGGAAGTCCCCGTGACGGGGCGGCATCTCCGCCTCCTCCAGCGCCACCGTGTCGGGCGGGTCGGAGTCGGCGCCATAGGGAAGCCGGAGCAGGAACCGGGGCGCGGCGAGCGCCACCCAGGGCGCCAGATCCGAGCGCCGCAGCGCCTCCCACGCCGGATCCTCCGTGGCCTGCCACTCCCGCGGGTCCGGCGTGCCCTCGAACGAAGCGGCTCCCACCAGCTCGGGCGCGGCCCGGGAGACGAACGGGGCCCCCGCCTCGCGCCCCACCGCCGCGATCCTGGCCAGCAGCGCGCCCTGCCCCGGCCGGAACGCGTAGCAGCCGACGAGGAGCGCCCAGGGCACGTCGCCCGGCGTGGCTGCCGGAGCGGCGAGCAGGCGATGCAGCCCCGACCCGCCACCGCGCGCCGCGCGCTCGAGCTCGTCTTCCATTTCGTCGCGCGTGACATCCACCAGGTGGATCTGGAGGGATTCCCCGGTCTCGAGACGCGCGGCCAGGAGCTGCACCGCGCGCCAGAGGGACTCGAGTCCGCGGAAGTGGCGGTGGCGCAGCAGCTCCAGGAGCTGGTCGGACGCCGCCGCGTCGATGCGCTGGAGCACCTCTGCCTGGCGCGCCGACGTCGCCGCGACCGTGTGTGGCGCCGCGACCCGCTGGATGAACGCGTGCAGGTCACCTGCGGCGCCAGGATCCACGGGATCCGGCCCCTGCTCCGTCAGGATCTGGTCCAGGAGCCCGCCCCCGCCGGGGCGAGGATCGCTGCCGGCGCCGGGCCCGGCCGGGGGCAGGGGCGCTTCGGGCTCCGCGCCCGACCCCGGTTCCCCGGGGAAGCGGCTCGGATCCTCGGCGAGGTGGCGAAGCTCCCTCAGCTCCTCCAGGAGCGGGAGCCCCGCGTACAGGGTGTCGGGGTGGAAGTCGTCCATGCAGCGGAATTCCACCTCGAGGGTGGGCAGCTCGGGCGCCGCCGTCGGAATCCGGAGCCGCGGCCGCAGCCGGGCGATCGCCGCGTCGATGCTGTCGCGGTCCACGCGGATCGAGCCGATGGACCGGAGCTCCTCGGCCGAACGACGCTCGCCCCGGTTCGCCCGGCCGGAGAAATCCCCCAGGACCGCCATCCGGAACGGCTCATCCGGGACCGGCCGCCGGTCCCGTGCAGGGGAGGAGGCAGGCCGCGCGCCCGCCTCCACGTCGAGAAAGACCTCGCTCCGGCGGTCACGTTCGGGCATGGGCTCCAGCCTGGCAGAAGGAGAGAACCAGAAGCGCCGATTATCCCGGGCGGGACCGATCGGCGCGGATCAGGTCAGGGCTGTTGCAGCTGGAACATAGATGCCGTGGCGCCACGATGGCGGCAAGGACTTCGTACCGGGTCCGGTCTATCCCGCTCTCCGCTGACTCCAGATCCGGGACCCCGTGGCGATCATCAGGGCCCCGCTCGGCGCGGCCTGAACGATGGGGACCAGCCATTCCCCCGTCGTCTGGAAGACCTGCCCCGCCTGCACGGGGACGCGCCAGATCCTGGCCAGCGTCTGGGCGAACAGGCGTCCCGGTCCGTGCAGTCCATCGCCGCAGCCCCGGAGCTCGGCGTGGGCGCCGCGGGCGAAGAGGGAGTGGAGCAGGCCGAGCTCCCGGCTCAGGGCCAGGAGGCCGTGGGCGGGCGTGAGCGTCGGGGCGTCCTGGGCGGGTGCGATGTGCTCGTAACCCGGCGGACTGCTCGACCAGATCCGCAGCACCCGCAGCTCGCCCGGCGAGGCGACCCGGCAGACCTCTCCCACCATGAAGGAGGAGAGGTCCGACCGACGCGGCAGCTCGATCCGGGCGGACCGCGCGCCGAGCTGGTTCAGGCAGCGGTGGCGGGCCCGACCCTGGTCGGGATCGCGGACATCGATCACATCCACTTCCACGGCCGCCTCCCTTCACGCCCGCCGACAGCGGGCACCGGGCCCGTCAGCGCTGCCGTTCACAGGGTAAGACGCCCCCACCCACGATACGCGGGAGCGGCCCCGGTGGGAAGATCCACGTGCGGGCGGACGTCCCCGGCCCGGCCCGGCGCGGACCCGCGCCGCGGGGACGAACGCCACCATGGCAGCGGCAGAACCGTGGCGTTATCTTGCAACATGTGCCGGTGGCTCCTCTCCGACGGGGGCTGACGGCCGACCCACGGGACCACGCACCCAGCCCCGCAGAAAACCGGCGGGGCCGTGCTGTCTGGGGCCGCAATGGCCCCGGCTCCCGGCGATTTTCGAAGCGAGAATCGCGCCAGCCTTTTCGCAGGTAGCACATGGCCAGCTCTCCCCATTCGTGCCAACGCTGCGGCCAGAAGCTCGATGGCCCGGCCCGGTTCTGCCCGTTCTGCGGCGCTGCCCAGAGCGGCACCGGCGAGAACCCGACTCCCAGCGCCAGGGGCCCGGGGTCCGCGTGGGCGGCGATCCTGGAGAAGCTCCAGCTTGCGACCACGCCGAAGTACGACGTGATCCGGATCCTGGGCTACGGCGGGATGGCCGCGGTGTACCTCGCCATCGAGACGCGCCTGGAGCGGAAGGTCGCGATCAAGGTGATGTCACCGGGGCTGATGATCGATCCCCACCTGGTGGAGCGCTTCCAGCAGGAGGCGCGGACGATGGCCCACCTGAACCATCGGAACATCGTCAGCATCTTCGAGATCGACCAGAAGGACGAGCTCCACTATTTCGCGATGACGTACGTGGCCGGTCGCACGCTGAGCCAGGTCATGGCCGACGCCGTGGAGCCGCTGCCGATCCCCGTGGTGACCGCGTGGCTGTGGCAGATGGGCAACGCCCTCGCCTACGCCCATCAGCGCGGCATCATCCACCGCGACATCAAGCCGGAGAACATCCTGCTGGATGCCGATGGCAGCGCGCTCGTCACCGATTTCGGCATTGCCAAGGTCGCCGACTCACCGGGCCTGACGCGGACCGGCATCATCGTCGGCACGCCGGCCTACATGAGCCCCGAGCAGTGCTCCGGGCTCTCGCTCACCGGCGCGTCCGACCAGTACGCCATGGGCGCCGTCGCCTATCAGATGCTGGTGGGCCAGCCGCCCTTCGTCGGCCCGACGCTCTCCGTTCTTCAGGCGCACGTCAACGAGCAGCCTTCGGCCATCCGGGAGCTCCGCCCCGACTGTCCGCGCGATCTGGCGGATGCGGTGCACCAGATGCTGCAGAAGCGGCCGGACGACCGCTTCGCCGACATGGCCGCGGCGCTGGTTGCCGTGGGGGCGCAGCCGCTGGCGGTGAACGACCCGTTGCTGCCCACGCTCAAGTCCCTGGCACGGCACGCCGTGGATGTCCGGCTGGACCCACTCCCGGGCGCGCTGGCCGAGGGGGAGCGTCACGCGCTCGGCGCCATAGCCGTCGGCCCCGGCGACGAGGTGCTGGCGGACCGTCGCATCCGCTGGTCCAGCAGCGACACCGGCGTGGCGGCGGTGGACGAGGACGGTGTCCTGCGGGCGATCGGGGCGGGCACCGCAGAGATCAGCGCGCGCTCCACCGAGGCCACCACCGCCGCCATCGTCACCGTGGTACCGGGAATGGTGGATCGGGTCGAAGTCGTGCCGCCGGAAACCGACGTGTCGACCGGGGAA
Source organism: Longimicrobiales bacterium (assembly GCA_035513575.1). Taxonomy (GTDB): domain Bacteria; phylum Gemmatimonadota; class Gemmatimonadetes; order Longimicrobiales; family RSA9; genus JAHWKI01. Next base: position 3,442 of record DATKBW010000061.1, on the reverse strand, counting down.
TGGGTTCAACTCCGGCCCATCGTGCGCCAGGAGGGTCGCGAGAGCGAAGCGGCGGTGGCGTGGAGCACCACGGACCCGGCCATCGCGAGGGTGACGCCCGACGGCGCCGTGGAGGGCGTCAACCCCGGCTCGGCCACCATCACCGCCACCGTGGGCGGGAAGACGGGGCAGACGATCGTCCGGGTCAGGCCAGCACCCGCCGTGGCCGCGGCCTCCCGCACTGCACCGAGCCGGCCCGCCCCGAGCCGGGCCGCCCCGGTCCGGCCGCAACCCAGTAGGCCCGGCCGCACGGCGGCCTCCCCGAGCCGCGTCAAGATGGGCGTTGCCGCCGGTGCGGTGCTGGTGGTGGCGCTCGGCGCGGTGGCGATGTTCGCCGCCCCCTGGGCCCGCCCGGATTCCCTCGCCCCGGGTGATACCGAGGCGCTTCTGCCTCCCCCGTCCGGGGTCGATGACGGAATCGGCGCGGATGGCGCGGACGCCGAGACCGGGTCGACCGGGGAGGCCCGGGACGCCCTGGCCGGCATCGACGTCAGAGGGCCGAGCACGGCCGGCGGCGCAGGGGGGCCGATCGGGGCCGGGACGGCGCAGGAGACCCCCATCGCCGTCCAACCGCCGCCACCAGCGGCGGAGCCCGTGGAAGCGGTCGTGCCGGACGGGCGGCTGCTGATCGGCGCGGCGCTCCCGTCCGGTGCGGACGTAACCGCGCTCGATTCCGAAGGCCGCGCCTGGCCGATCAACGCCGCCGTGACGTCCCTCGCACCCGGTGCTTACGTCATCCGGTTCCGCGCCCCCGGCTACCAGCCCGAGGACGCCAGGGTCCGGATCCGCTCGGACGAGGGCACGCGGTGGGGACCCGCGCTCAATCCCGTTCCCGCCCCGGAGCCCGCCCGGACCGAGACGCAGCCTGTGGACGTGCCGCCGCCCGTCACGGACCCCGCGGCGGAGAGGGCGGCGGCGGAAGCGGCGGTACGCGCGACCCTCGAGGGCGTCATCGCCGCGCTGAACCGGCGGGATGTGAACGCCGCGCTTCCCGCGTTCCAGGCGAACGCCCGCGACGGATGGCGCCAGCTCCTCACGGCGCGGGAGGTCCAGGAGTGGAGCGCCAGCCTGGCCGACTACCGGCTCGTCTCCATGGACGGTGGCAGCGCCGAGGTCGCGTTCACCCTCCGACTCGGCTTCCGGCAGAGCGGCACCCACGTGAACCAGGCCCCGGCCTACCGGGGGATCCTGCAGGGTGCAGGCTCCAGCTGGCGGCTGCTCTACATCGAGCCGCGCTAGGCGCTCGCGCCCGAGCCGGGACCGTGGCCCACTGCCCGACCTGCGGCGCCGCAGCGCTTCCGGGGCACCGCTTCTGCACCGGCTGCGGTTCGCCCCTCGCGCAGGCGGCCGCCGCCACGCCACCCGCATCGGCCGCGCCCACGGGCCCCCTCGCCGCCGCTGTAGTCCACGTGCTCGCCGCCGGCGAGCGCCGGCACCCCCTGGGTGACCCCCTGATCATCGGGCGCAACCAGGGGCAGGTCCAGGTCCCCGGTGACTCGTTTCTTTCCGGCCGCCACGCCTCGGTCCAGGGCTACGGGGGTCATTACGTCCTGCGGGACCTGGGATCGCGCAATGGCACCTACGTCCGGATCAGGGAGACCCTCGAGATGGGCCCGGGCGACCACGTCATGGTGGGGAGCCAGGTCTTCCGCCTGGATGCGGGCACCACACCGGGTGGGGCCGGCCGGGAGGGGCCTCTCCCTCTCCCGGCCGCTGCGACGCGGGGGCTCGGCGCGGACGCGGGAGGGGGGGAAGCGCCCCGGCTCGTGCGACTGCTCGAGGGCGGCGCGGAGGCGGAACGCATCCCGGTGCCGCGGTCCGGGTTGACCGTGGGCAGGACGCGCGGCGACCTGGTGTTCCCGGAGGACGCGCTGGTCTCGGGCGCCCACGCGTCGTTCGCCCCCGCGCCGGGATCCATGCCGGGAGCCCCCCGGGTGACGGTGACCGACCTGGGGAGCCGCAACGGCGTGTTCGTCCGGATCCGGGAGGACTGGCGGCTCCGGCCGGGGGACGTGTTCTCGGCCGGCCGCCAGGTCTTCCGCTTCGAGGGCTGAGCTCGGCCTACCGGCGGCGAGCCCGGCCCCTGGGGCTCAGGACCCGCCGAACAGGGAGGGCCCGGCCCCGTTGTACTCCACGCCGATCGTCACCACCACGTTGGACCGGAGCCCGCCGTCGTTCATCGGGACGAGGGCATTGATCAGGCCCCGGAGCCCCGAGGCATGGTTGACGCGGAACCCGAAGGAGGCATCCAGGAGGTCGTCCCTGCGATCCGGGATGTTCGTGGGTTCGACGGTCCGGACGAAAGGCTCGGTGTACTGCACGGTACCGGGGATCTCGAGCGTCCCTTCCGCGGCCTGCCACTGCGAGATCAGGTCGAACGCGAAGGTCGCCCAGGGCCTCACGAGCTGATCGAATCCGACGGTGGCGAGGATCGCGTTCGTGAGGTCCTCTTCCGCCCAGAACTGGTAGCCGGCGTTGAGATGCGGGGAGAAGTCCCCCCAGCGAGCGGACAGGACTCCGAGCCCCCGAACGCCGAGCGAGCCGGAGCCCAGAAGGTTCTCACGGTCGCCCGTGGGGAGCCGGACGTCCGCCAGGAACGCCAGCGCGCCGACCTGTGCCCGGGACAGGTTGACCTTGAGGCGCCCGGCCACATCGCCGATCCCGGCGGCCGACTCGTCGATGGACGCCGTGGCGACATAGGTCGGGGCTGTCGCGGTGCCGAAATGATGCGGCGATGAAGCGCCGAACGGGATGATCCTCCCTACCGACGTCCCGCCCAGCGACGTCTGGACGAGCGGGATCGTGATCCCCAGGTCCACGCGGTCATGGAGGCCGTAGACGGCGAAGATCTGCCCGACGACGAGATTGACATCGAGGTCCAGGTCGACCTGGATCACGTCGTTCTCGAAGTCGGGGTCACCCAGCGCGGCCGCGCCCACGTTCTGGTGCGTGAACGTGAACGACACGTTGTCCAGCGGCACGCCGCGGATCGAGCTGAACCCCATGGCCGTGACGTTGGCGCCCACCAGGAAGCGCCCGGCACCCAGCGTCTGCGCCCGCTCGGCGAAGATCGGGCCCGTCGAGATGTCCTGACGGGATGGGACCCCGCCTTCGAACGTGAAGATGACGCCGCTGCTGGCGCTGCTCAGCGGCACGCTCGCCACGCTCCTCCCGATGGAATTGCCCAGGAACTCGATCAGCGGGCGGTTGCCCTGGGCGCTCGCCGTCACGAAATCGCGCTGCCGGTTCGGGTCCGCTACGGTCAGGCAGAGCGGGTCCGGGCAGTTCGCGAACCGGAACAGGTCCAGGATCGCGGACTGCAGCCCGCCCCCTTCTTCCTGGGCCTGGGCCGGGGCGGCGACAAGGAACAGCATCGGCACTATCAGGGCCCGCACTCGCATGA
>DATKBW010000060.1:0-2570 GCA_035513575.1 Longimicrobiales bacterium | reverse complement strand
GCCGTTCGCGTTCGCGGTCGGGGCGCTGGCGACGCGGCAGACGGACGATCGCTGGCTCCGCATCACGCGCCGGTGGACGCTGACCGCGTGGGGGTTCCTGACGCTGGCGATCATCGCCGGGATGTGGTGGTCGTACGAGGTACTGGGCTGGGGCGGGTACTGGGCGTGGGACCCGGTCGAGAACGCGTCCTTCATGCCGTGGCTCACGGCCACCGCCTTCCTGCACTCCATGATGGTGCAGGAGCGGCGCGGGATGCTGAAGGTGTGGAACATCAGCCTCATCATCTCGACGTTCGTGCTCACCATCCTGGGCACGTTCCTGACTCGCAGCGGGATCCTGTCCTCCGTGCACGCGTTCGCGGAGGGGCCGATCGGCTACTGGTTCCTCGGTTTCATAGCGGTCCTCATCCTGGCGAGTCTGGCACTGGTGGCCGGGAGGAGTGGAGACCTGCAGAGCGACGGCCGGCTCGACTCCGCCGCGTCCCGTGAGACCGTCTTCCTGCTCAACAACCTGATCTTCGCGGCGTTCACGTTCACCGTGCTCCTGGGCACGCTGTTCCCGCTGGTGGCCGAGGCGGCGCGCGGCGTCCGCGTGACGGTCGGGGAGCCGTTCTTCAACCGCATGACGCTCCCGCTCTGCGTCGCGCTGCTGTTCCTGGTCGGCGTGGGGCCGGTGCTCCCCTGGGGGCGCGCGCAACAGCGCCATCTCCGCCGCTTCGCGGTCCCGGCCGCGGTCGGAATCCTCGCCGCCGTGCTCGCGCTGCTGGCGGGGGCGCGCGCTCCGCTCGCGCTGGCCGGGTTCGCGTTCGCGGGCTTCGCGCTGGCGGGGAACCTGGGCGAGTTCGCGACCGGTGCGCGGGCCCGGATGCGCGCGCACGGCGAGAACCCGCTGACCGCGCTGGGCCGGCTGATCTCTGCCAACCCGCGCCGGTTCGGCGGCTACACCGCGCACATCGGAGTGCTGGTCGTGGCGGTCGGTATCATCGCCTCCTCCACGTTCACGACGGACCGGGAGGCCACGCTGGCGCCGGGGGAGAGCGTGACGGTGGGCGACTACGAGATCGCGTTCGAGGAGATCTGGGCGCGTGAGGAGCCGCGTCGGTTCGTCGTGGCGGCCGAGCTGGGGATCTTCGCGGGCGATGAGCGGATCGGGACGCTGGATCCCCGCCTCAATTTCTACCAGATGAGCGATCAGCCCATCTCCACGCCGGCGGTGCGGAGCCGGGCGCACGAGGACCTCTACATCACGCTCATGGCGTTCGAGCGCGACGGCTCCAGCGTCACCATCCGGGTCCTCATCGAGCCGCTGGTCATATGGATCTGGATCGGAGGGCTGATGATCGCGCTGGGGGCGCTCATCTCGCTGGGGTACCGGAGCCGGCGGGCGGACGACGCCATCGCCCGGCGGCCGATCGCGTCCCGGGAGGAGGTAGCGGCGTGAGCTGGAAGCGCGCGGCCGTGGCCATGGTGATCGGGCTGCCGCTGATCGGGCTCTTCACGTTCGGGCTCCGGCGCGGCGACCCACGGCTGATCCCGTCCCCGCTGGTCGGCCAGCCCGCTCCGGATTTCGCGCTCCCGGTGCTCGCCCTCGATGGGGCGGAGGAATCCGGCGACGGGCTGACCGGTGACACGCTCCGGCTGTCCGACCTGCGTGGCGACGTGGTAGTCCTCAACTTCTTCGCCTCCTGGTGCGCCCCGTGCCGCGTCGAACACGGCGCGCTGACCCGTACCGCGCGGCGGTACGAGGGCCGGGGCGTGCGCTTTCTCGGCGTCGTGTACAACGATACGCCCGAGGCCGTCCGCAGCTATGTACGAGCGCTGGGCGGCCAGAGCTACCCGGCCCTGCTGGACCCCGGTCAGGTCGCCGCGATCGATTTTGGCCTCGTCGGCGTGCCGGAAACCTTCTTCATCGGCGGGGACGGCGTGGTGCGCCGCAAGGTGTTCAGCGCGGTGACGGAGGAGCAGCTGGTCGAGGAGATCGACGCCGCGCTCGCCGCCGCGGCCGCGTCGGGTGGCTCGGGGCGATGAGCCGGAAGCGTCGTCTGATGGCCGGAGTGGGCATGGTCACGCTGCTCGCCGGGCCGGCCTACACGGCCGCGGCGCAGGAGAGCACCGCCGGCTCCCCGTCGGCCGCCGAGGCAGCGCTCGAGGCCAGGACCGTACGCGTGGCCTCGTCGCTGCGCTGCCCCGTCTGTCAGGGGCTGTCCATCGAGGACTCCCCCTCGCCACTGGCCATTCAGATGAAGGACCTGATCCGGTCCCAGCTGGCGGCGGGGCGCTCCGAGGAAGAGGTCACGGCGTACTTCGTCAGCAGATACGGCGAGTGGGTCCTGCTCGAGCCGCCCGCCGCCGGGTTCAATCTGGTCGTCTACCTGCTGCCTCTGGTGGCGTTCCTGGCCGGCGCCGCGGTGATCGCGCTGGCCGTCCGCCGCTGGACGGCCGCACCCCTCGCCCGGTCCGAGGCCGGACGTTAGCTTCGAATCGAGACGCCCGCACGCCCAGACACCAAGACCGAATGTATCCCATCCTCTTCCGCATCGGCGACTTCACGGTCACGTCCTTCGGGCTCA
>DATKBW010000059.1:0-2564 GCA_035513575.1 Longimicrobiales bacterium | reverse complement strand
GCCGTTCGCGTTCGCGGTCGGGGCGCTGGCGACGCGGCAGACGGACGATCGCTGGCTCCGCATCACGCGCCGGTGGACGCTGACCGCGTGGGGGTTCCTGACGCTGGCGATCATCGCCGGGATGTGGTGGTCGTACGAGGTGCTGGGCTGGGGCGGCTACTGGGCGTGGGACCCGGTCGAGAACGCGTCCTTCATGCCGTGGCTCACGGCCACCGCGTTCCTGCACTCGATGATGGTGCAGGAGCGGCGCGGGATGCTGAAGGTGTGGAACATCAGCCTCATCATCTCGACGTTCTTGCTCACGATCCTGGGGACGTTCCTGACGCGGAGCGGGATCCTCTCGTCGGTCCACGCGTTCGCGGAAGGGCCGATCGGCTACTGGTTCCTCGCGTTCATCGCCCTGCTCCTGCTGGCGAGCCTGGCGCTCGTGGCCGGGCGGAGCGGTGACCTCCACAGCGATGGTCGGCTGGATTCCGCCGCGTCGCGCGAGACGGTCTTCCTGCTCAACAACCTGATCTTCGCGGCGTTCACGTTCACCGTGCTCCTGGGCACGCTGTTCCCGCTGGTGGCCGAGGCGGCGCGTGGCGTCCGCGTGACGGTCGGGGAGCCGTTCTTCAACCGCATGACGCTCCCGCTCTGCGTCGCGCTGCTGTTCCTGGTCGGCGTGGGGCCGGTGCTCCCCTGGGGGCGCGCGCAACAGCGCCATCTCCGCCGCTTCGCGATCCCGGCCGCGGTCGGAATCCTCGCCGCCGTGCTCGCGCTGCTGGCGGGGGCGCGCGCTCCGCTCGCGCTGGCCGGGTTCGCGTTCGCGGGCTTCGCGCTGGCGGGGAACGTGGGCGAGTTCGCGACCGGTGCGCGCGCGCGGATGCGGGCGCACGGGGAGAACCCCGTGAGAGCGCTGGGTCGGCTGATATCGGCGAATCCGCGTCGGTTCGGCGGCTATACCGCGCACATCGGCGTGCTGGTGGTGGCGGTCGGCATCATCGCTTCCTCCACGTTCACCACGGACCGGGAGGCGACGCTGGCGCCCGGCGAGAGCGTGACCGTGGGCGAGTACGAGATCGCGTTCGAGGAGATCTGGGCCCGCGAGGAGCCGCGCCGGTTCGTGGTGGCGGCGGAGCTCGGGATCCTGAAAGGCGGCGAGCGGATCGGGACGATGGATCCTCGTCTGAACTTCTATCAGATGAGCGATCAGCCCATCTCGACGCCCGCGGTGCGGAGCCGGGCCCACGAGGACCTCTACATCACGCTCATGGCGTTCGAGCGCGACGGCTCCAGCGTCACCATCCGCGTCCTCATCGAGCCGCTGGTCATGTGGATCTGGATCGGTGGGCTGATGATCGCGCTCGGGGCGCTCATCTCGCTGCGGTACAGGAGCCGCCGGGCCGACGACGCCATCGCCAGGTCGCCGGCGGGACCCCGGGAGGAGGTGGCGGCGTGAGCTGGAAGCGCGCGGCCGTGGCCATGGTGGTCGCGCTGCCGCTGATCGGACTGTTCACGTTCGGTCTACGGCGCGGCGACCCGCGGCTGATCCCGTCCCCCCTGGTCGGCCAGGCGGCGCCAGAATTCGCGTTGCCGGTGCTCACGCTCGATGGGGCGGGGGCCGCCGGCGATGGACTGAGCGGGGACACGCTGCGGCTGGCCGACCTGCGGGGCGACGTCGTGGTCCTGAACTTCTTCGCGTCCTGGTGCGCCCCGTGCCGCCTCGAGCACGGCGCCCTGAACCGCGTCGCCCGCCGCTACGAGGGCCGGGGCGTGCGCTTCGTCGGAGTCGTTTACAACGACAGCCCGGAGGCCGTCCGCGCCTACGTCCGCGAGCTGGGCGGCCAGCGCTACCCGGCCCTGCTGGATCCCGGGCAGATCGCCGCGATCGATTACGGCCTCGTCGGCGTGCCGGAGACCTTCTTCATCGGCGCGGACGGGGTGGTCCGGCGGAAAGTGTTCAGCGCGGTGACGGAGCGGCAGCTGGTGGAAGAGATCGAGGCGGCGCTGAGCGCCGGCGGCGCGCCCGGGGACGCGGGTCCGTGAGCCGGGCGCTTCGCTCGTTTGCCGGGGTGGGCGCCGTCGCCCTGCTGGTCGGGTCGGCCGCGCTGGCCGCCGCGCAGCAGGCGTCCCCGCCTCCCGGCGGCGACGCGGCGCTCGAGGCGCGGACGGTGCGCGTGGCCGCGTCGCTGCGCTGCCCGGTCTGTCAGGGGCTGTCCATCGAGGATTCCCCGTCGCCTCTCGCCATCCAGATGAAGGACCTGATCCGGTCCCAGCTGGCGGCCGGCCGGTCCGAGGAGGAGGTCAGGGCCTATTTCGTGAGCAAGTACGGCGAGTGGGTCCTGCTGGAGCCGCCCGCGGTCGGGTTCAACCTGGTGGTGTATCTGCTCCCGCTGGTGGCGCTGGTGGCCGGCGCCGCGGTGATCGCGCTGGCGGTGCGGCGCTGGACGGCCGCACCCCTCGCCCGGTCCGAGGCCGGACGTTAGCTTCGAATCGAGACGCCCGCACGCCCAGACACCAAGACCGAATGTATCCCATCCTCTTCCGCATCGGCGACTTCACGGTCACGTCCTTCGGGCTCA
>DATKBW010000058.1:0-3912 GCA_035513575.1 Longimicrobiales bacterium | reverse complement strand
TCGCAACAACGAGCTGACGCTGGCTTACTTCCGCGTCGCCGGGTTGGTGGCGCTGACGGCGCTGGGGATCGCGGGCTACCTGCGGCCGGCGCTGTTCGGGGCCGAGGCGTTTTCCGTTCTGGCGCCGCTCGGTGGGCTGGTGGTCACCCTCGCGGCGCTCGGCCTGGTGCTCGCGCTCCGGCGCGGCTGGTATCGCACCTGGCTGAGGCGCTGGATCCCCGCGGTGGACGCGCTCATCATCGCGCTCGCCATCGCGCTGCTGTACATGGAGCCCGGGCTGCGGGCCGGCCCCGCGCGGCCGGGGCTCGCGGCGCTCGGCGCCGCCGCGTGTCTCTTCCTCACTTTCTCCGGGTTGATGCGCCTGTCGCGCAGCGCGCAGCGGATGACCACGCTGCTGGCCGTCGTCGACTGGGCGCTGCTCGCCTCCGTGCTCGGGATCCGCCCGCTGGGGACGACGACCGTGGCGGCGATCCTGGTGGTGCTGGGGATCTACGGGACGCGGCTCACGCTCATGATGCGGCGGGTCATCGCCTACGAGGTCGCGCGGGAGCGACTCAACCACATGTACCGGGCGGCGCAGTCGGCGATCGAGGCGCGCGAGGAGGTGCTGCGGATGGTCGCGCACGACCTCCGCAATCCATTGTCCACCATCGGCATGACGGCGGAGCTGATCGGCGAGATGCCGCTGGACGAGGAGCAGCGGCAGAAGCACGCGGGCATCATCGCCCGCTGCGGGCAATCCATGAACCGGCTCATTCAGGACCTGCTCGACTTCGCCCGCATGGAGGCCGGGCGGATCGAGATCGAGCCGCAGCCGACGTCGGTGGCCGGTCTGCTCGGGGGGGTGGCCGAGATGATGAAGCCGATCGCGGCGGCCGCGGATGTCACGCTCGAGGTCTCCGATGCGGACGGGCTGCCGGCCGTGGCCGTGGATCCCGAGCGGATCACCCGCGTCTTTTCGAACCTGATCGGCAACGCCCTCAAGTTCACACCGGCGGACGGGGTCGTCACCGTGCGTGCCGAGCGGCTCGGCGACAAGGTCCGCTTCGCCATCATCGACACCGGACCCGGGATCCCTCCCGAGCGGGTATCTAGCATCTTCCAGAGCTTCTGGCAGGCGCAGGGGGGAGACCGCCGCGGGATCGGGCTCGGACTCGCCATTGCCCGCCACATCGTCGACGCCCACGGGGAGCGGATCGGCGTGGAGAGTCAGGTGGGCGGCGGGTCGGAGTTCTGGTTCACCGTTCCGCTGGCCCGGTGAGCCGCCCCGCCCCCTGACGCGCTGCGCGCTGCCGGTCTGACCCCGAAATCGAACAGCTCCGGACGGTGGTAGTGCCCGGCCACGTCCAGCGTCATCGACTCCTCGCGGTTGCGACGATAATCCAGATCGGCCACGAGGATGCCGGGCTCCTCGTACAGCGGCCCGGCCAGGTACGCGCCGTCCGGTGCGATGATGGCGCTCCCGCCCCGCAAGAGCCACTGGTCGGGACCGACCACCTTTTCCGCGCTCGCTTCGAGCTCCGGCGGCAGCGACGACGCCCGCATGAGCTGCCCGGCTGCCACGACGTGGCAGCGGGCCTCGAACGCGTAGCAGCGGCTCGCTTCCTGGTGCATGTTGTTCACCCCCGCCACGGCCGACCACACCGCTACGTGCACGTCCTCCCCGCTTTCGTGCAGCGCCTGCCGGCACAGCGGGTTCCAGTGCTCCCAGCAGATCAGCCCGCCCACGCGACCGGCCGGGGTGTCCACCGCCCGGAGCCCCTCCGTGCCCCCGCCGCCCCACAGCAGCCGCTCCGTGTACGTCGGCGTCAGCTTGCGGTGATGATTGAGCAGCGTGCCATCCGGACCGAACACCAGCAGCGCGTTGTACAGCGTGCCGCGGCCCGGCCCCGCGTCCACACGCTCGCTCGCGCCCACCACCAGCGTCACGCCCGCTTCCCGTGCCGTCTCCGCAAGCGACTCCGCCGCCGGGCCCGGAACCGCTACGCTGTCCTCCGCCAACCGCGCGTACACCGCTTTCACCGGCGCGTGATCCCACAGCCCCGCGTCCCGACAGTAGTCGATCCACGCCGGGTAGCCAGGAAGCCACGTCTCGGGAAATACCACGAGCTCCGCCCCCTCGCCGGCCGCCTCCCCCACCAGCTCCCGCGTGCGATCCAGCCCAGCCCCGAGCGACCCCGGCTGCTCCGCCTGCACGACCGCCGCCCGCACGCCCTTCATCCTCATCGCCGCAGGAAGTCCACGTGGTAGGCGCCGAACCTTTCCTCCTCACCTTCCTCGTACGCGTGCGCCTGCGCCCACCGCCGGAGCGAGCGCACCAGCATCTCCGGCTGGTCGGCCGGAAGCCCGTCGTCCACCAGCAGCAGGCCCCCGTGCGGCTCACCGCCGCGATAGAATTCGCGCGTCAGGAACAGGTAGTCCCCACGGTTCCGCGTGATCAGAACCCGCTCCTGCTCCGCCGCGAACGCCAGCTGATCCCGGTCCCCGCGGCCGCGACGCCGCACGTCGTGGACGCTAACCACGTCCAGCTCCAGCTCCCACGCCAGCTCCGCCACCCTCGGGTGGATGCTCTCGTCCAGCAGGAATCGCATAGGCGTCGGTCTTCGGTCGTCAGTCGTCAGTCTTCTGTATTCTGTATTCTGTATTCTGTATTCTGCATTTCATCGCGCCTTCGTGAACGGCAGCTCCCGCTGCACTCGCTCCAGCGTCAGCTGGCTCTCACGATCCAGCTGGGACTCGACCTCCGCGCTGTACATTTCGTAGTAGCTCAGCGCCGCTCGAAGCTGCGGCTCCGTCAACCACTCGTACGCCGCCCGCAGACGCTCGTAGTTCCGCCCCACTTCCTTCCACGTGGACACCACCTCCCACACCTCCAGCCCGCTTCCCGCCACCACCGGGCGACGTCCCGTCGCCCCGTCCACGAACACGATCCCCGGCGCCCGACGCTGCCGCACGGCCTCCTCCAGCAGCTCCACCACCATCGTGGACCACTCCGTCACCCCCCGTTGCTCCATTTCCAGCTCGATCTGTTCCTGCAGATCGCCCGGGACCCGGATCCCCCGCGCCGTGCTCTTCGCCACTCGGTTTGCTTCCGATTAGGGATTGCCCAGTGCACGCCGTGCACACTATGCGCCCGCACCGCCTCCATTGGCAAGGATCCCCCATCCGCCCGTATGGCCACGGCGAGGCCGGGAGAGGCGCCCCGCCGGGGCGCCTCTCCGTATCGGTATCCCGCGATGCGGAGGTGCAACCGTTTCCGCGTCCGCGGCCAAATCCCCCACGGCGGCACGGGCGCCGGCGCCCGCGATGCCTCCGCCCCCCTTGATTTCCTGGCCCGTTTGATGCCATCCTAGGGCCCCGAACAAAAACCGAAATACAGGAGGGTAGAAAAAAACCAGTGGCTCTCCCCGCCGAGGTCCTGGAGCTCCGCCGCCAGCTCGAGCGGCGCTTCCCCGACGCCCAGCCCGTCCGCTATGGAACGACCGGAGCGGTGGCCACGGGTATCGCTGCCCTGGATGCGGCGTTGCCGGCGGGGGGGCTGCCGCGGGGTCGGGTGACGCTCTGGCACCCGGGGGGTGGGGCGACGGCGGTGCTGCGATCGGCGGCGGTCGCGACGGCCGGATCGGGGGAGCGTGCCGCATGGGTGGATGGCGCCGGCCACGTGTCTGGCGCGAGCTGGGTGGGGGGGCCGGCGCTGTTCCGACCCGGGTCGGAGCATGTCGCCGCGTGTGCGGAGGAGCTGTTGCGATCGGGTGGGTTTGCCCTCGTCGTCGTGGTAAGGGGTGGTGCGGGGTTGGGAGACGGCGAGGGCATCCGCCTGGGGCGGGCGGCGCGGGAGGGTGGAAGCGCGTTCGTGGCGGTAACGGAAAAGGCGCCTGTATCGCACCTGCGGGCGCGGTCGTCGTTCGATCC
>DATKBW010000057.1:0-37222 GCA_035513575.1 Longimicrobiales bacterium | reverse complement strand
GGGCCTGGATGTCGCCCGCCAGATCGGCGCGAACGTGGATGCCGCGCAGCTGACGGAGCGGCTGTCGGCGGCCGGTGCCGGAGACTCGAAGGGGGAGAGGTGACGCGTGAGTGAACCATCGCGGAGTGGCCCGGAACGCCCGCGCCGTCGCGCGCTGCTGGTCCTCCTGGCGGTGGTGGCCGCCGCCGCGTGCGGTGAGGGGGGCGGCGGGGATGCGCCGAGGACGGGCGGGACGGCGGTAGTGGCGTACGAGGGGGGCCCGGTGACGGCCAATCCGCTCCTCGCGACGGAACGCTACAGCCAGCAGATGAACGGCTGGCTGCTGTACCTCCCTCTCCTGCGCGTGGGGCCGGATCTGGCGCCGGAGCCGGCCCTCGCGGAGTCGGTGGAGCTGGAGGGTGACAGCGTGGCGATCCTCCGTCTGCGCCGGGACGTACTCTGGACCGACAGCGTGCCGACCACGGCGCACGATGCGGTGTTCACCATCGAGCGGGCGCTGGATCCCGAGACGGGCTACGGCGCCGCGGACCAGCTGTCGCACGTGCGGGGGGCGGAGGCCGTGGACTCCTTCACGCTGCGGCTCCGGCTGGCCCCGGTCAGGGATCCGCTCCTGGCGCTCACCCTCGTACCGATCCTGCCTCGCCACATCCTGGAGTCGGTGGAGCCGGATGCCATGCGCACCGCGGACTTCAACCTGCGGCCGGTGACGAACGGCCCGTTCCGGGTTCTGGAGGCGAGACCGAACGACCGGTGGGTCTTCGGGGCCAACGCGCTCTATCCGGAGGGGCTCGGGGGACGTCCGCATCTCGACCGGCTGATCTGGCGGGTGATCCCGGAGAGCTCCGCGCAGGTGGCGGAGCTGCGCGCCGGTGAGGCGGACCTGGTGGCGGGCGTGCGGGCGGAAGTGTTCGACGGGATGACGGCGCCCGGCATCCGCCGGATCGAGCGGCCCGAGCTGACCTACTCGGGCGTGGCCTGGAACGGGCGGCGCCCGGCCCTCCGCGACGCGCGGGTGCGGCGGGCGCTGACGCAGGCGATCGACCGGGGCGCCCTGCTGGAGGGGCTGCGTGGGGGTCACGGCACGCTGGCGGCGGGTCCCGTGCCCCCGGGGCACTGGGCCCATTCGGAGGAGCTCGAGCCGCTGCCGCACGACACCGCGGCCGCGCGCGCCGGTCTGGCGGAAGCGGGGTACGTGGACCGGGATGGCGATGGGGTCGTCGAGGATGCCTCGGGTGATCCCTTGCGGCTGACCCTCCTGATCCCGGCCGAGAGCGACCAGAACCGGGACCTGGGGCAGGTCATGCAGTCCGACCTCAGGCGTGTGGGCGTGGCGCTGGAGCTGCGCGCGCTGGAGTTCAACACCGTCGTCGGCATCATCACCGGCCCCGCACGGGATTTCGACGCCGTGCTGCTCGGCCTGGACGCGGACGCGCGCATGGACCTCAGGACGCTCTATCACGGCGGGTATCTCGACAATCCCTACCAGGTGGCAGGGTACAGCCGCCCGGAAGTGGATTCCCTGCTGGACCGGATCGAGGCGACGGTGGACCGTGACGCCGCGGCCCCCGCGTGGGCGGCGGTGCAGGAGCGGATCGCGGAAGACCAGCCCTGGACCTACCTCTACTTCTCGACGGAGCTGATCCTGGCCCGGGAGCGGCTCCAGGGGGTGGAGGCGGACCTGCGGGGGATCCTCCACTCCGCGCCGGCGTGGTGGGTGAGCGAGGGCGTCAGCGGGGCAGAGCCTCCGGAAGATCCGCAATGACGTAGGCCATCACGGCCATGGCGGCCGTGCAGAGCGCCACCTCGCGGGGATCCAGCTTGTCGAGGGTGTCCGCGTCGGTGTGGTGGTACCAGAAATAACGGTCGCCGTCGACCCGCAGCCCCATGCCGGGCACGCCGAGCTGCATGATGGGCCCGATGTCGGCACCGCCCCCGCCGCGGGTGATCTCCCCCGCGCCGATCCGGTGGAGGATCTCGGCCACCTGGCGCACGATTTCGAAGGCGCGGTCGGAGCCGGTGAAGCCGAAGCCGACGGGGTCGAACACCCCGGCGTCGGACTCGATGGCCAGGACGTGGTGGTCGAGGGCGTCGCGGTGCCGGTCGCGGTAGGCGGTTCCTCCACGCAGCCCGTTCTCCTCGTTGGTCCAGAGGACCACCCGAACGGTCCGGCGCGGTCGGAGCCCGAGGTCCTTCATGAGCCGCACGGCCTCCCATGCGATGACGCTCCCGCCCGCGTCATCCATGGCCCCCTGTCCGACATCCCACGAGTCGATGTGTCCGCCGAGGACGACCACCTCCTCCGGACGCTCCCGACCCCGGAGCTCGGCGACGACGTTGCGGGACTCCACGTCGGGTTCCGTCCGTGCGTCCATGGCGAGCCGCACCACCACCCTCTCCCCCCGGTCCTGCAAGCGGTGGAGCATCATGGCGTCCTCGACGGTGATGGCGGCGTGAGGGATCCTCGGGACGCCGTCCTCGTAGCGCATCGCCCCCGTGTGGGGGGTCTTCATGGAGAACGGTCCGACGGAGCGGATCAGGCTGGCCACGGCGCCCGCCCGCGCCGCCGCCACCGCCCCGCTGGTGCGGTAGCGCACGGTCTCGCCGTATCCGGTGAAGGGGACGTCGAAGAGGACGATCCGGCCCCGGGCCTCGCCGGCCCTCCGTTGCAGCTCGTCGAAGCTGGAGACCACCAGGACCTCGGCGGTGATCCCTCCCGGCGGTGTGCCGGTGCTCCCTCCCAGGCCAAGCATGGGGAGGTCGGCCTCGCGGGGCTCCAGGAGCGTGGCGGATTCGCGGCCGCGGACCCACCGGGGGACCAACACGGGCTCGCCGCGGACGTTCTCCAGGCCATCGCTGCGCATCCCGGCAAGGATCCAGTCGATGGCTCGCTCCAGGCTCTCCGAGCCGCTGAACCGGTGGCCGAACCGGTCCACCAGCTCGGCCAGGCGGTGCCAGGCGGCGCTGTCCGCCAGCGCGGCGTCGATCAGGCGATCGGCGGCCTGGCGGGTCTCCGCGGGGATCGCGGGCGCGTCCGCCTCCTGGGCGGCCCCACGCGCCGGGAACACCGCGGCCGCCACGGCGATGGCCAGGAGGGCGCTGCGGCGGAGAATGGCGGTGCAGGTCCGGATGCTCACGGTGGCTCCGTCGTCGGGGAACGCGGCGCGGCGCGCCACCGGGTCAGCCGGCGGCGCGGACGATTTCGTGGGTCTGCACGCGATCGCGACCGTCGGCCTTGGCCCGGTAGAGGGCGCGGTCCGCCGCGGCGATCAGGTCGGCGGCCGTTCCCATGCCACGGTCGTACTCGGCCACGCCGGCGCTGACCGTGAACTTCTCCTCCGCGTGGGGCTCCGCGTCGAGGGTCCACCGGACGGCTTCCGCGAAATGGACCGCGGCGGTGATGTCTCCGCCCGACAGGATCGCCAGGAACTCCTCGCCGCCGTAGCGGGCGGAGAGGTCCATCCGGCGCGTGCGACGCATGAGGACCCGGACGAAGGTGCGCAGCGCCGCGTCGCCGGCGGCGTGGCCGTGGCGGTCATTGTACGCCTTGAAGCCGTCGAGGTCGAACAGGACGACCGAGAGCATCCGGCCGCGCTGGGCCGCGGCGAACTCCTTCTCGAGGAAGAGGTCGGCGAGGCGGCGGTTCGGGAGGTCGGTCAGGTCGTCGAGGAGGGCGAGCCGCTCGGCGCGGGCGCGCTCCTGGTGCAGAAGCTCGCTCACGAGGCCGATGCACAGCGCAATGGCGATGTACGCCGCGACGACGCAGAGGAGGAGCACCCAGTTGGTGGGTATGTCCAGGACCA
Organism: Longimicrobiales bacterium; assembly: GCA_035513575.1. Taxonomy (GTDB): domain Bacteria; phylum Gemmatimonadota; class Gemmatimonadetes; order Longimicrobiales; family RSA9; genus JAHWKI01. The sequence continues at coordinate 33,422 of DATKBW010000057.1, read as the reverse complement.
GGACGGCCAGCTGCGCCCCGGCCAGGACCACCATGCCGACCAGCAGCGCCACGGCCACGCCCGTCCACCCGCGGTAATAGGCCAGGAAGAAGGCCGGCACCAGCGCGAGCAGCCAGAGCAGGACCTGGTAGCTCTCTGCCGGCTCCGCGAACCAGAAGGTCGCCGCGAGGGGAACGAAGAGCGCGCCGAAGGACACCGCGAGCGCGCTCAACGGGATGCGTGGCTTCCCGAAGTACCAGACCGCCATCGGTCTTTTCCCAGAAGAGTTTGCGGGGAGAGGCGCGACGTGCGCCGGAAGAAGATTGGCGGGCACGGGCGAATCGCGCAAGAAGCGGGATGCGGCCCGGGCGTGCTAGGTCGCGCGCGGCCGCCGGGGGCGGGGGAGCAGCGCGACGCCGAGGGCGATCCCCCAGGTCCAGAGGAGCCACACGGCGCGCTCCGCCCCGCCGAGGCCGCCGAACATCTGCCACGTGATCACGGGGAGGGTCAGCGCGAGGGCGAGCGGGGTTGCGCCGGGGTATGGGATCCGGCGCTCCACCACCCGGGTGGCCCCGCGTCGCTCCGCGTGGAGCTTGCGCTCGATGGCGGTGCTCAGGCGCTGCGGCGTCATGGCACGCCACCCCGGGATCGTGAGGACCGTCCACGCGGCGGCGGTGCGCCCCCAGCCGTGGTTGTTGCTGCTGGCCACCAGGGCGAGGTCCAGGGAGTCGGCGAGGGCGAGGATCCGGGCGCGGTCCCTCCGGCTCTGCTCGAGCCCTCGGGGCGAGGCATCGCTCACCTCCACGGCCACGTAGCCGATGGAGTCCGGCGTGGCCGCCGGGATGTCGTCGAGGCCGCCGGGAATCGTCAGGACCAGCGTGGGGCGCGGAGCCCCGGCGGCCACGGCGCGGTAGAGCGAATCCGCGATCAGGTGGTTCCCGTCCATGGCGGCGCGGTACCGCCACGCGCTGCCCAGCACGCTGGCGTACTTCCCGGCGAACTTGATCTCGAGGGCCGGGAGCAGCACCGTTCCCTCCCCCGCCCGCTCGGGGTTCCCGGCCGCGCCCTCCGCGTAACCGCCGTAGGTCCGGTGGTCCGACACATAGACGCCGTGGAACCCGGCAGAGGCGTGCCATTCGCGATTGTCCTCGGCGTCGAATCCGGCGCGGCCATCGTGGGAGTGGTCGGTGTGGCTGTGGAAGTCCACGATGATGGCGGAGGGGTCATCCACGACGAGAGCGGCCATGGGGCGCGGCCCGATGATGCCGAAGGCGTAAAAGGCCACGAGCCCCAGCAGGCACGCCGCGGCGAAGCCGAGCTCCACGGCGGCGCGGCGGCGCCACCCGCGGGTCCGCCGCCGTCGACGCAGCGCGCGCCAGAGGACGAAGGCGAGGATCAGGGTGGCGAGCACGGCGTAGTGCTGGTCGAGGGTGAGCAGCGAGAGGGTGTCGAGGATGGCGTAGAGCGGGGCGAGGACCAGGTAGTCGCCGCCCACCTCGAGGCGGGCCCCGACGGGCATGGCCCCGCGCACGGGCTCCCGGAGCGCGGCCGGTCCGAACAGGGCGGAAAGGAGCACGACGGCCGTGATGGCCAGGGGCCAGAACAGCGCGCGCAGCCGGTCGACCAGGATGGCGGCCCGCGCTCCTGATGCCGTCCGCAGTGGCGCCCGGGTCTGGGTGATCAAGCGGCGATCGAGGGGGGTTCGGGGTCGGTTTTCGGGACGCGCGAACTCTAGCGGCGGGGTCTCGCGGGGTCAACCGAGGAGCGGGCCTGTGGGCGCGGTGGTCGCTTGACTGGCGGGGGCCGGGCCCCGACCCTTCAGCCGGAGCCCTCCCCCCGCCATTGCGGAGCCACCTTTGCGCACGATCATCGAGCCGTTCCGGATCAAGTCGGTGGAGCCGATCCGCATGACCACGCGGGGCGAGCGCATCGACAGGCTCCGGGGCGCCGGCCACAACGTGTTCCTGCTCCACGCGGACGACGTCCTGATCGACCTGCTGACGGACAGCGGTACCTCCGCCATGAGCGCGGAGCAGTGGGCGGCGGTGATGAGGGGTGACGAGGCGTACGCGGGGAGCCGGTCGTTCTACCGCCTCGAGGCCCGCGTGCGGGAGCTGTTCGGCTTCACGCATGTGATCCCGACGCATCAGGGGAGGGCGGCCGAGCGGATCCTCTTCACCACCGTGTGCGGCCCCGGTGATGTGGTCCCGAACAACACCCACTTCGATACGACCCGGGCCAACGTCGAGGCCCGGGGTGCGCGGGCGGTGGACCTCCCGGTCCCCGAGGCGGGGCGGCGGCAGGACCCGCTCCCGTTCAAGGGGAACATGGACGTGGGGGCGCTCGAACGGCTGATCGCGGAGGTGGGTGCGGAGCGCATCCCGCTGTGCATGGTGACGGTGACGAACAACAGCGGCGGCGGCCAGCCGGTGTCGCTGGAGAACGTGCGCAGGGTGAGCGACGTCTGTCGTCAGCACGGGATCCCCTTCTACATCGACGCCTGCCGCTTCGCCGAGAACGCGTACCTGATCAAGCGCAACGAGCCGGGGCAGGCGGAACGGAGTGTGGAGGAGATCGCACGGGAGATGTTCTCCTTCGCCGATGGGTGCACCTTCTCGGCGAAGAAGGATGGGCTGGCCAACATCGGCGGCTTCCTGGCCACGAACGACGACCGGCTGGCGGAACAGGAGAAGGACCTGCTGATCCTGACGGAAGGGTTCCCCACGTATGGCGGGCTGGCGGGGCGCGACCTGGAGGCGATCGCGGTGGGGCTCGAGGAAGTGGTCCACGAGGATTACCTGGAGTACCGGCTGGCGAGCGTCCGCTACCTGGGCGAGCACATCAGCCGGGAGGGGGTGCCCATCGTGCAACCGCCCGGCGGACACGCGGTCTACATCGACGCCGCCGCGTTCCTCCCCCACGTGGCGCCGCTGCAGCTGCCGGGACAGGCGCTCGCCGCCGAGCTGTATATCGAGGGCGGGATCCGCGGGGTCGAGATCGGCACGGTGATGTTCGGCCGCCGCGATCCGGAGACGGGCGAGGAACACGCCGGCCCCACGGAGCTGGTGCGCCTCGCCATTCCGCGCCGGGTCTACACGCAGAGCCACATCGATTATGTGGTGGAGGTGATCCTGGAGGTGTTCCACCGTCGCGCGTCGATCGGCGGGTTCCGGTTCACGCACCAGGCGCCGGTGCTGCGGCACTTCACGGCGCGCTTCGAGCCGCTCTACGCGTTGGGCGGCTGAGGGCCCCTTGGACCTCCCTCTCGAGTTCGACTACCTGACCCGACGGAGCGCCTTCCGGGAGCTCCTCACCCTCGCCGCCGCCGCGTACGCCGGCGCGCCGAGGATCACGGCCACCGACGAGGAGATCTGGCGGGCGTTCCCGCGGGGCTACGTGGGCGGGTGGGTGCAGGGGCGGCTCCGGGGGTGCATCCAGCTCTGGCCGCTGGACGGGCGGCGAACGGCCGACTTCCTGATCGGCGCACGGGGCGAGGAGACGCTCGGGGCGGACGACCTGTCGGCGGTCTGCACCAGCCACCACACGATCTGGTATTTCGCCGGGCTGACGGTGGAGCCGGAGTGGCAGGGGCGAGGGCTGGGGGCGCACCTGTTCGCGGAGGCCATGGTCCGCTGGCACCGGGACCTCCCGTGGTCGCCGCCGATCCGCTTCGCGACGCTGGGCTACAGCGACGAGGCGCGCGGCTTCATCGCGGGGTTCGGCATGGAGGAGGTGCGCCCCGGCGACGAGGCGGTGGACGGATTCGCCCGCTACGCCCGGGTCGTGGACTCGGAGGAAGAGCTGTTCGGGATCGTCGGGTCCGCCCGGGCCGCCGCCGACCGGAAGGGCCGCCTGGTGGTGGCGTGACTCCGGACGCCGGGCCGGCGCTGGTGGAGCGGTACCGGGCCGCACGCCGGGATGCCGGGCTGGCCGTCCTCGAGGGGTTGCACGCCCTCAAGCACGCGCTCCGCTTCGGGGCCGAGCTGCTGGACGCGCGCTCGCCGGACCCGGTGGCGCTCCAGCGGCTGGCCCGCGCGCTGGCTCCCGACGTGGCACCGGCCATCGCCCGAGCGACGACCGGGGTGCCCCCGGACGTGTTCGCCGCCCTCGCGCCCTCTCCCCACACCACCGGCGTGATCGCCCTCGCCCGACGCCCTCTGCTCGATGCCGCCACGGCGCTGGCGGGCGGCGGCACCGCCGCCGCGGTGCTCCTCGAGCGGCCGACCCACCACGGCAACATCGGCGCGGTGGTGCGGGTCGCCGCGGCCGCCGGCGCGGCGGCGGTGCTGACGACCGGGTCCAACGACCCGTGGCACCCCGGAGCGATCCGGGGCGGCGCGGGGCTCCAGTTCGCGCTGCCCGTGCTGGGGGTGGACGCGGTGCCCGCGAGCGATCGGCCGCTCGTCGTGGTGGACCCCGAGGGGGAGCCGGCGCGACCCGGGGCCATCCCGCCGCGAGCGCTCCTGGCCTTCGGCTCGGAGCGGAGCGGCGTGACCGCGGCGCTCCGGGCGGGGGCGGCCGCGGCGATCGCGATCCCCATGCGCCCGGGGGTCTCCAGCCTGAACCTCGCCACGGCGGTGGCCGTGGTCCTCTACTGCTGTGGGGCGACTCCCCACAGCCTGTTCCCGGGATCCCCCGATTGTCCCCGTGCGGGGGAAAACCCTACCGTTGGCGCATGATCCGACACGCGCATGGGGGCGGACCCTCCCACGGGGGGAAGAGCGGCGCGGCGCCGTACCGGCCGGACTTCGATCGGGCGCCGTTCCTGGTGATCTGGGAGACCACGCAGGCGTGCGACCTGGCGTGCAAGCACTGCCGGGCGGAAGCCCGGCCATGGCGGGACCCGTTGGAGCTGTCCACGCACGAAGCGAAGCGAATGCTGGACCGGATCCGTGAGTTCGGCCCCATCATCTTCGTCTTCAGCGGCGGGGACTGCTTCAAGCGGCCCGACATCGTGGAGCTGACGAAGCACGCGCACGGGCTGGGGCTGCGGGTCGCCGCGACGCCCGCCACCACCTCCATGGCGTCCCGTGAGCTGCTGGAGGAGATGCGGGACGCGGGTCTCGCCCGCGTGGCCGTGTCGCTGGACGGCTCCCACGCCGGGATCCACGACGAGTTCCGGCAGGTGGCCGGCTCGTTCGAGAACGGACTGCGCATCCTGCGGACGGCGCTGGAGCTGGGGATGACCACACAGGTGAACACGGTGGTCGCGCGGCACAACCTGGACGACTTCGACGCGCTGTGCGAGCTCATGACCCGCACCGGGATCTCCTTCTGGGAGGTGTTCTTCCTCGTGCCGATCGGGCGCGCGGGGAAGAAGGACGTGGCCAGCGCGAAGGAGTTCGAGGCGGTGTTCGGCAAGCTGTACGAGCTGTCCCGCACGGCGCCGTTCGACCTCAAGGCGACGGCCGCGCCCCACTACCAGCGCTACGTGCTCCAGCGACGGGCCGAGGAGGCGGCCGCCGCGGCGGCGGGCGGCGACGTCACCGCGGGCCACGCGGCCGGTCCGGACAGCCTGGGGCGGGCCCGGGGCGTGAACGACGGCGATGGCTTCATGTTCATCAGCCACACGGGCGACATCATGCCCAGCGGGTTCCTCCCGGAGCCGGCGGGCAACGTGCGCAGGAACGACCTGGTGGAGGTCTACCGGGACGCGCCACTGTTCCGTGCGCTCCGGGACCGGAGCCGGATCGGGGGGAAGTGCGGTGTCTGCGAGTACCTGCCGCTGTGCGGTGGCAGCCGGGCGCGGGCCTGGGCCGTGACCGGCGACATCCACGCGGCGGAGCCCTACTGCTCCTACATCCCCGAGCTCTGGGGACAGCGGCGAATCCGCGCGCTTCCGGTGGTCGTGTAGCGACGCCGTCCCACCTCGTCCATTCCTTCTCGAGCACCCCCGGTTGCGCGGCCCGCGCGCGACCGGCAGCGTAAGGGTGACCTGCACTCGGAGGAGGAGCGATCATGACCGTGACGCGTGGCGTGACGACCGGGCTGGCTCTCGCCGCTCTGCTGGCGGCGTGTGGCGGGGACGGCGCGGAGCAGAACGGGGCGGCGGCGGACACGTCCGCGACGGCGGCGGACACCGGCGTCGTGGTGGCGGCGGATGCGGGCCTCAGCACGCCCGAATCGGTGCTCCACGACGACGCTGCGGACGTCTACCTCGTCTCGAACATCAACGGGCAGCCGCTCGAGCGGGACGACAACGGCTTCATCTCACGGCTCCGGCCCGACGGGAGCGTGGTGAGCCTGAAGTGGATCGACGGCGCCGCGGAGAACGTGACCCTGAACGCGCCCAAGGGAATGGCGCTGAAGGGCGACACCCTCTTCGTCACCGACATCGACTCCGTCCGGGCGTTCCACAGGGAAGGCGGCCAGCCGCTGGGGGCCCGGGGGGTTCCGAACGCGGACTTCCTGAACGACCTGGTCGTAGTGGGTGACGTGCTCTACGTCAGCGACACGGGGGTGGACGCGACCTTCTCCCCGACCGGCAGCGCCGCGATCTACCGCTTCACCGGGACCGGCGCCGAGGTCGTGGCCCGGGGCGACTCCCTGGCGAGCCCCAATGGCCTCGCCGCGCAGGGCGGCCGGCTCCTCGTCGCCTCGTTCGGCTCCGCCGACGTGCGGCGGATCGACCCCGGCCAGGGCGGCGCGGCCGGCGCCGGCGAGGTCGTGGCGACGCTGCCCGGCGGTCAGCTCGACGGCATCATCGCCTTCGACGACGGGAGCTTCCTGGTCTCGAGCTGGGAGACCAGCACGGTGTACCACGTGACCCCCGCCGGCGAAGCCCACCCGGTCGTACAGGACGTGGAGTCCCCCGCCGATATCGGCTGGGACGCCCGCCGCGGCCGCGTGCTGATCCCGCTGTTCATGCGGGACCGCGTGGAATTCCACCCGATCGCTTCGCGCCAGGAGTAGGGCGCTACGCGCCCCAGATAAACGCGCGCCGCGCCAGAAACGGAAGGTTGACGAGCTTTTCTGGCGAGCGTCAGCGAGCCACTTCCTGGCGCCCGCTTACACCTCCCCACAACCTCGCCAGCGCGTAGGCCGCCGACACGGCCACGGCCGTGAGCGCGAACGCGGGCGTCACCAGCCCGTAGATCCAGTAGCCGGTGGCGAACAGCGCGGAATAGACGGCGAGGCAGCCGGCGACCATGGCGAGGATGCCGCGGGGGACGGTCCAGTCCCCGGCGGTGTCCAGGGGCGGCTCGCCGGCGGCGGTGGCGCGGTCGGCGACGGGTCGCCAGCCGGGTCCGCCCGGACGGGTGAGGCGGTAGAAGCGGCGGAGGACCGCGTCGTCGGTGGGGCGGGTGAGGTACGTGGCCGTCACCCACGCCACGGTAGTGATGGCCACGCCGAGGACGAGCTTGAAGGAGGGGGTGAGCGCGAGCCCGGGGTAGAGTCGCGGCTGGACCAGCTCGAGCCAGACGGCGACGACGAAGGAGACCACCATGGCGGTGATCTCGGAGTAGGCGTTGATGCGCCACCAGAACCAGCGGAGGATGAAGAGGAGGCCGGTCCCGGCGCCGATCTGGAGGAGGATCTGGAAGGCCTGGAGGGCGTTCTGGAGCCAGAGGGCGACGAGGGCGGCGAGGACCATGAGCACCACGGTGGTGACCCGGCCGAGGCGGACCAGGGTGCGTTCGGGTGCGTCGCGGTCGACGAAGCGGCGCCACACATCGTGCACCACGTACGACGACCCCCAGTTCAGATGGGTCGACATGGTGGACATGTAGGCGGCGGCGAGGGAAGCGACGACGAGCCCGAGCAGCCCGGCGGGCATGAAGGTGAGCATGGCCGGGTAGGCGAGGTCGTGGCCGAGCAGCGAGGGTGCGACGCGGGGGAACGCCTCGCGGATGGAGTCGACCGTGGGGAAGACGACGAGGGAGGCGAGCCCCACCAGGATCCACGGCCAGGGCCGCACGGCGTAATGCGCGACGTTGAAGAGGAGGGTCGCGGCGGTGGCGTCGCCCTCGTTCCGGGCGGAGAGCATGCGCTGGGCGATGTACCCGCCGCCGCCGGGCTCCGATCCCGGATACCAGACGCTCCACCACTGGACGGCGAGGGGGATGACGAAGAGGGGGAGGAAGGCCGCGGGGTCGGAGAAGTCCGGGAGGATGCTGAGCTTCCCCGCGAGGGCGGGGTTGGCGAGGAGGGCGTCGAGGCCGCCCACGTCGGGGTGCCCCACGGCGACCACGGCGGCGGCGATGGAGCCGGCGAGCGCCGTGAGGAAGAGCAGGAAATCGGTGAGCAGTACGCCGGTGAGGCCGCCCAGGGCGCTGAAGACGACCGTCACCCCGCCGGTGACGAGAATGGCGACGAAGGGGGAGACCCCCAGGAGCACGCCGGCGATCTTGATGGCGGCCAGGGTGACGGTCGCCATGATCATGACGTTGAAGAACACGCCGAGGTAGACCGCGCGGAAGCCGCGCAGGAAGGCGGCCGGCTTGCCGCCGTAGCGGATCTCGTAGAACTCGAGGTCGGTCATGACGCCCGCGCGGCGCCAGAGCCGTGCGTAGACGAAGACGGTGAGCATGCCGGTGAGGAGGAACGCCCACCAGACCCAGTTCCCCGCGACGCCCCCCTGCCGGACGATGTCGGTGACCAGGTTGGGCGTGTCCGCCGAGAAGGTGGTGGCCACCATGGACGTGCCCAGGAGCCACCACGGCATGGAGCGACCGGACAGGAAGAACTGGCCGGTGTCGCGGCCGGCGCGGCGAGCGGCGACGAGGCCGACGGCGAGGGCCGCGGCCAGGTAGACGCCGACGATGGCCCAATCGAGAATGGACAGGTTCATGGGGGTGGAATGTCGGGCCGCCTCCCCGGTTCGGCAAAGGTTTCTTTCCGCGCCCCTTCACGCGCGTACGCGGCGCACGCGGCAGCGCGCTTCCGTAAACGGCTGGGGTGCGGTAGCTTGACACCGGGCGACCCGGGGTCGGCGCGCGCGCTGGCCCGTCTCCCGCCCGCAACCCGGACGCAGGGACCGCCGTTATTCGACCGACCATGGCGACGACGCCGGAGGCCGCAGCGCCCGCCGGGGCTCCCGCGCGGAGCCCGAGCTCCCCCGAAGTGTCCATCGTGGTGCCGTGCCGCAACGAGGCCGCGACCATCGCCGACTGTGTGCGGGAGGCGAAGGCGGCCCTGGAGCGGGCGGGCTACGCGGGCGAGGTCGTGGTGTGCGACAACGGCTCGACGGACGGCTCCGCGGAAGCGGCCCGGTCGGCCGGGGCCTTGGTGGTGACCCAGCCGATCCGCGGGTACGGGGCCGCGTGCCTGCGCGGGCTCGAGGCCGCCCGCGGCGACCTGATCGTCCTCGTGGATGGGGATGGCACGTACGACCTTGCGCTGCTCCCCCGCTTCGTGGAGCCGCTCCGCGCCGGCTACGACCTCGTGCTGGGCACGCGGCGCAACGGCCTGATCCAGCCCCGCGCCATGGGCAAGCGGCACCGCCACGTCCTGGAGCCGGTGCAGACCGCGCTGTCCCGCCGGTTCTTCGATCTGCGGGTCTCGGACATCCGGTGCGGCTTGCGGAGCATCCGGCGGGACGCGCTCGATCGGCTGGACCTCGGCGCGACGGGGATGGAGTTCGCCAGCGAGATGCTGGTGGAGGCGGCGAAGGCGGGGCTGGAAGCCGTGGAAGTGCCGGTGGTCTTCCGTCCGCGCACGGACGGTGGCTCGCGACGGCGGGCGAGCGACAGCTGGCGCGTCGCCCGGCAGCTGCTGCTCCTCAGCCCCACGCGGATCTTCCTGCTTCCGGGGCTGGTCCTGGGCTTCCTGGGGCTCCTCCTCCAGGCCGTCCTGCTCCCCGGCCCGCTCCGGCTGGGCGGGATCACGCTCGACTTCCATTTCATGTTCGTCGGCGGCGTGATGGCGATCCTGGGGACGCAGCTCGTCCTGCTGGGGATCTACGCCAAGACCTGGGCGCTGGTGAACGACCCGGCGCTCGCCGATCCGTGGATCCGGCGCTTCCACCTCCGCTACACGCTGGAGCGCGGCGTGGCCCTGGGCGGCCTCCTGTTCGGCGCGGGCCTCGTGATCAACGTCTGGATCCTGATGGACTGGCTGACCGCGGGGGCCGGCGTCCTGTTCGCGGTGCGGCCGGCCATGCTGGCGCTGACGCTGATGGTGGTGGGGGCCGAGCTGATGTTCGCGTCGTTCTTCCTGAGCGTGCTCCGGGGCTCTCATTTCGGGAGGGTCTGAGCCGCCGATGACACCCGCCCGCGTCTCGGTGGTCGTTCCGACGCTCGACGGGGGGAGGGTCTTCACCCACCTCGCGCGGCATCTCGCGGGAGTGCGCGACCGGCTGGGGGTGGAGGTGCTCGTCATCGATTCGGGGTCCGGAGATGGCACGCCGGAGGCGGCGGAGGCGCTGGGGCTCCGGGTCCATCGCATCCCGCGCGACGAGTTCGGCCATGGACGTACGCGGAACCTGGGCGTGGCGCTCACGTCCGGCGAGATCATCGCGTTCCTGACCCAGGACGTGCTCCCGGTGACGCCGGACTGGCCGCTCCGGTTCGCCCGCGCGCTGGAGGCGGCGGAGGTGGCCGGCGTGTACGGGCGGCAGGTGCCGCGGGACGCCACGACGATGGAGATGTACTTCGTCTCGCTGAACTATCCTGTCGAGCCGCTCCGCTTCGACCCGCGGCCGGGAGGACACCATCCCCGGCCGGGCCGGGTGCTGTTCTCGAACGCGTTCAGCGCCGTACGTCGTGACGTGATGGCGCGGCTGCCGTTCCCGAGCCGGGCGGAGTACAGCGAGGACCAGATCTGGGCCTTCCTGGCCCTCACGGCCGGGTACAGCATCCTCTACGAGCCCGGTGCGGAGGCGCTGCACGCCCACCGGTACTCGCTGCGGGGGCTCTTCCGGCGGAGCTACGCCGTGGGGAAGGCGCTCGGCAAGGTGACGATCGCCGGCGGCGCCACCTTCGGGGAGTCCGTGCGGTTCCTGGCGGAGGAGATCGCCTATTTCGTCCGGCAGGGCCACGTGCACCGGCTCCCGCAGATGCTGCCGTACGAGTTCGTGCGCTGGGCGGGGTTCCAGGCGGGGAGGAGGCTGGCGCGTGAAGGATGATTTTATCGTGTTCGGCAGCCCTCAGATCGCCGACGAGGAAATCGACGAGGTCGTACGAACCCTGCGATCGGGCTGGATCGGCACGGGCCCACGGGTAGCCCGGTTCGAGGCCGGGTTCCGGGAGTATATCGGCGCTTCCCACGCCGTCGCTCTCAACTCCTGCACGGCGGCGCTGCACGTCTCCATGCTCGTGGCCGGGCTCAGCCAGGGCGAGGAAGTCCTCACTACCCCGTTGACCTTCGTGGCCACGGCGAACGCAATCATCCATGCCGGCGGCCTCCCGCGATTCATCGACGTCGATCGGTCGACGCAGACGATTGATCCTGCCGCAGTACGCCGATTCCTCGAGAACGAGTGCGAGCGAATCGACGGGACGACGGTGAACCGTCGCAGCGGGCGAGCCGTCCGCGCGCTGCTGCCGGTGCATTTCGCCGGGCGCCCGTGCGCCATGGACGAGCTCGAAGCGCTCGCTCGTGAATACGACCTGCTGCTCATCGAGGATGCCGCCCACGCGATCGAGGCCGAGTACCGGGGCCGGAAGATCGGCACCATCGGGGATCTCACCTGCTTCTCGTTCTACGTGACCAAGAACATGACGACGGGGGAGGGGGGGATGGTCACGACCCGGGACGAGCGGCTCGCTGCGGCGATCAAGACGCTGAGCCTGCACGGGCTGTCGCAGGATGCCTGGAAGCGCTACTCCGACCAGGGCTTCAAGCATTACGAGGTGACCGTCCCCGGATTCAAGTACAACATGATGGACCTCCAGGCCGCGATCGGGCTGCACCAGCTGGCGCGTATCGAGGCCAACTGGCGGAGGCGGGCGGAGATCTGGAACCGGTACGACGCGGCGTTCTGCGATCTCCCGGTCACGCTTCCTGCCCCACCGGAACCGGACACCCGCCATGCGTTGCACCTCTACACCGTGCTCGTCGACCGCGAGCGGGCGGGGATCGACCGGGACGACCTGCAACAGCGCTTGTTCGAGGCGGGGGTGGGGTCCGGTGTCCATTATGTCGCGGTCCACCTGCACGCCTACTACCGCGACGCGATGCGCCTCCAGCGCGGCGACTTCCCGAACGCGGAGTTCATCTCCGATCGGACCCTCTCCCTTCCGCTCTCGGCGAAGCTGACCGATGCCGACGTCGAGCGTGTGATGAGGACGGTCCGCCGCGCCCTGGGCGCGGCCCCGGGCGGTCCCGGATGAGCGCGTTCGCGACTCCGGTCTCGTTGCGGCCCGCGCCGGTGCACCCCGCGTACATGACCACGGAGGCGGACGATGTTGAGCTCGCGCGCCGGTGGCGTGAGGATCGGAAGCGCTGGTCGGAGCGCGAGACGGTCAGCGATTTCGAGCAGGCGTTCGGGAGCTGGAACGGCTCCCGGCACGTCGCGGCGTTCGACAGCGGCCGGATGGCGCTGAGGGCTGCCCTCGAGGCGCTGGAGCTGGAGCCCGGGGCCGAGGTGATCGTTCCCGGGTACACCTGCGTGGTGGTCCCGAATGCGGTCCGGGCAGCGCGCCTGACGCCGGTGTTCGCGGACATCGAGCTGGACAGCTACGGCCTCGATCCGGCGGCGGTCGAGCGGGTGCTGAGCTCGGCTACCCGGGCCATTGTGGTGCAGCACCTGTATGGTCTGGTGAGCCTGCACTTCGAGAGCCTCCTGGCCCTCGCCCGCCGGAACGACCTGCGCGTCATCGAGGATTGCGCGCAGGCCATGGGCGCGATCTGGCGAGGAGACAGGGTGGGTACCGTGGGCGACATCGGCATCTACTCCACGGAGCGGTCGAAGGTGATCAGCACGGGGGAGGGTGGCCTGGCTGTGACGGAGGACGCCCGGCTCGGCGCGAGACTCGCACGGGCGGCCGAGGATGCTGCCGCACCCAGTGAGGACCGCGTGCGCCGCATCCTCGACGTGGTTCCGCTGCTTCACCGGCAAGGGCATGCCCGGGGGCCGCTCCGGGGGAGCCCACTCGCGCGGGCACGTCGCGCCGCGCGGATCTATCCAACCACGACGGTAGAGGAGGAGCAGGGGGATGGGCCGGAGTTTCCGCCGTCGAGAATGTCGGCCCCGGCCGCGGCGCTCGGAATGAATCAGCTGCGGAAGATCGAATCCTTCAATACCCGCCGCCGTGCTGCGGCCGAGCGGTGGGACGACTGGTGCGTGCTCACCGGTCATCGGCGACCCGTGGTCGCGCCGGGATCCACTCCGATCTTCCTGCGCTACCCTGTCCTCGTGGACCCGGAACGGAAACGCTGGCGGGACTGGGCGGTGCGAGAGCTCGGCGTCGAGCTCGGTGTCTGGTTCACCGGCAAGCTGCACCCGCGGGATCCCGACATCCCCGATCTGCCGCACGCGGACACCGCCGTTGCGCGCTGCGTGAACCTCCCCACCCTCCTTCCGGATCCGGGCTGATGCCCTGGCTGAACGACACGATCGCCAGGCTCGGGCGGCTGGTGTACCCGCTGGTGATTCACGACCGGTCTCGCCTGGGGACGGCGGTCAGACGGCGCGCGTACGGGACGAAGTGCCACGTCGATACGGCCGTGGTCATTACGGTCGCCGCCCACTTCGAGGCCGACGAGGGGTGCGCCCTGTATCACGGCACGTACATTCTCAATACGGCGGGGCGCTTCGTGATGGGGAGGCGCTCGCACCTGGGAGCGTTCTGCTACGTCAACGTGGCCCATGGCGCCGTGGTTCTCGGGCACGACGTGGCCGTCGGGCCGGGCACGAAGATCGTCGCCCATTCGAATCATTATCGGCGCGGCGCCGCCGTCACGGCCGAGCGGATCACGGCAGACGTGGAGATCGGCAACAACGTCTTCATCGGCGCAAATTGTGTCATCCTGCCGGGGACGAAGATCCCCGACAACGTCGTCATCGGCGCCGGCTCGGTGGTCCGGGGCGAGCTCGATGCGGACTGCATCTACGCGGGTGCCCCCGCGCGCAAGATCCGGCAGGGGTGGCACGGGTGAGCCACAACGCCCTGATCACGCGTCTGAATCGTACGATCGCCGAGGGGCTGCCGTACCGGGGCACCGTTCTCGACCTCGGGTGCGGCGACTCGCCCTACCGGGCGGAGATCCTCGCCCGAGCGGACGCCTACATCGGCGTGGATTGGCCGGAGAGCCCGCACGGACTCGGGAACGTGGACGTGCTCGCGAGTCTGGCCGCGCCCCTGCCGTTCCGGGATGCGGCGGCCGATACGATCGTGGCTTTCCAGGTCCTGGAGCATCTTCCCGAACCACAGGCGTTTCTGTCGGAATGCCGCCGCGTGTTGCGCCCCGGCGGCTTCCTGTGCCTGACGGTCCCGTTCATGTGGGGCGTCCACGAAGCACCGCACGATTACTTCAGATTCACACGGTACGGGCTGACGCACCTGCTCCGGCGATCCGGGTTCGCGCAGATGCAGATCCGCGAGAACACGGGGTTCTGGCAGACATGGGTGCTGAAGCTCAACTACCATACCGCGCGCTGGCTGACGCCGCGGACCCGTTTCGTGCTGGCGCCGCTGTGGTGGATCGGGCAACGACTCGCTCCCGCTCTGGACCGCTGGGACCCGCACCCCGAGGAGACCGCGAGCTACACCGTCATCGCGACGCGATGATGAGCGGCCCGGTTTCCCCACCTCCCGCTCTCGCCCCCGGGCCGACATCCGAGAGCCGGGCAGTCGGCTCGGTGCTCTGGAACGCCGCCGCGAAGGGTGGCGGTCAGCTGGTCCAGTTCGCGGCCACGATCGCTCTCGCCCGCCTCCTCGTCCCGGACCAGTTCGGGCTCATTGCCATGGTCGCGGTGATGACGGGATTCGGAGCCCTCTTCACCGACATCGGGCTCGGTGCCGCCCTGGTCCAGCACCGACCCCTGCGCGAGGCGCACCGGAGCACCGTCTTCTGGACCACTCTGGTGCTCGGGCTCATTCTCACGCTGGCCGTGGCCGCCGCGTCACCACTCGTGGCGGCGTTCTACGACGAGCCCGTGCTGACGCCATTGACCCGCGCAATGGCCGCGCAGTTCGTTCTGCTCTCCGCCGGCACCACGCCCCGTGCGATCCTGATCCGGACCTTGAATTTCCGTGCGGTAGCGATCGTCGAAATCGGATCCGTCGCAGTGGGCTCCGTGGCAGCGGTGGCGCTCGCGCTCGCCGGTGCGGGGGTCTGGGCTCTGGTGGCCCAGATCCTCGTCGCGGCGGCGATGGGGACGATCCTCGCCTTCGCATTTTCACGGTGGGTCCCACGTGCCCCGCCCGAGGTGCTGGCGGCACGGGAGCTGTTCGGCTTCAGCAGCCACCTGATGGGCTTCAACGTGACGAACTATTGGGCCCGGAACGCCGACAACCTTCTCGTGGGGCGGGTCCTCGGGAGTGTTCCGCTGGGCCTGTACGGCGTGGCGTACACGCTGATGTACCTCCCGCTGCAACAGATCGCAGCCGTTGTGGGGCAGGTGGTCTTTCCGCTTCTGTCGGAGCTGCGGACCGCGCCCGAGCGGGGGCGGCGAGTACTCGAGGCGACCGTGCAGCTCATCACGCTGGCCACGGCACCGCTGCTCGTGCTCATGGCCGTGACCGGATCCGAGATCGTTTCGGTGCTGCTCGGGGACGGCTGGGAGCGTGCGGGATTCCTGCTCCGGGCGCTCGCGGTCGGCGCCCTCCCGCAGGTGGTAGTCGTGAGCACCGGGTGGATTTATCAGTCGCAGGGGCGGACCGACATCATGTTCCGATGGGGCCTGCTCTCGAGCGGCGTGGTCGTCGTCGCGGTCCTCGCGGGGTTGCGGTGGGGCGTCGAGGGCGTGGCGGTCGCCCAGGCGATTGCGTCGTGGTCTCTGGCTGCCCCTGCCCTCGCGATAGCCGGCGGGCTCATGGAGATCCGTCTTCGTGATTTCGCGCGGCTGCTGGCTTCCCCGGCGGTCGCGCTCGCGGTTCTCGCCGTCGTATCCGGGCTCGTGCGGGCGGGGCTGTCCACCGTGGTTCCGGCTCCGGGGGTGCTGTTCGGGAGTCTGTTGCTCGGCGGCATCGTTTACGCACTGGTCGTCTGGAGGCTTCGGCCCTGGTCCGTGGGCCTCTTGCTCGCGCGGCTCTCGAGGCGCGGCCCCGAATGAGCGCCCGCGGGGAGGGATCGACACGGACTCGCCCGGACCGCGACGGCCCCACGCCGGGGCGCCACGACGTGAAGGCGTCCCATCTGGACGGCCGGGACGATCTCCGGCCCGCGGGAGCTGACGGGCGCGTCCTGCACTACCGCTCTCCCTTCCTCGCGGAGTCGGAGACGTTTATCCGGACCTTGATCGCCGCGCACGTCCGTTACGAGCCCGAGATCCTGACCCACGAGCAGCGGGGCGCGCCCGGTATCCGTGACCACGACCACACCCACGTGTTTCCGCCGTCACCGGGATGGGTGGCCACACTCGCCCGGAGGTGGCTGGTGAGCCGCGGGATCGCGGAGCGGCGCCGCGCGGTGAAAAGCGCACTGGCGGCGGTCCGGCCCGACGTGCTCCACGCCCATTTCGCCGAGGAGGGGATCGCGGCATGGCCGCCGGCCCGGCGCGCGAAGGTCCCGCTCATCGTCA
Source organism: Longimicrobiales bacterium (assembly GCA_035513575.1). Classification (GTDB taxonomy): domain Bacteria; phylum Gemmatimonadota; class Gemmatimonadetes; order Longimicrobiales; family RSA9; genus JAHWKI01. Next base: position 16,816 of record DATKBW010000057.1, on the reverse strand, counting down.
CGTTCTACGGCTACGACGCCACGGAGCTGCCGCGCCACCTGGCCTGGCGGCTGCGGATCCGGCGCCTGTTCCAGGGGGCGACCCTGGTGCTCGCGGAGGGGCCTCACCTGCGCGGCCGCCTCGAGGCCCTCGGCTGCCCGCCCGGACGCCTCCGGGTCCAGCCGATCGCCATCCAGCTGGAGCGGTTCCCCTATCGGGAGCCGAGGCCCGGACCGGAGGCGGTGATCCTCCAGGCCTGCCGCTTCGTCCCGAAAAAGGGCGTGGACCTGACCCTGCGCGCCCTGGCCCGGGCGGACCGGCGCACGAGCGCCCGGCTGCGCCTGATCGGCGACGGACCCGAGCGCGCGCGGCTGGAGGCGCTCGCCGCCGAGCTGGGGATCGCGGACCGCATCCAGTTCCTGGGCATGCGCACCCACGAGGAGTATGCGAGAGAGCTCGCCACGGCCGACATCTTCATCCAGCCGAGCCGCTACGCGGCGAGCGGCGACGGCGAAGGTGGTGCCCCCACCACCCTCCTCGAGGCCCAGGCCGTCGGCCTTCCGGTCGTGGCGACGACGCACGCCGACATCCCGTTCGTGACGCATCCCGAAGCCGCACGGCTCGCTCCGGAAGAAGACGTCCGGGCGCTGGCCGGTCACCTCGATCACCTTCTGGCGCACCCCGAGGAGTGGCCCGGCCGGGCGCGGATCGGCCGCCGCCACGTCGAGGAGCAGCACGACGCGAAGGTGCTCGTGGACCGGCTCGAGGACATCTATGATGAAGCGCGGCGGATCGTCTCCGGAGGCGGGGAGTCATGAGGGACACGGTCTCCGTGGTGGTGCCGACGCGTGACCGGGCCTCCCTCCTCCGGCGGGCGGTCCTCAGCGCGCTGGCGCAGACCGCGCCGCCGCTGGAGGTGATCATCGTCGACGACGCGTCGACCGACGACACGCCCGATGCGGCCGCCCGGCTGGCGCAGGAGGACCCGCGGGTGAGGACCCTCACAGTGCCGGAAGCGGCCGGCGCGGCAGCGGCGAGGAACCGGGGCGTCGCCGTGGCGCGCGGGGACTGGGTCGCGCTCCTCGATGACGACGACGAGTGGCTGCCCGAGAAGCTCGCGCTCCAGCTGCACGCCGCCGCCGCGGCCGGCGACCGGGTCGGGCTCGTCCACGGCGGCTTCGAGGAGGTGGCGGCCGATGGCAGCTGCGTCCGCGGCGGTCTGGTGAGCGGCGGCCCCGAACGGCTGCGGCGGCTCCTCGTCCGGGGCAACCGGATCGGCCACTCGACCGTGATCGTCCGGCGGGCCCTGCTGCTCGAGTGCGGCGGGTACGATGAGCGCCTGCCGCGGCTCCAGGACTGGGATCTGTGGCTCCGGCTGGCGGCCCGCACCGGCGTCGCCCACGTGGGCCGCGTGGTGGCGCGGATCCACAGGGGTCCCGTCGCGATCTCGGCCGATCCGGCGCGGCTCGTCGTCGCGGCCCGGCTGCTCGCCGAAAAGCATGCCGCAGGACCCGGCGCCGCCGGGCTCACGCCCGGGGAGCAGGCCGACCTGCTGCTCACCCTGGGACGTCTGCTCACCCGTGCGGGCCAGGAGGGCGCGGCTGCCCCCTTCCTCCGGCGCGCCGCCGTGGCGTGGCCATGGTCCCCGCGCCGCGCGCTCGCGGCGACCCTGCTGGAACGGGCGCCGGCGCTCTTCGACCGGGCCGAGATCCTGGCCGCCCGGTTCGCCGGAGGCGCGCGATGAAGCGCCCGTCCATCAGCGTGATCATCCCCGCGTTCAACGCCCGCGCGTGGATCGGAGAGGCGATCGACAGCGTGCTCGGGCAGACCTGGCCTCCCGCGGACATCATCGTGGTCGACGATGGATCGGAGGACGGGACGGGAGCGGTCGTGACGGCGCGTTTCGGCGGTCGCGTACGAGTGCTCCGGCAGGAGAACCGCGGACTCGCGGCGGCGCGGAACGCGGGGCTGAACGCCGCAGAGGGCGAGCTGATCCAGCTCCTCGATGCGGATGATCTCCTGCTGCCCCGCAAGCTCGAGAAGCAGGCCGCCATCCTTGCGCACGACCTCTCTCTGGATGTCGTCCATTCCGATTTCGCCTTCTTCCGCGACGGCGCTCCCGGAGATCGCTGGCCGAGCGAGCAACGCCCACCGGTCGAGGGCTCGGATCCGCTGCTGGAGTTCATCCGCGGGAACACGGTCGCCGTCCACACGGCGCTGACCCGCCGGACCCGGATCGAACAGGTCGGCGGCTTCGATGAGTCGCTCGGCGCCTGCGAGGACCTGGACCTCTGGCTTCGGATGGCCGCGGCCGGATGCCGCTTCCGGCATATCCCCGAGGTGCTCGCGCTCTACCGCGTGCGCCCGGGGAGCATGTCCGGCGATCGGGCCCGGCAGGCGCTCTGGACCATCGAGGTCCTCGAGCGCGCGCGACGCCGCCCGCTTCCGCCTCCCGCCCGCGCCGCGATCCGGAGCAGCCTGCCGCGGTTCAGGAACATGCTGGTCCTCGAGCAGCTGCGGAACGGGGCCGCGCTGCTCCGTGCGGGCCGGCTCGGCGCCGGTGCGGCCGCCATCGGGCGCGCCCTGACCACCGACCCGCTCGGGATCCCGGGGCGGGTCGCACGGCTGCTGCGTCTCCATCCACGGGGAAAGATGCCATGAAGCTGGCTACGGCACGGGCACGGCTGGAGCGCCTCGCCGCCGTTCTCCTCGCGCGGGTGCGCCCGGTCCGGGCGAAGCGACTCGGCGAGCTGGCGTTCTGGCGCGAGCGCCACGCGGTCGAGGGTCGGCTGGTGAACCATCACTACGCGGCGCTCTTCACGGACCATTTCGCCCTGCCCGCGGATCACTTCCGGGGGCTGGAGATCCTGGATATCGGATGCGGTCCCCGGGGCAGCCTCGAATGGGCCGAGGGCGCCACGGTTCGGATCGGCCTGGATCCCCTCGCCCTGGAGTACCGCGCCTTCGGCACCACGGCCCACGAGATGGACTACGTGGCCGCCAGCTCCGACCGGCTTCCCTTCGCCTCCTCGAGCCTCGATATGGTTTCGGCGTTCAATGCGCTGGACCATGTCGAGGACCTCGAGGGGACGCTGGCGGAGGTCGCGCGTGTGCTGCGGCCGGGCGGGGACTTCCTGCTCCTGGTGGACGTGAACCACGAGCCGACGGTGCTCGAGCCGCTGAACCTTTCCTGGGAGCTTCCGCTCCGGGACCGGTTCCGCGAGGTGCGCGTCCGCCATTACGAGCGGCACGCGGACGGAACGCTCGCGACCTTGCGCAAGGCCAGGCCGTTCGATCATGACGATCCGCGGCCTCGCCCCGGGATGCTCTCCGCCCATCTGACGGTCACGTGAGCGCCGCTCTCACCGCCGTGATCATCCCGACCTGGAACGGCAGGGATCTTCTGCGTTCCGCGCTCCGCGGCCTGGAAGCGCAGAGGCAGGTGGACTTCGAGGCCATCGTCGTGGACAACGGCTCGAGCGATGGCACCCGCGAGATGATCGAGACGGAGTTCCCGCGGGTCCGGGCGCTGTACCTGGGCGAGAACCGCGGCTTCGCGGCGGCGGTGAACGCCGGCGTCGCCGCGACGGCGGCGGAGGTGGTGGTGCTGCTGAACAACGATGCGGTGCCGGAGCCGGGATGGCTGCCGGCGCTCCTCCGCGTCATGGACGGCGATCCCGCCGTGGGCTCGTGCGCGTCGCGCGTGCTGCGGCAGGATGACCCCTCGCGCCTCGACTCCGCCGGCGACGGGTGGGGGCTGCTGGCGTGGTCGCGGGGGCACGATGAGCCGGACGGCCCCGCTTTTGACGCGCCGGCGGACGTGCTCGCCGCCTCCGGCTCCGCGGCCGCGTACCGGCGGGCGGCGTTCGAGGCGGTGGGCGGCATGGACGAGCGGTTCTTCGCCTACCTCGAGGACGTGGATCTCGGCATCCGGCTGCGGCTGGCGGGCTGGCGCTGCCGGTACGTGCCGGACGCGCGGGTCCTGCACCGCGGCTCCGTGACGTCGGACCGGATCGGCGGTCTCAAGCTGAAGCTCCTGCTGAGGAACTCGCTGCGCCTCGTCCTCCAGTACGCCCCGCCCGAGCGGCTCCTCGCCCTCCCCGCGCTCATCGGGTGGGTCAAGGTGCGCTCGGTCCGGGAAGCGGGGAGCCTCCGCCCGGGCCTTGCGGCCATCGCCGCCGTCGCGCGCGAGCTGCCCCTCATCCTCCAGCGGCGGCGCCGGTTCCTCGGCGGCCGGCGGATCACGATGACCGAGTTCCGGCGCTCGCTGGACCCCGTGCTCACCCGGTCGCGCCGCGGCGCGGCCCCCGGGGGCGGAGCGGTCCGGTCGTGAGCCGGCTCACCGTGGTGGTGGTGAGCTACGAGACCCGCGACGCCCTCGGCCGCTGTCTCGAGGCCTGCGAACGGGAGCTGCCGGACGCGCGCGTCATCGTGGTGGACAACGCGTCGTCGGACGGGAGCCCGGCGCTGGTCCGGGAGGCGTTCCCCGCTGTCGAGCTGGTGGCGCTGCCGGAGAACGCGGGGTTCGCGACCGGCGTGAACGCGGGCGTCGCCAGGGCGCAATCGGACTACGTGCTGGTCCTGAACCCGGACGTGGCGCCGGAGGCCGAAGCGACGGCGCGACTGGTGGCGCTGCTGGAGGAGCGCCCGGGAGCGGCGGGTGCGGCGCCGCTGCTGGTGGGCCACGATGGGCGGCCGCAGGCGCACCTCTATCGGCGCTTCCCGTCTGTGCCACAGCTCACGCTGTTCTGGACGCCCCTCCGTCCGCTCGCGGCCCGGCTTCCCGCGTTGCGGCACCGCTGGCTGCACCACGACCTGCGCGGCGACCGCCCGCTCCCGGTGGACCAGCTGCCCGGTGGCGCGATGCTGCTCCGACGGTCGGCGCTGCGCGACGTCGGGCCCCTCGACCCCGACTACTTCATCTGGTGGGAGGACGTGGACTGGGCGTATCGCGCACGGGGACGGGGGCTGGCGCTGTTCGTGGACCCGGGAGCGCGCTTCCGCCACGAAGGGGGGACCAGCTTCCGCGCCTGGCCGGCCGGACGGCGGGCGACGCAGTTCTACGCCGCCTTCTTCCGCTTCCTCTGCAAGCACCGGCTGCGCCGCCTCCTCGCGGTGGCGGCCCCGCTGGTGCGCGCGGACCTCGCGCTCAAGGACGCCGCGCTGACGGCCGGCCGGCTGCTGGGCTCCCGAGCGGCCCGCGAGGCGGGATCGCTGGGACCGGCACGACGGGCCGTGCGACAGATGGTCGACCGCTGCCGGGCGGGCGAGCTGCCGGCGCTGCGCGCCAGCTCCTCCGTCCCGGCCCCGCCTGATCCGGGCGCGCCGATGGGCGGGGCCACCGCGCCGATGGGCGGGGCCACGCCCGCGGGACCGCCCGTTTCCGTCCCGCCGGACTCGCCCGTGGACGTCGTGATCGTGAACTGGAACGGAGGCCGCTACCTGCCCCGGGCGCTGGAGGCGGTGCGACGCTCGGCGGTACCCGCGCGCGTCATCGTGGTGGACAACGCCAGCACGGACGACTCGGTCGCCATCGCCCGGGCGTTCCCCGGCGAGATCGACGTCGTTGTGCTGCGGGAGAACGCCGGGTACGCCGGGGGCGCGAATGTGGGGGTCGCGCGCGGCGATGCTCCGTTCGTGCTGGTGATGAACCCGGACGTGCTGCTCGAGCCGGGGTACCTGGCGGTGCTCCGGGACCGGCTGGTCGCCGCCCCGGGAGTGGGGGCCGCGCAGGGGAAGCTGTACCAGGTCTCGCCGGAGGCATTCGCCGGCGGGGCACCGCCGGAGCGACGGCTGCTGGACTCGGCGGGTCACGCCATCCTGCGCAGCCGCGCCGTCCGGGACCGGGGACAGGGGGAACCCGATGGCCCCGCCTACGACCAGGAGGGCTCGGTCTTCAGCGCGACCGGCGCGGCGCTGTTCCTCCGCCGGTCGATGGTCGAATCGCTGGATCCGGAGGGGCGGCCGTTCGACGAGTCGTTCTTCGCCTACAAGGAGGACATCGATCTCTGCTGGCGGGCGCGGCTCCGCGGCTGGGACATCCGCTATGTTCCAGCCGCCGTCGCCCACCACGTCCGGGCCCTGCCGGCCGGGGACCGGAGCGCGTGGCGCGCCCTGCCGACGGCGGCGCGACGCCACTCCTGGAAGAACCACTATCTGATGCTGCTCAAGAACGACCGGATCCGCGACCTGCTCCCTGCCCTCCCCGGCGTGCTGGCGTGGGAGGTGGCGCGGCTCGGCTACGCTCTGGCACGCGACCCGGCAGTGATCCCCGCCTACGTCGACTTCTGGCGGCAGGCCCCACGGGCGCTGCGGGAGCGCCGCCGCACCCTCGGGGCGGCGCGCGCGGCCGGGATCGACCTGCGGTCCTGGTTCGGAGCCGGACTGGTGGAGACGCCCCCCTGACGCGAGCACGGCGATGAACGATCCCCAGCGGAACGACCCCCCGGCCGAGCCCGTGGCGGCGGCGTGGCAGAACCGGGTGCTGGCCCTCGGCGCCGGGGCGGTCCTGCTCCGCCTCCTCCTCTTCCTGGGCCGCGGCGACTATGTGGCGTTCGACGAGGGGTTCTACCTGCTCCTGGGGCGGTCTCTGGTCACGGGCGACGGGTTCTCCCTCATCGGCACGCCCCATGTCACGCTCTCGCCCCTGTTCCCGCTCCTCGCGGGGGCGGCCGGGGCGCTGCTGGACAGCTGGCTCTGGGGCGGCCGGGTCGTCGCCGCGCTCGCCTCCGGGCTTCTCGTCCTGCCGGCGTGGGCGGTGTTCCGCAGGCTCGCGCCGCCGCGGACGGCCTTCGTCGCCGTTTCCCTCGTCGCGGTGCTCCCCTCCCTCGCCCCGTTCGTCGTGCCGTTCTGGATCGGCGCGGACCTGTGGGTCGGGGCGGAGCCGCTCCTGCACCTTCTGCTCTACGCGGGGGTCGCGCTCTGGCTCGCCGCCGACGAGCGGGGCGGCCCGTGGCGCTGGGCCGCCGCAGGCGCGCTGCTGGGCCTCGCGTTCCTCGCCCGTCCCGAAGCCGTCGTCGTCTGGGGACTCCTGGGCCTGGTCACGCTCGGCCTCGCGGCCGCGGAGCGGTCGGCGCGGCGGCTTTCCGGAGCGCTGCTGATGGCCGTGGGGTTCGCCCTGGTCTGCACGCCGTACTGGGTCTACATCCACGACGCGACGGGACGGTGGTCGCTGACGGGACGGGGTGTGGCCCCCGCGCAGGCCGCGGCGCAGCGGGTCCGGGAGTCCGGGCAGGGGACGGGGGCCGCGGGGACCATCGAGAGGATGCTCTGGGCCGACGATCGGTCCTACGAGCGGTACCTCTACGGTCTCGACCCGTCCGGCCTGCGCATGCAGAGCGCGTACTGGGGCGTGGCGCCGGACACCGCGGCCGCGCCGACCGGGACGGAGCCCGGGACCGGGGATACGCCCGGCGCCGCGCCCCCCGCCCGGGAGCCGCCGCCGGATCGGGCCGGGCAGGGGGATCCCACGGCCGCGTCCGACGACGACCGCGGGCAGCCGTCGATGGCCGGCCTCTACATCCGCAGCCTGGGCAGGATCCTTCCGCTCCTCCTGTGGCCGTTCGTCATCCTGGGCGCCGCCCAGCCGCGCTCCCGCACCGTCCTTCGGCGCGAGCTTCCCATCGCGGCCGCCCTGGTCGGCACCAGTCTCGCCATCGCGTTCCTGATCGCGGCCGACCCCCGAACGCAGCTCTTTCTGGTCCCGCTCCTGGCCTTCTATGCCGCGCGGGGCTTCTCTCTGGTGGAGGACGAGGTGCAGAGGCGGGCGGGGGCCGGGGCGCTGCGCGCGGGCTTCATCGAGCTGATGCTCGCCGCGGTGGCGGTGGTCTGGCTGCTGGGCATCGACGGCCGGCGGCTGTACCTCAGCCTCGTCCTGAGCTCGCCCCACCACGTGGTCGCGGAGCAGAACCGGCAGGTGGCCGAGGAGCTGGAGACGCTCGTGCCGGGGCGGGCGGGGCCGGTGATGAGCTGGCACCCGGCGCTGGCGGTCTTCGCGGACCGGGACTGGCGGCCGCTCCCCCATGCGGACCTCCCGGCGATCATCCGCTATGCGGGCGCCTCGGGCGCGGACGTCATCGTGCTGTCGGCGTACTACCCGCCGGACCTCAAGGTCGAGAGCCTGAACACGCGCTACCTGGTCATGAGCGTGCCCCCCGGCGCCGTCCAACGGCAGCCGTGGAACCTGCGCTTCGAGCAGGCGGACTCGATCCGCGCGGCCGGGGTGATCGAGCCGACACCCTAGGCGGGCCGCGCCGCTTGCGGTTCTGCGCGGCAGCGCCGAAATCTAGCGAGCCCCGCCGACCCCCTGACGCTGGATGAAGGATATGCGCATGCGACCCGCCCGCCCGCCGTTCGCCGCCCCGGCCGCCCTCGGCGCGGCCCTGCTGCTCCTGCCCGCGCTCGCCGCGGGGCAGGTGGCGGCGATCGATACCATCCCGGGCGCGCTCGACTTCGGGAAGATGTGGACGTTCGAGTACCCGCCCGCGGACTACATCACCGAGACGTACGGCTTCGAGGCGACGCCGGAGTGGTTCGACCGGATCCGTCTCAGCGTGCTGCGGGTCCCGGGCTGCTCCGCGTCGTTCGTCTCGCCGCACGGACTGGTGGCCACCAACCACCACTGCATCCGGGGCCGCATCCCGAGCGTGCAGCGGCCCGGGGAGTCGATCCTGGATGACGGGTTCTACGCGGCATCGCTGGATGAGGAGCGTCGCATTCCCGGCTACTTCGCCGACCGGCTCCTCGCGGTGGAGGACGTGAGCGACGAGGTGCTGGCGGAGGTGGACCGCGCCACCACCGACGGCGCGCGGCGCGAGGCCCGGGCCCGGAGCGCGCGGCGCATCGAGGAGCGGCTCCGGGAGCGGCACGGGACGGACGTGACCGTGCAGATCGTCCCGCTCTACCACGGCGGCCGCTACTCGGCCTACGTCTTCCGCCGCTTCACCGACGTGCGCCTCGTGGCGGCGGCGGAGCTCCAGATGGGGTTCTTCGGCGGCGACCCGGACAATTTCACCTACCCGCGCTACGCCCTGGATTTCGCCTTCCTGCGGGTCTACGACGACCAGGGACTCCCCTTCCGGACCGACCACTGGCTCACGTGGAGCGTCGCTGGTGTGGAGGAGGGCGATGCCGTCTTCGTGGTGGGGAACCCGGGGCCGACGAACCGGCTGCTGACCATGGCCCAGCTCGAGCTCTCCCGCGATGTGATCACCCCCGCCATGGTCCGGGCGCTGGCGGACCGGCTCGAAGCCATGCGGGCGTTCTACCGCGCGAACCACGCGGTGGGCGAGGCCATGGACCTCCGGAACGTGATGTTCTCCCTCTCCAACTCGCTGAAGGCGTACAGCGGCCGCCTGGACGCGCTGCGCACCGCGGAGATCATGGCGCGGAAGCGGAACGCGGAACGGCGCTTCCTCCGGGCGCTCGCCGCCGATCCCCGCCTCGCCACACGCTACGGCGGCGCGGTCGACCGCGTCGCGGCGCTGCAGGCGGACCGGCGCGCGCTGGCGCCCATGTACGGGGCCTCGCGTCTGCTGGGGAGCCCCACGGCGTCCTCGGCCACGCTGCGGCGCGGGCTGGCCGCGGCGGCCTACCTCCGGGCGCGGGAGGCGGGGGTCTCCGGCGACTCGCTCGCCGTCCTCCGCCGCCGCATCACGGACGTGGAGGACCTCCCCCGCGTCCTCGAGGAGTCCCTCCTGGCGCTACGCCTCGCGGATTTCGAGCGCTACCTCGGCGAGGCGCACCCGGTCACCCGGCGGGGTCTGGACGGGCGCACACCGCCCACGGCGGCGGGGGCGCTGCTGGCCACGAGCGCGCTGGCGACGCGGGCGGCCGCAGCCCGGGCGGCGGAGGAGGGCCGGCTCGCGTCGGACCCCGTCGTGGTCCTCGCCCGGGAGCTCCTCCCGCTCGTGGAGGAGTTCAACCGGCGCTGGGGCGCGCTGAGCGACGCCGAGTCGGAGCTGGCGGCGGACCTGGGCCGGGCGCGGTTCGAGGTCTACGGGATGACGGTCCCGCCGGACGCCACGTCGTCGCCCCGGATCACGGACGGCCGGGTGCTCCCGTACGAGTACAACGGCACGGTGGCGCCGGTCTACACCACGTTCTACGGCGTGTACGACCACCACCACTCCTACGGCCCCGACTCCGACTGGGCGCTGCCGCCCCGCTGGCTCCCGCCGCCGCAGGGGCTCGACCTCGCGACACCGCTCAACTTCATCTCCACCGCGGACACCTACGGCGGCAACTCCGGCTCCCCGGCCATCACGCCGGGCGTCGAGATGGTCGGGCTGAACTTCGACCGGAACATCGAGGGGCTGTCCCGGGATTTCATCTACCTGCCGGAGCGCGGCCGGAACATCATGGTGGATGTGCGGGCCATCACGGAAGCGCTGGATGACGTGTACGATGCCGATCGTCTGGTCGAGGAGCTACTCACGGGGAAGCTCGTCCGGACGGAAGCCGAAGCGGACGAGGGAGTGAGGGAATGAGGGAATGAGCCGACTGCGGAGAGGGCTCATGGACCTCGCCCGGCGCGGCGTCCCGGCGACCCGCTGACCGGCGGCTGACCGGCGGCCGGCTGACCGGCGGCCGGCGCGGGTCGAGCGGCCGCGAGCCTACACTTCGGCAGCCAGCTCGCGGGCGGCCGCGACCGCCACCGCGTCCTCCGCCACGGCGAGGGCGGCGTCGGGCAGGTACGTGACCCGGTGGGCCTCGCGGCGCAGCCACCAGGCCGCGGCGGCCGCACCGACGGCGGCTGCCGCACCCACCACCCCGCCCTCCACGCGGCGGTCCCTCCCCGCCACCAGTGCCCCGAGCAGGCCGCCAATGACGGCCCGGGCGGCGAGAGGCGCCGGCGCCACGCGGTCGGACATGCCTGGCAGCTTGTCCACGAGCAGCTCGCCCGCGGCCATGACCTGGAGCGTGCGGGCCACCGCGGGCTCCGCGAGCCAGCGCTCCAGCCCATGCGGGCGCCTGGCGCGCCACCGTGACGCCCCGTTCCGGCGGGAAAGCTCCCGCGCCAGCAGCGCGGCCCCGGTCATGCTCCGCAGCCCCGTCACCGCCCCCAGCCCCGCCGCCGTCGACAGCGATGCGTTCATGCGTCCTCCTCTGTTAGCCCTCTCAGCGCACGGCGCAGGTCCGCGTTCGTCTCGAGCCTGCCCGACCCCTCCACCGTCGCCCTCGCCCCCACCCGGTGCAAACGGCTCCACAGCCAGTTGGACATGTTGGACGTGGCGGTGCCATCGCCCGCCTGCACGGCGAACCTGTAGACCGCGCTCTCGCCGTCGCCGGCCGCGCCCTCGTAGACGAGGATCCCCGCGTCGGGGATCCTGCGTAGCGTGCCGGGTCGAGGCTCCCGCACGCCCATGATCTCCTCGGCCACGCGTTCATCGACCGAATGGACCTCCAGACGGGGGACCCCCCGGTCCGGGACGCGCGTGGCGGGGGCGTCCGCCGCACCCTGCTGCGTTTCGCCCGGAGCCGCCCCCGGCGTGCTCTTCCGCTCCCGCCTCCGCCGCGCCCGCGCGAGGGCGCCCTCCAGGTAGAAGTAGGTCAGCCCGGTCGCCCAGTACGCGAGGTCGTCACGGTTCGGCTGGGTGGTCTCCCGGTCCGTGACCAGCGGCGTGCCGCCGTCGTTCCGGGGGTCGAAGCGGATCCAGCCGATCCACTTGTCGTCCTCCCGCTCGGCCCCCATGACCACGGCGACCCAGCTCCTGCCATCCTGGTCCTCGACCGTGTTCTCGAACTCCAGCAGCTCTTCGGCCATTGGCGCCCCCCGGTTGTAGCCCCGAAATTTCGTGCAAGGGCCGGGCCCCGGCGGAGCGCGGCGGGAACGGATCGTGCCCCGGGCGCGCTACCAGCGGATGGCGGCGCTCGCCCAGGTGAAGCCGGAGCCGAAGGCGGTGAGGACGAGGAGGTCGCCGCGGTCCAGCAGCTCCTTCTCGACGGCCTCGTGGATGGCGATGGGGATGGTCGCGGCGGTGGTGTTCCCGAAGCGCTCGATGTTGTTGTAGACCTGGTCCTCGCGGAGCCCCAGGTGCTTCGCCACCATCTCGTTGATGCGCAGGTTGGCCTGGTGGGCGATCAGCAGGTCCACGTCGTCGATGCCCAGCCCGTTCGCCCCCAGCGCCTCGTGAACCGATTCGGGCATCCGGACGATGGCGTTCCGGAACACGTCACGGCCGTCCATCCGCGGGTACTGCTTCCCCGCGTCCAGGTCCTCGTGGGAGATGCGCGGAAAGTTGGCCGAGGCGTCCGACTCGCACCAGAGCTTCTCGGCGCCGCGCCCGTCGGCGTGGAGGTGCACCGAGAGCACCCCGCGCCCGGCGTCTTCGGTGGGGCCCAGGATGACGGCCCCGGCGCCATCGCCGAAGAGGACGCCGATGTCGCGCCCGGCCGGCGTCAGGTCCATCCCCGTGGAGTGCACTTCGGCGCCCACCAGCAGGATCCGACGGTACTGGCCGGCGCGGATCCAGGCGTCGGCCACCGACAGCCCGTAGAGGAACCCGGTGCACTGGTTGCGGACATCGAGGGCGGGGATGCCGCGGACGCCGAGCTTCCGCTGCAGATAGACGCCGCCGCCGGGGAAGAAGTAGTCGGGGCTGAGGGTCGCGAAGATGATGCAGTCCAGCTCGGCCGCGTCCATCCCGGCGCGCTCCAGCGCGGCCCTGGACGCCTCCAGCGCGAGGTCGGAGCCGGCCTGGACGCCGGGCTCCACCCAGTGCCGCTCCCGGATCCCCGTGCGCTCGCGGATCCACTCGTCGGACGTGTCCCACCACTGCTTCAGGTCGTCGTTCCGGATCAGCCGCTCGGGGACGTGATAGCCGGTGCTGATGAACTCGGTCCTGGGCATCGCCGCTCCTCGCCTCCGGGGGTCGGGCTCCGCTCAATCTCGGCCGGAGCACCGTGCGGGGACAGCCCCCGGGCGGCGTGGCACCGAGATTGCCCGCTGACATGCCCGGAGCACACACGGTCCAAACAGGGAGGATGAGCATGGCGCTGAGACCGATTTCGCGACAGACCGATTTCGCGTTCCCCGAGGAGGCGTGGGACGTCCGCGGCTGGACCGTCCGCACACGCCCGGACGACGAGAAGGTGGGCAGCGTGGAGGACATGCTGCTCGACCGCTCGGGCACGCTCCGCTACCTCGACGTGGACATGGGGTTCCTGAAGAAGCACGTGCTGGTGCCGCTGGACCACGCCTGGGCGGACCGCGATGACAAGGTCGTGTGGATCGAAACGCTCACCAAGGAGCGGCTCGGGGAGGCCCCCGAGCACGCGCTGGACCCGGAGGCGCTCGACGAGGGGTACGAGCGCCGCCTGGACACATTCTACGGCGGCACCAGCGCGACCGCCCACCGCGACCTGGTGGCCCCCACGACGGACGACGAGGCCGACCTGGGGCTGCAGCGCCTCGACACCATCGAGGACGAGTACCGGGTGGCCGGCGACGATCCCCGCAAGTGGGAGGTCGTGACCGGCGACGGGCGCGCGGTGGGCCGCGTCGCAGAGCTGCTGGTGGACCCCGGGACCATGAAGGCCCGCTATCTGGATGTCGCCCTGGACGAGCGGGAGCTCGAGCTCGAGCCGGTGGACCGGCACATCCTCCTCCCCGCCGACCACCTCCGGCTGGACCGGAAGAAGCGGAACGTAGTCGCGGCCGGGCTGCTCGCCCACGACCTGGACGGCTACCCCCAGTACCCGGGGCTCCCCTTGCGACACGGACAGGCCAGGGAGATCGACGACTACTTCCGGCGTGCCGGCGCCGCCGCCCCCGACGACCGCCTCCCCCGGCAGCCCCCGGGCGCGGAGGACGATGACTGGCGCGGGAACACCCTCCGGAGCTTCTACGGCACGAGCCCCCGGACGCGTCGCGAAACCCTGCGGGAGGAGTAGGCGACCATGGCGGAGATCGAGATCGAGCGCCGCCCGCGCCGGCGCGTCTGGACGTGGGTGGCCCTGCTGCTCGTGCTGCTGGCCGTGGGCGTGGGCGTATGGCTCGTCTACAGCGGCGGGCTGGAGTCGGGCCGGGCGGCGCCCGCGGCGGAGACCACCACGATCCAGGAGCCGCTGACGGAGCCGGTGGAGCCCCTCGAGAGCCCCGCGACGGCGGCGCCGCAGGAGCCGGTCCCCGGCGCCGACACGGTGCCCCCGGCGGGGGCACCGCAGCCTCAGCCGTAGCGCGCGATCAGCTCCGCGGCGAGGCGCTCGAGGTCCGGGGTGGCCCGCCCGTCGAACCGGCGGGCGGACACCTCGTCGTAGGCGCGTCGGGAAATCCCCCGCAGGGAAGTGCCCAAGTCTCCGGGTTTTCCTGATTGTCCGGTGCGGGTGTTCCGGTAGCTTTCCGGACGGGGCCAGGATGCCTTGAACGGTCCGGAGCAGAGCCGAATGATGGATATGACGGTCGCGGGGTCCCGGCCGGAGCGGGGGTTGGGAGGGGCGGGGTCCGCCGACGCGGTGGGGTCGGGGCGGGACCGTCGCGAAGCCCGACTTCTGTCCGGGAACGAGGCGATCGCACGGGGGGCGTGGGAAGCGGGAGCCCGGGTCGGTGCCGGATACCCCGGCACCCCGAGCACGGAGATCCTGGAGGCGCTGTGGCGTCTGGGGGCCGTGGATTGCGAGTGGTCGCCGAACGAGAAGGTGGCGCTGGAAGTGGCGGTGGGCGCGTCGCTGGGCGGCGCCCGGGCCCTCGCCACCATGAAGCACGTGGGGCTCAACGTCGCGGCGGACCCGCTGTTCTCGGCGGCCTACATGGGCGTGAACGGGGGTCTGGTGGTGGTGAGCGCCGACGACCCGGGCATGCACTCGTCGCAGAACGAGCAGGACAACCGCCTGTTCGCCAGGGCGGCGAGGATCCCGCTGCTGGAGCCCGCCAGTCCGGAGGACGCCCGCCGGCATGCCGACGCGGCGTTCGCCATCTCCGAGGCGTACGACACGCCCGTCCTCCTGCGGACCACCACGCGGCTCTCCCACGGCACCGCCGTGGTACCGCTCGGGCGCCGGCGGGAGGCGCCGCTGCGGCCGTACCGCAAGGACGCGGCGAAGAACGTGGTGCTGCCGGCGCACGGCCGGGTCCGCCACCGCTGGATCGAGGAGCAGCGCATCCCCGGGCTGCGATGCGAGGCCGAGCGGTGGGTCGAGACGGTCCCGGGGGACGACGAGGTGGCGTTCATCACCGCGGGCGTTCCCTTCCTGTACGTGCGGGAGGCGTTCCCGGACGCCCCCGTGCTCCGCCTGGGTCTGACCCACCCGCTGCCGGCGATCTCGATCCGGCACTTCGCGTCGCGGAACGCGGGGCGGCGGCTGTTCGTGGTCGAGGAGCTGGAGCCGTACCTGGAGGAGCAGATCCGGGCCATGGGCATCGAGCCGGAGCGGCGGGCGTGGCCGCGCTTCGGCGAGCTCAGCGTGGACGTCCTCCTGGCCGCGATCCGCCCGCGCCGCACGCCGCCGGTGTACCGGAGCCGGGGCGAGATCGTGGCCGGCGGACGCCGGAGCCGGGCGGTGGTGAGCGCCGCTCCGGCGTCGCCCGCCGCGGCCCCGCCGCTCCCCGGCAGGCCCCCGGCGCTCTGTCCCGGCTGCGCGCACCGCGGCGTGTTCCACGCCCTCGGCCGGCTGGACGCCATCGTGAGCGGTGACATCGGCTGCTACACGCTCGGCGCGCTGGCGCCGCTGGACGCCATGGACGCCTGCATGAACATGGGCGCGTCCATCGGCATGGCCCACGGGATGGAGAAGGTGCTCCCCGCCGCGGACCGGAAGCGGCTGGTCTCGGTGATCGGCGACTCCACCTTCTACCACTCCGGCGTGACGGGGCTGATGGACGTGGTCTACAACGGCGGGAGCGGGACGGTGGTCGTGCTGGACAACCGGACCACCGCCATGACGGGGCACCAGGAGCATCCCGGGACCGGCCGCCGGCTGGACCGGGAGCCGGCGCGGCGGATCGACATCGGGGGGATCGCCCGGGCGGTCGGGGTGGAGGACGTCCGCACCCTGGACCCGTACGACCTCCTGGGGGCCTGGCGCACCATCGACGACGCCGTCCGCGCCGACCACCCGACGGTCGTCATCGCCGAGAAGCCGTGCGTCCTCCAGGACCGGATCACCTTCGGCGACGGGGTCGCCATCGACCCGGACAAGTGCACCGACTGCCACGCGTGCGTGCGGCTGGGGTGCCCGGCCATCGAGGAGACCGGCGGCCGGCTCCAGGTGAACGACCTCCTGTGCAACGGCTGCACCCTCTGCCAGCAGCTGTGCGCCGACTGCAACGCCGGGATCGACGTCCCCCTCATGCTCGAGCTGGTGGACCGGGACCGGCTGGAGGACGCCTTCGAGCTCGTCCTCCGGGCCAACCCCCTCCCCGCGGTGGCCGGGCGCGTCTGCCCTCACCCGTGCGACCACGACATCAACGCCCTCGGCTACCCCCAGGCGGCGACGTTCGCCGTCCGCCACCCGGGCCTCGTGGAGCGGTTCTCCGACGACGGCCAGCCGAAGATCTCCATCCGCTCCGTCGAGCGGTTCGTCGGCGACTGGGGGATCGAGAACGCCGACCCGGCTCGCTGGGCGCCGTCGTCGGAGCGTGATGGCTCGGTGGCGGTCATCGGCTCCGGCCCTGCCGGGCTGGCCGCCGCCTGGCACCTCCGGCGCCGCGGCTGGCGGGTCACCGTCTACGAGTCCGACGACGCCCCCGGCGGCCTCCTCCGCTCCGGCATCCCCGGCTTCCGCCTCCCCCGGGAGGTGCTGGACGGCGAGTTGCGCCGGTGGACGGAGATCGGCGTCGCGTTCCGCTGCGGCGTCCGCATCGGCCGCGACGTCACCCTCGACCAGCTCCGCGCCTCCC